>DAOUIF010000008.1:0-25118 GCA_034423575.1 Dehalococcoidia bacterium | reverse complement strand
ACTTTATCTGACACTTGGATTACGATACCCGGGAGGTCCCGATGACAACTGTACCGAACAATACCGACGAAATCCGCCAGGCCGTCCAGGAGCACTACGGGCAGCGCGCCTCGCGGGTGATCCAGTTGACCGACATCACGCCATTGCAGGACGCGGGTTGCGGCGCGGAAAACTGCGGTCAAGGCACCTGCGGCGCCGATGATTGCGGCTACGACGCCACCACGTCCGCGTGTGGCACGGAAGCCGCCGCGTGTTGCAGTCCCGCCGACACCGAGCACGCCATGGCGCTGTATAACGAGGCTCAGCTCCAGGGCCTTCCCGTGGAGGCAATGGCCGCGTCCGCTGGCTGCGGCAACCCCACCGCCCTGGCCGACCTGCGCCCCGGCGAAACGGTGCTAGACCTGGGCTCCGGCGGCGGCATCGACTGTTTCATCGCCGCCGAGCAGGTGGGCGAGTCGGGCAAAGTCTTCGGACTGGACATGACCCCCGAGATGCTCGCGCTCGCCAACGCCAACCGTGACCGAATGGGTCTGTCCAACGTCGAGTTCGTGAAAGGCCATCTCGAAGACATCCCGCTGCCCGACGCCAGCGTGGACGTGGTGATCAGCAACTGCGTCATCTGCCTGTCCCCAGACAAGGATGCCGTGTTCCGGGAAGCCTTCCGCGTCCTGACCCCCGGCGGCCGCCTGCACGTGTCCGACATGCTCGCCCTGACGGAGGACGGCCCGAGTCTCACCGACGCTGAGTCCTGGGCCTCCTGCATCGGCGGCGCCGAGTTCCGCGGCACCTACTTGGGCCGTATGGAGACCGCCGGATTCGTCGACATTGCGACCACTGACGAGTCGATCCGTCTCGGCGAGGGTGATGCCCCGCTGAACGTGGCCAGCGTGAAGGTGTCGGCCCGCAAACCGCAATAGCCCAGTCGATGCTCCAGTAGAACTCGGACGGGGCGGGCCCATCGGCTCGCCCTTTTTCATCTGGGTGCTGCCGTACCGCCTCATTGCGCGTTATAATGCCGTGGATTCGCCGCAACATGTCTGTTGAGATGGTCCAGAATGTCCGAAGCCCCGCAGAATAGCGCCGCAGACGATTACGCTCGCCAGTTCATGCCACCCGAGCGCCGCGCGCGGTTGGCTGCCGAACAACCCGTGGCGGACACGGTCGAGGAAACCGTCGCCGTGGCAGACGCCCCGCCGGCGCCCGCCGCGGAGACTGTAGCGGAAGCCGCCGAAGCTCCGGTGGTCGCTAATGGCGCGCCTGAAGAGGCCCCGGTCGCTGCCGCGCCGCCGCGTCCTGCATCCGATAACGGTGCGCGGCCGGCCGCGCCAGCCCCGGCGCCTGAGCCCTGGCATGACGCCGCAGACGAAGACGAGACCGCCCCGGCGTACGTCGAGGCCAACGACCTTTTCAAGATCTACAAGCCGGCTGACCTGGAAGTGGTGGCTCTGCGTGGCGTCGATCTTGAGGTCCGCTCCGGCGAACTGATCGGCATCGTCGGCGCCAGCGGTTCCGGCAAGACCACCCTGCTGAACATCCTCGCCGGACTGGAGCGCCCGTCGGCAGGAGGGATCCGCGTGGGCGACCGGGACCTGCTGGATATCACCGATCAGGATCTGGTGGCCTATCGTCGCCGCGAGGTCGGGTTCGTGTGGCAGGCCACCGGACGGAACCTGGTGCCGTACCTGAGCGTGCGGGACAACATCGAGCTGCCCCAGGCCATCGCCGGCGCCGGCAAGCGGCAACGTCGCGAACGCGCCGAGGAACTGCTGGAAGCCCTGCAGATGTCCGACAAGACCCGACGTTACCCGTCGGAGCTGTCCGGCGGCGAGCAGCAGCGCGTGGCCATCGCCGTTGCCCTGGCCAACAACCCGCCGTTGCTCCTGGCCGACGAACCCACCGGCGAGCTGGACACCAACATGGCCGAGGACGTTTTTCGGATGCTGCAGCGCATCAACCGGCGGTTTGGCGTGACCATCATCATCGTCACGCACTACGCCGGCATCGCGAACTGGGTGGACCGGGTGGTCCGCATCCGCGACGGTCGCATCGGTTCGGAGTCCTACCTCATGTCCTCCTATCGAGGCGACGAGGGCCGGGAGGAGGAGTACCTGGTGGTGGACCGCGCCGGCCGCCTCCAGCTGCCCCGGGAGTACGTGGAGCAGCTATCGCTGGAGGGACTGGCCACAGCCGGCATGGACGAGGATACCGGCTCCATCACGTTGCGCCCGGCCACGGCTCCCCATCGCAGCCGCGAGAGGTGGGAAACCGTTGCCGACGACTAGGCGCTCCTTCATCGGGATCGCGAGCTGAGGTAAGCCCATGGCGGAGGCGACGGCGGCACTGGCCGCGGAATCGGTCGTCCGCGAGTTCGGCGAAGGGGAAAGCGCCGTCCGCGCGGTCAACGAGGTTACGGTCAATATCTCACCCGGCGAGTTCGTCGCCCTCGTGGGACGGTCCGGTTCGGGCAAGACCACGCTGCTGAACCTGCTGGCGGGGCTCGATCGCCCCAGCTCCGGCAAGGTGTGGTTCGAAGGACGCGAACTGTCCGAGATGCCTGAACGTGAACTGGTCGGCCTGCGCCGCGAACGCATTGGGTTCGTGTTCCAATCCTTCGGTCTGATACCCCTCCTGTCGGCCTTCGAAAACGTGGAGCTTCCACTGCACATCGCCGGCATGTCGTGGCGCGATCGCCGTCGTCGCGCCAACGAGGCCCTGGACCTGGTGGGTCTCACTGGCCGTTCCGGTCACCGACCCTACGAACTCTCCGGCGGCGAGCAGCAGCGCGTCGCCATCGCCCGGGCGCTGGTCGCCGATCCTTCGGTGCTCTTCGCCGACGAACCCACGGGCGAACTGGACAGCGTCACCGGGCAGACCATCGGCGGCATCATGCGCGACATCGGCGCCAGTCGTGGCGTCACCGTGGTCACGGCAACCCACGACCTGATGCTCGCCGACCTGGCTGACCGCCGCCTCCAGATGGCCGACGGGCGTATTCAATCCGTCGACGGCGCGCCGTCTACCTGATCGCGATCGCCGTTGCTCTCTCGGCGTAGCTGCTCAGGTTGGGCTGGTCATTCCCGCCCAAGGCGAGAATCCAGGTTCCCGTCCAGACTGCTACGGTGGTTGCCCTAACTTGACCAGACACCGGCGTGTCGCGTACCACGTTGACAGTCGCCGGCGCATGCCCAACCGGCCGGTTCAGCCACCCCGACCACAGGAACACAATGAAGATCAGCAGCGCCATGGCGACCACCACCGCCAGCGCCAGGCAACCGAACCGCGCCATTGACTGCCGCAGCTACGAGGCCGGAATAACCGGTAGCCTCACCCGCGACGGGTATTGCTCGTTGTGCATGATGGTCTGCACCGCCGGCACGCACTCCGTGGCCGCCCAGGGGTCGCCGGCGGTGTTGAAGTTCCGGTCGAACCTCGGGAAGTTGCTGCTGCTGATCTCCAGGCGCACCCGGTGTCCGGCCTTGAAGACGTTGCTGGTGGCCACCAGGTCGATGGTGTACTCTTCCACCGCTCCAGGCGTGATCGCCACTGCGGCGTCCGTGCCCTTCCGATAGCGGCCCCGCATTATCCCGTCGACCAGCGCCCGCGCCGCGCCGCATGGTTCCACATCCACCAGCTTGGCGGTGAAGTCGGTATCCGCCCCGGTGGTCGCGGCGAACAGCGTAACCGTCAGCGGGCCGGTGACCTCCAGGTCCTCGGTCAGCGGCGGCGTGGTGTAGCACAGCACGTCGCTGCGGTTCTCGATGAACTGCTGGTCGTAGGACCCGCCCGGCACGAACGACGGCCCGCAGCACAACGGCCCGCCCCGGGTGGGCACCGGGTCGCGAGGGTCGTACAGGAACACGTCCGCCGCCTCGTCGCCCGGCGCTTCAACGGAGAGCCCGCCGTCCCCAGACGAGGTGTTGGCCTTGCCCTCGCTGTGCAGGTAGTAATCGGTGTACTGCGTCCGCGCCAGGGGCCACTCCTGCTCGTTGCGCCACTGGTTGTCGCCCATCACGAAGATGCGCACTGGCGCGCCGTCGTTGGCTCCGTTCTCCTGGCCCTTGAGCCAGTGATCGAACCACTGCAGCTGGATCCCGTCGGTGTCGATGGCTGCCCCGGCCGCACCCAGCCCGAAGAAGAAGTCGCCGGAAGTTTCGCCGAAGGGGCCGTGATGCCACGGGCCGACGATCAACCGCTGCCCGTCCCGGGCCGTGGCGTCCTCCGCCTGCTTGCGCATCCCGACGAAGTTGCGCAGGGTGCCCAGCAGGAAGATGTCGTGCCAGCCGCCGATGTGCAGCGCGGGCGTGGTGATGTGCGGGTAGTGGTCCTCGATCCGCCAGCGCTTCCAGTATTCGTCGCTGCTGGAGTGCTTGATCCAGTCGTAGAAGTAGCTGGCCAGCGGCTCCTTGAGGTGCGGCAGGTCCACGATGGGCTGGTGCTTGAAGGTGCAATCCAGCTCGTTGAACGCCGCCAAGAGGCCCTCCCGCGTTCCGTCGGGTACGTCGTGGCGGCTGCTGATCGCCCCCAGGTTCGCCATGGTGAGCTGCCGCATGGTCCACGACAGGGCAAAGCCCCACGCCAGCGCGCCGCCCTGGTAGGTCCAGCCCTCGTAGTAGTCCGATGCGGTGATTCCCGGCGCGATGCAGGTCAGCGCCGGCGGATTGGTGATGGCGCAGAGCCACTGTGTCGCCCCGACGTAGGACCGCCCGAACATGCCCACCTTGCCCGTGCTCCACGGCTGCTCGGCGCACCAGGCCACCGTGTCGTAGCCGTCGTTGGGCTCGTCCAGGAACGGGTAGAACTCGCCCTCCGAGGCATAGCGGCCCCGGGTGTCCTGGATCACCACCGCGTACCCGTGGGACACGGCACGCATCACTTCCAGGCCGCCACCCACCCCTTGGAACTTGTCGTAGGGCGTGCGTTGCAGCAGCACCGGAAACGCTTCGTCCCCATCGGGTCGGTACACGTCGGCATACAGGGTGACGCCGTCCCGCATCCTGACCGGCACGCCGAATTCGCTTGAGATCTTGGTATAGGGGCCCATCAACTCAGCTGGCATAACGTCACCTCCCGGTTGGCGACATTATACACAGCGCAACCGGACTCCCACTCGTCCGTCATGGGGAGCGCAACGAGGCAATCTCATCGCCTCCGCGGATTTGATGTTGGACGACTTGGCCTACTGGGTCCTGAACTGAGGAGCCATCAGGCCCACCTGCAACGAGGGCGGCAGGTTGTTGCGCGTGACCTGCATCCGGCCCTGCGCCTGTAGACTGCCCTCGGCGACCCCCAACTCCCGCAGGAACGTCTCCGGACCCTCCGGCTCAACCGCCGAGGGTTCCCGCTCCGCCCGGTAGTGCATGGGAATCAGCCACTTTGCGTCCAGTTGCTGCGCCGTCTGGTTGATGGCCCGGTAGGACAGCAGGTTGTGGTCGGACCCGCCGGCCGGCGCCAGCACTACATCCGCAGGCCCGATGAGGTCAATCTGCTGCGCGGTCAGTGGCTGGGTGATGTTCCCGAGGTGGCACACGTTGATGCCGTCCAGCGCGATGGCGAACGCCACGTTGCGCCTGCTGCGCGGCGTGCCTTCGGGCAGCGGTGTCATCACCGCACGAATCGTGATCCCCTGGAACTCGTACTCGCCGGGGGTGTCGAATACGCGAGGCTGGCCGTCAACCTCGCCCGCGCTGTTGTGCATGGGGTCGTCGTGGCTCACCGTAACCCCTGCGGCGTCCACAATCTGCCTCGGGTCGATCTGCACGCCGAGGCCGCCCACGCCGGAGGCATACGGGTCGGTGATGATCGACAGGCCCGCGTTTGTCGAGCGCAGCCTGAAACAGGCGTGTCCCAGCCAGTAGATGTCCATGGGTTACTGCGGTCGCTCGCCGCCGCGGTCGAGTTTAATCGCGAACCGGTCCAGCAGGGCCCACCCGGCCGGCACCGCCAAGCTCGCCACGATGAGTTTCGCCAGGTCGCCGGCGATGAACGGCAGCAGGCCGCACTGCCACACGTTGGCGCAGCCCCAGGCCTCGGCCACGTTGGGCGGGAGGAACAGGTTCAGCTGGATCAGCCCCGGCACGTAGAGCACGGCGTTGCCCAGGAGCATGGCCGCCAGGATCCACGGGCGCCGGTTCCACCCCTGCTGGCACAGCCAGCCCACCAGCGCCGCCGCGGGGATGAAGCCTACGATGTATCCGCCCGACGGCAGCAGCCAGAACCAGCCGGAGGCTCCGCCGGCGAAGAACGGCAGGAAGGCTCCTTCCAGGGCGTAGAGCGCCAGCGCCAGCCCACCGCGCCAGCCGCCCAGCATTGCGCCCACCAGGAGAACGGCGAACGTCTGCCCCGTAATCGGCACCGGTGTAAAACCGAGGGGGATCTTGATCTGCGCGAACAGCGCCACCACCAGGCTGCCGGCGACGACCAGGGCAACGTCCCGGGCGATACGGCGTGCGCCGGCGGATTCGGGCAGGATCAGGTCAGCCAGAGTGCCCGGAAGGGGTTGTGGGGGGATCGAAACAGCGGTTCGCGTTTGCATGGCCCTAATATCGTACCACCTGCACTTTCCCGGTCAAACGTGCTGGGTTGAGCGTCTCAATCCGTTTTTCGGCTCACGCTTGCCCGTCTTGTCATCGCGAGGAGCGTAGCGGCGGGGCGATCTCGTTGCCTGAAGAATGACCCCTCGAGATCAGCAATCCAGAGAATCCGAGGGTCGGGCGCGCTACCGCCAGTCGTGGCCGGAACCGGTGTGCAGGTCAAGGTCTGCCCGCAGCGGCCACGCCCGTTCCGCCACCACGTTCAGCGTGTTGTCCCGCCGGGAAACCTCGCCCTCGATGACGACCAGCGGCTGCCGCAGCACGTGTTTTAGCATCTCCCAGCGTTGCTCCCAAACGGCCACCGGGATCAACCCGAATTCGTCCTCCAGGGTGAGAAACACGGCCCGGGCCAGGGGACGCTGCCGCCTGACGACCCGGCCCGCCACTCGGACCACATCGCCTTCGCCGCAGCCCTCCAGGGTGTCGCTGCTATGCACGCCTCTCAACTCGTGGCGCGCCAGTTCCATGATGTGACCATCCGGACAGAGGCCCAGCATGTCGTATTCGTCCAGCATCAGCATGGACCGCTCCCGGGATGCCACCGCCGCCGGCGCCTCGGCTACCGCCATGGGCAACGCCAGTTGGCCGCGGCGCGCGTCCGGCACGTAGCCGGCCCCGATCTGCCACAACGCGCTTCCCCGGTCGGTGACATCCGGCAGGCTGTCCATTGCGCCGGAGCGGGCCAGGTTCTCCAGGGCCTGGCGCGGCAGGCCGGAGCGCGCCAGCACGTCCGCCAGTCTCCTGAATTCGCCGGCTTCACGGGCGCGCAGCAGAATCTCGCCCAGGCGCCGGTCCACGCCTTTTACAAAGGTCAGCCCCAACCGCAGCGTGCGCTCGCCTTCGGCGGTGCACAGCAACTCGGAACGGTTGATGTCGGGATGGGCCACCCGCAGGTTGATCCGGCGGGCGTCCTGCTTGAGCGTGTCCAGGTCCCAGAATCCCATGGGCTGCTCGTTGAAGAGCGCGACGTAGAACTCCAGCGGGTAATGACGGCGCAGCCAGGCCATCTGGTAGGCGGTGAAAGCGAAAGCCAGCGCGTGCCCCTCGGGGAACATGTAGTGGGGATTGAACTTCCCGAAGATCGCCTCAGCAGCCTTTTCAGGCACGCCGCGCTCCCGCGCTCCGTCCAGGAAACGCCGCCGGTACTCTGCCACCAGGGCCTGGCCGTTGCGGCGTCCGAAAGCCCGTCGCATGCGGTCCGCGTCAGCGGCGGTGAAACCGCCCACATCCATGCCCAACTGCACCACCTGGTCTTGGAACATGATCACGCCCAAAGACCGCTCCAGGGCCCCTTGTTCCAGGGGATGCGCATAGTCCCAGTCGGATCCCTTGCGCCGGCGCAGAAACTCCGCCACGCCGTCATGGGCGCCCACGCCGGGACGCACCGCCGCGATCTCCAGGGCCAGCTCGTAGATGTCCTGGGGGTGCATGCGCACGATGGTCTGCATCTGCGCCGCCGACTCCACCTGGAACACGCCCACCGTGTCGCCACGCCCCAGGTCGGCAAAGACGCCCTGCTCGCGGTAGTTGATGCGGCTCAGGTCCGGCTCCATGCCGGTGCGGTTGCGGACCAGTCGCACCGCCTGCTGCAGTTGGGACAGGGCGCCCAGGGCCAGGAGATCGATCTTCACCATACCGGCATCGTCCACGCTCTCCTTATCCCACTGTCCGATGTAGCGACCCGCGATGGCGGCCGGCTGCACCGGCATGAAATCGGTGAGGGCGGTGGAGCTCAGCAGCATTCCGCCCGGGTGCTGCGCCACGCCCTTGGGAAAGCCCTGCAGGCTGTCGGCCAGCGCGAAAAGACGGTCCCAACCCGGGCGCTTTGCCAGTTCCCCGTAGCCCGGCAGATGGGGCAACTCCGATACGGAGTTGGAATCCAGCCGGCGGGCCAGCGCGGCCACCTCATCCGGCGGCAACCCCAGGGCCTTGCCCAGGCCCCGCACCACTCCGCGCGCCTTGTACGTGGGGAACATTCCGGTCAGCACGGCATGGTCCCAACCCCATTCCTCGATGATGCGCAGTATGAGACTCTCGCGTATGTCCCGGGGAAAGTCCAGGTCGATGTCCGGCATGGATGTACTCTCGGACGACAGGAAACGGTCCAGGGCCAGGCCGTAATCCAGCGGATCAACGTGGGACAGGCCGATCAGGTACCCGACCAGCATTGACACCGAGGAACCGCGCCCCCGCCCGGGCGGGAGCCACTCCAGGGGCGTTTCCTGGTGTCCCCATCCCAGCTCCAGCATGACCTCCCGAGCCAGTTCCACCACCCGGTGATAGACGAGAAAGAAACCCGCCAAACCATGCTTCCGGATGAGCTCGAACTCCTCATCCAGGCGCTCTCTCACCCGCCGGTTGATACCGCCGTAGCGTCGCGCGGCCGACTCTTCGCAGAGCCGCTCCAGCCACGACTGCGCGTCGTGGCCCGGCGGAGTGGGGACCTCAGGGAAGCGGTAGCTACTGGTCACAAAGTCCAGCGCGCTGAAATTGGAACACCGTTCCGCCAGGACAAGTGTGTTGGCAAGCGCATCGGGATATTTGCGGAGGCGTTGTTGCATCACATCTCTTGACTGTAGATCATAGTTACCATTGACCTTAAGACTGTTGCGTATCTCGCTCAGAGAAGAGTTCAGGCGCATGGCCGTAAGGGAGTCGTGCAGCCGCGCGCGGTGGGCATCGTGATACCAGGGAGCATTGGTTGCCATACAGCCCAATCCGCACAGTTCCGCCAACTGTGACATGCGCTCGTTGCGGACGGTATCGCCGTGGGCCAGATGCTGCTGCAACCCAAGAAATACCGAGCCGGCGCCGAACCAGCCGACGTATCGCTTTGCCCGCTCCTCGGCCACGCTCCAGCGTCCGGCGGCAACGTCCTCCGCCAGCAGGCCATCCGGATCCCCCAGCAGCACGACAAGACCCTCGGCGTGAGGCTCCAGGAAGCGGACGTCCAAGACAGGCGCGGTCCGTCCGCCCGTCACGTGCGCCAGGGAGATCAAACGACACAGGTTGGAGTAACCCGCGCCATTCTCCGTGATAAAGGTCACCGGTCCGGTCCGGTCGCCCTCCCGAACTGTCAGGTCGGCGCCCAGTATCGCCTGTATGCCGGCGGAACGGCACGCCTGCACAAAATCCAGCGCGCCGCACAGATTGCTCGTATCGGTCAGCCCCAGGGCCGTATGGCCGTAACGGCCGGCCCGCTCCACCAACTCCGCTGGAGACGAAGCGCCGGAGCCAAAGGAATACCAGGAGTGAGCGCACAGCTCAATGAAGCCGGTGGACAAGTCAGTAACCCTGCTGATACCACTCGCCGGTGGCAAGGTCGCGGTACACCGTGAGCAACTTGCCCCCGTCCATCACCAGGCGCCAGTACCGTCGGCGCGCCGGCTCCGGCATCCACCACTCGGTGTCCACTTCCCACAAGTCGATCACCTTGCGAACTGAGTGCGACTCCACGGCGCGCGGCACGCTTCGGGTCTCACTGACTGTCACGGCCGCGACCCGCCCCAGCGGCAGCAGTTCGGGACCCAGGGCCCACCGGCGCTCCGGCAGGGGAGATCCGAGAGCCAAGGCCACCGGACGGTCAACTCCTTCAATCGTCGGGACGGCCACGCCCCGGCGTTCCTCCTGCCACAGGCCCGCTTGGCGGCCGGTCAAACGGACCAGGCCGGACACCGTGAGCGATAAGTCGGTCAACGCTGCGCAAGGCCAGCGACCTTGGCCCCGGCTGTCCCGGGCATTCAACCCGGCCAGGATGGTCGAAGCCAGACTGTCGGAAGAACCGGCGGGAGCGCGCAGCCGCCGGTCAAACTGCCAAACGCCATTGGGTGAAAGCTCGCCTTCGATTGATACTTCCGTTATCCCTTTTCCCCGCAGACCGGGAGTGTTCCAGATGCGCTCGGACAGCAGGCGAACGCCGGCTTCCCAACCGGAAACCGTATCCACCGGAAACGGGAATTCCATGCGCTCGTGAATCACTTCCGGCAGAGCCGCCGGAACCACCGGGGCGTCGTCAATGCCCTGGGCCAACCTCCAGGTCCGGTATCCGACGACGCCCAGAAAATCGGCCAGGACATGCGCCGGCATCGCGGCCACGCTGCCCATGGTGGCGATACCAAAACCACGCAGCCGCGCCGTGGTGTCAGGGTCCAGTGGAAGCCATGACACCGGCCAGGTTGCCAGCCATTGAGCAACGTTTCCCGGGGCGGTAAACGCCGTGCCCGGTTCGGCGCTGGCCGCTGCGCAGTACGCAGGCAACTTGCCGGATGCCAACCCCAGCCGCGGCTGCAGACTCGCATCAATTGCAGACAGTACCGCGGACTCCAGACCGAACACTCCGCCATGCATGGCCGCCATTCCGGTCAGGTCCAGGTAGAAACGACCGTAGCCTTCGGGCTCCACCCGGTCCATGACCTGAAACAACGCGAGAGTTATGTCATCGTTGAATGACGACAAATATTGGTCATCAACAGGTAAAACCACCGCATCAGCGCACCAGGACAGAGCCTCGGTCAAGGTCTGTCCGGCACGAACGTCCCCAGCTTCCAGCGAAGCGTCCACCACCAGGCGACGGCCGGAGTCCCCGGTAGCCACAATCAATGCGCGACCAACCAGATCAGGCCGTCGCGCCAGTTCAGCCTTTACAGGAAAGTGCGTAACCAGCAGGCATCCGACTGCGGTGTCCATGCACCACAAGATAACAGCACAGACGTTCTTATGGCATATCAGGATGTCATGGAAATCCCGCGCGCTTCGCCAACTTTAAGCGGCGAAGCGCGCGGGATGGCGGGCGCTACAGGATTGTCTCCAGCGCCTGTTCTGAGCACGAAATGGCTCGCGCCCTGAGCGCCAGAGTTTCTATCTACGTTGCCCGAGCGCTGTCAGGGCGGTCACGCAAAAGCCTGGGGACAAAGAGGGATTTCATTTGCTGGGATTGCGGTGACTGCTCAGGCAGCCCCGGATCGGACAACTCCGAGATGACAACGGCGGGCCGGGCGCCATTGCCGCTGCTGCGTCTGTAGATGGCAACAATGAGGTTTCCTCCGATAACGACCACCACATAGACGAAATTGGACAACGCGACCCAGATAAATCCGAGGTGCAACCTTTCCATCAACTCGTCCTGGGTGTATCCCAGCGCGGCAAAGTCGATATCCCAAGAATACAGGAGATTGTGGTCCGGCTGGGGCAGCGTACTGGGCGCCAGGTAGAGCGTCAGGATGGCGGCTCCGCCCAGGGCCGACAGAACGATGATCGCGGTCACCGCCGCCCAGAGCAGGAACCGCAGGTCGCGTTCGCGCGGCGCGATCATCGGGTCGCGCAGCGCCAACAGGATGATGAACACGACGCCCAGGACGGGTAGAACAACCGTAAGGTGGATCCACGATCCAACGTTGGAGATGACCATGACGCAGCAATAAACGAAAACCAACGGCGGAAGCGCGACCCACGCCGCTCTCTGCAGGGCTCGTCTCTCACTGACGTCTTTGGAGTATTTCCACTTCCACAAGAAGTCAAACATCAGCCCCGCAATCAGGGCCAGGGCCAGATTCATCATCAGGGCCAGCAGGCAGGGAATCGGCGTGCCAGCAAAATCGTTGATGGTGTAGAACCCGTAGTTGTCCATGCGGATCAGGGGTATCTGCAGCAAAGGGGTGCTCAAGAGGAAGAACAGCGACACGAAGAAGAATTCTCGCAGCTGGTCCCCCTTGCGCATTCGGAGAAACCCCTGAGTCAGCACCAGCCCCATGACGATGGCTATGAAGAAGGTCAGTATCCAGTCTGCGGTCCAGCCAAGGGACGCCAAAGCATACCCACCGCCGGCGACGCACAGGCCCGGCAACAAGAAGCGAGAGAGGCAAAAACGGATCACGTCGGACAGGTTGGATGAAGCGATCAATCGGTTCCCGATCTGCGAGCCGGGGACATCCGAATTTGCCAGGCCATTTCCGGAGCCATCGGCAATGCCAACGTCCGCGTTATCTGAAGAAGGCGCCTCGCCAAGGACGACGGATCGATCACGGCCATCCAGACCGGCCAGGGTGACCAGCCCTTCCACCTCCACAGATGACAATTCGAGGGCTTTCCCGAAAGCTATCAGCCGTTGCTTTGTAGGGCGAGTGGCGCCCGACTCCCAGCGGGACACGGTGCTGTGGCTGTACCGTTCGCCATACTGGCCGTCAACGTTCGCCATGCGGCCCAGCAACTCTTCTTGAGTAAGCCCCCTGCGGCCGTCAGGCTGGGTGAAGGACTCCCGGTAGGCCCGCATGAGCATCCCCACCTGGGCGGCCCTCAATCGGCGCTCCTCACGTTCCAGTCCCATGTTTCTGCACACTACTACAGTGACATGTGCAATTTGTTCTTTGCACAGACTTCCGGAAGTTGCGTGCTTATTATCCCGCACGGTCCAACTAGTGGCAAGCCAAATTTATCGGATGATCATATCAATATCGTGAAATATCACGCCATTAGTTTGCTCGTTTCATACACTCTGTTACGGAGTCGTTCAAATTGTGCTCATGAAACATCAAAACACGTCACGTCAAGAACTATTCTCCAAAATTGCGCTCTGGGTTCGTCTGGCAGTTGTTGTGTCGGCGGCGCTGCTTGCCTGGTTGTGCAACGGACCGCCGGCGGAAACCAGTCAGGGGCCCATGGGCATCGCAACGGTTTGGGACCTGGCGAAACCCAAGGATCTGCTCACCACCTCCCGGAGCGACGATTCCACCGCGTTTCGCGAAGAGGATGCGGGCTTTTCCGCACATCATCGCGTGGCCGATCACTCCCAGGGCGACGGGCCGGATGATCTCCGGCCGAGGCTCAACGTCATGGCCACCACTGATGCTTTGCTGGATCAGCCTCATGAATCGAATGCCAACCGCAACAAACCAGGTCGTCACGTGGATTCAGGAGGCAATTTCGGCATTGTCGAGTTGCCGATGGTTGCCGCGGTGACGCCCGCCGGAAGCTCGGTAGACCCCATGGACGTCACGGTGTATTACGACGACCGCGGGTGGGTTGTGGCCTATTTGCCGGCGGACGAACCGGCGGTGGGCATCTGGAAGTACGATCCGCAGGACCAGGACCGACAAGCAAACGGCCTGGAGCAGAACCTGTTGGTACTCGCCATCAACGAGGTGTTGGCGGTTGCCAGGGATGACGTGGATGAAATCGCAGACGCGGGCCACGAGACGGTCGGCTATTATCACTGGCAGCATCCGGAGCACAACGCCTTCTTGCTGTTCGGCCACGAGTCCCCTGGCGGAACATCCGATCCGATCAGGTTTGTGGTTCCGCCTACCATCGAGAGCATTCTGCCGTCGGCGTCGGTGTTGCTCACCAGCGCTCCCACGCCGGACCAAACCAGCATCACCGCCGAGTTAATGGTGGACGGCAGCGCGGTGGTCTCGGTTCAGCAGCCGGATCGACTGGACGTCTCGGGGTTTGCGCTGGAACGGACCAGCGACGCCAGTCGCCTCTACGAAGTCACAGTGGCCGTCGATGACGGGGCGACCGCAGCCGGCGCGGTCATGTTGGTGTACACCAAGCCGAGCAGCTGACGTTAGGGCAGGCAGACCCCCGGACACTGTTTGCTGGGTTCAATCGTGAACGGCGTTCGTCCGCTGGCCTTGGTCCTTGCGGCGCTGGCCGTCTGCGTGGCTTTGGCGTTCATGTGGCTGCAAATCGCCGGCGGGCAAGCCTCTCTTCCCGCCGAGGTCGTGGAAGGCGCGACCTCGCAGCAGGACTGCGTTGACGACGTGAAAGTCACGGCACCATGGGTTGGAGAATTAGATTACACCTTGAAGACCCCGCCTGATTATTCAGGCGACGATCAAATCTTCATTTATTACGACGTTACCAATTCCAGTTGTCAGGAAATCACCGTCACCGTGGTTTTAACGGGATCTGTAAGCGGAGCGACTATTCACGTTGCCAGCAGTGGTACAGAGGAGAATTGTACGGAAGGCTGCGACATTGACGCCGGCGCGACACACAATGGTAACGTTGAATGGGATCTGAGCAAGCACCCCAACGCCACCGGCGAGAAGGTGGTCGCTACCATAACGATCGACGCGCCGTCAGACTTCAACGACACCAATACGAGCAACAACACCGCCACATCCGCGCAAGCGATCAACATCGTCAATGAAGAGTCGGATCCGGCGCCGGACATCGCTGTCAGGTCGGTCACCGCGTCCAAGACTACCGCCGTAGTCGGGGATACGGTAGATTTCACCGTGAAGGTAGAAAACGAGGGCGACGCCGACGCGGATGCGGACACGACTGTGACGCTGGACCACGGCGCGGATGCCACGGAGCTGGATTCGGACACGGTCTCCGCTCTCGCCGTCGACGGAGAGGGTACGGTAACACTGACGTGGGACACCGACGAGGCGGCAGCGGGTGAACACAGCGTGCGAGCGCTGGCCCAAACGGAGGGCGACAGCAACTCGGACAACGACAGCAAGTCGGTCACCGTGACCCTGGTGGAGCGGTCCGTGGACGTCGCCGTCAAGTCCGTCACGCCAGCGGCGAGTGAAGCGTTGGTCGGGGATACGGTTGAGTTCACCGTCACCCTGGAAAACGGCGGCAACGTTCCGGCGGTGACGCCCGCAGTGTCGCTGTACGACGCGAACGCCGCCGCAGATGCCGAACCCTTGGCGTCCGAGACCGCCGACACTATTCCCGCGGACGATACGAAGACCGTTACAGTCTCGTGGGATACCGACAACGCGGAAGCCGGTACATACAGCCTGCGCGTGGTGGCAACGGTCGCGGACGACGGCGATGCCAGCAACGACAGCGCGACCGCGTCGTTGACCCTGCATGATCCGGTAGACCTGGAGTTGAGTTTCACCGAAACGCCGGACGCCACCGCTATTGTGGGGAACTCCGTAAGCGTGCCGTTCACCGTTGCCAACTCCGGAAACCACGACACGGGCGAAATACTGATCAGCCTGTACGTCTCTGAAGTCGGTCAGGATCAGGAGGATGAGGACACGGAGGAAGACGAGGATGAGGGCGAAGGTGAGGAAGAGGCAGACCCCACAGACACAGCGACGGTAGCGACGCTGGCCGTCGATGGATCGACATCCGGCACGTTGACCTGGGACACCGCCGCCGTCGCGGTGGGGGATTATGAGCTGGAAGTGGTTGCCGAGACCGCCGGAGATATAGACGAGACGAACAACACGGTCTCAGCCGGCATCGAAATACGGAACTGGCTCCTGCTGAACGACGTCTCCCCGACGAGCGCCGCGGCAGTGGTTGGCAATACCGTCGAGTTCACGGCTCAAGTGGAAAACGTGGGGACGGGTGAGCTGAACGACCTGACGGTTGGGTTGTACGAGCCCAACGCCGAGGACGCGCTTGGTTCGATTTCGATTGCTTCGATAGCATCGGGCAGCACCGGTACGGCCACGGTTGCATGGGACACGACGGGGCGGGATGTGGCAATGCTCGACCTTATCGTTGCTGCCGGCGCCGACGGTCAGGACCCGGATGGGGACGACAGCCAGTTTGTGAGCCTTGAAATCCGCAATCCCGTAGCGTTGTCATCGGCAGTCCTGGCATCCGCGGACAACATTGCGGGCACCGCGGTGTCGATCAACGTCCAAGTGCTCAACGAGAGTAACGCTGAGATCACCGACGTAGCGGTCGATCTGTTTGTCGGGGATTCAGAGGACGCGGGCGATTCCACAACGATCGAGTCGATAGCAGCCGGCGTATCCGTCGCAACCAGCCTGACTTGGGACACCGCCGGGGTCGAAGTCGACGAACACAAACTGAAAATAGTCGTCAGTCTGGCAGACTACGGCAGCGATGCGAACGATGAGTCGTCAATGACCGTAACTCTCCGGGCGCCGGTGGTGGCCGTGGCGCTCACGGCGGTTACGGTCAGCCGCGACGTAGCTGCAGTTGGTCAGACGCTGGACGTGGTTGCCATGATCACCAACCACGGCGAGGTTCCCGTGGCGGCGACAGTGAGCCTGTACCTGGTGGACCGGTTGGGACAGACGGAGCCGGCCGTGAAGGTTACATCGTCTTCCATTGAACCTGGAGCCAGTTCAGAGGTGACGTTGCAGTGGGACTCAACCGGCGCATTGATCGGAACCCATATGCTGAAAGTCGCCGCGGAACTCCCTGGGGACACTACAACTGACGACAATGAACAAATCGTCGAGGTCGAACTCTTCCAGTCAGCATTCGACGGCGTGGACACCTGCATCGAGGATGTTGGGGTTAGAGTCACCGACGTCAGGGACCGGAGCGATCAAAGTCGCTCGCCTCCTGACCATTACGTGGGCGAGAAGCTGAAGGCCACCTACAGTGTCTACAATTTCAGCTGCCAAACCGACCTCACCCTCGTCCTCACCATGAACGGGCCCGGGGGCCACGCTATCAGCGACCCCGACGCGCTCTGTTTTTCGAGTTGCCTCGTACCCTTTGGCGGCAAGTCGGAGAACAATATCGAGTGGACCATTCCGACGCTTCCGGCATTGAGCGATCAGCCGATCATGGCTGCCGTCAGCGTAGCCAGCCCCGGCGACTTCGTGGACGTCAATGGAGCCAACAACTCGGACGAATCGACAGACCGGATAAACATCGTCCATCCTGAAGATATCGTTTTGCGTCTCCGGGACCAGACAGGAGATAACAACAGTACAGGCGCGGAGTTGATCGGCCCGGACTTCGGAGCCGTGGACGTGCGGCTGGTATCGGCTCATCCGACACAGAGTACCTTGCCCTTCGCCGCTGATGCCTTCGAAGTTGCCGTTGCGGCGGCCAATGACGGACCGACGAACGAACCGGCTGTGGTTCGGTTCGTTCTGGCAGCTGATGAGGGCACGGACCCGCTCGAATTGCACGGGCTCAAGATGGTCATTCCAACTGGCGAAACCAGGACTGAGACCGTGGCAGTGCCGCTCCGGGACCTGTCGCCCGGCGACCATGCCATCGAAGTCCTGCTCTCGGCGGCGGTCGACCTTTCCTTGAATAACAACACGCAGGTTATTGAAATCACTCGACAAGAGCCCCTGGTGGAGGTCGAGGTGACGGCCGTTTCCAGCTCACCCGAAATGCCGTTTCTCGGCGACGCCGTCACCGTTACTCTGACGGTACAGAACAACAGCGATATCGCGCTGCCGCTGACCGTGAATTTATTCCTGGACGACACGCGCCAGACACCGGCGGATCAATATCTTGGAGAGTTGGCAGCCGGCGCTCAGTCGGAAAAGGTGATTACCTGGAATTTGCCGGCATCGGGCAAATACCTGGGACAGCGCGTGCTGAAATTGGAGCTGACTGCGCCAGAATACGGCCGCGTGGTCGAGGTTAGCCGGGACGTGACACTGCAAATCAACGCCGAGGTAGTGGGCATCAGCACATCTCCCCAGGACACGGCGATGCAGGGTGAAGAGGTCGCCATCGAGGTGGAGGTCCAGAACAACGGGCCGGCTACTGCGAACGTCCCCGTGACGTTGCGCTTCCCTTCCGCGACTAAGAACCCGGAGACCCGCAGTCCTGAGGTACCCGCGGGGTCCACTGAAACCGCGCGTTTCAACTGGAAAACCCGAGACTACGCCATCGGCAATCACATGCTGACCGCGGCCGTACCCGACCAGCACAACATCGCCACTGGCGAGAAATCGTTGAAGTTGCCGTTCCGCGTCTCCCCGCTGGCGGTCACGGCATCAATCGTGGACGTCTCGTCATACCCGACAGCGCCGATGGTAGGCGAGCCGGTTTCGATATCAGTGACCGTCCGCAACGACGGGCCGGTTGCGACCAGAATCCCGATTACGCTGCGCTTCCCTCCGGGAGGCAGGCAGCCTGATAGCAAGAAACCGCACCTGTATCCGGGTGAAACGGGGACGGTGGTTTTCGAATGGCGCACCGGCAACTACCGGCCGGGAACGCACCGGTTCCTCACCGAGGTAGCCGCGGTTAACTCGCCTCAACGACATTTCACGGTGGACCTGCTGCCCATCGTAGAAGACGTGGCCATTGTCGGCATGGGCACATACCCAGCAGGAACGGCGATGATTGGCCTGCCGGTGGCGGTGTGGGTTGATGTGCGCAACGACGGGCCGCTTGCCATTAACGTTCCGGTGCGGCTCACGCTTCCATCGGCCAGCAAACGCCCTGAAACCAGTTCACCGCGTGTGGGTCCGAGCGAAACCGGGAGGATCTTTTTCGAGTGGAAAACTTCCAACTACGAACCAGGCGTTCACACCTTGAGCGCAGCGATCCTGCTGAATAACAACATCACAGTGGGGCAGACTACCGAAGAAATCAGGTTCGCTCTGACGCCTCTGATAATCAACGCGACAATCGTGGATATTGCGGTCAGCCCTGAAGCCCCGCGTGTCGGAGAACCGGCGACCATTACGGTGACCGTACGGAATGTTGGCCGGATTGCGGCCAACATTCCCGTCACTTTGCAATTTCCGTCAGGAGGCAGGCAACCGGAAACACGAAGCCCGCGGGTGGATCCCGGCCAAACCGGAACCGCGACGTTCACTTGGCGCACCAGCAGCTACGAACCCGGGAACCACGAGTTTGTGGTTGAGGTGGCAAGCGAACCGCCACCTGCGCGTGGGTTCACCGTCGAGCTGTTGCCGCCGATTGTCGACGTTGCCATCGTCGGCATGGGTTCCGACCCCGGAGAGACGGCCGTCAAGGGGCAGGCGGTGAAGATCTGGGTAGACGTGATCAACAACGGCCCGTCCGCCCTGAATGTGCCGGTGCAGCTCGCTTTCCCGTCGGATGAAAAGCTACCCTCACAAACGTCGTCGCGCATCGAACCCGGAAAAATCGCACGGGTTGAGTTTGTCTGGAAGACCGCCAACTACGACGTCGACACCCATCTGCTGACGGCAACTCTCTTGGCGGACTACAACATCACCGAGTTGGACACATCGACAATGATCCAGATCGCACTGGTTCCTGCCCAATTGACGGCGTCCATCATCAACATCTCCTGGAGCCCCAACTCCCCGTCGGTTGGCGAACCGGTGCGCATCGCGGTAACCGTGCGCAATGATGGTATCGTCGCGGCCAGCATTCCGGTCACTGTGCACTTTCCGTCAGCGGACAAGCAGCCCGAAACCGGGCATCCGCACGTGGCCCCGGGCGGGACTGGCACGGCGACGTTCGAGTGGCTAACCGGCCGCTACGCTGCGGGCCCGCACCAGTTTCACGTCGAAGTGGCGGCCGCAAACACCCCGCAACGGCGTTTCACAATTGACCTGCTGCCCACTATAGAAAACGTGGCCATCGTGGGCATGGGCACATACCCGGTCGAAACTGCGATGGTAGGCGAGCCGGTGGGGGTGTGGGTCGATGTGCGCAACGATGGGCCGGTCGCGCTGAACGTCCCGGTTCGTCTCACGTTCCCGTCCGCCAGCAAACGGCCCGAAACCAGTTCACCACGTGTGGGTCCGGGCGAAACGGCCCGAGTATCGTTTGATTGGAAGACGTCAAACTACGATGCGGGTGCTCATACGTTGCGCGCTGCAATACTGCTCGACGACAACGTGACGGTCGGACAAACCTCCGGGGAACTCCGGTTTGTGCTCACACCGTTGGTGGTTGCTGCCACAATCTTGGACGTTGCTGTGAGTCCAGAATTCCCGCGGGTTGGTGAGCTGGTCTCTATAACCGTGAGTGTACGGAATGATGGCCGGGTTGCCACCAATATCCCGGCAACCCTGCATTTCCCATCGAATGAAAAGCAACCTGAAACCCGGAGCCCCCGCATCGATCCCGGTGCTACCGGCGAGGTTTCTTTCACCTGGCGCACCGGCCATTATGAGCCGGGCATGCACGAATTCAGGGTGGAAGTGGCCAGCGAACCGCCATCTGCGCGTGGGTTCACCGTCGAGCTGTTGCCGCCGATTGTCGACGTTGCCATCGTCGGCATGGGTTCCGATCCCAGAGAGACGGCCGTCAAGGGGCAGGCGGTGAAGATCTGGGTAGACGTGATCAACAACGGCCCGTCCGCCCTGAATGTGCCGGTGCAACTCACTTTCCCGTCGGATGAAAAGCGGACGGAGCGTAAGTCCCCGTGGATCGAGCCGGGAGAAACCCTACGGGTGGAATTCACCTGGAAGACCTCAAATTACGGCGCCGGGGAGCATCTCCTGACCGCCACGGTTATGGCTGAGCACAATATCACCGAGTTGGCAATATCCGCCACGATTCAGATCAGGCTCGTCTCTCCCCGGTTGGTTGCTTCGATAGTGGACATATCCTGGCATCCTGCTTCTCCGGTAGTTGGCGAGCCGGTTTCGATAACGGTGACCGTGCGCAACAACGGTTCGATCGCGGCCAACATCCCCGTCAAGCTGTACTTTCCGTCAGGGAACAGGCAACCGCAAACGAGGCGACCTCGCGTGGCGCCGGGGGCCGTTGGCTCGACTGATTTCACCTGGCGCACCAGCCGCTACGAGCCTGGTGATCACTTGTTCCGCGTGCAGATACCCGGCGTAGCGGGCGCGGTAAGAACGTTCGAGATAGAACTGCGACCGCCCGAGGTCGATTTTGCCGTCGTCGATTTCAAGGCACCGGATCCATTGCATCCGATCGTCAAAGGCGATTGGGTCGAAATAACCGTCGCAGTACAGAACCGGGGGCCTTACGCTGGCCGAGGCACGGTCTATCTGCTGGACGCGGCCGGTCTCGATACGATGTACGAGCAAAGCGCGAGCCTGGAGCCCGGCGAGTCCAGAAGCGTAGAGTTCACCTGGAAAACGCTGCGGTACCCGGTGGGCGAGTACGAATTGCTGGCCAGGGTTGACGCTGAGCATGACACCGACTCCGAAAACGACCGCTCGGACCTGGCGTCCGTCCACCTGCTGACCGACCGCGATATTACTGTCGGTTTTGGCAACCGCGCCCAGCCTTCCATTTTTGCCGACCCCACATCGAACCCTGGTCTGAGGTCTGCTCCACAATATCCTAATGAAATTCAGGTCACCGGCGGCAGTCCGTACCGGGTTGACACCATCATCAGTCTCGCGCCGGCCCCGGCGATGGGCGTGCCACCGATGCCAACGGGTGTGAGGTATGATCCGGCCAGGATGTACTGGCGGTGGCGAGCGGCCCAGATTTCCACTTGGGAATGCGCGAGGTACCAGCGGGAGATTGGGGAGAGCCTGCCGCGCGCCGTAATATGTCCGCGAGCGCCGGCGATGGTGCGCTAGTGCGCCGGCGTTGCCACCGCGTCCCGCAGCACCTCGACCAGGTGACGCGCCCGGCGTCCGGTGCCGTGCTCCACCTGCTGGCGGCAGGACACGCCCATGACCGCGACCTCGGCGTCGGGCTTGGCGGCGATGGTCGGGAATAGGGACAGGCCGCCGATCTGCATGGAAATGTCGTAGTGCTCCTTCTCGAAGCCGAAGGAGCCGGCCATGCCGCAGCAGCCGGCGTTGATCAGCTCCGCCTGGTAACCCGACGGCATGTTGAGCATCGCCAGCGAACTGGCGGTTCCAACCATGGCTTTCTGGTGGCAGTGGCCGTGGAACAGCACCTGCTTCTCCAGGTCGGAGAATTGCAGGTCGAAGCGATCTTCAGATTGGGCGTTGGCGAGGAACTCATCGATGAGGAACGAGTTCTCCGCGACGGCGCGGGCGCGGTCGTCGGACACAAACTCGGGGTACTCGTCGCGCAGGGTCAGCAGGCAGCTGGGCTCGCAGCCGACGATTGGGATGCCCTGGCTGGCGTAGGCGTAGAGGGCATCGATGTTGGAGCGGGCCTGGTCGCGTGCCTGATCCAGTAGGCCCTTGGAGATCATGGGGCGCCCGCAGCAGCCACCGTTGACCAGTTCCACCTGGTAGCCGGCCGCTTCCAGCACCTCAACGGCGGCGATACCGATCTCGGGGTAGTTGTAGTTCATGAAGGTGTCGTTGTAGAGGGCCACCGTGCCGTACTTGGCCTCGGCGTGGCCGTTCCGGTCCCGTTGGGCGAACCAGTCGGGCAAGGACAGTGACGCGAAGGCGGGTTGTTGTCGCTGCGGCGCGATTCCCAGGAACTTCGACGTCAGCGAGCGGCCCAGGGCGGATCCGGCCAGCCAGTTGGTGATGAGCGCGTACCGGCTGCCCAGCCGGTTCAGCCCGTTGATGTTGGCGAAGAAGCGGGAGCGCAGAGGAACGCCGTGCTCTTTGTGGTAGTGGTCCAGGAACTCGTACTTGAGCTTGGCCATATCCACGCCCGATTCGCACTCGGCCTTGCAGGCCTTGCACTCGAGGCACAGGTCCAGGGCCTGGTGGAGACGGTGGTCGGTAACTGAGCTCTCGGCTCCATCGGGCATGCGGCCGGAGAGGGCGGCGCGGAGCAGGTTGGCGCGCCCGCGCGTCGAGTGTTCCTCGTCGCGGGTGGCCATGAACGACGGACACATGGTGCCGTCCAGCTTGCGGCACGCGCCCATCCCGTTGCACATCTCCACCGCGCCGGCGTAGCCGAAGTCCTGGGAGAAGTCCAGCGTGGTGTCCAGCGCCTGCGGCTGGTAGGCGACGCCGTAGCGCAGGTTCTCCGTCATGGGCGGGGTGTCGATGATCTTGCCCGGGTTCATGATGCCCTGGGGATCCCAGGTCTGCTTGAGTTCCCGGAAGGCGTCGTAGATCTGGTCGCCGAACATTTTGCGGGTCCAGACGCCGCGCACGATGCCGTCGCCGTGCTCGCCGCTCATGGAGCCGCCGAACTCTTTGATGAGGTCGGACACCGCCTCGCCGATGGACACCATCTTATCGATGCCGTCCTGGTTCTTCAGGCTGACCAGAGGGCGGATGTGCAGGCAGCCCACGGAGGCGTGGCCGTAGTAGCCGGCGGTGGTGCCGTGATCGGTGACAATTTCGTCGAATCGGCGGACGAACTCACCCATGACCGACGGGTCGACGGCGGGGTCCTCCACGAAGGGGATGGGCTTGGCGTCGCCCTTGGTGCTCATGAGCAGGCCGAGGCCGCCCTTGCGGAGGTTCCAGACGGCGGCCTGGCCGGCCCGGTCGAGGATGTTGACGCAGGCGTAGGCGAGGCCGATGTCGGCCTTCAGGCCGTCCATCCTGGCGGTCAATTCTGCTTCCGTTTCGCCGTAGAATTCGACTACCAGCATGGCCCCGGGATCGCTCTCGACAAAGCCGGGAAGCCGCGCCGTTCCCATGGCCTCCCGGGAACGATCGAGAACCATCTTGTCGATGAGTTCGATGGACGACGGCTCGTGGCGCAGCACTCGGGTGGTGGCCTCGCTGGCGTCGTATATGGTGCGGAAGTGCAGCACGGAGAGGGCGGTCATTGTGGGCCGCGGCACGAGGTTGACCTTGGCCTCGGTGACCACGCAGAGGGTGCCCTCGGAGCCCACCACCATGCGGGCCAGGTTCACCGGACCGCCGCGGTGGGCGTCGTCCAGGATGAACTCGTCCAGGTTGTAGCCGCTGACGCGGCGCTGGATTTTGGCGTAGGTGCGGTCGATCTCGTCCTTCTGCTCACGGGCGATGCGCAGCACGCCGCGGTAGATGTCCCCTTCCAGCCCGCCGGCGCTGAGTCGCGATTCCAGCTCAGCCGGCGATAACTCGCCGAAGTGGGCAGTGGACCCATCGGATAAGATCACATCCAGTTCCTGTATGTGATCCAGGGTCTTGCCGTATATGACGGAGTGGGCGCCGCAGGTGTTGTTGCCGATGCCGCCGCCCACGCAGGCCCGGTTGGCGGTGGTGGGGTCGGGTGCGTACTGGAGGCCGTGGGGGCCCATCTGGCGGGTGAGCTGGTCCAGGATGATGCCGGGCTGGACACGGGCCCACTGCTCCTCTGCGTTCACCTCGAGGACGTTGTTCAGGTACTTGCTGAAGTCCATCACGATGGCGTGGTTGACGGTCTGGCCGGCGAGGCTGGTACCACCGGAACGAGGCAGAACGGGGATGCCCTCGCGGGCGGCGAATTCCACCACCGCCTGCACGTCGGCGGAGGAGCGCGGGATTACCACGCCCACGGGTTCCATCTGGTAGATGCTGGCGTCGGTGCTGTAGAGCAGGCGGGAATGCGGATCGAAACGCACCTCGCCGTCGACGCGACGGCTCAACTCGTCAGCAATCTCCTGGCGCTCGCGACCGCGAATCCTGCGTTCCATTACCGTCGCCATCTATGGTCCTCCCTGGTATGCCGAGCCCATGCCGTGTATCTGTTGAATCGAACGAGAGAAAGGATTGGAGTAGTGGAAATAGCGGACATTCCACGCTCATCTGTCCGGGTCGGCGTCGGCCGAAGTATAGCACGCGGGTTTCCATTCCCCTGCTGGGGAAACAGTTCCCCGTAGCAACGGGAAGCCCGTGTTATATTGGCGCATCCAATCGACCCACGAGAGGCGCCGACATGTCCACGCAATCCGGTTCCGGCGAACAGCAAGCGGAAAATCGCATCGGCATGATGATCGAAAAGGTTATGGTTGGCCCGCCCCACGAGGGAGAAGCCGGCCAGGGTCTGATGATCTGCACCAACCGGGGCGACATTCCGGCCATCCTGCACGCGGCCGAAGAG
>DAOUIF010000007.1:0-105780 GCA_034423575.1 Dehalococcoidia bacterium | reverse complement strand
TTCACCGATCTGACCCAGCGACGGGAAGAAGTCAAACATCGCTGCCGAACCGTGCTCCAAGCCAAGGCCGGCGAATTAATCGCCGACACCCAAGCCAACCCGCTCTGCACTGCAAATGTAGATTTCACCTTGGCTTCGGTTTAGGTTCTATCTATCAGGGACCTGGCGATGGCACGTCCCCATTCAGCGACAGCCGGCTTAGGAGCATCGACGCGGCGGTGGACGGCGGCATCGTATTCGTCAATGCCGCCGGCAATCACGCTAAAAAGGTTTGGTACGGCAGGTTCAGCGATGCGGACGGTAATAATCAACTGAATTTCACCTCACGGGATCAAGGCAATTCATTTTATCTGCCATTTGATGAAGACTCCGCAAGGGCCTCCAGGGTTACGGCATTCATGAGGTGGGATGATTCCTGGGGAGGCGCTGATTGCGATTTGGATTTGAGGTTGGTGCGATCTATCCCGGGCCCTAATAACGATATTTTGGTTGCCGAGGATATTGATATACAGAATGGCGGAGCCTTTGACATTCCCAGGGCTATAGTATGGTTTGAAGCCACTAGCCCGGATGACGAAGGAGATTACTATGTGCTTATACAAAAGGAAACTTGTCCTGATGAGCCTGCCTGGATCCAGTTGAAGGCTTTCATGGCTGACGAATGGCAATATTATTCGCTGGATTACAGTCTCACCGCCGAGGCCGATAGCCGCAACCCCGGTATGCTGGCAGTGGGGGCCGCCCACTGGGAGAATCCCGATTTCATTGCACCCTACAGCTCCCGCGGCCCCACCATCGACGGTCGGATCAAGCCGGACATAACGGGAATTTCCTGCGGAAGATCAACGGTATATCCTCACTATACCCGCTATGACGATAGCACGGAATGCTGGTTCGCTGGCACCAGCCAGGCCGCGCCCCACGTGGCCGGCTTGGCGGCGTTGGTGAGGCAACGCTTCCCCCACTATGCCCCGTGGCAGGTGGTACATTACCTGAAGAACTACGCGGCTGATCGGGGATCTCATGAAGCGGACTCCACCTGGGGCCACGGCCTGGCGAAGCTGCCGGTTCCTGGGATCGTACCCGAGCGGCGCGGCTCACCGCCAGCGGCCAACCTCGACATACGCCTTGGTGAAAATGACGACGAGGTCGTCATATCTTGGGATCTCGTGCCCGAAGCTACCCACTACCGTATCGGCTACGTCAACATGGAGGTCGATTACAATCTGACCAGGGAGAGTTGCACGAAAGATTGGATTGAGGCTTTCGTCTATGTTGACGTGAACGCGCTGAACATCCCGGTCAGCGAGGAAGGACGCGCCGAGTACACCATCCGGCGACTAACTCCCGGCGCAGCGCACACCTTCACGGTGCTGAGCAGCAACAACCTGTACGACAATAAGATCAACGTCGGAGCCGAATTCACCTGGGCGGAACTGGGCAAGCGCTGGGCACGCCTGCCGGGACGGAACACCCTGCCGCCGGGCGTTGCCATTCCCCAGCTTGATTGCACTCCCTGACCGCGGCTGACCAAGCCTCCGTCTGATTTCAGGGCCGCTGCGTTGCCAGGCAGCGGCCCTACCGCATTGCGCCGCCGGGCGGGTACAATGGATCGCCGACTTGCTGAGGGCTCCGATGACCACCAGGGAAATGACCGCAGCCGAACACGCCCGAACCGCCCGTGACTTCCTGGCGGCGTCGGACCGGGAGTTCGCCGACGACGACCCCTTCATCGTCGCCGGGTTTGCCACTGCGGAACGGTTCCGTGCGAACTTTTTTCGCGACAACATGGAAGACTACGACGTGGCATAGGAACGCCCGGCGGTTCACCAGTTTGTCGCTCGGATGCTGGCGCTGCTGGACGGTGAATAGCGGCGGCGTTCCGCTGCGGCGCTCCACTAACGAATGAGGGATGAATAATGCCCAGATCGGATTCTGTGTTCCGTAAACGCTGGCCCTTCCTGGCGGCGGTGGCGGTTGTCCTGGCCGTCGCGGTTGCCGCCGGCTCCATGTTCGCCGCCAATTCCGGCGAGCAGCCGGTCCAGGAGGCTGCCGCGGCCCAGGCGCAGGCCGATCTAACCGACCCGGGCCTGTACTCCAGTCCGCCGGCTCCCGCCGACGACATCGCGGAACCGCGGGAACCCCGTGCACTTGTGGCTCCCCACGCCGCGTCCCCACCGCCGGTGCAGGATGGTCAAGATCCCGGCGTCAACCAGGTTGCGCCAGAAGACTCCGGCGCGCTGGCCAGTTGGCTGGCGGACCGGCCCGACAACATGGGTTCGTTCAGCACGCAGGACGCCATAATCGCCACGGATCTGGACGTGGAGTGGATGCTGTACCAGGCGGTGGAGAATGGAACCATGACGGAGGATGAGTCGGATACGTTCCGCACTTGGTTCGACCAACGACCTACCCCCGAGGAAGCGCCAGAGTTGTTGAACCACCTTCCGCCAGAAATCCAAGTGCCGGGTGAGGGATCGTTCGACGGAACTGACATCCGATCCCTCAAATTACGCTGACGACGCCTTCATAGCCGCAACCGGAGCCAAAGCCTTGATTTCCAAGTTGAGATTGCTGAAACCATTTTCCCTACTCCTGGCCGTCATTGTCCTGGTCTCACTCATAGGCAGCGCAGTGCCCGCGGAGGCGCAGTCCACCGCTTCCCCGCCCACCAACGTCGCCGTCGCCAACGGCTTCAATCCCGGTGAATTGGTTCTCACCTGGGATGTTGCCCATGGAGCAACGCACTACCGGGTCGGCTGCGTTAACATGGACCGGGACTACCCCCGGGCCAAGGCGAGCATCACTGGAAACTGGCGGCAGGCGTTCGTCTTTGTCGATGTGGACGCCCCTAACGTCAGCCCGGATCGAGCCACATACACGCTGTACGGGCTCCAGGAAGGCGCTTACCACGCCTGCACCGTGCTGAGCAACGGCTCCCGCTACGGCCAACCCACGTGGCCCAGACCGTACTGGAATTACATCACCATCAACGACCACGGCGGCTCCTGCCCGGTGGTCGCGCCGGCACCGCCCCCGATTACGGGACGCCCGTTGACCATTGCGGAAGTCACCCAACTGGTCAAACCTGCCATAGCCGATCTGTTGGTACATTACCCCGGAGGCGGCGCCGGAGGTGGGACCGGCTTCATAGTACGTTCGGATGGGTTGATGGTGACCAACCGGCACGTGGTGGAGGATGCGGAGACGTTAACCGCGCTGATTGAGACTCCAGACGGCGAGTTATTGGAGTTCACAGGCCGGGTTATCGGAAAGGGTATATTGGCAGACTTAGCTGTGGTCCAATTGAGCGCCAACCGTCCATTCAATATGTTGCAACTGAGCGACTCCAGCCGAGTCGCTTACGGTGACGAGGTGACGACTTGGGGATTTCCGATCAGCCAATATATAGGCGCTGGTCCCACGTTGACCCGGGGAATCGTGTCGGCACCTCACAGGATATATCACGACCACGATTGGATTCAAATTGACGCTGATGTCAACCCGGGCAACAGCGGCGGGCCACTGATCGATCGATACGGCAAAGTTATCGGCGTAAACACGGCTGGATACGAGCAACTGCAGGGTAGGATTATTTCCGGTATCAATCTCTCCATCGCGAGCAATGAAGTTGCCGAGCGTCTGGCGCAATACGAAGCGGGCGGTCCCTCCCAGGCAACCTACCAAAACCTCAAGTGGGGCTATGGCTACAGCATCGTTATTCCTGAAGGTTGGTACATTTTGGGGGAGGGTCCGCAAGGATTAACTCAACAGTTCACGGCATTCTCGGCTTACGGCGGCCAGCGGGGAGTTGACATCCTCACGGTTCAGTTCAATCAACCCTACTTGGAGGCGGACCAGGCTTTTGGAGCCATCGCCGGGTTTTACTGGTCGCGTTTTCTGCCGATCCTGGCAGAAGATTGGCACTTCTTTGAGCCGGTCTCCCCACCCACTGCGGTGACCGTTGGAAACCGACTGTTTGCGCGCATGGAATACCGCTATCAACTGGAAGAAGACGACTGCATTCGCTCGGAAATCGCCCTGTCAAGTCTGTCTTCTGACTATCCCAGCAAACCTTACGCCTTCGTACACACAGGTTCAGTTTGCGAGGAAGTCTTGGCCACTTACTCGGCTGAGCGGCAGCGTATCCTGTACAGTTTCCGCCCATAGCCGTTCGAATGCGCCATGACAATGTTGCAGGCCGCAGCGGATAGCGACATTTTCAGTGTGCGGGTTTGGGCAGTGTTACAATCCTCGCCGGGAACACTGATCCTAGAAGCCCCAAGGCACCCGGTCACAATGCGCTTCCAAACCCCCACCGGACAGGCGGCGCTCATCAGGAGGTTGGGTTTGGCAATGGACCCGCAGCGCTTTCCGCCGGAGTTCTTCCAGCGGGAGGACGAATCCAGCGACGCCGAGTTCTACACCATGCCCCGCCTCGTCGTGCATATCGACGACGGCGCCATCGTGGCCGTCGGACGGCTCTTCCAGCAGCTGATACCCGAGAACGCTGAGGTGCTGGACCTCATGAGCAGCTGGCGCACCCACTGGCCCGAGGACCACCCGCGCGCCCGCATTGTGGGCCTGGGTATGAACGCCGCCGAGATGGCGGACAATCCGCAGCTCAGCGAGTACCTGCTCAAGGACATCAACGCCGACCCGTCGCTGCCTTTCGATGACAAGTCCTTCGACGCCGTGGTCATCACGGTGTCCGTGCAGTACCTGACGCAGCCGGTGATCATTTTCTCCGAGGTTTCTCGAATCCTGCGGCCCGGTGGCGTGTTCATCGTAACCTTCTCCAACCGATGCTTCCCCACCAAGGCGGTGCGGGTCTGGCGTTCCACCAACGATGAGGACCATGTCGAGCTCGTGGCCTCCTACATGCAGCACGCCGGCGGCTTCAACGGCGTGCGCGGCGGCATCGCCAATCCCGACATGGCCCCGCCCGGCGACCCGCTGTTCGCCGTCTTCGCCTACAAGGAAACCAGCGGCGGGGACGATTCGGGCGGGTGATACACTACCCAAGACGTCTTCCGAGGGTGCCACGATGACCACTGCCAAGCCAAAACTGCTTACGGCTGATGACCTGCTCCGCTTGGACAGTCAAGGGGTAAGAGGTGAGTTGATTCGGGGGGTGCTGCACGAAACAATGCCAGCGGGTGTGAAGCACGGCAAAATAGCGATGCTACTAGGGTCCAAGTTCGTAACGCACGTTGTGCCGGCTGGCTTAGGCCACGTATTCGGTTCCGATTCCGGCGTACTCTTGGAGAGAAACCCCGACACGGTTCGGGAGCCGGACCTGGCCTACGTTTCCGCGGAGCGGCTGCCACTTGACGCCGACCTTGAAGGTTACTGCCCGGTAGCGCCCGACCTTGTAGTGGAGATCAAATCGCCCAGCGACTCGGAGCGGGAGGTAGACGAAAAGGCCGCCATGTGGCTGAGCCACGGGGTACGGATAGCGCTGGTGATTAACCCGGAGACCGCAACCATACGGGTGCGGCAACCGGACCTCCCGGCGGTCATACTCACCACGGACGACACGCTGGACGTTGGTGAGGTATTGCCGGGGTTCACTTGCTCGGTGCAGGAGATATTGGGGAACTAGGACGTCGGCCGGTAGCGGTTCACAATCGGCAGCCGTCGGTCTTTCCCAAACGCCCGGGGCGTGATCTTCACCCCTGGCGGTGCCTGCCTTCGCTTGTACTCGTTACGGTCAACCGCCGTGATGACCTGTTGCACCCATTCGGGGCGATGGCCCATGGTGACCATGTCGGCGTATCCGTAATCGTCCTCGACGTATGCCTTGATGATCGGGTCCAGCAACTCGTAAGGCGGCAGCGTGTCCTGGTCCGTTTGATCCGGGCGCAACTCTGCGCTGGGTGGTTTGTCCAGTACTGTCTGCGGAATCAACGGCCGTCCGTTTCCGGTGCGCGCGTTGCGCCAGCGGCAGAGCTCGTAGACCAGCGTTTTCGGCACGTCCTTGAGCACCGCGAAGCCGCCCGCCATGTCACCGTAGAGTGTGGCATAGCCCATGGCCATCTCGCTCTTGTTTCCGGTGGTGAGCACCAGCCAGCCGAACTTGTTGGAGATGGTCATCAGGACATTGCCCCGTATGCGGGCCTGGACGTTCTCTTCGGCTACGTTGGCCTCCGTGCCGGCAAAATGGGCGGCCAGCATGTCGGCGAAGGCATGATGCGCCGGCTCGATGGGGATGCGCCACAGGCTGACCCCGAGGTTGTCCGCCAATTCCTGCGAATCTGCGACGCTTCCCTCCGAGGAGTAGCGCGACGGCATAGTGACACCCACAACGTTTTCCGCGCCCAGTGCGTCGACCGCGACTGTTGCGGTAAGTGCGGAATCGATGCCGCCCGACAGTCCGACGAGAGCGCGGCCAAAGCCCGATTTGCGGACATAATCGCGAGTGCCCACCACCAGGGCCTGGTACACCTCTTCGGTGTCGTCCAACGAGCGGCACATGAGCCGCTGCGCTTGCTGCCGGTCAGACAGGCGGTGTTCGGATAATTTGGTCACGCGCGCCTGACCGACCTGGCTCAGGATCTGCGGGTCTTCCTTGCGGGCGCGGGGGTCTCGCAGCCTTTGGCGGAACACGGATTCCACGTTCAGATCTGACACGATCAGACTGTCCTCAAAGGCAGGGCCACGGGCGATTACCCCGCCGTCTGGCGAACAGATGACGCTGGCGCCGTCAAAGACCAATTCGTCCTGTCCGCCCACCGCGTTGAGGTAGGCTACGAACACCCCGTGGTCAGCGGCCCGCGTGGAGATCATCCGCTCGCGCTGGCCGGCTTTGCCGGCATGGAACGGCGAGGCGTTGATGTTGACGATCACCTCGGCGCCGGCCTCGCGCTGGACGGCGATGGGGCCAATCGGATACCAGATGTCTTCGCAGATGCCCACACCCACCGGAGTCCCGTTGATGACGTATACGGGGCATTCCTCGCCACGCCGGAAATAGCGGTCCTCGTCAAAGACACCGTAGTTGGGCAGGTACATCTTGTGATACCAGTCCAGGATCCGACCGTCGTTGATGATCGCCGCGGCGTTGGCTACATCGTTCTGGCCGGTCAGGATGTCCGGACAGCCGACGAATGCTGCGATTCCCCTGGTAGCGGCGGCGACGCGCTCGACGGCGACAGCGCAGTCGGACAGGAAGGACGGCTTGAAAAGCAGGTCTTCAGGCGGGTATCCAGTGATGGCCAGTTCGGGAAAAGCGACCACATCCGCGTGACGCGCCCGCGCTTCCTCGATCAACTCAATGATCCGGGAGGCGTTGCCGGGAATGTCGCCGACGGTGGGGTTGAACTGGGCCAGGGCCAATCGGAGCGAACGCTGCATCGACGTATTATAACGTAGCAGCAGGAGGAGGCTGATCTGCTTCCTGATATAATCCCACGGTATTTGGGTCGGGGTTCGGAAACGCCGGCCAACGGGCCGACGTGATCTAGTGAACCTGGCTTCCGATCCTTCTTGCTACCCAGCGCGCGGGGTCGGCCGGATTTGCCACACCCTAGCCCGCTGATGCGCGCTCTGCAGACCCGCGCCGCACGGGCCACTCCCTTCTACTACGGATGGGTCATCCTCGGCCTGTCAGGAGTAGTCTCCTACTCGTCGCGCCCGCTGATGTCGGTAGCGGTGCTCACCGTATTTGTTGTGCCGATGTCCGAGCAGTTCGGCTGGACGCGGGCGGAGTTCTCCGGTGCGGTCAGCCTGGGTGGGCTCCTGGGCGCGGTGGCAGCGCCACTGGTCGGTCCCATCCTGGATCGCTACGGCGCGGGCATGGTGGTCGGGATATCGTCCGGCATCGCCGGCGTCTGCGCCGTGGCGCTGGGAGCGGCGACCCAGATTTGGCAGTTTTATCTCGTGTATGTGCCGGGCCGCATGATGTTCTCCAGTCCCCTGGAGCTGGGCACCTCGGTAGCGGTCAGCAACTGGTTCATCCGACGGCGGCCTTTCGCGCTGGCCCTGAACCATGTCTCCCAGGGCTCCGGCCTCGCGGTGATGCCACTGGTGGCACAAGCCGTCACCGGTGTCTGGGGATGGGAAATGGCATGGTACTCGCTGGGCGCCTGGACCATTGCTGTGGGCGTGATACCGGCGATCCTTCTCATGGCGCGCCGTCCCGAAGACCTGGGGCTGGAACCCGATGGCGGCAGTGCATCGCCGCCGTCCGCACGTCGATCCACGTCCATCCGCCGGCCCCAGAGCGCAGTGGACGAGATCAACTTCACCCTTCGGCAGGCCACCAGGACTCGTTCCTTTTGGCTGATGATACTGTTCTCCTTCGCCAGTTTTATTGTTCAGGCTGGCGTGTCGCTGCACATGGTGCCCCATTTTGTCGACCAGGGAGTGCCGGCCTCCATCGCCGTGTGGACCGCCAGTACCTTCGCCATCTCGCAGGTTCCGGCCAGCATATTCTGGTCGGCGGTCTCTCAGCGGGAGGCGGCGCGTTTCGTGATGCTCGCTTCCGGTCTGGTGGTGGCATGCGGATCAATTACCACCGCCTTCGCCAGCGGCATCGGCACAGGCGTGCTGGGAGCCTTCATTCTTGGGTTTGGAGTCGGCGGGCTGCATATCATCGGCCGTCTGGTCTGGGCCGACTATTTCGGACGGCTCCACCTGGGATCCATCCGCGCGTGGGGGCTCGCGGCGCAGGTGGGCGGTCAGGCGCTTGGCCCCACTGCTGCCGGCCTGGCAGTCGACCGGGTACACAGCTACCAGGGAGCGTTCCTGGCCTTCGGCATCAACCTTGCCGTGGTGTCCCTGCTGATGTTGACCGCCACGCGCCCGGAGCGGGAAGCCGTTGACGACGGGCAGCGCATCCCGCCGGCCGAGTAGGCTCTGCGACCGCCTTCGGGTCAACCGTTCCAGTCGGGTCGGTACGTCTCTCGTCGCTACTCCCAGGATCGCAAGCGGATCTCCTCGCTGGTATCCATGTCTGCCTGCGCTTCGTCCGGCTGGTCGTTGAACAGATACGACAGCGACCGCCGTGAATAGTAGTTGTCGTCGTCGGGTTCCAGGCGGATCGCCTCGGTCAGGTCGTCGATGGACTGCTGGTACTCTCCGACCTCGTACCAGGAAACGCCCCGGTTGAACCACGCGTCAGCACACGCGGCGTCCAGTTCGATTGCCGCGGTGTAGTCGGCGATGGCTCGCTCGTAAACACCATTGCGGCTGTACCGGTTGCCCCGGTCCACGTACTCTTCGGGCGTTGCCGGCTCCGGAGGCGGGGTGGGACTGTTTCGAGCTGTCACGTATCGCCCTACATCACCGAGCGCACGAGCCCGCCGTCGACCAGCATGGTCGTGCCGGTGATGTAGCTGGATCGGGACGATGCGAGGAACGCCACCAAGTACGCGAGTTCCCGGGGTTCGCCGATGCGCTTCAGGGCCGTTTGCTCCGCCCTCTGCGCCAGCGCGTCCTCCAGCGGAATTCCCTGAGTGCGCGCCCGGTCCTCCACGTTTTCCATCATGCGTTCCGACATGATGCTGCCGGGGCATACGTTGTTGATCAGGATGTTCTCGTGCCCCAGGTCGTCGGCCAGGTTCTTCATGAACCCGATCACGCCCATGCGAGTTGCCGCAGACAATGCCAGGTTGGGGATGGGAGTGTAGACGGTGCTGGCCAGGATGTTGATGATCCTTCCGCCGCCCTGGGCCCGCAGATGTGGCAGCGCTTCCCGGGTCATGCGGGCGAAGAAAAACAGGGACCGGTTGGCGGAGACTTGCCACAGCTCTTCGGTGGAGTCCTTGGCGTAGGCCTGCGGAGGCCCTCCCGAGTTGTTGACCATGATGTCGATCTGCCCGAAGTGCGCGGCGGTTTGCGCCACCAACTCGGCGATGGTTTCCTCATTGTCCAGATCGCCGGCGTAGGTGAAGATATCCGCGCCGGTGGCGGACCGGATCTCGTCCGCCGCCTGCTCCAGCACGGAGGGGGTCCGCGCGCACATCGCTACTCGCGCTCCCTCCTCCGCCAACACCTCCGAGCACGCGCGGCCCAGCCCGCGACTGGCGCCGCCTACTATCGCCACCTTTCCGTTCAGTTCCAGATCCATTGCCCGTCCTCCTCGAATGCTGCACGGGATTATAACAGCCGAACCCACTCTCGACGGCGAGGTGAGGCCCCCGTCTCCCCCGCGTCCACCCGGCCGGCCACCGCGCCAGTTTGGTGTACAATCGCCAACGGTATGGTAGTGAATCAGAACCCGGAATCGACCGGTGTCGAGATCGAAGCCGCGGCTGTAGAATTTGCCCGCGGGGCGGGGGACTTGCTGGCCGGCCACTTCGGGCGCGCGCTCAGCGTTGAGTACAAGGACAAGGCCCAGCAGGACCCGGTTACCGCCGCCGACAAGGAGACCCAGGCCTACCTAGTGGATCAGATCACGCGGCGATTTCCGGAGCACGGGATATTGGGTGAGGAAGACGACGCCAGCGCCGACGGGGAGCGGTCCGCAGCTGATTACCTGTGGGTATTGGATCCGTTGGACGGGACCACCAACTTCATGAACGGCTTGCCGGTTTACGCCTCGTCGATCGGTGTATTGCACCGCGGCCGCCCACTGGCCGGCGCGGTGTATATCCCCTGGCCTTCCGCCAACTCATCCGGAGTGGTGGTCCACAGCCATGCTGGCGGTGGGGCTTTCGCGGACGGCGAGCCTGTTTCAGTATACGAGGCGGAGAAACCTCGGGGCGACCGACTCATCGGCCTGCCCGGCTCGTTCGGCGCGTCCACCAGAGTGGGCAAAGGACTGAAGGGTCAGCCTTTGGGCCAGCTACGAGTCACCGGCAGCATCGCCTACGAACTGGCGATGACCGCCCTGGGAGTGATGCAGTTCGCCGTCATCGGCGCGCCGCGCATGTGGGACATGCTGGGCGGCGCCGTCGCCGTGCAGGAGGCCGGCGGTACCGTGATGACGCGGTTGTCGGGCCGCAAGCAATGGCATCCCCTGGAATCCCTGGTGCCGACCTGGGACGAGCAACCCCCTACCATGGCGGAGTTGCGCAAGTGGGTTGCGCCGCTGGTGGCGGCCAATCCCACCCTGGCCCCGCTGATCGCCCACAACCTGCACCCCCGTCGCCGTCCGTTGCGCCGCATGTACCGGGGCATCAAGAAAGCCCTGGGCGCATCGAGATAGGCACCGCACTGCGGCAGTATTTTTCGGCACCGTCATGTCAGTTCGTTACGGCGTGAGCCTCCTCACCGACCCTGAGTTCACGGCGCGCGCGTATCGCGCCCGCCAGTTGATCTGCGGGCAGTTTGCCTGCTGGGCCGCCGAGATGCACATGCTGCACATGCTCATGTCCGACTATTTCCCTTTCGACGGCGTCGATGACCCCAACGCCGAAAACCAATTGGCCAGGGAGTTGGAGCAGCTTGCCGAACGCTACCGCCGTGTTTCGCCGCGGTTCCCCCTCTTCAACCGTGGCATCACCACGACGCGCGACCGCGACAACGACGGGAACATCTGGCTTGATTTCTCGCCCGAGGTGGTCAACGAATCGCTGTATCGGCTGCAGTCGATGGTCGCTGACCTTTTGGAACGCAATTCCGGTGTGAGGAGCCCCCGGCGCGTGTTCGGACCCGACTTTCCGCCTCAGATGCCTCTGCTCTCCCACGCAAACTTGCCCGACTCGGTGTTTGACAGCGCGGTCGAGTTCGCCCGCTCTGTGACCGATGACCTTAAAGTGTCCCAAATCACCCGTGCCTGGCGGCTGACATTGACGCGTTTTGAGTCCAATGCCGCCGCCGAGGACTGGTCCGGCGGGGCGTGGGCGACCGACCTCCAGTGGCGCGTGATCGGCAGTTACAGCCTGTGAAGCCCGGCGTTACCGCCCCTTCGGCTGGCCTCAGGTCGCGGCCGGGCCGAATGCGCTGGGCCATCCGCGACGAAGACGGATCGCGTAAAATCTATTGGGGGTTGTGTTCGTCTCGTGCTTCCCTTCGATGGCGACTGGTGTCTCGCCATGACATGAAGGATGGAGCGACGGGTATGGCCGGAACCGCAGTTCGACCTGTGACCTCAAATTAACCATCCATCCATGACTGCCAATATAGCAACGGTGCTGACGTCATCCCTGGTCGCGGCCATAGCCATGGCCGGAATTTGTGCTGTGATACAGGCGGTTGTCAAAGTACGTGCCCACCGCCAACTGACCCGATTGCACGGAGAGCTTGACCTGGCTCGACAGGAACATATCCAGTTGATGCAGTCCCAGCACGAGCGTCAATGCCAGTTGGCGGCACAACTCGGACTGCCCGAGCCGCCTCTGCCCGGGGTTTTACAGCCGCAACCGGAAACTGATGATGTGACGAAGCGACGCTTCCGCATACCGGTGCGGCTGCCTTTCGGGAACAAACAGCCTCTGTTGCACCAGGCGCCCCGGGGGTCGTCGGCTTTCATCGTGGGTCGCTACGGCGCCAGCTTCGCGGCGTCAACGGTGTGGAAAACTTCCTCCGGCAGCATCCTGCGTCTATTGAGTCCGATCACCAGCCGATTTCTGGCTTTTGCGCCTCGTGCTGCCGGGTTTGCTGCTACAGGCGGCGGGGCCACCGGGTCTATCGCCGCCTCTACGGGGGTGCGCTTCGCTCTTGGGGCCATCTCCATAGTGGGCCTGGTGATCGGGCCGGTCCTGACCGCCTGGGCCGTTTATCGCGAATTGCGCAAGGTTCGCACAGCTCGCGTGGAGCACGCCGAAACCCTGTCCCAATTCAGCGCTGATCTTGAGGCGATGACTCGCCGCACCGCCGAGCTGGAAGCCCAGCTAACTGCTGAAACCCGTCAGGTAGCGCTGGTAACTTGACCGTCGAAACGGCGGGGGGAGGGATCTAATGCATCACCAGCCCGCCGTCAACGTTGATGGTCTGGCCCGTGATGTTGCGTGCGCCCGGGCTGGCTAGGAACGCGGCCATGGCCGCGATGTCTTCCGGTTCGTTGGCGCGCCCGATGGGGATGTTCGAGGCCCGCTGGGACTGCAACTCGTCCACTGATATTCCCATCTCCGCTGCCCGCTGCTCCATGGTGGAGGTTGACATCGCGGTGATGGTCGAACCGGGACAGATGGCGTTGACGTTGATGTCGTAGCGCGCCAGCTGGTGCGCGGCAATCAACGTCATGGAGATGACGGCGCCCTTGCTGGCGGCGTAGGCCGCGTTGGACGTGCCGCGATAGCCCTTGCCGGCGATGGAGGCGATGTTGACGATGCGCCCGCCTCCGCCCTGGTCGATCATCTGACGGGCGGTCCGCTGCATGACGAAGAATGCGCCGCGCGCGTTCACCCGGTGGATACGGTCCCAGTCTTCCTCGGTGATGTCCATGATGTCCAGGTACCGCGTCACGCCGGCGTTGTTCACGAGGATATCCACCCGGCCCAGCGCGTTCACGGTGTCAGCGATGACCCGGTCAATGTCGCCGCCGTCCCCGATGTCCGCCGCAATGGCGACGCTGTTGCGGCCGGTGGCCCGTACGTCGGTTGAAGTTTCCTCCACCGCGTCGGCCAGGATGTCAGTGACGGCCACGTCGGCCCCATCATTTGCCAACGCCAGCGCCGTGGCCCGGCCCATGCCACGCCCGGCGCCGGTCACCAGCGCAACCTTTCCTTCCAAAGACATGATGATCCTCTCCGTGTCGCGCGATTTAGCGTTCGGTCAGCGGCTCCAGCAGGTCGAGCAACATAGCAACCTCATCCAGGGAATCGCCGATGAGATCGGCGTGCAAAAACCGTTTTCGTTGGTAGAAATTGCCATGCAGGTCGTTCGCGATTGCGCGGAATGTCCGAAGCCGGTCATCTCCGGTCAATTTGCCTGCCTGATAGAGCACCTCGCTGAAATGCTCGTGCTTGTCGTATTGCCAACCCTGGGCGATGGCAACGGCTTTAGTCATCCAGGCCGCCGCGCCCCAGCCTTTTTCGGAAGCCTGGTGCAGGTCGTCGTCGGCCAGATAGGTGCGACGCTTCGCCAGAAATTCCCGGGATTGAAGCCGATAGTCTGTGATGGTCTCAATGAACTCATCGTATGGTTGCATCGGGCTCATTTGGGTCATGGTCTCTCTCCGGTCACAACGCCCGCAGCAGCTCCTGGTAGTTCTCCCGCCCCGTCCGCCGCAACCGCAATTCCTCCGTGATCTCCAGGTCGCCGGAGTCTTCCAGCAGCTCCACGTGGGCGACCACTTCAGTCAACGCTGCGAAGAAGTTGCCTCCCTCCAGCTTGCGGCGCTCGAATGTGCGTCGCGTCACGTCTTCCAGCGGTTGCGGTTCCGGCCCGGCCGTAACCAGTATGCGCCCTAATCGCCGTGCGTGGAACCGAATCAGGTCGGAAGCCCGCTGCGCCGTCTGGAAGTTGAACTTGTGGTTGTTGTAGAGCCGGTGCGCCGGCAGGATCGCCACTTCGGGGCCCAGATCGGCCACCCGCTGCAGCGAACGCAGATAGGTAAGTAAGCCGTACGAGTCGTCGGGGTCCTGGTAATGAACCGGAAGGTTGCGCCGCACCTCCCCGCTATAACCGGTCTTCATGGTGGGATGCGGACTGATCTCGGGCAGCACGTGGTCGCCGGTGAAAACGATGTCGCTTCCTGCTCCGTTGCCGATCACCGCGCAGATCTCGTCCGGCGAGTGCCCCGGCGCGTGCATATAGGTGAGGATGCCCTGCTGCTCGCCGTGCGTTATCGGGTGCTCCACGCGGTGCGTGCGGCGGGAGGCCATATAGCGTTGCCGTTCTTCTGAATCGGAATGCGTGAACCCGTTTGCCCGCGCTGTTTCCCACATCGCTTCCTTGATCGGCGAGTCGGTTGCCATCTGCAAGTCTCGAGGGTCAAAGGGCAGCAGAGGCTGGTAGATGTCGTGGGCCCACAGCTCCGCTCCCGATTGCTCGATCACGCGCGCCACACCGCCGTCGTGGTCGGCATGGCCGTGGGTGATGATCACCCGGTCGATGTCCTGCACATCCAGACCGCCCAGCGCCATGCCGGTACGGAGCAGGTCAAACGATGCCTCGGCACCGGGATCGATGAGCGTCAATCCTTCGTTTTCGAAGATGTACGCCCAGGTCGGCCCGGTATGGGAGTGTCCTTCCTGCGGGACGGCGACGGTGTGAATGGTTCGCCCGTACCCATCAGTCAACCGCAGGGTCATCCCGTTTCCGGCGGAGTCGCCACTGCGGAGGACATCGATTTCGGTAAAGTAGTCGGGCATACGGGAACTCTCCTGGCGCGGCGGCAATAGTATTCAATACTATACGGCGCGCATTATAACCGCTTGACGGGCGCGGTGGGACGGGCACGCGCTCAGCATCATTGCCTCGGTGGTATTCGCACGGCGTCGGAAACCGTAGTCGCCCCTGCTATAATGCCGTGGTCTCACGGTCAACACGCCGACGGCAGGAGGTTGCACGATGCGATTGGAAGGCAAGGTTGCGCTCATCAGTGGAGCCGCCAGCGGCGTGGAAGGGGAGCTTATGGGCTTCGGTGGCGCGGCCGCCCGGATGTTCTGCCAAGAAGGCGCCAAGGTCGTGTTAGGCGACATCAACACCGAGGGCGGCGAGCGCACTGCCGGGCAGATCCGCGCCGCCGGCGGTGACGCCATCTTCGTCAAGCTCGACGTGACCCAGGAGCAGGACTGGATCGACGCCGTAGCCGCTACCGTGTCCGCGTACGGGACCCTGAACGTCCTGGTCAACAACGCCGGGTCGGGCGCTCGCTATACGGTTGAGGAGACCACCGAGGAGGCATGGGACGGCCAGATCGATGTCCATGGCAAGGGCACCTTCCTCGGAACCAAGCACGCCATTCCCGAGATGCTCAGGGCCGGTGGCGGTTCCATCGTCAACATCTCCTCCATCTACGGTCTGGTGGGGAGCCCCACGTCTACCGCCTACCATGCGGGCAAAGGCGCTATTCGCCTGTTGACCAAGTCTACGGCAATGCAGTACGCCGGCGACAATATCCGCGCGAACTCGGTCCACCCCGGCTACTGCCGGACGCCGCTAACGGCCCGCAGCTACGAGAACGAACGACACTTCACCTGGATCAACGAGCAGATCCCCATAGGACGAGTGGGCAATGCCGACGACATCGCTTACGGCATCGTTTTCCTGGCGTCGGACGAATCGTCGTTCATGACCGGTTCCGAGCTGGTGATCGACGGCGGCACGACTGCCCAGTAGCGGTCCCGAGTTGTTAGACGGAGCGCGGCCCATGGCGATTTCCAAGGACCGGGTCCTGTTCAAAGAGCATGGTGTGCTCGTGACCTACGAGCGGTTCATCGAGCCCGAAGGTAAGGAATACCGCATCCAGGACATCCTTGCGGTCGAAATGGAGATCGTCGAGGAGGAATCGGATCGACCGCCCATCCGCTGGTGGCGCACTGTGGGTGGCGGAGGCGTAATCGGGTTCGCCGTAGCGGCGGTCGGCGGGTTCGCCGGCGCCTGGCTGACCATGGGCATTTTCGTCGTGCTGGTGGCGGTGGCAGTTACGTGGTGGGGCAACCGCATCCGCTCCAACAAGTTCAAGGTCTATCACGTCATCGTGACCCTGCCCACCCAGCGGGCGGACCGTCAGGAGCACCGGATCATATCGTCCACCAGCCGTTTCTTTAGCGAGCGGCTCAAAGTTGCCCTGGAGCGGGCCATGGTGGAGCGACCGGCAAGGTTCGAAAACCGTTAGGCGATTGTCCCATCAAACGAGAGTGGGCAGGAGGCTGGTTGGCGGTCACCCGCCATCGCTGACGTCGATTACGACCTTACCGACGGTGGCCGCGCGCACCGCTTCGTGAGCTTCGGCAGTGTCCTCCAGGGGAAAGTGCGGCCCGTCCATGCCGACTAGTTCCCCGGAGGCTAGCCAGCGGTTGGTATCCGCCACGCCCGTGCTCTTGGCATCCTCAGCCATGTCGTAAACCAGCACGTGGCGCACGTTAACGTTGCTCACCGGGAACTGGAACGGCGGCGCCGGCCCGTCCCCAGCCGCGTAGATCGCGATGCTGCCGCCACGCTTGATGATCCGCTGACTGACCGGAAAATTGCCCGAGTAGTCCACCTCGACGATCAGGTCCACTCCCGCGCCGTCGGTGATTTCCAGGATCCGCGCTGCGGTGTCTTCAGTCCGGTAGTTGACGGTGTGCTGCGCTCCGGCCTGCCGTGCGATCTCCGCCTTGGCGTCGCCACTCACCGTGCTGATGATTCGTTCGGCGCCGCCCAGTCGGGCCATCTGCAACGCCATGTTGCCCACGGCTCCCGCGCCACCGGGCACCAGCACCGTCTTGCCGTCCAACGATCCGTCGGCGAAAACGCAGCGGTGCGCGGTGAGGGCCGGAACGCCCAGGCCCGCGGCGAGGGAGAAGTCGGCGTTGTCCGGCAACCGGATCGCCCGGTCCGACGGTTGTACGGTGTACTCTGCCGCGGTGCCAAACGCTCTCCCGAACTGGGACTGGTAGAGCCAGACCCGCTCGCCAATCCGGCTCTCGGGCACTCCTTCGCCCACCATGTCAATGACACCGCCGCCGTCCTGGTTGGGGATGATGCGTGGGAAGTCGATCCGCGAGGTAGTGCCCTGTCGCCGCTTCCAGTCCGACGGGTTCACGCCAGATGCGACCACCCGCACCCGCACCTCGCCGCGGCCGGGCGTTGGGTCAGGCATCTCGCCCACCTGCAGCACCGAGGCGTCTCCATTTTCCTCATACCAGACTGCGCGCATTGTGAATGCCTCCCATTGGGTATTGGCTATTTCCGTCGCCGGTATCGTTTGCCTGCCAACACTAGCAATGCTACCGGCCAGGTGAGGAACGTCAGGAACATTGACTCTGCTGGAGCACCGGCAGCACCACAGCCACCGGACGACCTAGGAGTAAGATCTCTCACCGGCTCGGAAGCTCCTGGAGGGCCTTGGACCGGCGTCGCAGTCGGCCCGAGCGCATACGTTGGCGTAGCAGTCGCCGGAGCAGTGACTTGGGGAGCAGGAACCTGCTGGATCGATTCGGCGGGCGTCGGTGTGGGGCGACGGGTCGGTATGGCCTGGAACGCAGGCAGAACCGGTGTGGACAGCTCGCGAGGGGATAGCCCGAGCGACTCTCTCCATTCGTTGTCCAGCTCTATGATGGTCAACCCGTATGCCTCGGCCAACGCTTTTTCAAAGTTGTGGACTGTGCGCAGGGAAGAAAACAGCGCGGTCATCCGTTCCTGGCCGTAGGTATCGAGCATGTAGGTCACCACAGAGTGGCCCAAACCGTAGTTGCGCAGCGTTTCCTCTGGTGTGCCGGCGTAGGTGCGCAGGCTGGCCAACGGTGGGACCGAGTCATTCCTGACGGCGGTGTTCACGTAGAGACCGAACTCCGAATTGCCGCCTTCCGAATACACAGCCAGGCCTTCGTTCAGCCAGGTGTGCACCTGGCCATAGGCGGTTCCCGCGGCGTCGGCCACCAGCAGGTGCGTGAATTCGTGCGCGGCGGTGCTCAGTATGTTGTCGCCGACGAATACATCGTTGGAGCCATCCACCAGCAGCGTCCTCTCGGTGGTGAAGGCCTGTCCCAAGGTACGCAGCTGTTGCGCTGCCACCCGAGACTTGGGCGGCAACGCCACGCGCATGTCCGCGTAGTCCGAGTAGACCACCAGGTTCATGGGCTCAGTCAACTCAACGCCCAGAATCGGCCCCATGTGGGCATAGGTGTCGGCCGCGACCCGCAGCACCTGGTTCGCGCGATTTTCCGATTCGCTCGTGTGGTGGTAGTAGTAGACGTTGATCAGGCCGTCGGAGACCGAGTCCCAGTCCAATCCGCGGTTGAGGTACACCAGGACCTGCGGCTCGGTTTCCAGCCGTTGGCCGTCTGCGGTGCGGATGTCAAAGTAGTACGACAGCCGTGTTCCCGTGGGAATAAACTCGTTGGACGTCTTGCTCTGGAACAGGGCCTCGCCCGAAATTCGCGCGCCCGGTTCAAACTCCACGGTACGATACACACTGCGGCTGGATTGCCCCAGCTTGCGCACGTAAACCCGGATCTCCTCTACGGCGCTGGCGCTTTCCGCTTCCAGGTAAAAACGTAATCCGTCGGGAAACTGGTTTTCGACTCCCTGTTCAATTACCGTGACGGTTCCCTGGGCGGTGGCGTCCTCTGGCCACGCGACTAATGTTCCAATCACGGACAGCAGTATGGCGAAGGCGGCAACCCATTTCGTCATCGGGGCACCTCTAATATGGGTTTTGCATACCGCATACGCATTTCCTGCCCGGTGGGATTGCGCAGGTATTGGGTCACGCCGGCCCCACTTGCCGCAGGCGGGATCGGGCCCCGCATTGCCGTGCCGCTCGTGCTGCTGAAATCAGGCGGAGATGTTAAGCGCGCGCTGCGCATTTTCCAACAGCACCTTCGGGATCACATGGTCTCGCATTTGCAAGTTCTGGAAATCCGCGAGCCAGTTGTCCGGCTGTATGAAAGGGTAGTCGGAACCGAACATCACCTTGTCCTGGAGGCGCGTGTTGGTCTCGCGTATCAGCGTCTCGGGTATGAATCTGGGCATCCAACCCGATAGATCGAGGAAGACGTTGGATTTATGCAGCGCCACGGCGATTTGCTCATCGATCCACGGCCAGGCAGGATGAGCCATGATGATGGTCATGTTCGGAAAGTCGGCGGCCACGTCGTCGAAACACGGTATGGGCTGGCTGTATTTCAACTTGAGGCCGCTACCGCCGGGCGTCCCCGAGCCGGCCCCGGCAAACCCGGAGTGGAACAGCACCGGAATGCCCAGACCGTCTGCGATCTCGTAAAGCGGGTAAAACCGCGTGTCGTTGGGGAGAAAGGCCTGATGAATGGGATGCAGTTTCAACCCCTTCAGCCCCAATTCCTTGATCGATCGCTCCAGCTCGTAGCACGCCGCTTTACCCATCCACGGGTCCACGGACGCGAAGCCCATAAATTGCTCGGGATGGGAGTTGACGATGCTTGCCACCCAGTCGTTGCTGTCCGGTTTTTCGCCCGTATTGGTGGTGGTGTCAACCGAAAAGATCACCCCGAACAAGTCAAGCTCGCGGAACTTGTCGGCCATTTCCGCCGGATGTTTGGGCGGCGGCGGCGCCCGGAAATAGCGCAACAACTCCGCCTCAATCTCGATCTCGGGAAGCCCCGGTTCGCGGGGCACGTGGATGTGCATGTCGATGGCTTGCATGGGTCCGCTCCTGTCTCCCTCAAATCCGGGTCGGTTCGGGTCACTTCGCCGGCAGTGTGGCGGCGAATGAGGCTCCCCGGTCGACCCATTCGGTCAGGCTGGCCCGCGACTCCAGCCCCGCGGCGGCTACCAGAACCCAGCCTCGCATCGGTCGTCCAGTGATGTCCATGACACCGGCGTGGGGCAGTGCCAATGCTTCGGCGTAGCCATCCGGTCCCACTCGGACCATCAAACCCCGGTCGGTCACGCAGCAGGCCATGTTCCCGGCCAGCATGAAAGCCAGCCCGCCGAACATCTTGCGTTCGGCGATATCGGGTTGTTCCGCGAGAATTTCCTTGACCCGGGCGGCCAGCGATTCGTCGTAGGCCATCGCCGCTTCTGGTTACGGGTGTCGGCCCATGTAGGCGATCATCCGGTCCTGCGTGCTGGCGGAATCAGGCACAGCGATCTCGGGGCCGATGAAGCCGGCTTGCCTTCCCATGTCGGCAAAGCCGCCGGACACCAGCATCCCGTAGGCAAATTCCACCATCTCGCCGTCCAGGGTGGTGTCCTGGCCGGTGGCCTGGGCCAGATCCCAACAGTGGATGAGTTGATCCAGGACGGTGCCCATCATGATGCGCGCCACCGGAATCTTACCGAAGAGCGTCATTGCCGTTCGCTCCAGGGCGCCGGGGTTGTCCGCAAGTTCCAGCGCGCGATCAACTGCGGAGTGGTAGGCGCGGATCAGAACGGCAACGTCCGTCTCGCCCCGATAACTGCTCTCGGCCTCGTTGGGGCGAATGTCGGGCACGTTGCCGGTGATGCAGCCCGCCGTGAACTCCAGTCCACCGATGAGGTGATTGAACAAATCCAGCACGTTCCACTCGGAGCAGGGCGTCGCATCCGTCGCCTGATCTTGGGTTACGCCGCTGGCTACGTCTTTGGCGCGAAGGGTAACCCGTTCCAACTGGGCCACCGGGTCAGGCGCGAGCGCTTCAGCAGTCATGCCTAGAACACCTGCGGGCACGGCCGGGTGAACACGTTCCACTGGCCTTTTTCAGCGTCGTAACGTGAGTTCACGAACACTTTCCAGTTTCCTTCGTCCATCTCGGGGTAGTCGCTGCGATAGTAGAAGCCAGGCCAGCGGGTTTCCTTGCGGTGCAGCATGTGTCGTAGGTGCGCCTCGCCAACCCACACGCGGTGGATCAGCTCATGGCAACGCAGCAATTCGTGCCGGTTGCGAGCGCCCAGTTTTTCCAGGTCTTCGCGGAACATGCCGAGGAGTTCCAGGCCGCGCAGCATTGTGGACTCGTTGGTGGTGAACCCGGCCGACACGCCGGCCACGTATTCATCCATCAGCTTTTGGAGCCGGTAGAGGCCCTGTCGAGGTAGCAAGTAATTGGGATTGACCTCCGGATTTGAGGACGCGTACTGGTTCTCTTCGAAGGTGACCATGGGAGCCCAAACCTTTTGCTTGAGCTCGTCGATCTGGCGGTCGTCGGTCTTGGGTTGTCTCGGGTGGTCCATGGCGTAGATCACCGCGGACTTGCCGGCCAGCCTGCCCTCGGTGAAGGAGCCGGAAGAAAACTTGTGCGGGCAGGCGCCTACGCCGTCGCCGGCGGCAAACAGGCCCTGCACCGTGGTCATCTTATTGTAGCCCCAATGGTATCCGTCCGGCGCCACATCCTCCGGTCCGCTGACCCACGCACCCGATTCGCCGCTGTGGCTGCCCATGATGTAGGGCTCGGCCAGCACAACCTCCGAAGGGCGTTCCTCCGGCGCGATGTTGTGGGCCGCCCAGAGGATCGCCTGGGAGATGGTCATATCCAGGAAGTCTTCCCAAGCTTCCGCGATGATTTCCCGCTTGCGTTCCTCGTCGCCGGCGGCCAAAGCGTCGATGGCCTCTGGGGTCTTGAGCTGGATTGGCCCGTTGCCCGCCTGGATCTCCGTCCAGAGCAGGTGGTTGCGCAGCGGCGTCGGCGTGGGGAACGCTGAGCCATAGGGGTCGTACTTCGTGAGCTCGGGAAGTCGGTTGATGAAATAATTCTCGCCAGCCGCGTTGGTCAGGTCGGCGCGGAACAGCTGCGACCACGCCCCGACCGGCCCGTATGAGTCCTTGAAGCGGCTGGGGACGAAGCGGTGTTCCATCTGGGTCATCTCCGCGCCGACCGGGATCACCAAACCGTACACCGATCCCGTGTCGAAGATGGAATACCAGGTGCGGCCCATCCCCTCACCGACGCTTCGGGGACGGAACAGCGCGGTGGCCCCGCCCGCTGCGCTGATTACCGACCGAGCCTTGAAGATGTAGATCACATCCTCGCGGACGCCGAAACCCACTGCTCCAGCGATCCGGTTCGAGTCCTCCGCATCGGTGAACAGGTGGGAGATGAACACGCGCTCGTAGTGATTGTCCGGGCCAATCGCCTTTTTGGTGGCCTCAGACACAATGGGCTTGTACGCCTCACCGTGAATCATTACCTGCCAGCGGCCTTCGCGGACGTACATCCCTTCGTCGTCGTACCAGAAGGGGAGGCCCCACTCCTCGAACATGTGCACGCTGCCGTCAACGTGCCTGGCGATGTCATAAACCAGGTCTTCGCGGGAAATGCCCATCATGTCGTTGCGGACGTACTCGACATAGTCTTCCGGCTGGTTCCAACCGTGCCGCATGCCCATGTACATGTTGATCGCGGAAAGTCCCTCCCCAACCGCTCCGCTGCGATCGGTGGCCGCCTTGTCCACCATCACAATGCGCAGATCGTCGCCCCCCCAATAGCGAGCCTCGATAGCCGCCCCGCAGCCGGACATGCCGCCGCCGATAATCAGGACGTCGCTTTCAACGATGCGGGTAGTTGGTTCAGCCATCTTCAGATCGGTCTCCTCTTCCTTGATCTATGGACATGCCGTAAGGACCTGCGCAACGTTCGAGGAGCGCCGGGACTAAAAGCGGCGACGGGCAGTATAACAGACCGCCCGAAATAGGGAGCGGGCCAAGGGCGTGAGAGAGTTATCAGGTCAGGTGGCGATCGGCCGCGCCACTCAGCCCAGACTTTCCAGCGTTGCTATGAACTCGCTGATAATTTCTTTCCGGTAGCTGATACCATCTGCAGGCGGAGGCCACGCAGAAAATCCCTGGTGATAGGCCGACGCCATCATATATTGGCCCCATAGATGCGACGGCGCGCCCTCGTCACGAATTAAACGCTGTATGGCCTCTTGTAGCAGCGAATGTGCATGGTGCTCCCAACCGCGGCGTTCGGCAACCGCTTTGATGGCATGTGCGGCGGCGCCCCAAACCTTGTTGCTGGCCTCTTCCAACTCGCCCCGAGCCAACTCATCGTCCACCAAGCCGAGAAAGTGCCGGCTACGCTCCTGGTGGTAAGCGATGGTGTCCGCGCTGATTGTCAAGGGCTTATCCTCGCCCCGGGTTGCCGCCGACCAGCCACCCGGCGTCCAATTCCACGCCGGGTTTGCAAAGCTTGATGAAATCTCCCAGATCGCTGATGTAGGGCGCTTCCCCATGGCGACATACCCGCATGTATTCCACGACCGCAGCCAGATTCACCGCTCCGGATGGATCTACGAACGGTGAGTCTCCCACATCAACCGCGTCGGTCAGCTTCCACCGACCTGGACCCGTGTCCTGGTTGGTGAACCAATCGCGCTTCAGCACACCGTCAACGTCGGGGGAGCGGTCCCCCATGGCCAGCTCTACGGCCTGCCATAGTTGGGCTCGCCGAATGGGCTCGCCCCGGGTCACCAGCACGTCACGGATGATCTTGCTGGCTAGCAAGGTGATGTTGTCATCGGCGTGGACGGCGTAATCAGAACGTGCTGCGGCGTCTGAACCTGAGGTCGTGGGTGCGGTCATTGGGTCTCCTGATTGGAATGGGAACAGCCATCGTTCGGACTGCTACGCCGAGCATAACGTTTGCGGTGATTAATTGTAGCAATCGCTCGTCAATCTGGCGGCCGCTGAGGCGCTTCCAACATTGCACGGGGCCACGCTGGTTACCGACGTGGCCGTACATTAACCCGCTGCGGGGCCGAGGTAAGGTAGGCCGCCCGACGAATGCTGGGAAGATATCACAAACCGTGGATTTCGAGGGTCCGGACGTCGTCGTTTGCGAGATCAGCCACGCGGATGGCGTGGTTGTTGGTGTCGGCAATGAACAGCAGCGGTTCCCGGCTGTCCTCGAACCTGGCGAAACTCAGTCCGCTGGGCTCGCTGAAGGTAGCCAAGCGGCCGGTGCCGTCGTGCAGCCCCATGGCCCCGGAACCCAGGACCGTCTGCACGGAGCGGGTCAGCGGCAGGACCTTCTTGATCTTGTGGTTGTAGGTGTCGGCGATGAACAGCTCGCCCTGGTGCCATTCGATGCCTATCGGATGTTGCAACCGGACGTTGTGTTCAACGCCATCTCGGTCACCGAAAGCGAACAGGTCGATTCCAACCAGCGTCGCCACGCGACCGGTCACCGGATCGATACCGGCGCTCCGCACGCTGCTGGTCTCTGAGTCTGCGAAGTAAAGAATGGAGTTTTCGCCCCGATCTTTGCCTACAACGATGCCGCTGGGTTGGGCCAGGGTGGCCGTGGCCAACGGACCGTTGTCGATGCTCTCGCCTCCAGTGCCGGCATGGGGACACACTACGCCGTCGGCCAATGACAAACGCCACAACTGGTGTATTCCGGCCATCGCGATGTACAGGGTCCCCTCGTGGTGTGCCAGATCCCACGGGCTGCTCAGGGCTACCTGGGCGCCGGGACCCTGGGCACGCCGGTCGTGACCCTGTTCACCCGTGCCAGCGATGGTATCGACCGTGCCACAGGCCAGATCGACCCGGCGGATCGCGTGGTTCTCCGTGTCGGCGACGTACAAAATCTCGCCCAGGAGTTCCATGCCCTGGGGATGATTGAACGCGGCGGTCGCGTAGTCGCCGTCGACGAAGTCCTCTGCTCCAGAACCGATGACCGCCTGGACTTTCCCTTTCAAGTCGGTCATCACGATGCGATTGTGGTTGGTATCGGCGATGAACAGCCGGCTGCCCGGTCCGTCGGCCAGAACTTTGCCGGGAAACGCGAGGGCTGACTGCTCCACCGCCTCCGGTACGAGCCCCAGATCGCGGCGGTCGATCATGCCCTTTTCGTCAAACTCGGCGATCATTCGACCCAAAAGGTCGTCGAATGCCTCGTAGGGCAGTTCGCCCTCATGCTTGCCGATGACCTTGCCCTCGGGATCAACGAACATCAGCGTCGGCCAGGCGCGACAGGCGTACTGCCGCCAGACCTCGAACTCGGCGTCGTTGACGATGGGGTGCTTCAGCTCATATCGCTGGGCTGCCAGCAGTACGTTGTCGGCGTACTTCTCGTTGGGGAACTTGGCCGAGTGGACCCCGATGACCACCAGTTCGTCGGCATACTTCTCTTCCATTTTCCGCAACTGCGGAAACACATGCATGCAGTTCACTCAACAGTAGGTCCAGAAGTCCAGCACGACGAGCTTGCCGCGCAGGTCCGCCATGCTCAGAGGCCGGTCGGTGTTGATCCATTCGACGTTGGCGGGGAAATCCGGCGCGTTGACGGTACCGGCAAAGGAACGGGTGGCCATTGTGGAGCCTCCATTTTCAAATTGGTCCCGTCATTCCGGCAGAAGCCGGAATCCAGAACGCGGTGGGGTGCATGCCAGCGTACACTACGGCGCTAATCGGTACGGCTTTGCCGCACTTCACGGGCGCGGTCGATGATGCGCTGGGCGTCGGCAACGGTTCGCTCCCGATAGTCGGGCTGGTCGGTGAGCAACGGATGCTGAGGGGGCCGGTACACCTGATCTCCGGCGTATTGAGTATAGATATCGGGCGGGATGCTGAATGCAAACTCCCGCATTTCCGGGTCAATGTCCCGGACGCGTCCCAGCAGATCCCCGATGTTGTGAGTGCGTTGGTATCGTGCGCTGTGGGCTTCCATCAAGGCTTTCATGGCGTGTTCCAGCGCATTCTGGGCCTGCTGTCCGATTAGCAGGTCGATGTTGCCCAAGTCAACCATTTGCTCAAAGGCTAACAGGTGCGCTTCGGCGTGGCGCAGCCGTTCACTGTAAGGTGTCCAGTCGTATTCGTACTCGGTGTCCGCATCGTCGGGGTCGCAGTTGTGGTACTCCGCCGGATTTTGCGTCATGATCACACCGTCGAACAGAGCCTGGGTAGCGATGTGGTTGATGTACCGCCGGCCCTTGCTGAAGCCTTGCTCCGAGACCCAGACCAGTTGAATCGGCACCCAATGCCCATAGGCGGCCCGGACGACGCCTTCGGCCCACGCCTCAACCGAGCCTTGGTACTCGCCATCCGGTTCTTCTGCCCGCACCAGCATGATGTCGATGTCGGAGCGGCGCTCTTCGTAGTCGCCCCGGGCTCGGGAACCGAACAGGATGGTAGCCAGCGGCTGTTCCCGCTCGTGGACGGCTTGCGCCACGCTCAGCGCACGCGGGTCGCAGGTAGCGGCGGTCATGACTTCACCACACTCCACACTCCGGACGAATTGCAACGCTGCAAAGCCTTCGCCATGACAGAACAGTCCGGCAATCAAGATCCAGAGATTTTCAAGATAACAACAAATACCGGTGTGGCGACAGTTGCCAACCCAATCATCACTGCCGACGTGCCGATAATCTTCTTGTAATCGCCCCGGTTACGATTATGGTGCAAAACGGTGGCAAGCACCGTAACCGTAATGCCAGCGCCGGTTACAAGTCCAACCAGGCCGGCGATGCCAAAGTCAGCGAAATCCCTCCCTCCCAGGGACGGGTCGTACATCACAATCGCCAGGTACGTCGCAGCAGTAATGGTGCCAACGCTGGCCAGGGTTGCGCCAACACCCACCAACCCCAAAAGGCCAACGGCGACATCCGTGCAGACCTGATCGGGACTCCGTGACGGTCCGAGAGCGCTTTTCATTGCACTGCTATCGCGGGGGTTGAGACTCGAAGGCCAGAGTGGCGTAGCGCATGAAGATGGCGCCCACCGGCTCGCCCAGCGGCGCGTTGGCCACCAGCACTGCGATGACGTGCTCCTTGCCGGGCTCGCCCGGCTCTTCTAATAAAACCCGCTTTGGGGTGTTGTTGCCCGTCACCGCGCCAATGTTTCGGTCGATCTTGCCGTCGATGTACACCTCGCCGTAGTTGTCCACGTTGGTCTCGAACCAGACCCGGCAGGTGGATACATCCTGGCCCTTCACTGTCTCCGGCATGGTGAACCGCAGGCGGTACCAGGCGAAAGTGAACCCAACCGAGTAGCGCTTCTGGAAATCCGCGCCGCTCTCCCACCCGGAGTCGTCGTAGTCGGGCAGGCGGGCGTTGCTACCCAGCATCTCAGCGACGAGCCCCTGGTTGGGTTCACCCGGTTCCAGGCCCTGTGCTATTCGCCATCCGTCCGATTTAATGACAGCCAGATCATCTTTCTGTTCCAAATCAAGTGCTACCCGGGGCATTGGGAAACTCCTTTTTCGCTTTCATCAGTGAGTTTGCATGGAGGGAAGTAAGATCATTTTCCTCCGCAGCGTGCAAGTCTAGGACTTGAGATGCTGGGCAAAGAACTCCAGCGTCCGCGGCCACGAGCGGTCTGCGGCCTCTTTCTGATAGCGCGGGCCGGTGAAGTCCATGAAGGCGTGGTCCGCGTCGCGGTACACGTAGAACTGGTGCTCCTTGCCCAGGCGGTTCAACTCCTCGTCGAACCTGCGCATGTCATCCTGAGAGGGGTTTTCGTCAACCTCACCGAAATGAAAGAGCATTGGGCAGTCGATGTTGGAGGCCAGTTCGAAGGGTGGGGTTTCCCCTGCTCCCCAAGTCACCAGCAGGTTGCCGCCGTAGTACGGAGCGACGGCGCTGAAGTGGGGGTTGCTGGCCGCGGCCAGCCAGGCGACGCGACCGCCCATGCAGAAGCCGGTCACTCCGATCCGGTCGCTAACCGCGTCGTGGTTCCTCAACCAGTCCACCGTGGCGTTGATGTCGGCAACGATGTCGGGATCGCTGAGCACGTCCCAGGGCCGGGGGCGCGGGTCGGCGTTCATCACCTCGTCGGAGTTTCGGTGGTACAGGTTCGGAGCCACTGCCGCGTACCCTTCGGCGGCCAGGCGGTCGCAGATGGTACGGATGAACTCGTCCACGCCTCCGCCATGCTGCGCCACCACCACCGCCGGATACGGCGCAGAGAAGCCGGCGCTGCTGCTGGGCACGCTGGCGTACATATCCATCTCGCTGCCGTCAACGGTGAGCTTTTCCCAGAAACTGGCCATAACGGTACCTCCTGAGTGTCATCAATTTCCGTCATTCCGGCGAAAGCCGGAATCCATATCGAGCCTACCCCTTCAAATGCTGCGCGAAGAACTCCAGGGTGCGCGGCCAGGATGCCACTGCCGCCGCCTCGTTGTACCTGCCGCCAGCGGGATTCATGAAAGCGTGGTCGGCGCCTGGGTAGGTATGGAACTGGTGCGCTTTTCCCAGCCGATCCAATTCAGCGTCGAGCGTCCGCATGTCGTCCTGCGACGGGTTGGCGTCGATTTCACCAAAGTGGAACAGCATCGGGCAATCGATGTTGTTCGCCAAATCAAACGGAGGTGTTTCACCCGTGCCCCAGGTGGTCATCAGGTTGCCGCCGTAGTACGGGACCACGGCCTTGAAGTTCGGGTTGGACGTGGCCGCCAGCCATGCCACGCGCCCGCCCATGCAGAATCCCGTGACGCCGATCCGGTCGCTCTGCACCGCGTCGTGGCCGAGCAGCCAGTCGACGGTGGCGTTCACGTCGGCGACGATGTCGGGGTCGCTGAGGAGCGTCGCTGGGCTCGGGCGTGGACCACCGGCGGCGGAAGCGGCGATCGCTTCCTTGCTGTGCCGATGGTAGAGATTGGGCGCAACGGCAGCATAGCCGTCCGCCGCCAACCGGTCGCAGATGTCCTGAATGAATGCGTCAACGCCGGTGGCGTGTTGCGCGACCACCACGGCCGGGTATGGAGCCGAAAAACCGGCGCTGCTGGACGGTACGCTGGCGTACATATCCATCTCCTGCCCGTTTACGTTGATCTTTTCCCAAAAACTTGCCATAAGAGCCTCTCGATTCGATTGTCTGGTTCGGGTTTACTCTGCCGGGTTGCCCACGCCGTTCTGCTGAGCGAAGCGACTGTGTTCTTCCCAAGCTTCCTTGAACACCCAGTTCAGCATTGAAGTCAACGCTAGCAGAATCAGAGCAGCCCCCAGCGCAGTCAGCGCTGGGATTCCCTGTATATCCAACAGTACGCGGAAGTGTACATCGACGTAAACCAACCCCACGCCGACAGCCAACAGGGACAGCCACGCGACTTGCAAGTTTCGCATTGCTCAATCCGTGAATATTCGCACTATCCAGAAAGTCATGCCAAAGCCCAGCACGGCGCCCAAACTGGAAGCCAGCAGAGCTCGGTCAACTCCGTCTTCCCAGACTGCGCCGAAAGTAGCGCCAAAAACGGCCAACCCCACAAAGATGGCGGCGATCAATATCAAGGGTTTCATGACCGGCCTCCGGAGCGGGTTACGGACGCTAAACCAGCCCCTCTGCCCGAACCTCTGCCAGCGTCGCCTCGAAAGCCGCCAGGGTGGCGTCGATGTCAGCCTCAGAGTGTGTGGCCGATACCAGGAACGCGTCCCGTCCCATGATGTCGATGCCGTGGTTCTGCAACCCGCGCTTGATGCCGGTGACCGCCGGCGTGGCCGCGGCGCGCTTGATTTGCCGATCAACTTCCGGACCGAACTCGTTGTCAAAGTCGCCTTCAGCCAGCGTGAAGTGGATCATGGACGCGATGCCGTAGGCATGCCCTCCCACCTCCATGCGCGTAAACACCTCGTTCAGACCCGCCTTCAGCCGTGCCGCCATGGCGTCCGCGTGTTCGTTCAAGGGTTCGGCAGCGATCAGTTCCAGGCAGGTCGCTCCGGCCACCGCTGAAAGGGGGTTACCGTTGAACGTCCCCGGGTGGTACACACGCTCCGTGTTGTCCCATTCTGGGTCACCGCGCTGGGCGATCATGTCCACTATTTCGGCTTTCCCGCCGACGGCGCCGCCGGGCAGCGCTCCGGCCACGATTTTGGCCATCGTGGTCAGATCCGGCGTGATCCCGTATCGAACCTGCGCGCCGCCGGGGGAAGCGCGGAATCCGGTGACCACCTCGTCGAAAATTAGCACCACACCGTGCTGGTCGCACAGTTGACGCAGTCCCGACAGGTATTGAGGAACGTCAAATGGAAGCTGCCCGTAGTGAGCGCCCGTAGGTTCCAGGATTATCGCCGCGATGTCGGTGTCGCGCCCCATGGCCTGCTGGACCGCGTCCAGGTTGCCCGCCGGAACTATGATCATGCTGCCCCAAGACTCTGCGGGGATACCGGGCGCCGGGCGGTCGGAACCGGCCATGGCGTAGTCGTGCCACCCGTGGAAATGGTCCTGCAACTTGATGACCTTGTTGCGCCCGGTGTAAGCGCGCGCCAGGCGCATGGCCATGAGCGTAGCTTCCGTGCCGCTGCTGTGAAATCGTACCCTTTCCACGGCCGGCATCAGGTTCATTATCGCCCGGGCCCAGCGCAGTTCCTCGTCGGTGCACGCGCCCAGGTGCGTGCCCCGCCGGATCTGTTCCGCAACAGCGTCGGCGATGGCTGGATGGGAGTGCCCCAGCAACAGCGCGCCGTGGCCGGAAACGTAGTCGATGTACTCGTTGCCGTCCACATCCCACTTCCGAGGTCCCTGCCCGTGGGTGATGTACAACGGGAAGGGCTCCGCGTAACGGTTGTCGTGGGTGACCCCTCCGGGAAATATGCCCACGGCGTCACGATAGCGCTCGGCGGATCCGGCGTGATTTGCGATGTACTGTTCCAGGATGGTGGGCATTGTCTGACTCCCCGTGATTGATTCAATTGATGTAATCCGGCCGGAGGCCGAACCGGTGCCCCATCGGGCATCGATCGGTCCATCGACATGAGTCGCCGCAAGGCGGGGCGAATATCTCTGCTCAGGTTTGGGCCCATTGTAGCACCGGCCGGGGGGCACACCGTTACCGGGTCTCCGTTTCAACATCGCCGGCCGTCAACTCTGGCGGTCGCCTGATGAAAAGGAAACAGGCGCCCGCCCCGAACGCGCAAAGCGCGCCGGGAATGATGGCATAGTCGTAGTCGCCGAAGTGATCGCCGACCCAACCGGCATACACCGGGGACGCTACCAGGGCCCAGGCGTAGGCAAAGGTGATGTATCCCCGCAGGGTGGCAAACCTGGTGCGCCCGTAATACTCGCCGAGCGCGGCCCACACGATCACACCGGCTCCGTCCATCATGCCTTCGCACACGATGAACGCCACGATCAGAGTGATGCCGACCGCTGTCTGCCAGTCGCCCATCCACAGGCACAGGTAGCCGATCCCTTCAACCGTCAGGCTCAGGAACATGATGGTTTTCTTGGACACACGGTCCCCCATGTACCCCATCACCAGCCTGGATACGAAGTTGATGGCCGACATCGCCCCGATCAGGTTCGCGGCCATCTGGGTGCTCATCCCTTTGTCGTCAACCAGAATGGGGAACAGGCTGATCAGGATCCCCAGGGTCGCCATCTGCCTCAGTCCGGCGCCCACCAGCAGGAGCCAGTACGCTTGGGTTCGCAGCGCCTCCCCCACCGTGTAGTCCCGCGTTTCACGCCGGGCCGCAGCCGAGCCGGCCCGAGCGGGCGGAGGTCGCGTGGCTCCGTCTGGCAGAAGTCCCATGTCCTCCGGGCGATTCCTGAACCAATAACACAGCGGCAGCAGGATCACCGCGTAAAACCCGCCGGACGCGATGAGCCCCCAGCGCAGGCCCGCCTTGTCTATAAGGAGGTTCATCGTGGGGATCAGCGCCAGGCCCCCCAGGGATGCCACCGCGGCCAGGATGGATATGGCCAACGCCCTGCGCCGGTGGAACCATTGGTTCAGGCCCGCGAAACACGCGTGCTGGAACCCCATGCTGTTGCCCAGTGAGACCAGGCCCAGGTAGATGATGGCGAACCCCCAGAAACCCGGCAGCCAGAAGGCCATAATCAGGTATCCGATTACGGTGACTACTAACGAAGGAACCAGGACCTTGCGGTTTCCGAATCTATCGATCAGCCAGCCCGCCAGCGGTCCCTCCAGGCCTCCTTCGGCGCGCGCTATCGAAAAAACCAGGTTGGTTTGCGCCTGGGTGATGCCCAACTGCTCACGAATGGGAAGCACCAACACTCCAAATCCGCGAAAGAAAATCCCGCTGGCGAAGAAGCTCATCACCGAGGTCACTGCGACCATCCACCAGCCGTAGTAAATGTGCCCGCCGGGGGTCCCACCCGAGAGAGACGCGGAACCAATCCGCTCGTCTGTTCTAGCCACCAGCTCGACCGTCGCCTTGCATCAAATTCACCCGGCCCGCCCGCTGTCGGGGCCTGGCCGGGTGCGCAAACAACGGGCGCCAGTGTACCCGCTGACATTGACGAGGGCAACGCAGGGAAGCAATCGACGGCTGTTCAGCGGCGTCACCGCGCAGCCACAGGAACACCGCACAACTTTCGTTGCTATAATCGGCCACAATTCATCCCCCCGAAATGGAGGCTAACGATGGCTGAGGATTTGTCAGGGCTCCTTGCCGAAACCGAACTCACGCTGCTCGACGGGAATCAGGTGCGCACCGAAGGCCCTCTGTGGCACCCGGGCGGGTACCTGACCTTTGTTGACCTGGAGCGTCAGCAGCTGCTCAAATGGGACCCTCAGACACAGGAAACTACCGTAGCCCGCGAGAATACCGGCGAGGGCAACGGCTGCACCCTGGACCGCCAGGGGAACCTGCTTATGTGCGAGGGGGCGGATCACCGATGCGTTACGCGCATGGATGCCGAAGGCAACGTCGCCTCCGTTGCCGATCGGTGGGACGGGAAGCGCTTCAACAAGCCCAACGACATCATCTGCCGGACCGATGGCACAATCTTTTTCACCGATCCACATCTTCGTTTTCCGGAGGAGCTTAGAGAGATCCCGTTCGCCGGCGTGTATCGCATTGATCCGGCCGGGAACGTGCACCTGGCCACGGACGAATGCGAATACGCAAACGGCCTCGCCTTGTCCCCTGACGAAGCGGTCCTGTACGTCGCCATAAGTCGGGCGGAACCAGCGGACTTCGACCGCGAGGAACGGGGTGAGTTCTGCCCCAATCGACGGATCCGAGCCTTCGACGTCGCGGCGGATGGAACTCTGAGCGGCAATCGTATCCTGATCGAGATGGGATCCGACGCTCCGGGGGTACCCGATGGCATGAAAGTCGACACTACGGGTCGAGTATGGTGCACCGGGTCTGGGGGCGTTTGGATCGTTTCGCCCGAGGGAGAGCGACTCGGAGTGCTCGAAACCCCAGAAGTTACGCGGAACATCTGCTTCGGCGGCGACGATATGCGGACGCTGTACCTGACCTCAGGTCAATCGCTATACAGCATCCGAGTGCAAACTCCCGGCATTCCAGCATTCTGAATATCTTTCTCGCCAAGCCTGTGGCGCGACGCTGACCGTCATCAAATTGTGGTAAAACTAGGCTGAAGCCAATGGATCGACACACTCAATTGCCATGAGGAGGATCAAATGACCACTGCTGCAAATGTCGTCGGCAACGGCGCGCACACCTACGAATTCGATCGCAATTGGGCGCAAGCTCCCGACGGTATCCCCATGCCGGCTGCGGCGGTTTTCGGCGACGACGAAGACCGCGTTTATTGTTTCAACCGCAATCCCGACCACCCGATCATGATCTTCGACCGGGAGGGCAAGTTCGTAAAGTCGTGGGGCGCCGGAATGTTCGAGTTCCCCCACGCGATCATCATCGACCAGTGGGGTTACGTGTGGCTCGTTGACCGGAACATGGGCCAGATTTTCAAACTCACCAAGGATGGTGAGGTGGTGATGACCATCGGCGAGTACGGTTACCGTTCCGACACCGGCGCCGACAACACCGCTTTCGATTCGAACTCGTGGCACCAGGTGGTGCGCGGCTCAGATCCTTTCAACATGCCGGCGGGCATCGCACTGAATGACGCCGGCGAGATCTACATCGCGGATGGTTATGCGAACGCCCGAGTGCACAAGTTCACGGCCACCGGCGAGCACATCTTCTCATGGGGAGAGCCGGGTTCCGGTCCTGGCCAGTTCAACCTGCCTCACGGCGCATGGATCAACCGCCAAGGCAATCTCTTGATTGCCGACCGCGAAAACGATCGCGTCCAGGTGTTCAACCAGGACGGCACCCACGTGACCGATTGGCCCAGCAAGCTCATCGGTCCCGCCGTCATCTGCATAGATGATGACGACGTCGCATACGTGGCAGAACACAACGGCGGGATGCTCAGCATACTCGACTCCAACGGGGAACGGCTGGCCCAATGGGGTGATCTGACCCACCGCAGCTGCCACGGCGTTTGGGTAGACAGCCAGAAAGATCTGTACGTGGTTGAGCCTTACGAGGGAAGCAGCGGGCGCACCGTGGTGAAGTACACGCGCAAAGGTTAGCCTGCATCCGCGCAGTTTGAACGGGGGTGGCTGCAGAGCCACCCTCTCATTATTGTGCGAATTCCGACCAGGGTATTTTTTTGTTTCGCAACGATATTGAACAATACGCACAAAATCTGATTATAATGTGCACCCGAACGTGCATACTCGTTGCGGCGTGGTTCCGTCGCCTTTGCTGCGACCGGCATTGCACGTGTATACATCAATTTCGGAGACTTTACTCCCAGCGCTAAATCAGAGGATGTACAGGAATGGCTATTGTCACGCTCAACATCTCCGGCGACAGTCAGGAGGTGATCTCGGTTATCCGTTCACTGGCGAAGCAACACGAGCTAGCTCACGATCAGGTTGCCACGGAGTCTCCGATGGTGACCAACGGTTCGGCCATTGGCAGTGTGCCCACCTTGTCGGGAGAACACGCCTGGACTGCAGCCACCGCGCGGGACACAAGGATTAACGTATCCGCAGATGCACAGCGGTTACTGGATGCACTGGTGCGCGCCCCGGACCACCAGATGCACATAGACGACATCTACAGCCAGCTCGATCTGGATCGTTATGGCCTGATCGGCGCCCGGCGATCTATCTCCGCAGCTCTCAGGCGCAACTCGGCGACGGTAAACGCCACGCTGCTCACCACCAAGGATCGCCGCGTTACCCTGAATGGCGAGTACGCAAACGCGATCTCATTGGAGTAGTTCACGGGCGCATTGTTCAACCGGCGGAACCCCAAATGCCCTGCAGGCACATCCCCGCGCCGCGTTGCAGCGCGACCAGCAGAGTTTGCGGGTGCGGAAGGATCATGCCACCAGCTCCGGCCACACCGGGTCATGATACCCCAGCGGCACCGTCGGCCTCGCCCAATAAGGTTGCGTTTCGGAAAGATGCACCGTCGGCGCCATGTGCTTTAATTGGCCCGCCGGAACCTGGCTGGTGGTACACCACCGGCTGATCTCCTCCGCTCCGAAATCCGACGCTACGTCGACCAGTTCGGATTCTGGAACCTGCCCTCTGTCCACCAGCCATTTGCCGGTCTGGGCAAGCGAAATCCTCACGAGCCAACTCCCGCCTTCCCTGGCGCGCCGCGCGAGGGCGGTCAGCGCTCCGTAGGCCATCAGGTATCCCGTCAAGTAGTCGATGGCGGAAACCGGGTAGAACTGCGGTCCGGGCTCGGCGCCGGGGAACAACTGCCCCTGGCGATCCGTAATGCCGCTGACCGTCTGCACCACGGTATCGAAACCGCGGCGCTCAGCCCACGGACCGATTCGCCCGAAGGCCGACAGAGAAACGTAGACAATACCCGGCCGCAGTTTCGCCAAGTCTTCAGGCGCAAGGCCACGCTGCGCCAAAGTCCCCGGTCGGTAGCCTTGTGAGAACACGTCGGCCTGGCTCACCAGGTGGCGCAGCGTCGCCAGGTCCTGTGTGTCCCTGAGGTCCAGGCGTGTGGACAGTTTGCCGTGGCCGGTGTCGAATTCCTGGGCTTCACTGCTGGGCAGATGCTCGGCGGTGACTTTCATGACATCTGCGCCGTGCTCTGCCAGCGTGCGGGCGCAAGTCGGGCCAGCAAGTACGCGGGTTAGATCCAGCACGCGTATCCCCGAGAGTGGACGGGAGCCATCGGGCAGCGGTTCGGGCGGGCTGTCGCCGATCTTGTCAATCTCGAGCAGCGGCAACGAAGCCACTGCGGCCGATTGAGGGTGCTGGGCCCATTCATCCATGGACCGTACCATCCCGCCGGCTCCTCTCGCGGCAATAATCGCTTCTTCCAACTCCAGGGCGTCCCACTTCGCCACGGCCTGGCGCACGGCTTCCCGGTCTTCCGGCACGCCCAGGACGCTCAACGCCGCTTCCCGGTGATTTGGAAAATTGCAGTGCAGGTAGTTCCACCTGCCGTGTTTGGCGGGATAGACGCCCATGACCGAAGGTCGCTCTCCGGCGGCCGGGGCCCCGTCGAGGGTCATGTACCTGCTGCTGCGCAGAGATGCCGTGGCCTGCCGGGCGTCCACCGCGATGTCCTGCCGGCGTCCGGTGCGGGCCTCCCATAGATCGGAGACCGCCAGACCAACCGCTGCGAGGCTGGCGGCGGCTGCCTCTCCGATGCGAAACGGGGTCGGCAGGATTGGGTCGACCCCTCCGGTAAACGAAACTCGTGAAGCCTGCGCGTGGTCACAGCCTGGAATGGTGAGCAAGGTTGATAGAATCTGATCAGCCACTGGGACATCCTCAACTCTACGCCCGGATCGTCGATGTGAGACGGGTAGGCGCCGGGAAATTGCCTGCTTGAAAATGCTCGAACGCGCCAAACATATCACAACGGGTCAACGGGGCCAAATCGTTCCCGAAGTGCGCTTGAGCCTCAGGACTTCGACGGGACAACGCCCGTCCGATCGTGCGTTGTCGGTCTCGGGCCACCCGTGTATATTGTCTCTATTGTGGGGTGGACTCAGCCGTGTCATCGGCTATGGTAAAAGCATTGCAAGATAACGCGATCAGCTTGGGCTCCTGGGATATTACCTCCGAAGCCGTTCAAGAATACCTCTCGGCCGTCGGCGATAATTTGCCGTTCTACATGGACTCGCAATGCGCTCCTCCGATCATGCTCGCCGCTCGCGTCGTTGCGTTGCTGTTGGAGTGCCTGTCACTGCCCGATGGCGCTATTCACAGCTTGCAGGACATAGAGACCGTGGATGCACTGCCCGTCGGGGCCACGGTTTCTGCGAAAGCCACGATTGACCCGGTCCGCGAGCGCGGTGGAATGCGCTTCCTCACCATACATTATACGGTTTCCGAGGAGGCCACGGGATCGGATCTCATGAAGGGTCGTACCACTGTGCTGCTCCCTGCGGACGACATCGATCTGTAGAGCAAGATAATATGCCTGCCGACGTTTCAACAATCGCATCTTCCAAATGCAACGTGGCCTACGCGATCACTCCGGTGCAACGTACCGTCCGCCGTGACGACATCGACGCCTACCGTGCAGCTTCCGGCGACCACAACCGGATCCATCACGACGATGAATTCGCGGCGTCCAGCCGGTTCGGAGGCGTGATCGCCCACGGCATGCTTACCTTGGCCATGATCTCCGAAATGATGGCGGGAGAGTACGGGCCCTGCTGGCTGCGGTCGGGCAGCCTGCGCGTCAGGTTCCGTGGGGCAGCGTATCCTGGCGATCTCCTGGAGGCCGTTGGATCGGTGACCAAAAGCGAGCCGACCGCGGTGGGCACCCGTTTGACTTGCAATGTAGAGCTGCGGAACGTTGATAATGGAAACAGGATCATCACCGGGTCGGCGACCGTGGTGGTGAGCTCGGCAGATATGAGGGAAACTGCGCAATGAGCAACAATGGAGATATGCCGCGGATACGCGTAGCGGTGGACGCCATGGGCGGGGATTACGGCCCTGAGGAGACGGTTCCCGGCGTCCTTGCGGCGCTGGACGCGCACCCTGAATTGACCGTGACGCTGGTGGGCGATCCTGATGCTGTGCACGGCCAGCTGTCCCGTCACGACGTCGCCGGACGAGCCGTTTCAGTGGCGCCCTCGGAAGGCAAAGTCGAAGACGACGAGCACCCCGTAGCTGCCTTGCGTCGAAAGCCGAAATCGTCAATCGCCGTTTCGATGAGGCTGGCGCAGCAGGGAGAGGCGGACATGGTGGTGTCCATGGGTTCGACCGGGGCCACCATGGCCACGGCGGTCATGGCGCTGGGTCTGCTTGAGGGATTGGAGCGACCGTGCATCGGTGGGAACTTCCTTGGGGTCGCGCCCAACACCACGGTGGTCGACCTGGGCAGCAATGTGGATTGCCGTCCGTCGCTACTACTGAGTTTCGCCGCATTGGGAGTGGCTTTTTCCCGTCGTCGGCTGGGGATTGAAAACCCCCGGGTGGCCTTGCTCAGTGTGGGTGAAGAATCCGCCAAGGGCAATCGGCAGGTCCAGGAGAGCCACACGCTGTTTCGGGAAAGCCACCTCAATTTCGTAGGCAACGTCGAGGGCATGGACTTTTTCACCGGCAAGGCCGATGTCATCGTGTGTGACGGGTTCATCGGCAACATCCTGATAAAGTTTGCCGAAGGACTTGGTTCGGCGTTGGTTCCGTATCTCCACCAACGCCTGTCGGCCGTTCTGCCGGAGGAGCAGGTGCAGGGAATAGGCGAGGCGCTGTGGACCACGATGAACCTGCCACGCACCATGGGCGGGCCACTCTTTGGCGTGGACGGTCTGGTAATGATCGGTCACGGGTCGTCCACCGCCGCCGGCGTCGCTGGCGCGATCAATACCGGCTTGCTGTGCCATCGGCTGGAGTTGGTGGAAGGATTCCGGCAGGAGCTGGCTGAGTTGCATCGTGCCGTCGCGCGCGAGACGTGAAGGATTGGGTATTCAACCATGTACACGATTGATTTGAGCGGTCAGGTCGCCCTGATCACAGGCTCGTCACGAGGCATCGGCGCCGTGATAGCCGCCCGGCTCGCTGCCGCCGGGGCCTCCGTCGGCATCAACTACCGTAGCAACGCCGACGCTGCCGATTCCGTTATCGACCAAATCCGCGCCGCGGGTGGCGAGGCTTTGCGCGTACCCGGCGACGTTTCCGACGAAAACACCGCTGAGGCCGTGGTGAAAACCACTGCTGACCGGCTGGGCAGGCTGGACATCCTGGTGAACAACGCCGGCGTCAACCGCGACCGGCTCATGATGCGGATGACCGCCGCGGACTGGGATGACGTGCTTACGGTGAACCTGCGCGGCACGTTTCTGGCCACCCGCTTCGCCATACCGTTGATGGTCCGTCAGCGGTACGGGCGCATCGTCAACATCTCCTCCGTTGTAGGGCTCACCGGCAATCCGGGACAGGCCAACTATGCTGCTTCCAAAGCTGGGCAAATCGGATTCACGAAAGCCATGGCGCGCGAGGTGGCCAGCCGCAGCATTACCGTGAACGCCGTAGCGCCCGGTTTCATCGAAGTTGGCGAAGACGGTGGGATGACCGCCGGCATGACCGGCGACCAGCGCACCCAGGTGCTCTCCCGTATCCCGTCCGGCCGGTTCGGAGCCGCCGAGGACGTGGCTTCCGCCGTCCTTTACCTGGTCAGTCCGGATGCCGGATACGTCAACGGGCAAACACTTACGGTCGACGGAGGTCTTACCGCATGATCCAGCGCATAGAAAAGAGGACTGCGTGATGAAAGCCACTACCCAATTCCGACGATTGCTCGCCGAGCCCGGGATTATCACGGCCCCCGGAGCCTACGACTGCCTGACCGCCGCGATCATCGAACGGACCGGCTTCCCGGCCGTGTACATGACCGGAGCCGGAACATCGGTGGCCCGGGTCGGCTACCCGGACCTGGCGCTGGCTACTGCCACTGAAATGCTGGCCAACGCGGCATCCATCGCCTCCACGGTGAGCGTTCCGGTGATCGCCGACGCCGATACAGGCTACGGCGGCACCATGAACGTGCGCCGCACCATCCGGGAATACGAACGCACCGGCGTCGCGGCGGTCCACATCGAGGACCAGCAGTTCCCCAAACGGTGCGGACACCTGGAGGACAAGCGCGTGGTATCCATCGACGAGATGGTGCAGAAGATCCGCGCCGCCGTGGATGCGCGCACCGATGACGACTTCACCATCATCGTCCGTACCGACGCATTGGCGGTAACCGGTTGGGACGACACCATGCGCCGCTGCGAAGCCTTTACTGATGCCGGCGCCGACGCGCTTTTCGTCGAGGCTATCCGGTCTGCCGAGGAAGCGGCGGAAGTGGTTTCCCGCACCTCGGTTCCGCTGCTGTACAACTTCGTCGAAACGGGCAAGTCGCCGCTGCTCAACGTGGCCGAACTGGAAAAGCTGGGGTTCAAGATGGTCATCTTCCCGGGCAGCGCCTTCATGTCCGTGGCGCACACCGTCGCTCGGGTCATGGCGGAGCTCAAGGCCACCGGCACTACCGAGCGTCTGGTGGGTGAGATGACCCCGCTCACAGAGGCCTTTGAGCTCATGGGCCTGTCCCAAATGCTGGAGCGGGACTCCGGTTACGCGGTTGCCGACGGAGCGGTGGCGGCCGACTGAGGCGCGGCGGTCTCAGGTGGGTGCCAGCACCACCGGTTGAGGGCATCCGGGCCAAATCTCGCATGAAGAGGTCCTGATGGTAACCGGGCCTGGGGATGGGTCTGGCGAAGCCGATTTCGGCCGCCGCTTGGTGATCGAGGTGGCCGCCTGGGAGCGAGAGGGACTGGTCTCGGGCGAACAGGCTCAGGCGATCCTACGGCGCTACGATTCGCCGGCCACGGAGTCGCCGCCAACCGAAACTGTCGTGCCAGACTCCGGTGGTGTTGCTGCGCCGGCGGATGTCGCCGAGCGCACCACGCTGGTCGGCCGAGCTGTTTCCATCATTGGCGTGATGGGCGCCCTGCTGGTCGGGTTGGGCATCACCATTTACGTGGCGGCGAACTGGGATGTTATTCCGGTTTGGGCTCGGGTAGCCATGCTGGTGGGGTTGACGGCCGCGATAAACGCCATCGGCTGGTTGCTGGTGGCCCGGCTGGGCTATTCGCGCATCGGCGTGGCAATGCTCGTGGTCGGAGCGCTGGCCTACGGGGCCGCAATCCACCTGATCGCGCAGATTTACCATGTGCCCGTCAATCATCCCAATCTAACCACCGCGTGGTTTCTCGGCGTGCTGCCGGTGGGGTATGTCGCACGTTCTCGCCCGATGGTGGGGCTATCGCTGGCGCTCCTGATCCTGAGTATGGGGTTCCGGACCCAATGGTGGCTGGAATTCTACGACGCGGATACGCTCCTGTTTCTGGCGCCGTTGACCATCGCGCTATCGGCTGCGGTGGTTGCGCTGGGACTGCTCCAACTGCGGACCGCCTGGACACGGCCCCTCGCGGCGTATTGCTATTACCCGGGTTTGGCGGTTGGTATGGCGGCCTTTGGCGCGATGTCCGTCGGCAGCATCTGGGTTGATGTCGACAATCTTACCTGGGCGGTGTTGTCCTCCGAGTATTGGGTTACTGTTGCCGTAGGTATTGCTACGGCGACGGGTGCCACCGGCGCCATCTGGTGGATATGCCGTGCCCAGTGGGGAGATAGTCCCGCCGCCAACATGGTCATCGTGGGCACGATGGTTTTCACCGCCGCGTTCATTTTGGTCTGGTTCGCCTATCCCGAGCCCATTCTTTGGTGGCTGTTCAACCTCGTTGCGTTCGGCGGCGCTGTGGCGGTGGGGTATCTCAAGCGTTTCCCCATGCTGCTTGGGGTCGCAGCCGTACTGTTCGTGATACTCATGGCGATCAGGTTCGCCAGCCTGGTCGATTTCGGTGAGTCGTCCGCGCCCATATTACTTTGCGCGGCAGCTTTGACCATGGCGGCCTGTCTCTTCGCCGTCGGCGTCGCGATGAGGTCTGTGCTGTTGGTTACCCCATACGCGAGGACTGTGGCTGCGGCAGGGATCGCGCTCGCCGCCGCTGCCCTCCACATCATGGGATATGGGACCTTCTGGCGCTGGGAATCGTCGCCAATCTGGTCCTGGATGCCGGCCGAATATTGGGTGGTTGTCATTGTTGCATGGCTGTTGACGGCGGCTTTGACCGCACGTGTCACCAGGACACGTGCGAGTGTTGGCAACGGGGAAGCGCTTTGGTCGCTTGGCGCCGTTGCCGCCATGTTCGCACTGACCCTGGCCATGTGGTTGGGATTGGGGTACCGGGTTTCGGGAGCCTGGGCGATTTTCAACCTCGCGTTGTTGGCTGAAATGGCGGCATTGGTCTGGTATGCATACCGTCGGAGGCAGCGGTCCGTGGCGTACTTCGCCGGCTCGCTATTTGCCATCTTCGTTGTCGTCCGATGCTTAGCGGCGTTAGGTATTCTGGCGGACAATGGGCTGCTCTTGTGGCTGGGACCGGTGAGCCTGGGCGTCGGGGCGCTTGTCTTCCTGACCGGCAGGCTCCAGGTCCGTTGGACGGGAACCTCGACAACGGAACTGCGCACGAACTCCCGCGTCTGGGATCTGGCCGGTCTCGCTGTGGCCATCGCCAGCGTCTACGCGATGAGTTACAGCGAGCCCTGGACTCCTGGTGGTGGAGACCCTGCCGGTTCGGCGCTTGAATTTCTCCGGGAATATTGGTTCCTGGCGGGCACGATTTGGGCCGCCGCGATTGCCGTTCGGATTGCGATGTGGGTAGTAGACGCAAGGCGGTCCGTGCCGGTTCCCGTACCAGCCGGGCAGCTGCGCTGGGAGACATCGGCTGCAATCGCGATGGCTGCGCTCACCCTCCTGGCGTGGTTGGGGTTGTTGCTGGATTGGACTTGGACGTGGCTGGCGCTCAACGCCGCGTTGCTGGGAACGGTATTGGGGCTGGTAGCGGCAGGATACCGGTGGAACCGCGGCGACCTGATCAACCTGGCGGTGATCGCCTTCGCGATCACGCTGTTCACCCGGTATTTCGAGTTTGGTTTCGGTTTGCTGGGTCAATCCCTGGCGTTCATCGTAGCCGGGGCGATCATGCTGGGTATGGGTTTTGGTCTCGAGTTCCTGCGCCGGCGGATACTTCGCAGCGTCCGCGCGGTTGAGGAGCCGGCGTGACGCGAGTTGCGGGCATCCTGTTTTTTGCGGTGGTGGCAGCGCAGGTGGTTGGCCTGGTCGCCTTTGCCGGAGTGCGTCAGGTGGCGCTGACCGAGGGACGCGAGATCACCCTGCAGACTGTGCCGGTCGATCCGCGTTCGTTGTTTCAGGGAGACTACGCGATCCTGGATTACGAGATTGCGAAATTCCTCCGCGGCTGGCGGACAACCCCGCTGGGACCATTGTGTACGTCATCCTCGCCCAATGCGGCGACGTCTGGTGCGCATCGTCACACACACGTTGGCAACCTGAACCGGCGGAGCCGTACATTCGTGGGGTCATCAACGCGAACCGGCGGCTCGACTTCGGGATCGGCACCTTTTTCGTACCTGAGGGCACGGGCCATATCGTAGAGGACGCGCGAGACGTGAAGGTCGTGGTCTCTTTGGGCGACGGAGGCAGGGCGGTTATCAAGAGTGTCCTGGTGGACGGCTTCCCTTTCAACCCCGACCGTAACTGACCGCCGGCAATTACATCCGGTTGCCCCAGTCAACGTACTTCGTCCTCCCCACCGCGCTGACCTGCAACTTCTGACAGAACCCGGGTCGCTCGGCTCTGTGGATCTGTCGGTTCGGCGTCGGTTCCGGCGGACCGTTTTCCAAGGCCTCTGACAGCACTCTCCCGTCCATCGCTGATCCCTCCGCGTCCAGGCCGAGGAGATGCAGGATCGTCGGTGCCAGGTCGATGTTGCCGGTTGGCGTCTCGACGATAGTTTCCCGCTTGAATGAGGGCCCGCCAGCCAACCCGGTGTTGCGCAGTTCGTGCCGGCTGAGGCTTCCGTGCTGACCCTGGCCGACGGCGCCGCCCGTCGCCGGAGCGTGGCCCGCGTAACCCGCCTGGTTCTCGGAACTCTGCCACGGGAAGGATAGGATCAGGTCCGGCGAGCGCGGCCCTTCGCATCCCAGCAGCGCCAGGGGCAACGTGCCAGCCGGGCACCCGACCCGCTCGGCGGCGAACAGCGGCCCGCACCAGGGTTGCGCAACCAGCCACGCAGTCAAACGCTCGGCGGTATTCGGATCGCCGTCGTTGACGTACAGCAACGCAGAACCGCCGTTGGCCGCCACTGCGACTCCGCCTGGCTCGTCGACGCCAGGGAAGCCGGCATCGCGTAGCAAGAGTTCAACACGAACAACGTCGCTGATCGTTGAGTATCCGTGATCCGATGCGATGAATACGTCGGTTGTATCGGCGCGCCCGTTGGTCTCCAGCCATTCCATCAACTCGCCGAATTCGGCGTCCGCTTCGGCAATGGCCCGCGGAGCCCGGCCCAGTCCCACGCCGTCTTCGTGCTGCGTCTTGTCCGGTTCTGACGACCACAGCAAGGCTACCGCGGGGTCGCGCTCGGGCAGTACGAATTCCGTGAGAATGCGCCGCGCGTGCACCAGTCGGGCAGTGTTGGGCAGGTCCTGGGCCGGCCATTCGCCGAAGCGTTCGGCCAGTTCGGCATGCAGTGATCGCGGCAGCGCGAAATCCGGATGGATAGTCGCTCCGCCGGCCGTGTCCGCGTTTGGGTTGTGAACGTAGGCGTTGCCGCTGGTGCCTGTGCCGATGGCGAAGTACTCCATTCCGTGTCGACCCAGCATGTCGGCCAGCGTGGGCGCCAGCAGAGCACGACCGGTGGAGTCCGCGATTTCCTGCAACGTGGGTTCCAGCGCGGGAATCACCCGGTGCGGATCGAAATCCCGGCAGAGGAAAGTGTTGCCGGCCAGTCCGTGTCTCCCGGGCATGAAACCCGTGACCAGGCTGGACGCGTTGACCCGCGTCACGGTGGGGAACACCGGATGATGGTCCGCGAAGATGACGCCCCCTTGGGCGAACTTCGACAGGTGGGGCATCAGGTACGGCGTGATCTGCGCCGGCTGTAGGCCGTCGAACACCACGATCAATACTCTGCGCTGAACTGCCATCGTGCTCGTCCTCCTGTACTCGTCTCTCCACCGGCTAGCGCCAGCCCAACAAGTCGCGAATCAGTCGCAGCGATGTCGGGATGTCGACACCTCCAGATTGAGCGACCCGAATCGGCCCGCCGCTTTCGTCAAGTATCCGACAACGTCCCCAAAGGTCGCTGTCGCCCGTGGTCATCGAGTCGTCCACCGTCATCGCGACCGAACGAAAATTGATGGCGTGAGGCTCCACCGCCGCGACCAGCGTTAGCGGGTCGTACATGTAAAACCGTTCACGCGTGGGATCCTTGCCGAACCAACCTGTGAGCAACCGTTCCGCCAGAGTACCCGCTTCGGTGGTGGGGCGAGCTCCATTGACATCTTCGCGGGTCAAAAAAACCTGCCGGCACGGAGCCATGTCGATGAGAGTCATTGGAAGCCCCGATTCGATGACCATGCGGGCGGCCGTAGGGTCACTGTAGAAGTTGAACTCCGCGTGTGGCGTGACGTTGCCGGGGGTCTGCACCGCGCCGCCCATGACGAGCACCCGCTTTGCCAATCTCAGCGCGGACGGTCGCTTGCTGTTTAGCCGAGCAAGGTTAGTTAGGGGACCCAAAGCGATGATCGTGACCTCGCCAGGGCTCGACTGGAGGGTTTCGGCCAGAAACTGGACGGCGCCCGTTTCAGTTGTACCTATGGTCGGTGGCGGCAGCGGATAGGTCAGGCCGGCCGCAGAGTGGACATGGCGGGAGTAGGCGAAGCGACCGCGGATCGGCCGGGTCGCTCCTTTGGCTACAGGGATGTCGGTGCGACCGACGCCTTCCAGGATGGCAAGGGCATTTCTGGTCGCCGGTCCTATCGGTACATTACCCGCCGTGGTGGTCAGCCCCAATATGTCCAGTTGCGGACATGACAGGGCCATGAGCAGGGCGATGGCGTCATCTACGCCGGGATCGGTGTCGATTACGACCGGTTCCGGATCTGCGGTACGGAATGCACTCATGCGGTTAACTCGGTTCGAGGAGCACTGAATGGCAGTAGGCGCGTACGGCGCGCGCGGATGAATACTTGAACCCGAAACCGGCTGCCTGCTTGAATTTGGCGGAGCTCACGATCAGCGGATGCTTGGACAGCTGCCTTCCCGCGGCACCGCGCAAACGACTCGAACCAGCGTGTCGGGGAAGGCCGGGTTCCCGGCACCATTCCAGGATATCGAGGGAATCCACCACGCCGTCGCCGGCGACGTTGAACACTCCGTGCAGGTCCCGGCTTATCACCCGATCAATCGCCCTGGCCAGGTCATGCTGGTGCAGGAACTGGAGCGGGAAGCTGCGTTTCCGGTTTGCCGTGACTGCTGGCAACAACAGCTCTTCGGTTGCAGGACTCGCGTGATTGGTGTTGACCGACATCGCTGTGCGCAGCACGGCCACGTTCATGTCTTCACCGTCGCCTCGCGCCTCCGCCGAGGCTGCGTAATCTTCCCTGGTGGCCAGCGTCGGTTCAGCTTCCGTGAGGTAGCGATGTTGGCGGATCGGATTTTTGGCCGTTCTTTCGGTGATGGGGATCGGGTTATTGGCGTTGATCCCATAGATCCGGACGTCCGACAGGTAGATGAACCGGCGCACTCCCGCGATGCGGGCCGCCCGGAGCCAAAGCTGAGCGTCGGCACAAAATTGTTCGGGGTTGGGTCCGTCGTAATAGCTCCCCACGTGGACCAGGGAGTTCACACCTTCCAGCTGCAACACGTCCGGAATGTCGGCGATCGTCAACTCATGCCCTTCCAGTAACATGTCCCAGGCTTTCTGCTGCATGAAGTCGGGGATGTCGGACATCGTCAGGGTGCCGCCGACCCGATTTTGGGCCAGGCGGTAGGTGGAAATGCGTTCCACAGGCCAGCGCAGCGGGCGCTCTGCTACCGCCACCAGCCAACAGTCGGGTCGTTCTTTCTCGAAGTGGAGCAGCAACTGCGCCCCGAATTTGGATGCAGCGCCCACCACGCCGATCACGTGGGAAAAGTCGCGGGGGATTTCAGATCCGGAACTCATTCGTCAGCACAGCATGTTGGTTGGTTTGGCGTTGAAAACTACAAATGCGAGTGGTCAGCGTCGGTCGCGAAACAACTGCATTTCCGTTGCGACGGCGTCCTCAGGCAAGGGGGACGCGGCTCGCGGGCCGAAGTTGCGTGCGAGCACGAAAATTTGCGCCAACCGCTCGACCAGATCGCAAACTTCCAATGCCTCCCAGATGTCCGGCCCGACTCCGACGGCGCCGTGGTTCCTCAGCAGTGCAGCGTTGCGGTCCCCGAGCGCGTCGAAGGCTTGTTCCGCCAGTTCCTGCGTTCCCGGAAAGGCGTACTTGCTGACCTTGATCGGGCCGCCGATGGTCATAAGCATCTCGTCGATCAGCGGTGGGATGTCCCTACCAATGACCGCAGCAACGGATGCATATATGGAATGGGTATGCGCCACTGCCTGGACGTCCGGTCGTTGGCGATAGATCTCGAGGTGCAAGCGGGTTTCTGACGACGGCGCCATCGGGGCCGGAGAAACGGGTTCGCCGTCCAGGTTCACCACCACCAGCTCGTCCGGCTGAAGCCGGTAGTAGGGATGATGTGTAGGCGTCACCAGCAGCAGGCTGTCATCTCCGGAGCCGGTCAAACGCAGACTGGTGTTCCCTGAATACGCCCCCACCAGGCCGCGCTGGTACATTTCGCGCGTGGCCTCGGTCAGTTCGTCGCGCTGTTCAGACCATTGGTCGGACACTCTCTGCCTCCCGTGCGCGCGGTGTCGCCCCGGCTCGACATAACCGCCGCAGCGGCATTATATCCGCTGATGATTGCCCCCTCCATAGTCGAGGGCCATCCGGTGTCAGTCCATTCCCCGGCCAAAAAGAGATTCGGCGATGCGGTGAGCGGGCCGGGTCGAAACCGCTGTGCCCCTGGAGTGCACCGGAATGTGGCGTTCCGCTGTTTCACCACGGTGGAATTAACGATCCGCGCTTCACGCGCCCTGGGGAACGCCTTCCGCATTTCATCGAAGATGCAGCGCTCAAGTTCCTTGCGTGGCAGGTCAATGTGGTCCCACGCAGCGCTGATTGAGACCGTGAGCGACTGACTGTCGTGCCGGCGACGATTGCCCTGGATCAGCGAATCGTTGAAGACCCACTGCAACGGGCTTTCCAGCAAGTAGCAGAAATCTCCGTCCATCACAGCACGATCATACTCGAGATGGACGTTGACGATGGGCGAGGCTCGCAGTCCGGTTAACGAATTGAACGGTGCTTTTCGCGCCAGATCTTCGGGAATCAGGCTGGGCAGGATCCAGAAAGGCGCCGCGCTTACGTAGGCGTCTGCCGTGAATACCCGGCCGTCTCCCCCCGTGACTTGCTGCACCCAGCCGTTTTCGTCCGCCTCGATGGAATGAACCGTGCAACCCAGCAGGGTCTGCACGCCCAAGTTACGCAGGTAGGTCTCGCTCGGAATTCCCAACGCCTGCCCCAAAGGGGTTTTTGGATATCCAAGGTTTATTTCGCGTCGACCTTTCAACAAGCCGTCCTGGATGATCATCAATCCCATGGCCGCGCTCACGTCACGGATGTTGTCATTGAGCGTCCCTTCGATGATCACGTTCCAAAGATTGCAGATGCACCGTTCGGATTGGCCTTGCGCTCTGAGCCATTCGTAGAAGGACGTTGTATCCATCTCGGGGGAGTGCCGGTTGGCCATGATCGCGGCAATCACGCCGCGGATTGCGCGGCACTTGTCGCCCAGACTCAGGTGGCGGTAGGTGATGAATGCCGCCAGCAGATGGACTGGGGCCGGTCCGCCGAGGCCGTAGAGCTTGCCCCTGCGACCCACACGGTCATAAACATCAACGTTCAATCTGGGTTGCACGTGCCAGAGGTCACCGACGCCGATGCGGTCGGCGAACGCGATGAGGTTACGACACGCGCCCACAATCACGTGCTGGCCGTTGTCCAGCTCGTGCCCGCTTTCCGCGTCGACGAACGAAAAGGCCCGCCCCCCCAGAGAGGTTCGAGCCTCCAGCAAAGTCACTCGCCAACCAGATTCCGCCAGTTGGGCGGCGGCGGCGATACCTGCCAGTCCGCCGCCGATTACCAGCGCCGTCGGGCCGTCAACGGTGCCGTTGTCGGTCACTTCATAAGGGGGCCCGCGAGCCAGGCTCTGGCCATCAGCCCCAGTTTGGCCGCCTTGCTCAGGCCGATACGTTCACGAAACACGTCGTATCCGGCGGCTTCGATCTTGTTCAGCACGCCACCATAAATGAGACCGAGCGCGGCCGGGCAGGCGCGAGACCTTGGCGAAAGACATGGCAACAACCGTCGTCCACTGGCGAAGTACTCGCGGGCCCGGTCGATCTGGAATTGCATCAGGTCTGCAAAACCCTCGGTAACTGCGCGATTTCCCAGATCCGCTTCGGTTACTCCGAACCTTTGCAACTCGTCCTGAGGCAAATAGACCCGTCCGAAGTCCCAGTCCTCGCGCACATCCCGGCAGATGTTAGTCAATTGCATGGCCAATCCCAGGTCTATGGCGCCGCGATGGGCTTCCTCGCCGCCCCGATATCCGAAAATGTGAATGCAAATCAGCCCGACCACCGAGGCTACCTGATAGCAATAGGCGCGCAACTCCTCGAAATCAGCGTACCTGGTTTTTACGAGGTCGGATTCGACGCCGTTCAGCACTTCCTGGAAGTACTGCTCCGGAATGCTGTAGGTTTCCGCCACGTCGCACAACCCAATGAACAGAGGCTGATCGGCGTTTCCTGCGTATGCCTGGGTCAACTTGGAGCGCAGATTATCGATCCGATGCAGTTTTTCCGCCCGTGTTCCTTCGGCGTCCACGGAATCGTCACAATGCCGGCAGAATGTGTACGCGACGTAGATCGCCCTCCTCTGTTTGGCCGGCAGCGTGAGGAACGCGAAGTAAAAGTTACGGGCTTCGCGCTTGGTTACGCGACGGCACTCCGCGTACGCTTCGGCTAACGCTTCGCGCGATGCTGAGGATGCCGTCCGTGTTGGCGTCGTCATCTGGCTCGCCTCAGGCTTTGGGCAATCCGTAGCCGATCCCCAGTTTATTGCCCAACCAGGCAGACGCCAGCAACCAGCCTTTCTGCCGGCTGGACAATGCCGGGCGATGGCTCAGGACGTCGTAACCTTGCCGGCGTATGGCGTGGAGAATGGACACACCGCCCCGAGTGAAGAGAGCCACCGGCAATTGGGCGCGACGGTCCAGCGACTCAACCAGAGCCGCGCCCTGGCGGAACATTTCCATCGCGATGTCGCACTCGTATCGCAACAACGCCCGAAAACCGGGGGTTGCTGCATTGTTGGCGATGTCGCTCTCGCTGACGCCGAAGCGTTTCATGTCGCTCTGGGGAAGGTAGACCCGGCCCCGGTCCCGGTAGTCGCGGCTCACGTCCTGCCAGAAGTTGGTGAGTTGCAAGGCGGTGCAAGTGTGATCGGCTAGAAGCAGCCGTCGGCGATCGGCGCACCCAAACAGATACAGGTACAGGTGCCCAACCGGGTTGGCGGAATATCGACAGTATTCGAGCACGTCGTCCAGTGTGTCGAAACGCCCCGAGCCCTGGTCCATCAAGTTGGCGTGTATCAGCCGTTGGAACGGTTCCCGAGGAATGTCGAACGAACCGACGGTGTGCTGCACTGCAATCGAGATGGGGTGCTGCGGTTGGCCGGAGTAAATGGAGCCCAGCTCTTCTTCCCACCACGCCAGTTGACCGCGTCGATAAGCGGTGACCGTGTCGGCGGGTTTACCGTCATCAGCGGGCTTCGCCGCCTGCTCCGTCGGCAAGACTTCGTCGCCAAGATCGTCTACCATCCGGCACCAGGCATAGATGGCATAGACGTGAGGCAGTTTGTCCCTGGGCGTAATCCAACCGCCGACGTTGAAATTCTCATAGTGTCCGCGGGCCAGGGTCTCACAGTACCGGTATGCCTCAGCCAGCGTTACTGGCCCGGCGGGCGCGTTAGCGCCGGCGTCCGTACCGCGGTCGGCCCTCTCTTCAACGGTGGTTGACATGCTATGGGACGATGATGCGCGATTATTCGCCGACGATCTGGACCATCACCTCACGCGGCCGTGGATGATCCAGTTCAATGAAGAAAATGCTCTGCCACTGGCCAAAGGGCATCTTCCCATCGATCAGCGGGATGGTTTCACTGGATCCCAGCATCAGGTGCTGCAGGTGAGCGTGGCCGTTGGGCGATTCTTCCTCGGTCATGTTGACCGTGCGTATCGAAAAATCATTGTGCCGATATTCTCCGAAACGGGGGCACATTTTCTCCAAGAAGCGCGTCATGTCTTCGATCAGCAGTGGTTCGTTCTCGTTGATGATCACGGCTGCCGTGGTGTGCCGTGAATAGACCACAACGAACCCGTTGCTGACACGAGACTTGCCAACGCAGCCCTTCACCCAGTCAGTGATATCAATGAACTCGGGTGCGCCGGTGGTGTCGACTTTCAGGGAAAAATGTTCGGTTTTCATGAGTTGCACTCTACAGAGGAGTGTGATGAACGGAACACTTATGCGAGGAGGCAGAGCCAGGGTTCTGCGGTTCCAAAGGCCGTCGACCGGTGTCCTGGGACTTGGCACGAAGATCTCCGCGGGCCCGGCTTGTCCGATAGCGGGCCAACGCTATCAATGGCCAGGTGTTTCGGTAAAGGTGGTAGTTGATCATGAATCCCGCTGACAGCTCGGCGCCCTGGAATCCGCGTTCGCCGGGCTGTGGGACTCTGTCTACTCGCTCGCCCTTCAGATATCCCGGAAATCCGGTGCCGGTGAAGTACGGCTCGTCCCAGTTGCCCCCTTCAAGTTGTGTTTCCAATAGGTATGAGACGCCGCGGTGCGTGGCCTGATGGTCTCTGTATCCGGCGGCAACCAGCGCAATAATAGCCCAAGCGGTCTGGGAAGCGGTACTGGGGCCAACTCCTCGTTGCGTCGAATCTATGTACGAGGCGCAGGATTCGCCCCAACCTCCGTCAGGATTCTGGTGATCAATCAGCCATTGCACCGCCCGGCTGATGTACGGTTGGCTCATATTTTCGCCGGCAGCCTCCAACGCCGGCAGGACGGCCCCCAAGCCGTAGACGTAGTTTACTCCCCATCGCCCGAACCAACTACCGTCATCCTCCTGCTCGTGGCGCAAATAGCGATAAGCCTGCTGCAGGAAATCAAGGTCGGTCCTGTATCCTAGTTTGCCGTACATTTCCAGCACGTGGGCGGTTACATCCGCGCTGGAAGGGTCAAGGACTTCACCGAAATCACTGAACGTGAGGGCCGTTACATAGCCGTGATTGTTGTCTTTGTCGAATGACGCCCACCCACCGTCCTTATTCTGCATTCCGCGGATCCAGTCCACGGCCCGCGTGATGGCGTCGTGGCGGGACTGGTCTTCATCCCCAGGTAATTGGCCCAGGCGCAAAGCCAGCACTACCTCTGCGCTATCATCGATGTCCGGATAGCATTTGTTGTGGAATTCAAAAGCCCAACCGCCTGGTTGTAGTTGCGGCGCTTGTATCTGCCAGTCGCCGCCGACCAATATCTGCTTAGCGACCAGCCACCGGGTGGCCGATTCCAACATGGGGTCCGCAGGCGACAACTCGCTTTCCGCCAGCCCCTGAACCACCAGGCACGTATCCCAAACCGGCGAAATGCAGCCCTGTATGGTCCAGCGATCGTCTTTCTGGATGGAAAAGCCGTCCAGACCAGCGAACCCGCGCGCCATGGTGGGATGATCGTTGTCGAACCCGCACACGCTGAGGGCAATAAGGCTGTACACCCACGGCGGTTGGATGCCTCCCCAACTGCCGTCGTCTTCCTGGTGGTCCACGATCCAACGAACCACTTTGCGTTCTGCGATCCTGCATAGAGGATTGAACGGAATGAGGTCGTAAATCTTCCCAAGCGTCTGCTCGGCCAGGTGAACCAGCCTGGGCAGGTTGAACCCGGGTGGCGACGGCACGGAATAATCGGTTCCCGAGCGACCATCGGGAAACAGCTCGTCGATGCTGTGATCCGGCGGAATGGATCGAACCGGGCGGCGCGAAAGCACGATGGACAGAGGGACGATACATCCCCTTGCCCAACTGGCGAAGCGGTAGATACTGAAAGGCGCCCAGTCCGGGAGCAGTATCATCTCAATGGGAAGTCTGGGAGTGCCGTCCCATTCCCATTGTCCAAACAGGGCGAGCCATATGCGGGTGAACATCCGGGTGCGGGGCACGCCGCCGCGTTGCAAAACGAACTCCCTGGCCCGACGCATGTGGTCCGATTCAGGATCTTCTCCGCAGAGCTTTAGCGCAAAGTAGCATTCCACGGTGGTAGACAGATCTCCAGGGGCGCCGTAGTAGATGGCCCAAGACCCATCGTCCAGTTGCTTGCTGCAGAGATAGTTGACGATATGCTGCTCGCGGTCCGGATTGCATCGGCCCAGGAACCGGGACAGCATCACGTACTCCGCTTCCATGGTGTTGTTCGATTCCAATTCACCCCACCAGAAGCCGGCGGGGTCCTGGATACGGCGGAAGTATCCCTGCAGCCGCTCGATCGCCGTGCCCAACGCCGTAAACGACGGCGCTTCGACAAGACCGGCAGTCCCGTTGCGATCGATTTCCCGGACAACCATAATGACTGTGCTGAGGGTGTTCATCCCTGAAGGTAGCCGTAATCCCGAAACCAACGGACCGCTTTTTCGAGCGCCGCCTCCACAGGGCTCTGGGGCAAACCCAGCTCCGCCACCGCTTTTGCGCTGCTCACGTACATTGGATGCTTTGTGATCTTGATTGCCTCTACCGGAACCGTAGGCGCTCGGCGCAGCACCGTACCGTGAACGAATTCATCCAGGTAGGCAAACCCCAGGATCGCCCAGTGTGGTATACGAATGCTGGGAGCGCGACGACCGGTGATCTCCGACAGAATGTCGAAAATCTCTTTCAGGGTGAGGTTGCGGCACCCCAGGATGTACCGTTCTCCGGGGACACCTCGTTCCATCGCCAGTATGTGCCCTTCGGCGACATCAGCCACATCAATCAGATTCATGCCGGTGGCGATGTAGCCAGGCGCCTTGCCGCGGGCGAAGGACAGGGGCATTTGGCCGGTCGGCGTCGGCTTGACGTCCCACTCGCCCACCGGAGCGCACGGGTTGACAACGACCACCTCCATCTGGTCGTCGTTGGCGGCCAACGCAATTTGCTCGGCAGCGTACTTGGACTGCTTGTAGTACCCGATCAGGAAAGCCGGTCGGGTCGGCATCTCTTCCGTGCCCAGGTCCTGCGGCTCTCTGGACCCGTTGGAAGGTAACCCGATGGTGGCTACCGAGCTGGTGAACACCACCCTCCGCACTCCGGCTCTGCGCGCTGCATCCAGCAGATTTACCGTACCGACCACGTTGGAGCGATACATTTCGCGCGGGCGCAGGGACCAGAAGGAGTAGATGGCAGCGCAGTGATAGATGGTTTCGCAGCCTTCAGCGGCCCGTCGCACCGATTCGCTGTCCAGGAGGTCCCCGGCAACTTGCGCCACTCCTGTGTTTCGAATTGCCAGGTCGTTGCCGGACGGCCTAACCAAAGCGCGAACATCCTCCCCACGAGCCCACAGCGCTCGCGCCAGGTTTCCGCCGACAAATCCGGTAGCCCCCGTTACCAGCGTGGTCATGGCCTCGATGGATCTATGCTGGGTGACGGAACTGACGCGCAGACCAACAAGCCGGACACGCAATCCGCCAAGCGATCCCGCGCGACTGTGGATTTCCGGGATAGACGTGTCAGGCTGAATATGCTTCCGGGATGGGTCGCCAGCCCACGCAGGGCATCGAAAATCCCATCACCGACATCGCCGAGATAGTCGGGTAGCTCGTCATCGGCGGTGTCCAACACCGCACGAACAGATCCGAAGGGGATTTCATGGTCTGCGGCGATACTCGCCGCCCAATAGTCCTCCATGTTCACCGACGCGGCGCCGGTTTCCACATGCAGGGCGCGTTTCGCCTGCGCACCCGCCACAGCGTCGACGGTTACGGATGGACCGCACACGAGACGGTGGTTGTTGCGGTCGGTCCATGCCTTGGCTCTACAGATCAGGCCCGGGTCCGCGGCGATGGGTTCCGAACGGTCAACCGAGTGGAACACGTCGGCGACGTGCAGGTCGCCGGTGCGCAGCGTCGGGTCCGCACCCCCGCAGAATCCGACCACCATTATCGCGTCTGGCAATTCAGCCGCCACTTCCGCGATACCCGCTTCAGCGCGTCGCTTTCCCACGCCGATGACGCGCAATGTCACGCCAGCCCCGCGCGGGTCGCCGATGGCGCGACGCAGACCCGCAAGTTCGGTGGCCATGGGTGCAACTATGGCGAGCATGGGACTCACAAAGGCGACGAACCTCAGCCGGCCGGTTGGCGTTCGCGTTGTTATTGAAATATCCGCAGTCTGGTGCGCGACGCCGATGCAATGCTCGGATGCGTCTAACCGACGCTGATCCCCCCCTTGTGCGCCGCGCCGGATTTGATGAACGTCACCCATTCTTTGGGTTTGCCAATCGCGTTAAATATCGTTGCGGATTCGAACCCGCAGTGCATCATGCAGTTGTTGCAGCGGGGGTCCCGGCCCACGCCGTATTGTTCCTCCCACAACCGGGGTTCGTACAGTTCGTCGATGTTTGCGGTGTGCTCGTCGGCCAGCGGATAACAGGGCTTCCGCCAGCCCATTACCGTGTATGTAGGATTGGACCATGCGGTGCACTGGTATTCTCGTTCTCCCCGAAGGAAATTCAGGTAAAGAGGGTTGTTGTAGAACCGCATCCCCTCCATGCGGGTCGGATCCAGCAGGTTCCGGAACACGTTCCTGGATTCTTGACGAGTGAGGAACAGATCCTGATCGGGAGCGTCTTCAAAGTCGTAGCCCGGTGAAATCATCGACCCTTCGACGCCCAAGTCACCCACGTACCGGAACATCTCCCGCAAATCTTCGACGTCACTGTTGCGGAAAACCGTAGTGTTGGTGCATACGCGATAACCGCGCTCCACTGCCATTTGGATACCGTCCACTGCCCGTTTGAACACACCGGGACGCGCCACCGATTCGTCGTGCTTCTCCTCCATGCCGTCCATGTGTATGACCCAGCAGAAGTACTTTGATGGCGGAATCCTGTCCAGCATTCTCGGGAGCAGCAGCGCATTCGTGCAGCAGTAGACGAAGAATTTTTGGTCAACCAGGGTGTTGATGATCTCGTCGATTTTGGGATGTATCGTCGGCTCGCCGCCTGCAATGGAGACGATTGGAGCACCCGACTTGTACACAGCGTCCAAGGCTTCATCCACTGGCATCATCTGGTCCAGGACGCCACGGTATTCCCGTATCCGACCGCATCCGATGCACGCCAGGTTGCACATCTCCAGAGGTTCCAACATTGTGACCAGAGGGAAGCGTTTACGGCCTCGCAGCCGGTTCTTGAGTATGTACCAACCCATGCGTACGCCCAGTTCGATGGGGCGCTTGGCCGGCTTGACGACCGCGCTTGGATCCTTATTCGTCCTTACCATGTTCAAAATCTCCGTAGCCGGCCGCCAGGTACGTCAGAACAGGCGGTAGGCCATGAAGTCAATCAGGTTCGTGGCGTCTTCAGTGGCCCAGGGTGGTAGCTCCAGCATCGCCAAAGCGGCCCGACCTTCGTCAGCGGTGGCCTCGGTGAGCTCGTCGGTCTGTCGGTCGGCGCCGAGGTGGTCCAGTATGTCCATGACACGATTCACGTCAGCCTCTTCGAGAACCTCCTGGGAGTACAAACGCAGCAACTCTTCACGATCGGCGCCACCGGCGTGCTGGAAAGCGTACACGATGGGGAAACTCTTTTTGCGCTGGACGATGTCGCTGTCCGCAGACTTTCCGGTGATCGCTTCATCTCCCCAAATGCCCAAGTAGTCGTCCCTGATCTGGAACAATCGTCCAATGGCCCTGCCGAAGCGAGCTACTCCTTCCAGGGTCTCGCTATCGTCGGTGGCGATGGTCGCTCCGATTACCATGCTGCTACGGATCAGCGCACCTGTTTTCAGGGCAATCATGTCCAGGTATTCGTTCGACGCGATGACTTCGCGCCGCTCGAACTCCAGATCCCGACATTGGCCCTCAATCATTTCGAGGTAGCTTTGGGTCAGCAACTGGGAGATCCGAATCGTGGTGACGGACGGCACGCTGCCGTCCAGGTTCAGGGTGCTTAAATCACCCAGGGATTGCATGGCGTCGCCGGCCACCAGCGCGTGTTCCGTGCCCCAGACGGCCCACACCGTAGGTTGGTGTCGCCGTTCCATTCCCTGATCCTGAATGTCGTCGTGAATCAGTGAAAAGTTATGGATCAGCTCCAGGGCGGCTGCCGCCGGAGCCGCGTGGCCGGGATCGCCCTGGAGTGCATCGCACACAAACATGCACAGCGTTGGCCGGAGAGCTTTGCCCTGAGATGCCGGGGTGGCTGCCGGAGTCCCGGTGGGATCACACCATCCCAAGTGGTATCGCAGCAGCGTGTTGACCGCGTGGTCTTGCAGAGGGGGCACCGCTGCTGCCAGCGCGTTTTCCAAGTGCTCTCGATAACGGTCAAACATGGCGGGCAAACCTGGCGCTTCCCGCTGCACCATGTGGTTGCCCTGCCGACCCAACCGGCTAACCTCCGTGGAGGCTGTTGGTGTTGTACCCATTGACGAAGCCTGCCGTGCGGTAAGGATTACGAGGTAGGCGCGGCGCGCGGTTTCCGGGTAAGGCCCGTCCGTTCCAACGTGGGATGAATTTAGCGAACGCTGCCAATCATGTCAAGCAACGCGATCGAGGCACCGCTTAATGCGTGGGATCGCGAATATTTTCCGCGAATGTAAATCCCTGCGTATCTATTGGTTTATGAGCGTTCCGGTCGGTATCTGCTGTTTGCAGGTTGTCGGAGGAACAAGGAAAAAGCGACACTCCCGCACCTGCGGGAGTGTCCGATTCACGATGGCAGTTTCGGCCGCGGCAGTCAGGTAAGACCACCGGCAACTGCCGGCACGATACTGATCTCGTCTCCAGACTTGATAGCCGTTCGCAGGCCCTGGTCGAACCTGATGTCTTCGCCGTTTACGTAAATGTTCACGAAGTAACGCAACTCGCCCTCTTCATCCAGCAACCGCTCCTTGAAGCCGGGATAGTCGCTCTCCAAATGGTCGATCATTTGAGAAAGGTCAGCCACGTCCAGTTCTACTTTGTCTGCGCCGCCGGTCATGCGTCGCAGCGGAGTGGGAATGCGTACCGTTACGCCCATTGGAAATGTTCCTCCTGCAATTTTGGGATGCCGTTTCGCGTCCGCCGCTGCGGCATGTTTGTGGTACCCACAATAGGCAACCGCGGCCGCGGTCAGCCTTCGATCACGTCCCCTGCAATGGGGTCAACCCTGACGCCCGTGTCGCCAACCCAGTCGAGGCCACGCTGGATCTCCTCTTCGGAACCTTCCAGCTCGAGGATTACCCATCCGACATCGGATCGGACGTCAGCCCTCCGAATGTTGGTAACGACATCGAAATCGTGTCCCAGCCGGTAGATGATCGGCTCGCGCACCATTTCAGCCGAGAACGTAAACCGCACTCGCTGCTTGGCCATGACCGACTACACCCGTGCCGCCATGCGGTTTTCGAGAGCAGCCTCGAAAGAGCCCATCATCGGTTTGACCAGCAATGGGTTGACGACTTCTTCGACCGCTTCCTGGGTCTTCAGCCCATTACCCGTAATATAGGCCACCGTCAATTCGTCAGGTCCAATCGCACCGCTCTCAGCCAGGTATTTGAGGGTGGAAACGGTAACTCCGCCGGCAGTCTCCGTGAATATGCCCTCGGATTCGGCCAGCAGTTTGATGCCGTCAACTACTTGGGATTCGGGGACGGCGTATCCGCTTCCGTCGGACTCGCGGATGACACGCAGCGCGTAGATGCCGTCCGCAGGATTGCCGATGGCCAGGGACTTGGCGATGCTGTCGGGCCGCACCGGTCGGATCTGGTTCTGCTGGTTTTCCCAGGCGGACACGATTGGGCAGCAACCCGCCGCCTGCGCCATGTGCATCCTGGTCGTGACGGCTGGATGATGCACCGTGTTCTGATCGGCGCCAAAGGGCATGGGAGACACGCCGTCAAGGAGGCCCAGACAGGCCAATTCGTTGAATCCCTTCCAGATCTTGGTGAACATTGCCCCGGACGCAGACGGGACGACCACGTGGTCCGGTACGCGCCAGCCGAGCTGCTCAGCCACCTCGTAACCGAGCGTCTTGCTGCCCTCGGCATAGTACGGGCGCATGTTGATGTTGACGAAGGCCCAGTGGTAGTTGTCGCTCACCTCGCTGCACAGCCGGTTCACTTCGTCGTAGGTGCCTTCCACCGCTACCAGCGTCGGGTTGTACACCGCGGCGCCGATGACCTTGCCGCGCTCCAGATCAGCCGGAATGAATACCACCGCGTCTACGCCTGCCCGGGCGGCATGGGCGGCCACGCTGCAGGCCAGGTTTCCGGTGCTGGCGCATGCCAGAGTTTCGTACCCGAACTCAACCGCCTTCGTAGCGGCGACTGAAACCACGCGGTCCTTGAATGAGAAAGACGGGTTGACGCTGTCGTTTTTGATGTACAGGTTGTTCAGGCCCAGGCGTTTGCCCAGGTTTTTGGCCTTCAGCAGCGGGGTATAGCCGGCCATTATATCCACCGGATCGTCTGCCTCTGCCGGCAGCAGGTCCTGGTAGCGCCAGATGCTCAACGGTCCGTCGGTGATGCGCTTGTGCGTGACCACCTCGGAGATGGTCACGTAGTCATAGATGACCTCCAGCGGTCCGAAGCAGAAGTCGCAGACGTTCAGGGCTTCGCCCGGGTATTCCCGCCCGCATTCCCGGCACTTCAATCCTTTGACAAATGCCACCGGATGTTACCTCCGTGGTTCCTGATGTACCCGTGCACCGGTTTCCAACCCAACCGTCTGCACGGATCAAAACGCATACACCGATCACCCATTGTGCCAGAGGACGCCCGGACTATCAACCAAGCCTCATTTCGCGCCGCCCGGTTCCCGCCTTCGCGGTAGGAAGAGTCCGAGAGTGCCGTCGACGGGTGAATGGCGGTTTGACGTCGAGCAAAAGTGGAGCCGATGAAGGGACTCGAACCCTTGACCTGCGGTTTACGAAACCGCTGCTCTTCCGGCTGAGCTACATCGGCGTGGGATTTATTGTACCCGCAACGGTAATCCTTTCCAACCGCCGCGACGTTGCTGTTGTAATGCTGTTGGCAGAGTGAGTCCCCGCTTGGCTGGGAGATGTGCCGGCGATCATGACCTCGCCGGCGCCTGGAAGATGACTGGGGGCGGTAACTGCCCGGTTGACGGTGGGTATGCCCCGCGCATAGCATTCGGCCACCGCAGGCGGCCGGACCGCCTCCACGCAGGAGTAGACCCTGATGCGCGAAAACACCATGAAAAAGAAGCTGGAGGCCGGCGAACCGGTTTTCGGCTCAATGATTACCTTTCCATCTCCGGTGGTTGTCGAAATGCTCGGCTACCTGGGATACGACTGGGTGCTCATTGACAACGAACACGGGAGCATTACCGTTGACCTGGCTGAAGACATGATCCGTGCCGCAGAATACTCAGGCACCGCTCCTATCGTCAGGCCCGTCGGAAACCGGCCTGAAATCATCTCGCCCTTCCTGGACCGGGGCGCCTGGGGTGTTCAGGTTCCTCATGTGAACACGGCCGAAGAGGCGCGCGCCGCGGTTGCCGCCGTCAAGTACTATCCCGAAGGTGACCGCGGTTTGTTCAGCGGGGGACGACCCGCCGAGTACGGATTCAGCGGCGCCACCCCCGATTACGTGGCCGATGCCAACCGCAACACGCTGGTTTGCCTCATGCTGGAAGAAGTGGAGGCCATCGAGAACATTCCAGAGCTTGTGACAGTGCCCGGGGTGGACGTGTATTTCATCGGAGCCGGCGATCTGTCCCAAAGCATGGGCTACCCGGGTCAGCAGACCCATCCGGAAGTGCAGGCCCTGGTCGAAAAGGGCGTACAGCAGATCGCGGCGTCCGGCATTACGGCTGGATGCAGTTGTCCGGACGCTCTGGTGCCCCACTACCTCGAGCTGGGCGCGCGATACTTCCACAACACCGTAGGCCGGCTGATCCAGGGCGCGAGCAACGAGTACCTGAACACCATGCGGGCCGCCGCGGACGGCCTGTAGACTGCCCAGACGCTTGCCCACTCAAAGACAGCAAGGAGACCAACATGACCAGCCCCATTGATCCAGCAGCGATTCGCCTCACCGGCGAGAACTCTTTCATTCGCCTGTCTCCGGAACCCGGCGGCGAACAGACCACGCGCACCAGCCACTGGCGCGTGCTGTGGACGCCGGCCGGCGCTGGACACGTCCTGTTTCTCAAGAGCGCAGACCTCGACGGCGACCAGGTGCGCGTGTACTCCGACAACATCGCCATGACTCGGTATGTACAGGAAGAAATCGAGTCCATGCTGTTCCCGGAGTTTGGCGACACCAACCTGCCGGTCATCAACGCCCGGTTCCGCCGATCCGGGGGCATCGAAAGCGCCTATAACGAGATAGTGGCGGCGTCCACGGAAACGGTAGTTTTGAGCTGGCACGACTTCCTGACGCCCTATATGCTCAACAACCCGGCCGGCGAGGTGTCGGGCCGCACGCACGGCGTGTACAGTTGCTTCTTCCCGGCTCGCCAGGCCCAAATTACCGTGGGCGACCGGGCCCTGAGTGGGGTGGTGACGCTGGAAGCGCGGGGCTCGGCCCAGAGCAGCACGGCGTGTTGCGCCTGGTCGGAGACTTGGGTCAAGCCGTGACGCATCGTCCCCGGGTTAGGGAGTCACGCGGATCGCCCCGTCGACGTACAGGATTTGCAGTGCCTCGAGCGCGGCCTGTTCCACTGGGCGCGCCGCTGCCGGCTCCAGTCCCTGGCACAGGCTTGCGATTGCTTGCGCCACGGTAAGGTTGCCGTCCAACCCGTGCAGCAGGCGCGCCACCAGGCCGCTGCACGGGAGCCCCTCCGGGTGTCCGTCGGTCACCAGGCCGTAGCCCCAGACGAAGTCGCCGTCGGCCAGCACCGGCTGACGCTGGAGCAAGACCCCTTCCGCCAGTTGTGGCCGCGCGCCTCGGAGCAGCGGGTGTTCGCGCCTCCACCGTCGTTCAGCCTGTACGTCGGTCACGCTCCGGCCGAAGGCAGCCGGCGCGAGGCCGTGAGACAATACCGCCCGCTCGTAACCACGGGGCGGTTGACCGGCCACCGCCTGTATGAACGACTGGCGCGGTGTTAAAGACGGATCGTCGTCGAGCAGTCGGCGCGCTTCCCAGAAGTAGGAATCTGCCGTGCGGTTGCTGGAATAGAACAGGCGGGCCAGCTCCCGAAAATGGCCGTACTCTTTGTAGTACAGCTGCTGGTAAACCTGTCCCACCGCATCGGCCATACTGGGATCTGACAGAGCCGAAGCTACCGCAGCAGCAGCCAAGGTACCCGACGTCAGCGCTAAATGTACGCCCGACGAAAACAGGGGATCGATGAAGCAACCGGCATCCCCTGCCAGAATGTACCCCGGGCCGTAAAGCTGTCGGCAACGGTACGACCAGTCGCGCACGATTTCCGGGCCCGAGGTCAGGTGGGCGTTTTGCAGCATCTTCGCGGTCTGTGGAGCCGCCGCGATCTGCGCCTCCAGGAAGCCGCACGCGCCCAACTTCCGGATGCCTTCCTGGCCGGTCTCGGAGTCGACCACCGCGCCTACGCTTGACCACCCGGCTCGCAGCGGGATGTTCCACATCCAGCCGTTGGATTGAGACTCGATCAGGATGTTGCCCTCATCGGGCGTCCGGAGTCTGTCGCCGCCCTGGTAGTATGCGTAGACCGCCAGGTTCCGGAAGAAATCGTCCCACTGCCGCAGCCCCAACTGCCGCGACAACAGGCCCCCCTGTCCGCTGGCATCGACGACGTGGCGCGCCGGCAATATGTCGCCGCCACATCGCACTGCGACGGCCGTGTGCGCGTCGTCGAATGCCACCGACGTGACCGTGCACCCTTCCCGCACGTCGACACCGGAATCCCGCGCGTTTTCCAGCAGGATGGCGTCAAACTCGGGCCTCCACACCTGGTACGAATGTGGGTTTGAGGCATTGGTCTCGCTGAAGTACCAACTCCACGGCTCCCCGTCCACCCCCCAAATCATTGTCGCGCCACGCTTCAGCACGAACCCGGCTTCGCGGACGCGATCCAGCACGCCAAGGTCCTCCAGGATGGGAATGCTGGCGGGGAGGAGGGACTCCCCCACGTGGGCCCGTGGAAAGCGCTCGCGTTCCAACAACGTGACCGGATAGCCGCGCCGAGCCAGCAACGTGCTGACGCAAGAGCCGGCCGGGCCTCCGCCGATGACAACGATGGGTGGGTCAGGCACTGTGATATGGCTAGGCTAACTGAGTGAGATGGGCGAAGGGATTTACCACGCGGAGACCGCCGTAGTCCTGCGTGTCGCTCATATCTTCGGAATAAACAGCATCGCAGCCGAGCAATCGAGCCGCCGCGAGGATCGCGCAGTCCCAGTAATTCAAGCCGAAACGCGCTCGGAGGGAGAAAGCGTCGAGCATCAGACCAAGGGTACCGTCCTGTACTGGAAAGCATAGCAGGCGCAAGTTTATGAACCTGACAGCCTCCTCGTGGGTCATATGCCACGAGCCTCCGGCCCGGGTTGATTGGGTATAGAACTCTTGCAAGACTTGCGACGACAGCGCAAGGTCGTTGCTAGCCAGCAAATCAAGCGCGACATCCCGCTTATCTGATTCTTCCGGTAGTGGGCTGACCGCATAGAGCGGGATATTGGTATCAACGAAGTGCATCGCGGTCGTGCAGTTCGTCGCGCGTGAGCCTTTTGGCGGTCTGCTGATCAGCGCCTCTGGCCTTGGCGCGGGCGTCGATACGGGCTTGTACCGAAGCCCAAACCTCGCGCCAGTTATCCTCTGCCGTTTCCGGAATCGGCTTGGGCAGTAGATTGGCCAACCTTGCGGTGACCCACTCCTCCACCGAGGATCCCGCCGCATCCGCTCTGTGCTGGTAGAGGTGGTAGGTCTCGTCGTCCACAGATATGGTGATGGTTTTCATGGCGTGGCCTCGCCGGTACAGGATAGCATGGCTGATGTGACGACTAACGGTAGTACTGCGAGAACACCGGCTCTTCGCGCGTTATGAATTCCAGCACGCAGGGTTGCCCGGTCGAGGAGATTTCTTTAGCCCTCTCGATTGCCGGACCGACTTCTTCAGGGTTGGTGACATGCTCGGCATACGCTCCCAGCGCTTCAGCCATGCGGGCGTACTCGCCGGTGACGTACTTGGTGCCGTACCGCTCCGTGGCGACCGGAATGTTCTTTTCGTATCCGCCCATGGCCCCGTTGTTCACGATGACGGTGATTATGCCGAGCTTTTCCCGCGCCGCCGTCTCGAAGTCCGTGCCCGCCATGCCGACCGCAACGTCGCCCATGAGGTTGACGCAGGTCTTCTCCGGGAAGGCGACCTTCGCGCCCATGGCGTAACCCAGGCCGCTGCCCAGTTGGGTTGAATTGCCCCAGCCGATGTACCCGCGAGGAGTGGTGGCGGCATAGAAGGGCACGATCTGGTCACGCGGGTTTCCGGAGTCGTGGGTGACAATGCTGTTGGCCTTGTCCAGACGCGCGTTCAACTCGTAAACCACGCGATACGGGCTGATTGGAACATCGTTGCTGGAAAGCCGGGGCATCCACTCTGCCAGCCATTCCTGTCGGACCTGCCTGATCTCGGCCGCTACCGATTCGTCGCCACGCCGGCCGTTTTCGCCCAGCCGGTCCTTGACTTCTTCGATCAGTTGGCCGAGCACGAGTTTCGCATCGCCGACGATGATCTCGTCCAGAGGGTACTCGCCGTTGAGGTCCTTTTCGTCGATGGTGGACTGGATGACGGTTTTTCCGGGCGGAACGGGAGCCGACGCCAGGGTTTTCTGGAAGCTTGTCCCGATGCCAAACACCACGTCGCTCTTCGCCAGGAATTCACCGACCATCCTGGTGCCGGTATTGCCGCCGGCGCCCAGGGCCAGCGCATGGTTCTCCGGGAAGCCGCTCTTGCCCAGCGTGGTGGTCATGGTGGGGGCGTTCAGCAGTTCGGCCAGTTCCACCAGTTCCGGGGTGGCCTCGGCGTACAGCACGCCCTGACCGGCGTAGATGACGGGCCGGCGGGCGTTCACCAGCAGTTCAGCGACGCGAGAGATGTCCCTCGGGTCCCCGGACGACCGGCGTTTCTGCTGCGGCAGATAGTGGAACTGCTCCTCCGAGATGTCCCCGGCCAGGACGTCGTTTGGCATTTCCACGAGCACCGGGTTGGGTCGACCGGTCCGGAGCTGCGTATAGGCGCGACGCATCAACTCCGGTATGCGCTCGGTGTGGTTGGCCGAGCCCGACCACTTGGTTACGCCCTCGTAGTTCCGTGCGGCGTCAAAATCGGAGGACATTCCGTGCCGTCGCGTCCCCGGGTGGTTGGGCACCATCAAAAGCGGTGAGGAGTCGGCGTACGCCTGCGCCACCCCGGAAAAAGCGTTTTCGATGCCCGGTCCGCCCTGGACGATAACCACGCCGTTCTTGTTGCCGTTGTTGACGCGGCTGTACGCGTCGGCCATGTTGACCGCGGTTCGCTCCATGCGCGAGATGATCGGCCGTATCCCGGCCGCCGCGCAGGCGTCGATCAGGATGTTGTTGGGAAAGCAGAAAACGACGTCCACGCCCTCCCGGGCCAGGATGTTGGCGAAGGCGGTCTTACCGTCCATGTTGGACCTCCATTGCGTTGCGCGGGCATTATAGCGCGTTCGTATCTGTGGGACTTATGGGTCCGCTTACTTTGACGCTGCTCGTGGTGTACCATCGCCTCTGACTCAATGTGTTGCATACTCGGAGCGGCCCATGGCGATCACAAGTTTTCCCGCTTCTGCGACCGAGCAATTGATGCATTATGTGTACCGATTGATTGATCCGCGGAACGGCGAAACTTTTTACGTTGGAAATGGGCAAGGTGACCGTGTGTTTGCCCACGCTAGGGCAATACCGGCCGACGGGGAAAACGATGACAGTTTAGTTTCGGACCCCAAGTGCCAACGCATAAGGGACATACAAGGCGCTGGCCTCGATGTGATCCACGTCATCCACCGGCACGGAATGACACAGAGAACTGCGTTCGAGGTCGAAGCAGCGCTGATTGACGCGTACCCGGGTTTGGTTAATCTTACGGCTGGTCACGGAAATAACGACCGCGGCAGTCGCCATGCCGATGAAATAATCAAATCGCACACTCTCGAACCGTTCGATCTCGGTGAGCCGCTGATCCTAATCAATATAGCGGCGCTTTGGAATGTACGGGAAACCTACCAGGCAACACAGTGTATGTGGAAGATCAACCCGCATCGTGCCAAGCGGTACAGTTTGGTCTTGGGCCACGCGCGGGGCACAGTTCGCGGTGCATACCGTCCTGACGAATGGTTACCGGCCACAACAGAAAATTTGCCTTTTGAAGACCACGATATAGAGGGTCGTTGGGGTTTCATCGGAAGAGAAGCTGAAACCCCAGTTTGGAATCGATACGTCGGCAAGCGTGTCCCAGAGAAATATCGTCGCAAAGGCGCGGCAAATCCCATCAGGTTTTGTGATTGGCCCACTGCAAGAAAATAGAAGCATTACAGGAGCGACAACGATGGCGACCAAGACCGTAAATGCCAGATTCGCCAACGGGGTGCTCACGCCGCTGGAGCCTCTGGACCTTCCCGAAGGCGTCCTGGTGGAGCTGAATATCCAGACGCTCGATGCCCCCGGCCCGGATACGCCGACCCATGGCAGTAATGAGGAAGAAGACGCGGGGCTGTTGCAGGCTATGCTGGAGGTCAGCATCGACGACCCAAACGAGTTCGTCAGCGAAGCGGACGTTATGGCGACGTTGCGGAGTTTGCAGAACACGGATGGAGATTAGTTATCACGCCCAATTCAACCGAGACCTCCGCCGATTACGAAACCCGTCCCTAGCCCAGAGCGTAGAAGCGTAGAGCAGATAATCTCAGAACTGAAAGCGGCGTCCAGCCTCGCCGTAGTGAGAGGAGTCAGACGGCTGCGGGGTGAAGGACGCCACTACCGCATCAGAATCGGCGAGTACCGTCTGGGGATAACGCAGGACGGCGACGCCATCATCCTGCCCCGACTGCTGCACCGCAGCGAAATCTTTCGCAACTTCCCGTAACAGGCCGAGGGCGACGGGCATGCGGACAACACGCGGCCCGCTGGCAGTGTGATAATGTGTCTGCTATCGACCGAAAGGAGCGAGTGAACTATGACCGAATACATACCGTCAACCAGGGATTGGGTGCGAGAGCAGGTAGAGTTGTACGAAAGCAGCGGCGGCACCGAAGGGACCACGCTGCGAGACACGGGTCTGCCCGTGATCATCGTAACCAACCGCGGCAACAAGACGGGAGCCGTCCGCAAGACCCCGTTGATGCGCGTGAAGGTTGGCGATGCCTACGTGCTGGTGGGCTCGCAGGGCGGCGCGCCACGAAATCCCGTCTGGGTATACAACCTGCGCGCCGATGCCAACGTGGAAGTGCGGGACGAGACCCAGGTCCACACCATGCGTGTCCGCGAAGTGACAGACCCCGACGAACGCGCCCGGCTGTGGTCAGCTTCCGTCGAGGCGTTTCCTCCTTACGAGGAATACCAGGGACGCACCACCAGGCGGATACCGGTTTTTGTGGCCGAACCCGTGTAAACCTGCAGATAGCGATGTCCTCCATGAGGGCTCTCGACGGCGGTGACGGCGCCGAAACTCGTGATTTTCCAATTCAGGCGGTGAAAATCGTTGTTTGCCGTCATTGATGCCAGTATAGTAGTCCCAGCAAAATTGCGCCGGTCCTCCTTCCTTGGGTATCGTAATCGCTGTGCCCGACGAAACAGACCTCGCGTGTGCACTTTGATTACCAACCAAACCGGAGGATGACCGTGGCCCTTTCCGACATGACCCTTGATTGTGGCGACTGCGGAGTACAGTTTCTCTTCACCGTAGGCGAGCAGGAATTCTACGCCTCACGAGGCTTCACCAACTATCCGAAACGATGTGTTTCGTGCCGGAATGCCCGTCGGGGTCAGCCTCGTGACAACTTCGGTGGCGGCGGCGGCTTCGGCGGGGGCCAACGGGAATCTTTCCCCATCGTGTGCAGCAACTGCGGCGTTGACGCGACGGTGCCGTTCCGCCCAAGAGGGGATCGTCCGGTATACTGCAGCGACTGCTTTAGCCAAATGCGCAATTCCTGAGGCCGGCGTCCTGGCCTCAGTTTCGTTGGGGACTTGAGGCCGCCGCGACCGCCATGCCATACCGGGATCTGCGCGAGTTTATCGCCTTTCTCGAGTCCAAAGGCGACCTGCAGCGCATCTCCGCTCCGGTAAGCACGGAGCTGGAGATGACTGAAATCGCCTACCGCTCGTTGCGCGCCGATGGGCCGGCGCTCCTGTTCGAGAACGTGATCGGCCACGGCACGCCCGTGGCTATCAACCTGTTTTGCTCCGAACGGCGCATGAATTGGGCGCTTGAGGTCGAAGACGCCGACACCCTGGCCGGCCGCCTGGAAGCCATGATCGAAATGGTCCAGGGCGGACCACCTCAGGGAGTGCTGAACAAGCTCCGTACCTTGGGAAGGTTGGTTCATGTCGGCGCCTACCAGCCCAGGACCATCACCAACCCACCGTGTCAGCAGGTTGTGCTTTCCGGAGAGGATGTCGATCTCTACAGTCTGCCGATCATCAAGTGCTGGCCGATGGACGCCGGCCCGTACATCACTCTCCCCCTGGTGATCACCCGGGACCCCGAAACGGGCACCCAGAACTACGGCATCTATCGGATGCAGGTGTTCGACCGGAACACCACCGGCATGCACTGGCAAACCCACAAGGTCGGTGCTCGCCATTACCGGGCCAGCGCGGAAAGGCTGGAGGTGGCGGTCGCTCTCGGCGGCGATCCGGCGTCCATCTGGACGGGCTCGGCGCCCCTGCCGCCGGACATCGACGAGATGTTGCTGGCCGGCTTCATTCGCGACGAAGGAGTCGAACTGGCGCAAGCGGTGTCGGTGGATCTGAAAGTACCCGCACACGCCGAGATCGTGCTGGAGGGGTACGTCATCCCCGGCGAGGAAAGGACTGAGGGTCCTTTCGGAGATCACACCGGCTACTACTCCCTCGCCGAGCCCTACCCTGTGTTTCACGTAACCACCATCACCCGCCGCCACAATCCCATATACCCCACCACCTTCGTGGGACGGCCACCCACCGAAGACTACTGGATGGGCAAAGTCACCGAGCGTGTTTTCCTGCCGTTGATCCGCCTCATCCTGCCGGAAGTGGTCGATATCAACATGCCCGCGGAAGGCATTTTCCATAACCTCGTCATCGTGTCGATGAAGAAAGAGTACCCGGGACACGCACGCAAGGTGATGTACGGCCTATGGGGTTTGGGGCTGCTCAGCCTGACCAAGGTGATAGTGGTGGTGGACGACTTTGTCGACGTCCAGAACCCTTCGGAAGTCGCGTGGCGGGTGGCAAACAACATCAATCCGGCCACCGATCTCGTCCTGGTAGACGGTCCCATCGACGACCTGGACGTAGCGTCCCCGACGCCGCGTTTCGGTAGCAAGGTGGGCATAGACGCCACACGGAAGGGACCCCAGGAAGGCTATCATCGGGAATGGCCGCCGGACATCGAAATGAGCCCGGAAATACGGGAACGAGTCTCCGCGCGATGGAGCGAGCTGGGGCTCGATGGCATCGTCCGTCCGGAAAGCCCCGCAGACTGAGCTACCCGGCAGAAAGCCGGGGCTAAAACGCCGCACGCGCGCGCGACGTCCCGCAAACACGGCAGTGACGTATGCTACCATGAACCGGTATGCATAATGCGCCGGCACATCCCGGACCTCTTCGTGTCGTGGCGGGCAAGGTTCCCCACTACCTGAACGCGATCAACATCTCCGAATCGCTGTTCGCCATGCCGTTCGGCTACATCGGCATGGTGTTGGCGTCGCACGTTTCGGGCGGCACCGGATGGCCGGGCTGGCACGCATTCATCTGGATCACCCTGGCGTTCCTCGGGGTGAGGACGCTCGGAATGTCCGCCAACCGCATCATCAACGCCCGGGAAGACGCGCGCAATCCTCGGACCGCGGGTCGACACATCCCCGCCGGCATCCTCAAACCGCTCGAGATTGGCGCGATGGCCGGCGCCGGCGCTGCCGTCTTTTTTGTCGCGGCGTGGCAGTTGAACCCCCTGGCATTGATGCTCTCTCCCGTTGCCGCGGCATACGTGGTGCTTTATTCCTTCGCCAAGTACTTCACTTGGCTTTGCAGCCTGATGTTGGGGTTGGCTCTATCCATCGCGCCATCCGGAGCGTGGATCGGGGTGACGGGTGAACTCACCTGGCAACCGGTGCTGCTCACCTTCGCAGTGATGATGTGGGCCGGGGGATTCGAAACGATCTACGGCAGCATGGACTTTGATTTCGATCGCGCGAACCGGATCAACTCCATCGCGGCCCGCTTTGGGGTTCGCAACGCAATCCGCACCACACGGGTATTGCACACCCTGGCGGCGGCGGCCCTGCTGGGGCTGGGCATCTGGATGGAGTTGAACGTTTTTTATTTCGTTGGCTGGGCAGTCGCCGCGATATTGCTGGTGTACGAAAACAACCTGGTGAAGTCGGGTGAACCGGCGATGGTGGGCAAGGCGTTCGCGTTCAACAAGTACATCTCCACCCAGCTTTTGGCCTTCACGATCCTCGCCGTGGCGCTGCCGTTCGATGGCTTTTTCCCGTGGTAGCGCACGTTGTTTCCCAGGGATCGGTGGCAGACCGTTGATCCCGACGCCAACTGGTCCCTTACGGGTACTGGCATGACTTCCTCCCCATTGCGTCCGCTGGTCGTCGGGATTACCGGAGCCAGCGGGTCGATAATCGCCCGCGAACTGATCGACACGCTGTTGGAGCGGGATACACCCGTTGTGGCCGTGGCTTCCAACGCCGCGCGCATGGTGTGGCAGGAGGAACTCGAGGAGTCTTACAACGCTGCCGTAGCCCGGTGGACCGAGCATCCGCACTTCAGTACCTACGCCATCACCGATCTGTTCGCCCCTGTTGCCAGCGGGACCTACCCCACGGCGGGGATGATCATCGCGCCAGCCAGCATGAACACCGTCGCTTCGCTGGCCCACGGGTTGACTCCAAACCTGCTGCTGCGAGCCGCCGATGTGACCCTCAAGGAGAGGCGTCGGCTCACGTTAATTCCCCGGGAAACGCCACTGCACGCCATCCACCTGGAAAACCTGCTGACCCTGTCGCGGCTCGGGGCGACTATTCTGCCGCCCGAGCCCCCGTTTTATCTGAAGCCCCTTGATATCGAAGGTGTGGTCCGCTTCGTCGTGCAGCGCGCTTTGGTCGCGTCGGGCGTGATCGAAGACCTGCCGGACGACATGCAGTACCGCGATCACGAACGTTAGCGTATCAGCCGCGGTATGGCCAGGATCGTCTACTACGTCGCCGCGAGCCTGGACGGATTCATCGCGGATTCCGCAGGCGGAGTGGACTGGTTGCCCGACGCTGAATCCGGCGACTGTGGTTACGCCGCTTTTTATGCTGGCGTCGAAGCTCTGGTGATGGGGAGGCGTACCTACGACCAGGCGCTGAGTTTCGGTGAATGGCCGTATCCTGGGAAGCCCGCTTACGTGTTCACCCATTCCTCGCCGCGTGACTGCCCTCCAGACGTCCAATTCGTGTCGGGGAGCGCCGTCGATTTTGGGCAAGACATCGCTGCGCGACACTCTGGAACCGTTTGGTTGGTGGGAGGAGCCGATCTGGCCGATCAGTTCCGCCAGTCCGGCCTGATCGACGAGTACCAGGTTTTCGTGATCCCAACCATTCTCGGGCAGGGCGTCAGCCTGTTCAGCGGATCGGGGTCGCACACTCTCCTCGATCTGGATTCGGCGCAGACCCATGTCGATGGTGTAGTGCAACTCCGCTACAGTCCGCGCAATACCGGTCAGTGATGGCGCACCTGAGCGGCGACGAGAAGCGGCGCTACGTGGCTGAGATGTTCGCGCGCATCTCGCCGCGCTACGACCTCATGAACTCGCTGATGACCGGCGGGCTGCACCACCGTTGGAAACGCGCCACTGCCCGACTGACTGCCGGGAGCGCTGCCGGTCCGGCGTTGGACGTAGCCACCGGGACCGGCGATCTGGCGTTCGCCCTGGCGGATTGCGTCAACATCACGGCAGTCGTCGGCGTTGACCTGCTGACCGAAATGCTGAACATTGCCAACCGGCGCCTGGCGTCCGGGTCCAGTCACGGAAGTGCCGTACAGTTCGTCCAGGGGGACGCCTTGCAGCTACCGTTTCCAAGCGGTTCCTTCGTTGGCGCCACTGCCGGGTTCAGCCTTAGGAACATGCCGGATGTGCCGTCCGCGATCCGGGAGATGGCCCGCGTCGTCGCGCCTGGTGGGCGGGTTACCACACTCGAGTTGACGCCCATGGCTTCTGGTATCGCTTCCAGCATGGGCCGGTTCTATTTCCACCGGTTGGTCCCGCTCATGGGGCAAATCGTTGCCGGTGACCGGACGGCTTACACTTACCTACCGGACAGCGTCGACTATTTCCTCACTGCCGACGGGCTGGCCGACGTATTTCGCCAGGCCGGGCTGGTCAACGTGGGTTACCGCCGTCTGGGTTTCGGCGGTGTTGCGTTGCACTTCGGCAACCGGCCCGCGTGAAACGCGACACTGAACCAAACCGCCTCATTCGGCCTGCCAGATTCATTGAATTACTGTGACGGTTACAGCATACTGCCGGAATAGATGCCGTTGGGCGCAGGGGACTGAGGCGCCGGGCACACGGGAGACGGCTTTGGGTTCCAAAGACCGGCGGCCGCTGGGTCGGGGCGAGCGAGAGGAACCGACCTGGGGACAGCGCATTGAAGGCCATTTTCAGGGCAAGATTTTGGCCGGCCTGATGCAACTGGTACCCATCCTGGTGACCGTCTTTGCTCTTGCGTTCATCATCGGTCATACTGACAACTTCATCCGACCCATGCCGTTTGTGAAGGACCAACCCTGGGACTTCCCCGGCATCGGTCTGATCGGAATCATCGTCATCTTTTATTTGATTGGGCTGTTCGTTTCCCTCGCGGTGGGACGGCGGGTCATGGGCGGCATGGGCTATGTTTTGCACCGGGTACCCGTGGTCAAGACCATCTTCGGAGTAACGGAACAGGCGACTACCATCCTGGCGTCGGACTACAACTTCAGCCGGGTCGTTTTTCTTGAATGGCCCCGCGAGGGTATGGTGGCCATCGGCTTCGTGACCGGTCGGGCCTTTTCGCAATCCGGCGGTCATTCCCTGGCCATCGTTTACATCCCCACGGTTCCCAACCCAACTTCGGGCAACATGGCCTTCGTCAACGAAGATGATCTCTTCGAGACCGACCTCAGCGTCGAAGACGCTATCAAGCTTGTGTTATCAGGCGGTATAGTTTTACCCGAACGTTTGGCGTTGGCGCGTCTGCCGCGTGAAGTTGAGTCCAGGGAGCGCGAGTTTATTGGCCGCTTCGAGACCACTCCCGAATAAGCGCCGATCCGGAAACGAGAGACGGACACCGGTTAATCAGTGGAGACAGTAGAGCAGTGAAGTACGAAACCGTCATCGGCCTTGAAGTCCACGTCCAGTTGGACACCCGCAGCAAGATGTTCTGCGGGTGTCCCGCCGATTACCAGGCCGCTGAACCCAACACGCGGACTTGCCCGGTTTGCCTGGGCCTCCCTGGCGCGTTGCCCGTCATCAATCGCCGGGCAGTAGAATACACCGTGATGACCGGGCTGGCCCTCCACTGCCGGATACCCGAGTTCACCAAGTTCGACCGCAAGAACTACCCCTACCCGGACCTGATGAAGGGCTACCAGATCTCCCAGTATGATCTGCCGCTGGCGCTGAACGGGCATCTGGAAATCGACGGCGACCCGGACCTGGCATACGGCCGGCGGGACATTGGCGTGGAACGTGTGCATCTCGAAGAGGACGTCGCTAAAATGCAACACTTTCCGGACGATGCGGAAGGTTATTCCCTGGTAGACGTGAACCGTTCGGGCGTGCCGCTGATGGAGATTGTCAGCAAACCTGATCTGCGCTCTCCGGAAGAGGCACGTCAGTACCTCACCTCGCTGCACTCCATGGTCCAATATCTTGACGTTTCCACAGGAAACATGCAGGACGGCAATTTTCGCTGCGACGCGAACGTCAGCATCAGGCCCGCCGGCAGCGATACCTTCGGCACGCGTACCGAAGTCAAGAACATGAACAGTTTCCGGTCCGTCTTCATGGCCCTGGAATACGAGGTGGACCGCCAGCGGCGCGTGGTGGAAGACGGCGGATCCGTGGTGCAGGAGACGCGCGGCTGGGTGGAAGACCGGGGCGTTACCGTGTCCCAGCGCAGCAAGGAATACGCCCACGATTATCGGTACTTTCCTGAGCCGGATCTGCCTCCGCTGAACGTCGGCGCCGAGTGGGTGGGCCGGCTGCAGGCGTCGTTACCCGAACTGGCCCCGCAACGCAAAGCCCGCTTCCAGGATGAATACGAACTTTCCGATTACGACGCCAGTCAGTTGACGGTATCCCGTGACATGGCCGATTACTTTGAAGCGACTGCGGTTCTGGCCGGCCAGGAGGCGAACCGGTCCGCGGCAGCCAAGGAGATCGCCAACTGGATGACCGGCGACCTGTCCTATCTGCTGAACCAGGACCATCGGGACATCGCAGACTGCCCGGTGACGCCGGGCGGATTGTCGGGACTGTTGGGCCTGATAGCTGAAGGCACGCTGTCGACCTCATTGGCCAAGACGGTGCTGGAGGAAATGTACGCCACCGGAGCCCCGGCGGCACGAATTGTGCAGGAACAAGGGTTGGAGCAAATCAGCGACACCGATGCGATCGAGGCGGCCGTTGTCGAGGCCATTGCCTCCAACCCCAAAGCAGTCGCCGACTACCTGAGCGGCAAGGAAACCGCAGCCCGCTTCCTCATGGGGCAGGTGATGCGCATCACCAAAGGCCAAGCTCAACCCGAGCTGGCCCTGCAGCTGGTGCAGGCCGGGCTCGAGGCTCAGCGATCCTAGCGTGGTACAATACTTCGCGGAGAGTCGCAATGAGCCTGCTCAACATCGCCCAGATTGTCACTTCTATAATTCTCGTCCTGATCATCCTGTCCCAGGTTCGGGAAGCCGGAAGCGGCATGTTCGGCAGCGCTCAGAACACCGTGCGCACGCGACGCGGGTTGGAACGCACCATGTTCCAGCTGACCATCGCGTTGATCGTGGTGTTCCTGCTGGTGTCGGTCCTTAGCGCGCGTTTCACCTGACCTGGATCACCCAAGCGCACGGGGCTTGGACCAGGTGTCCGCTTCGCCCATAGTTCTCGCCACCGACTTTGGCCTCGCCGATGCCTACGTAGGCATGATGCGCGGGGTCATTTTTTCGATCAATCCGCATGCGGCCGTCATCGATCTGACCCATGGCATCGGCCCGCAGGATGTGCGTCACGGCGCCGTGGCCCTGGCGGACGCAACCTCATACTTTCCCGATGGTACTGTTTTCGTTGCCGTCGTGGACCCCGGGGTCGGCACCGATCGACCGGCAATCCTACTGGAAACTCCTCAGCACCGGTTTGTCGCGCCGGATAACGGGCTGTTGACCCTGGTGTGCCGACGATACGATCGCGGCTTCGGCGACAGTGATGCCTGGGGCCCGGCCGCCGTGCCCGACGTCTGCCGTGTCTGGCGATTGAGCAACTCATCGTATTGGCGCCATCCCGTGAGCGCCACTTTCCACGGCCGCGACGTCTTTGCCCCGACGGCAGCCCACCTGTCCGCTGGAGTGGCTCCCGAGGCTATGGGTGATCCGGCTGCCATGATCGCCGCCCTGGCGTTGCCGGTCCCGCGGCCGGAAGGCAACGTGGTTCAGGGCCAGATCATTTTTGCCGATGCCTTCGGAAATCTGGTGAGTGACATCACCGCCGACATATTGGCCGACATGAGCGTGATCGGACGTGAGCACGAAGCGGTGACCAGCATCGTGGGGCAGGAGATTGCCGGTCTGTCCCGCACGTTCCACGACCCGCCCGGCGGAGGCTTGAAGGCTTTGCTGGGCAGCCACGGACGCCTGGAAATAGCCCTCGTGGACGGAAATGCCTCGGCAGCGCTGAACGTGGCAAGCGGAACGGAGATCGTGTTGCGCGTCGGTTGAAGCGGAGATAAGCGGCGACAGGCGATGCATCCGCGGCTTCTCCCGGGAGGTCGGCTGAACGCGTTAACGTGGGCGCTCGAACCTTGTTGACACCGCCCGGCCCCATGCTACTATGGGGCCGTCCCAAAGCCGGCGCTGTGTCCGTCGGCTTTTGTCACACGGGGCATCGGTCCCGCCGGAAATCGTCTGCGTCACAAGGAGTGTGTTGCCATGGAACTCGACCGCGACACCTTGCTGAAACTCTATCGAACAATGACCACCATCCGCCACTTCGAGGAGCGTGGCGTGCCCGAGACCGGGCAGCGCGGCATGTCTGCGTCGGTCCACTCGTCCGTCGGGCAGGAAGCCGTGCCGACCGGCGTGTGCGCCCATCTTTCGGACGACGACTACATCGGCAGTACCCACCGCGGTCATGGCCACTGTATTGCCAAGGGCGTGGATCCCAAGCTGATGATGGCGGAACTGTTTGGTCGCAGCCATGGTCCCAACAAGGGCAAGGGCGGATCCATGCACATTGCCGACATGAGCAAGGGCATGCTGGGAACCAACGGCATCGTCGCGGGCAGCGTCCCGCTGGCCGTGGGCGCCGCGCTGACATCCAAGATCCAAAAACTGGGACGCGTCGCGGTGGCGTTCTTCGGTGACGGCGGCGCCAATCAGGGCGTGCTCCACGAGTGCATGAACCTGGCGTCCGTCTGGAAACTGCCGGTAATTTTCTGCTGCGAGAACAACGGTTACGCCGAGTCCACCCCGGTGGAGTACGGGTTGTCCGTGGCGAACGTCGCCGACCGGGCCGCGTCGTACGACATGCCCGGCTTCCACGTTGACGGCATGGACGTGCTGGCAGTGTACGAAGCAGCCGGAGAGGCAGTTTCCCGCGCCCGCGCCGGCGATGGTCCGGCTCTGCTGGAAGCCCGCACTTACCGCTACTACGGCCACACCGTGTTCGACAACCCGCTGACCTATCGCACCAAGGAAGAAGAGGACCACTGGAGGTCGCGAGACCCGCTGCTTACGTTCCGCAACCACATGGTCGCCCAGGGCAACACCATCACCGCCGAAGAGCTGGATCAGATGGACGAGGAAGCGCGCGTACTGATGGAAGAAGCCGTGGCTTTCGCCGATGCGAGCCCTCTGCCTGAGCCCCACGAGATCTACGAGGACGTGTACGGCGAATACCCGGTGGATATGATGCGCCGCGGCGCCAACATGCCGGTTTAGATTGCGACCATTGCTCAGGCTTGCGGTGCCCGAATCGCGCCGCTGACCTTCCTTTTCCCACACAAGCTGGGAGGCTGAACATGACTACTCTCACCGAAACACCGATGCTGCCCCCGCCGGGGGAAACCCGCGTAATCCAGACCCGGGAAGCCATTAACGAGGCGCTCCTTCAGGAGATGCGCCGCGATGAGACCGTCATCATCATGGGCGAAGAAATCGCCGGCGGAGCGGGACGGGAGCACCTGGGGATTGTCGATGCCTGGGGAGGCGCTTTCCGCACCACCCGCGGCCTGATCCAGGAGTTCGGAAACGAGCGGGTGTTGGATACTCCCCTGTCCGAAGCCGCTTTTGTAGGCACCGCCATCGGCGCCGCATCGACCGGCATGCGCGCCGTCGCTGAGCTGATGTTCGTCGATTTTGTGGGCGTCTGCATGGACCAACTGTTGAACAACGCCGCGAAGATGCGCTACATGTTCGGCGGTCAGGTCAAGGTGCCCTTCGTCATGTTGACCCGCATCGGCGCCGGGTTCGGCAGCGCGGCCCAGCACTCCGAATCTTTCTACTCTCTCTTCAGCCACATTCCGGGGCTCAAGGGCGTCTGCCCGTCTGACGCCTATACGGCCAAAGGGTTGCTGCTCTCCGCCATTCGCGACGACGACCCGGTGGTCTTCTTCGAACATAAGGGGCTATATGGCGAGACCTGTCCGGTGCCCGAGGATATGTACACCCTGCCATTGGGAAAGGCCCGCACCGTGCGTCCCGGCACTGACGTCACCCTGGTGGGCATCAGCAAAATGACCTGGGTCGCCGTGGAGGCGGCCGAGGAGCTGGCCAAGGAAGGCGTGAACGCTGAGGTCATCGACCTGCTCAGCGTGTCGCCCATCGACTACGACCACGTTCTGGACTCGGTGCGCCGCACCCACCGGCTACTGGTGGTGGACGAGGACACGCCGGTATGCAGCATTTCGTCGGACATCTGCGCGCGTGTCGCCGAGGAAGCCTTCGACTATCTCGACGCCCCGCCCTCTCGGGTGACACCTCCGCATACTCCCGTCCCGTACAGCCGCGCGCTGGAAAACGTCTACCTGCCCAACGCCGAGCGGGTGGTCAACACCGCTCGCAGATTGATGGCATAGCGGGAAGATATTGGGGCGGGTTCGCAACCCGCCCCAAATTTTGTAAGACGTTCAAATCGATCACTGCTGGAGGCCAAAACCATGACCACCGTAGGAAGCGGAAAGCACACGTACGCCCTCACCTCTGATTGGGCACAGATGCCCGACGCGCACCCGTTGGGCGCCGTGAGCGCGCTGGCCAGCGATTCGGCCGGCCACATCTACGCGTTCCACCGGGCGGACCCTCCCATCGCGATTTTCGACCGCAGCGACGGGTCTTTCATCAGCGGCTGGGGCAACGGCGGTTACGTGTACGCGCACGGTTTCTACATCGAAGACGACGTCGTATACCTGACCGATCGGGACACGTCGACCTGCATGATGTACACCGTGGACGGCAAGCTCATCCAGATGTTGGGCCGCAATGGTGTGCATTCTGACACGGGCTGCGAGGTCGCTGGCGCGCTGGTGCCCCGGGCCGCCGGACCTTTCAACTACCCAGCGGAGCTTGTGCCTTCGCCCAGCGGAGACCTGTACGTGGCGGACGGCTATCGCAATGCCCGCGTTCACCGTTTCGACAACGATGGCCGCCTCAAGTATTCCTGGGGCAAGCCGGGCAAGGAGCATCCTTACGAGTTCCACCTGCCGCACAGCCTGCTGGTCACCCGGGACGACCGTGTGTACGTATGCGACCGGGAAAACAGCCGTGTCCAGGTATTCAACACGTCGGGAGACTTCCTGGCCATGTGGACTGATACCTGCCGTCCTACCGATATTGCCGAGACTCCCGAAGGAGATTTCGTGGTCAGCCAGCTGGCGCCCCTGGACGAATCGCACCCTCCGCGGGTGGCGATATTCGACCGGGACGGGAATGTGCTGGCTCGGTGGGACAGCCGGTCCGCTCACGGCATCTGGTGCGATGCCCACGGTGACATTTTCCTGGCGTTGACCGGGGACCGGGCCGTGGACAAATACGCACGCGCCTAGCCTGAAGGAGCATAGATATGGATCTCGGCCTTTTCTACCAAATTCAGGTCCCCAAGCCCTGGGACGACCAGAGTGAAACTCGAAAGTTCCAGGAAATGATGGAGCAGGTGTGCTACGCGGAGGAGATAGGAATGACCTCCGTGTGGTTTGTCGAGCATCATTTCCGCTCGGAATGGTCCCACTCCAGCGCGCCGGACATAACCCTGGCGGCGTTGAGCCAGCGCACCACAAATATGCGGCTCGGCATTGCCGTGGTGCTGGCGCCGTTGCACCATCCGCTGAACGTTGCCTCCCGTATGGCGACCCTGGACGTGATCTCGGGCGGACGAGTGAACCTGGGCATCGGCCGCTCTGGCTATCCCTACCAGATGCTCCCTTATGGCTCGGACCTGGCCGACGTCTCAGAGATGGTCGAGGAATACCTGCAGATCATCCCGGGCGCGTGGACTGAGGAATCGTTCGGATTCGAAGGCAAGCATTACCAGATACCGCCTCGCGAGGTTATCCCGAAGCCGGTGCAGAAGCCGCATCCGCCGATCTGGCAGGCCGTCAGCCAGGAATTCACCGCGGAGAAAGTCGGCCGACAGGGTCTCGGCTGTCTGGCGCAAACCAGCGTGGGCCTGGACCGTGCTGAGGGATTGATCCAGATTTATCGCGAGGCAATCGCCAATCCCGAACCGGCCACCAAGCTGGTTTATCCGCGCGTCGCCGGGAACACCGTGGGACTGTGCATGGAGAGCCGGCAGAAGGCGTTCGAGCGGGCTGAGACCATCATTGACTGGTATCGGGAGCAGCAGCGTATCCGTGATTCATACGTTTGGCAGGGCTACGACCCCGCCAGGGTTCCCGACGATTACCAGTGGCATTACCAGCGTGCGGTCAACGCGGACACGGCGCGCGCTGATGCGGTCAGTTCACGCCAGTTGATAGAAGAGGGCGGCCGCTTCTGCATTGGAGATCCTGACGACTGCATCAGGTACATCGAAGACTACGAGCGGATGGGCGTCGACGAGATCATGCCCCTGTTTCAAGTTGGGCCAGTTACCCACTCCGAAGTGATGGAGACCCTGCGTTTGTTTGGGAAACATGTCATCCCCCACTTCAGGGAAAAGGCTCGGCGGCAAGAGCTGGCGGCGGACAACTAGCCCTGTACGCGAACCTGGCCGCTGGGCCGGATCTCCAGTTCGACAATACGTGAGGGGCGGGTCAAAAACCCGCCCCCGTTTTCAGCGTGTGACCCTCGTCCGGGTCGACTAGCGGCCGTATTCGGCGCCGGAGCCGTTCCCGTAACCGTTGCCGTACCCATAAGGCTGGCGCTCTTCGGTGGCTGCCATGCGGCTGCGTTCCCGTTCGAGCCGCACCTGCTGGCCTCGCGAGACGTATCCGTACTGCGATTCCGGTTCGTGGCCGTTGGTCGGTGGCATGAAGTGGCGCGAACCGAAACCGGCGTATTCCAGCTTCCCGGCGATTTGCATCGGGGTATTGTCTTCACCCATGATGTCGCTGATGGTCGGAATGTTGTCGTTCTGCAGCGGGTAGAACAGCGAGACGTGCATGTGCCGATCATCCGGCGACTGCTGGAAGTTTGACGACGCGAACGACCACATCAGATTCGGGTAGGCCACATCGAAGTCTTCGCGGTGCATCTGATCCTGAACGTCCGCGGCGATTTCGTTCAATCCCGATGCTTCCACCGGCAGGGAGATAACCATCCGCATCACAGTGTCCCCTTCGGGGAAAGGATGCTTTGCCAACTGGAGATCCGTCCGCTTGGGGTCCATGATGTCCCACATCGCTGACTTGATCGAGAAGGGCAATTGCTTGGCGTTGTCGTTGACGACCACGATTTCCCGGCCCCGGAACGGTCCGAACAAACGCGACCCGCTGCGGGTGTCGGCGATGTCGACGCGCCGGTTCAGCACGCGAACTCCGAACCAACCGTTGGAGTAATCGCCGAAGCTGGTAACCGTCTCCGCCATTGAGCCCGCGTCAATCTGGTAACGCATCCCGGCTTCCATGGAAGCAAGGGCGATAGCAAGCTTGTCGTCCAACCGTTCGAAATTGGGAGACAGGCTGTTGTCCGTGATCAGAGCAGGATGACGCTGTAACTCCTGGACGCCCTGGCTGTTGCGAACCAAACGGGTGCCGATGGTTTCCTCATAGGCGCCCCATGTTTCGCGACGCATATTCTCCTTGAGGACGGCTTCGCTGGGCACCAGCACGATTGGAAGGAAAGTGGCTTCGGGGAAACGCTCGCGCATCATTCCGTGCAGGACGCCGCCCAGCTTGGCGTGTCCGCCAAAGCCGAGCCATTCAAGGATCAACTGCGGGGGAGAGCCGACCTCTTCGGAACGGCGGGCGACGGTGTCCACCATGCGCTCCATATCCCGATGGATCAGGCCGTAGAAATCCTTGTACGCGTTAGGGTCGCGCAAGAAGCCGTCTACTTTGGGCAAAAAGCCGGGAATTATAACCGGCAATTGACCGCCGCGAACGCGGCGCATCGAACGAGTCTCGTTATCAATGGAATCGATCGTGCCCTGGTTGCAGTCGTACATCATGAGGCTCTGCACGCGGTCCAGAACTCCGGCTTCGCCCATGCGCCTGGCCCATCTCCAACTACGCTTGTAGCCGGCGGTCCCCACTGCCACCGACACGATCGGGGGCGGCGTGCCATCCCGGGTGAGATCGCTTTGCGTGCCCAGCCTATGGGGGGCGTTGCGGCGAATGTGGAAAGTACGATTTTGATTCTTGGGTGGCATAGTTATGTTTACCCCCTTCTTGACTTGGGAGGAACTGACTCAGTAGCAGACAAAATAGATTTTAGCCTAGACTAACTACCACTGACCTTGTGGACGTACCGCTTATTGAGACCCTCACGACCGGAGGAAGCACACCAAACCGCACGGGATAGTTGTACACCTTGACAGTAACAAAAGCGACTATACCAGACGAAAACAAATACGTCAAACGGTATGCGTTGCGGACAATTCAAAGAAAACGCTAGGATTGCTAAATATATCGGACATGCTGTTGCCCGCCATCCTCGAATTCCGTACCGTCTTCAGCCGGCTGTAAAACCGGATTGGACGCCAGGTCGCGCATGTGGAAGTATGATCCGAATCCCGTTTCCACCATGGTTGCCGCGCCGTAGGGAAGCATCGTTCCCTCCCCGCGCAAAATTTCCGTGACGCTCGGTAACTCACCGTTTACGGGATAGATCCTGGTCACGTGCATGTACGGATCAGGTTCGATGCCGTCGGTGAAGCGCGCAGTGTTGAACGCGATGTCCAGGTTGGTAAACCGGTCGAAAATACTGCTATGGTCCAACGCCTCCGCCGCCTGGGTTGCGACTGGTTCCAACTCATCTCCGTGCAAGGGCAGCGAGACCACTATCTCTTGGGGGGCGTTGGGAGGTTGATTGATTCCCTCGGCAAGCTGGGCAGTCGGATCGAGCGTCGACCATATCGCGTTGCCCAGCAGTGACGACAGATCGTCGTTTGGTCCCACGGCTGCGTATTGACGCCACCACGGCGGGAAGTTGAACCACTCGAATTTCCGCGTTATCGGCATCCTGCGCTTCACCGCGGCCATCCCAAGCCACCCGCCTGAAGCGGGCATCAAGCGCTTCAGGGTTACCCCCAACTGGCTGATTGTAGGATCGTCCTCTTCTCCAAACTCCGCGACTTCAAACCCGGCCAGACCAGTAGCCAGGCGAACGTCGTCCTCCCGGGCGTTGACGTCCGATTGCGTGGTGACCAGACAGTTGGAACCGGAAAGCAGGTTTTCGTACTGTTCCCAGATGTACCGCCTGGTCCACTCCTCGGAAACGTGGTCCTTGGGCAGCATCATTACAGGCAGGATCATGGAACTGGGGAACGCGTTCTGCATCTTTTGGTGCAACAGGCCGCCCAGCACCGCGTGACCGGAAAAGCCCATGAACTCGATGACGGTTTCGGGCACTCGACCGCAGCGTTCCGAATGGAGCATCACCTGGCTGACTATGTTGTCCATGTCACGTTCCAGCGGCCCCCGGAAGTCGCGAAATCGCGTCGGATCGCGCATGAAACCATTGGGAATCGGTACGTAGTTGGGGAACAGCACCTGTGTGCCAGCGCCAGTGCGGGCGGCGCCAAAGGATTTTTGAAGTGTCTTTTGAACGTTAGCCACCGTGACTTCGTTGCAGTCATAGTAAATCGAGGTCTGGATGCGGCCCGCGGCCGAAAGCTCGGACATCCGCTCGGAGAACAGCATGGCTCGCCGCACGCCGGCAGTGCCCACGCCCACGACGACCAGCGTCGGCGGAGTACTGTCCACCACGCCGCGTTTTGCAGTATGCAGAAGGCGATGGCTGCGGCTGCGCGCTCTGACGAAAGTCGAAGGCATGATTTTCAGGCTAGCGAAATTGATCAACCGACGGCAGGTCCGAGCTCAGACCCCCGCCGGTTGCATTTTAACGCGGATGTCACCGCAACGCCAAGCCGGCACGATTACTGGCTTGGCCTGTTTTTCCGGTCAGGCTCCCGGCTTGAGGAACTCGAGCACCGCGTCTACGAACCCTTCGGGGTCTTCAATTTGGGGAATATGTCCGACGCCGGGCATAATGTGCTTGCGCGCACGGACGATGTTGTTGTGCAACAGCTCTTCCCCGTCGCGGAGCCGGTCGACTTCGCCATACAGTACCAGGGTCTCGCGGGCGTTAACCCGGGGCAGGCGGGTCATGATGTCGTACCAGGCAAGCGATTCGTGCAGCTTTTTGACCCAGGCGCCAGCCTGCGCTCGCGTGCCGTTGTTGGCGTCGACCCATTCCTGGCGGGGCTCGGCGAAAGTCGTGGATTCTTTGGCCTGTTCCATGGTGCGGGGCACCGGCATCCCGTCGGCGTCGTATCCGGCGGCTGATTCCGCGATGCGGTCGGGGGCCGTCCGCGCATCCCACACCGGGGCGCCCACCAGGACGAGCTTGTCCAGCCGGTCGGGGAACGAGGCGGCCATTTCTGTGGCCAACACCGCGCCGACCGAATTGCCGACGTAGTGCCCGCGGTGAATGTTCAATATTTGGCAGGCATCATCCAGAGCCTGGGCGTAATCCGGAATGTTGAAATGCCGGGTGGGCTTGTCCGACTCGCCGTGTCCGAGCATGTCGAACGCGTAGCAAGTGTAGTGTTGGCTGAAGGCGTCAATCACGGAACTCCACGCCCATGTGGACGTTCCCAGTGGATGCAGCATAACCAACGGGTAGCCTGCTCCTTGCTTGACAAAGTGCATGTTGCCTTCACGGGTGGGGACGGTGTCGGTAAGGTCGCGCCGCACGAACATGATCGTGGCCTCCTGAGAGTCTGTGGCCGAACTGAACTGAAACTCGCGCCGGGGTTTACCGGACGGTTGCCGCAATGCTAGCGATGGCCCCGGTCAAAGTCAATCAGTTTGTAATTGCGGGCCAATCGCTGCTGTAGCAGACGAGAACCGGCAACCGGGGCGACAAAAAGCCGGGGGCGACGGCCCCCGGCTCGATTGCGCAGTGGTGATTGTGAAAATTTTCGGGGGGTCAGTCGGCTGCTTGCGGAGCGAATTCCTCGCGGGCCATCGGGGCCCCAGCCTGTGCGCTCTTCTCGTGCCGGCGGAGGATGAAGCGGGGCACGATAACCCAGAGGGCGAAAAGTCCGACGAAGGCGGCACCGGCGGCGATGGCAATCATTTTCTATCTCCAAGCGGATTGGGCGTCTTTGCCCGGTTCGTTGGAGACAGTATCGCGGGAGGGTGTTACGCGAATTTTGCACCCATGTAACGGGTGTGTTACCGATCCGATCGAGACTGCGGAGGCATTTGAGATCGAGTCAGATCTGCGGCGCTCTGACGCCGAGCCACCAGTGTTTGCCCTTCCCGCGGCGCTTGCGCTGGTATCCGCGCGCCCGGAGCTCGAGGCCGAACTTTCGCTGGCTGTGGGCCAGGTAACCCTGATCCAGACACCATTGCGCATAGGAGGCATACAGGTCACCAGCCAACGACATGGCTTCGGCCCCGGTGGAACATACGTCGGCGACGAAGTCGTCGATCGGGCCACATTCACTGGCCTGCGATGCTACGGTTATTGCCGGCTCTGGCGGTGCGTCCGGAGCGATCCATCCAGATCCCGGCGCCGGCCCTGATGCCGCCGGGCCGGGCCGGCGGAGACGACCGGATCCGCTGCCGTAGCCGGGGACGGTGGCGTCGGCGGCGCTCGTATCCACCGGCTCCAATCCCCGGAGGGCTCGGTAATCGCCATGAGCGATACTGGCGGCGTCCTGAACCGGCATCCCGTCCAGGCAATAGGAAGCGAACAGCACCAGGTCGAGATAGGCCGGCAGCCCGCCGAGGTGTTCCCACCTCACTTCCCGACCGTTCCAGTTCGACGCGTCGAGAGTTAGATCCATTGCCGGGCATTCGAAGCGTTGACGATACTCCACCGGAACGACCCAGGTGGGGTTCAGCAACTCCCGCTCGAGGCTGTGCCCGATGACAAAACACACTGCACGGACGGCTCTCACGCTGGGATCTGGCTCTCCAAGCGGCTCGTCGACGGAAACGCCGTCCAGTTCGCGTTGGGTCTGCAAAGCGCACAACGCGAACGCTGCGCGGACCTGGTTGCCGGCGCAGCGGAGCAGACTGCTCTGGGGGGACATTTCCAAGGGGACGCTGGCGTCCACTGGCTGCCCGTCCGGGGGGTAGACTTCGATGCTGGTTGGCACGAACGCCGGCGTGATCAGTCCCCGGTGCGAAGCCGCGTAGAATGCCATGGCGACGCACAGGTTCTCCCGGGCCAACCGTATGCGTTGGCCGGGCGACAACGCGGATGTCGACGGGGGGTTGGTCAATGAGCCAATCAAGGAAGGGGCGGATGATCATCCGCCCCTGGAGCGCCAGGCAGTTTGCCCACCAAGTTCTGGTTTACGAGTTGATGTCCATCACCACCTTGATGATGCCATCCTCGCGCTGCTCGTACATATCGTAGGCGTTCTGGATATCCGAAAAGCCCACGCGATGAGTGATCAGCTCGGCAGGGTCAGCCCAGCCCCGGGCGCGCAGGTCCACCATATCCTGGATCTGGCTGATGGGGTCGCCGCTGCGGGCGCCGGTAGTCGGGATGATGCGCGGCTGCTTGTCCATCCACAGGTTGTGCTCGATGGGCACCATGTGGTCGGTCTGGATACCGAAAATGATGACCTGACCGAACTGCCGTACATGCCGGAAGCACTCGTTCAGCGGTTCCGGATAGCCCGCAGCTTCCACGCACACGTCCGGGCCGCGGCCCTTGGTGATCTCCATGACGGCTTCGGCGACGTCCTGCTTGTCGGGATTAATGCGGTGGGTGGAGCCCATCTGCTTGGACTTTTCGAGGCGGTAGTCCAGCGGGTCGACGACGATGACGTGGCGGGCGCCCATCCGCGAAAGGATCATGGTGAAGCTCAGGCCGATACTGCCCTGGCCGAAGATCAGGATGCTCTGCTGCAGTGGGCTGCCCAATTGCCGGCATGAATACAGCACCGTGCCCGGTGGCTGGCACATCACCCATTCATCCAGGCCCCCCTCGTCTGGCAGCAGGGCGAGCCGGCCCGGTTCGGACAGGATGTATTCACACAGGCCCCCAGTACCGGGATAGGGTATCGCGATCACCCGCTGCCCTTCCTGGAACTCGTCGGTCTTGCTTTCAACTATGACGCCGGCGAGTTCGTGAGCGCCTTTGCAGGGCGCCATGGGATACTCGGACTCATCGAGCACCGGGCCGTAGGTATGACGGATATCCGAGCCGCAGACGCTGACGCTCTCCATCTTGATGAGGACCTGGCCATCAGCGGGAGCCGGGGTGTCGACATCGGTGAACTCCCAGCGTTTTGGGGCTACGAGTTGGGCTGCTTTCATGGGGGATCTGCTCCTGTTCCTATCGTTCACGTTGATTAGCGGGCAGTCTATCCCAACCCCTGCCGGGGGGCAACCGAGGGCAACGCTATACAGGCAATCGACCGCTATTGACTGAGAAATGGATTGAGCAATTGCACATCGAATTGCTCAAAATCGCGCACATTCCTGGTGGCAACTATTAGTCCACTTACGATGGCCGTGGCTGCGATCATGGCATCTGCCGCCAGCGTATTCGACCGACGGTGTTGCAGACGGGCCCACTCCCGGAAAGTGGGCCCGTCCATTGGCAAAACGCTGTAAGAATCCATCAATTCGACGAGCCACGTCTCGATTTCGATGGCTTTCTCCCGATCTTGCTCACGGGTTATCTCTACGCCGGCCTGTATCTCGCCGATGGTCACCGCTGACAGAAACAGATGATCGTGTGGAATCCGCTCAACCCACCTTAAAACTGCCTGGTTGGGGCGGATGCGGCGAAGTTCCGAAACGACATTCGTGTCGAGTAAGTGCATCTGGTTAGTCCAGGGCGGACGGCTCCCGGAATGCCATCTCCGAGCGGGCGGGCGTAAGATTTTCGGTTCGGGCTTCCGGCGCAAGCAGCAGTTCTTTGATATTGCGTTTGGTTTGTTTTTCCATGCTGCGCCACTGGGCGATGGGGACGAGTACGGCAGTCTCCACTCCCCGCCTGGTAACGATTTGCGGGCCGTCGCGTTCCGCCGCCGCCAGGAGCTCACTGAACCGGGCTTTCGCTTCTTGAACTTGCCACTTTTTGCTCATGTGCCCCCTGCGGTATTTTCTGGTAAGAACGCCGCCTCGCTCAGTGGTTCTCGAAGTCATTAAAGCCAACTTGACCTCGACCTCGTGTCGTTCCCAACTCCAGAGCGGCATAGACTTCAAATACCGCTTGCTCTATCGGGTCGTCCACTTCAACGACGCGAATGCCCATGCTGCGCACCCCTTCCTTTGTCGCATCGAACAATTTTTTGAACTCTGGATCACGCTGCAACTTGTCTCTGGAGAGGGCATCGATCGAGTCCATCCCTTGGTCTGCTGCAATAAGGGAAGCCATCGCAAAGGCTAAGGTTGCGGAATTGTGCGAGGAACTGCGCCGGCTATGTTCTTGCAATCTCTGACGCATCCGATTGGTTCGGCCTACGTAGATAGGATTGTCCCCGAGGTAGAAAACATAAATGCCGCGGTCGGGAACCTGCGGCAGTTTCCCGCGTCGGTCCCGATGCAAAAGCTCGGAGGACTTTAACGTTTCCAGAAGCTCCGGCATTCTTTCCGATACCGATTCCCAATTTTGGCCATTTTCGCTCTGTGCAGTCATGTCAAAAGTCAAGGGGATTTGTGCGATGTAGGGGCGAATGATCATTCGCCCCTACGATATTCGGCCGGCATATGTCCGATTACCCAATCGGCCGGTTGGTGACTTCTCGATCAACCTTTCGGGCAATCCACTGGCCGCCTCCCGCCGGGGCGGTAAGCTGCCCGTTCTCCACGGCCACCGTGCCTCGCATGATGGTCATGACCGGCCAGCCTTCGATCTCGAAATTCTCCCAGATGCTGTAGTCACTGATGTGCAGGTCGTCCATCGTCAGGCGCTTCTTGATCGAGGGGTCAATGAGGGTGATGTCGGCGTCGCTGCCGGGCGCCAGAGCTCCCTTGCGGGGATAGAGCCCGAAGATTCGGGCGGCGTTGGCGGAGGTCACGTCCACGAACCGCTGGAGGGACATGCCCCGTTTGGACACTCCTTCGCTATAAGTGATGCCGACGCGAGTCTCGGCGCCATTATGGCCGCCGGTGACGTCGCGAACCGACTTGCCCTGGATTTTCAGGTTCCAATCAGTGCAGTACTCGTCGGTGGCCATGGTGTGCAGGCCGCCCCAGGCGATGCCCTTCCAAAGCATGGCGGCGTCTTCGGGCGACTTGAGAGACGGGTAAGTGTGGTACTTCATCCCGTTCTCTTCCTTGTAGTTGTTGGCGTTGAAGCAGGCGTAGTTGTGGAGCGTCTCGCCGTAGATCGCCATACCCTTGTTGCGTGCCTCGCCGATGGCGTTGATACCCTCCCGTGCGCTCACGTGCACGAAGTACACCGGGGAGCCGGTCCACTCGGCGACCCTCAGCACGCGCCGGAAGGACACGTCCTCCGACTCGTTGCTGTGGACCAGCGGCATGTTCCACCATTCGTTGCGCTCCTCGCGCTGGAGCTTTTCGTACATGTACTGCACCATGTCGTCGTCCTCGGAATGGACGAGAAGCATGGCGTCGTTGCGCTGGATGACCTCCATCAGGTCGTGCAGGTGTCCCATGCCGACCTTGCGGGGCTCGCCGGACATTTCTGGTGGGCGGATGTTGGTGGTGAAGATTTTCACGCTGGCCCAACCGCCCTCGATGTACTCGTGCAGCGACTCGAGAGTCCTCTGCGGAATTTCGCCAAGCAGCATCAGGTGGTGAGCGTAATCGGCGTAGGAATTGCCGCGCCAGGAGTTGTTTCGCTCCTGGATGGCCTCTTCAATGGTGTTGCCCGGATGGTGGATTGCGAAGTCCAGCAGGGTCGTGGTGCCGCCGAACAGAGCGGCTCGACTCACCTGCTCCGGCGGCGCCGTGCGCAGGTTTCCGGGTCCCATGATCGGGGCGTCAATGTGTGCATGGGGTTCGATGCCGCCAGGCACGACGATCTTCCCAGTGGCGTCGATGACTCGGCGGACGTCATCGGTCATGGTATTGGGCGCGGTGATGGCAACGATTTTTTCACCCTGGATACACACGTCCCAGTCGCCAACGCCCCAGGGCGTGACGACCTGGCCGCCGCGGATGATCAAGTCCAGCATAATGTCCCTCCGTGGAAGCCGTCAGCCGGCATTAAGGTGTCAAGTCGATCCGGCCAGGCGGCGCCAGTATAGCGCAAAACCCGGCTCGTTATGTTTTGCATGGATACGCAGGATGCACGGCAATCGCATACGGAGGGGTTTAATCTCACGCGCACCCGGTATTATTGACAAACGTGCTACTTTGTATTATAATTCGTAATATCAATAGCGCGGTATACAAGCCGCGACCCATATCAAACCAACTTTTCGGAACAGATAATGGACAGGAGGAAAACATGATGAACCAGAACGTGAAGCGCAACGCCGCCCTTATACTGACTGGACTGGCCGTCGGCGCAGCCGGGGGGATCCTGCTGGCGCCCAAGAGCGGCCGGGAGACCCGATCCGACATCCGGCGTGGGGTGAAGGCCGGCTACCAGCGCGGCGGCTTCTTCTGGCGCCGGATGCGCGGCCACCGGGCATCTCCGGTTGAGTTTGTGCTGGACGACGAAGGCATCCTTGCCGGACGATGCTAACCGCCGCCCGGCGGGAAACACCGTCATAATTGGGAAGGGCCGCCTGGAATTGGCGGCCCTTCTTCAGTGCCGTTATAATGCGGGCGCTCCGGCAGGACGCCGGCAATCCCCTTCCGGGACGGCAAGGATGGAAATATGGTCACCACTTACTCGTGCATCAACACCGAAACCGTGACGCGCCCGACGATGATGGGTCGGAACGAGGTCGAAACCCATATCGGCGTGGTTACGTTGAACCGCCCCGAGGTTCTTAACGCCCTCAATCTTCAACTGGTGCGCGAGCTGGACCAGGCCATCACCGACTATGAAGAGGACGATGGCGTCGGCGCCATCGTCATCACCGGCGCCGGGGAACGCGCTTTCTCCGCCGGCGCGGATATCCACGAGAACCGCGAGCTTTCGCCCGAGGAGCGCGAGGCCGGACAGGCCGAGCGCGCCGGATACACCTGGCACCTGCACACCAGCAGCAAGCCGATCATCGGCGCGGTGAACGGGCTCTGCTACGGCGGCGGCACGGTTCTGGCGACCAGCCTGGACTTCCTCGTGGGCTGCGAAAAAAGCAGCTTCCGGTTCCTCGCGGTGAACTACGGTCAGATGAATGCGACCTGGAGCCTGCCGCAGCTGGTGGGCATCCACCGGGCCAAGGAACTGTTGCTCAGCGGTCGTGAGGTTTTCGCCGAGGAGGCGTACCACATGGGCCTGATCAACCATTTGTTCCCGTCTGAAGAACTCATGGACCGGACGCTTGAGATAGCGGCGGGCATCGCGCGCAATCGTGTGGACGGGCTGGCGAACATCAAGCAGTTGCTGCTGGAACATTCCGGGTTGCCGATCGAAGAGCAGTACCGTAACGAGATCGAAGGCCGTACCGGTCGTTTCAAGGGTCTCTCGGTGGAAGAAGGGTTCTCGGATTTCCTGTCCCGGAAAGGACGGAAGCCGCGTTCCGCCTGATCCCTTGCCGGCCTCTGGGTCGAGGGCGTCTTGACCGAAGACGCGTCTCCGGTGTCGATACCGCCGGTGGGTAAAACTGCCGGCGACTTTATCGTCGCCCCGGACGGCTCCCAGGTTCGGCTCCTGCTTACGGACGAGCACGGGGCGACCCGGTGCAGCGTGGTAGAGGTCACCATCGGCGCCGGGGAGGTCAGCCGGCCGGTGCGCCACCGCACGGTTGAGGAAGCGTGGTACGTCGTATCCGGAACCGGAGACGTGTGGCGCTGTCCTCCGGGCCTACCGGTACGACAGGTCCTTCCGGTCCGGGTGACTGCCGGCGACGCCCTGGTGATCCCCATGGGCTGGGACTTCCAATTTAGAGCGGACGCCGACTCGGAAATGCGGTTTGTCTGCGTGACCATGCCGGCATGGCCCGGCATGGACGAGGCGGTGAAGGTCCCGGAAGGAGGGTTGGGCGAGCCTACCCTGGCCTCTTCTGAAGCTAACCCTGGCGTCGAACCTCGATAGTCTCGCCATCAGCCAACGCGACGCGGCGGTATTGGATCCCCATTTTCAACATCCAGTATCCGAGAGTAGCTGGGCTGACTCCCAAGTGGGAAGCCGCGCGGCTCATTCCCATCTCGTTGACCAAGTCGGGAACCAGGCTCTCCAGTTGTCTCCCGTGCTTTTCTTCCACGCTGCGCATTAACTTGGTCTTTCTGATTCGCTGCGTTGCCATATCCTCTCTTCCCATTGTTATTCGCCAGCAACGCTGGGGAACGGGGCTGGCGGGTGATGCGATGGCGCAATCATACACGAATGTCATATATGCGCACACCGACCCCGTGCCACATCTTGCCCGATTTTTTTGAATCGTAATAAAAATTGCCGCAAATTTGCCCGCATCCGCTCCGTCGACGCGATTCGGGCCGGGCATCTGAAATCAGGCTAGGCGGAGCCATCGCAATTGCGGAATGATCCCCGGCTTGAGCAAGGCAGTCCCGGCCGGGCACGTCGGGCCGCCCGCCGCGCCCGGGGCGTCGGCCCATGAAGTAAAATGGCGCCATGTCTACAGCGGTGGGCGGCGGGCGCCTGACACCGGTACGCCGTCAGTATCTGACCATTAAGCACTCATACCCGGACGCCGTGGTGCTGTTCCGGATGGGCGATTTTTACGAGTGCTTCGACGACGACGCCCACGCGCTCTCAACGGCCCTGGAGATAGCGCTGACCTCCCGAACGATGGGCAAGAATACGCGGGTCCCCATGGCCGGGGTGCCCGCAGTCTCTCTGGAAGCCAACCTTGCCCGGCTCATCAAGCAGGGCTACAAAGTGGCGATCTGCGAGCAGTTGAGCGACCCGGCGACGTCCAAAGGCCTGGTCGAGCGCGGAGTGGTTCGCGTAGTGACCCCGGGCACGGTTATCGAGGCAGCGTTGCTGGACAACCAGGCCAACAACTATCTGGCTGCGGTTTGCATCGGCGATGGCCAGGCCGGGTTGGCCTACGTTGACGTCACAACCGGTGAGTTCGGCCTGTGCCAGATGGGTGAGGACCGGCTGGTCCTGGAATTAGCCCGGTTGCAACCATCCGAGATCTTGGTTCCTGACGAGGACAGTTTTCAGGAGCTTGTCGCCAGCCAGGGAGGATTTGGCGACACCGTATCCGTCAACCAGTGGGAAAACACGGCTTTCAATCTCGATTCAGCCCGGCGCACCCTCCTGGACTACTACGAAGTGTTGACCCTGGAGGCCTACGGACTGGAATCCAACGGGGCGCCCGCCGAGCCGCTGGCGGTGCGGTCTGCCGGTGCGATCCTGGAATATCTGCAGTACGCCTGGCAGGGTGACCGGCCGGCGCTGTCTCCGCCTGTCCTTTACAGCACGGGTTCGTACATGACGTTGGACCCCCAGACCCGGAGGAACCTGGAGCTGTTCGCCGCCGGGAGGTGGGACAGCAGCGACATGTCACTTCTGAAGGCGCTGGATGGCACGCGTACCCCGATGGGAACCCGCCTGCTCCGCAGATGGCTGGGCCAGCCGCTGCTGGATTTGAAGAGGCTGGAGAGCCGGCTGGATGTAGTGCAGTTCTTCCACGACGACGCCTTCCGACGCGACGAAGCGGCGTCTGCCCTGTCTCAAATCTCAGACCTGGAGCGCATCCTCAGCCGGGTGCAGACTAATGCCGCCAACCCACGGGACCTACTGGCGTTGAAGCGCAGCGTTGAGGCGGCGGAAGAGTTGGGTTCTATATTCTCCAGGGATGAAGTCCCGCAGGTCGCCTGGGTCGCGACGGACTTGCGACCCATCCCCGATGTGACGGCATTGATAGGGCAGGCCATCGAGCCGGATCCGTCGGGCTCGGTGGGCGAGGGAGGAGTAATCCGGCCCGGGTTTTCCCCCGAACTGGACCAGTCTCGCGCGTTGTCCCGGGATGCTCGGGGGTTCATCGCCGGCCTGGAGGCGGAAGAACGGGAACGCACGGGCATTCGCACCCTGAAAGTCGGGTTCAACCAGGTTTTCGGGTATTACATCGAGATCAGCAATTCAAACCTCGACGCGGTTCCCGACCACTACCAGCGGCGGCAGACCCTGACGGGCGGTGAGCGATATATCACTCCCGAGCTCAAGGAGTTCGAAAGCCAGGCGCTGGACGCCCGCGCAAAACTCGAGGAACTGGAACGCAGCCTCTACCGCCAGGTTTGCCGCCAGATCGCCGACCTCAGCCCGGCCCTGACCCACCTGGCCTCGGCAATAGCCCACGCCGACGTGTTCGTTGGTCTGGCGGATGTCGCGGTGCGCCACGGATACGTGCGGCCGGACTTGAACGAGGGCGTCGCCATTCGCATCGCCGACGGCCGGCATCCGGTGGTGGAACGGGTACTGGGGACCGGCGCCTTTGTTCCTAATGACGCGGCCCTGGACTCCGACGACGCCCAGATCATGCTGATAACCGGGCCCAACATGGCGGGCAAGTCCACGTACATACGCCAAGTGGCGATTATCGTGCTGATGGCCCAGGTCGGGAGTTTCGTTCCCGCGTCGTCTGCCAGTATCGGCCTGGTAGACCGCATCTTTACTCGGGTGGGGCTCCAGGATGACCTGGCAACCGGCCAATCAACTTTCATGGTGGAAATGGTCGAAACCGCGTCCATCCTTAACCAGGCTACCTGGCGCTCACTGGTGGTTCTTGACGAGATCGGCCGCGGCACCAGCACCTACGACGGATTGTCCATCGCACGGGCGGTGGTGGAACACCTCCACAACAATCCCCGTCTCGGTTGCAAGACCCTGTTCGCCACCCACTACCACGAGCTGACCGAACTGGAGTCCCAGTTGCCGGGAGTGCGCAACTATAGCGTCGCCGTGTCCGAAGAGGATGGCCGGGTCGCGTTTCTGCGACGGATCGTGCCGGGCGGCGCCGACCGCTCCTACGGAGTGCACGTGGCGATGTTGGCGGGGATGCCGGCCTCCGTGGTGAGCCGGGCCCAGGAATTACTGACCTACCTGGAGCAGGACCACGGACCGGGCACCGCAACCGGCCGACGTGGGAGACAAAAATCGGGTCCGTCGCCGCAGTTGCCGTTGCCGCTTTTCCCTTCGAGCCACGATCGGCTCTCGGAGGCTCTGTTGGGGATGGACGTGTCGAACCTCACCCCGCTAGAAGCCATCAACAAACTCTACGAGCTGCAGGAGCAGGCGCGCCGGCCGGAGGATTGACGAACGGCGCACGCTACGCGCGCGACAGTTTCCAGAATGAATGCCGGATTCGGGCCGCGACCCTTAGGGCGTCAGGCCGGCACCAAAATTTCGGCCAGGACCGTCAAATCCGGCACGACCAAGTCGGGGATTGCCTCTGTCGACCGGGTGCCCCCACCGCGATCGGCGCGGTTCACCCAGACCGACCTGATGCCCAACCGGTTGGCCGGGCCGATGTCGTGGTACAGGCTCTCTCCGACGTGGAGCCAGCGTTCCTTGCGGACGCCCATTGCAGCCTCGGCAAGTTCAAAGCTCCGCAAATTCGGCTTGTACGCCTGGGCTTGCTGTGACGTGATCACGGCATCGAATTCGACGCCCAGCGCTCGGGCCGAACCCGCGAAAAGGTCGTCATCCACGTTGGATATGATCGCCAGCCTGTATCGCCGCTTCAGAGTTTGCAGAGCTGGGCCGGCGTCCGGGAATACCGGCCAATGCGTGAGGGACTCGGCAAGGCAGTCAGCGTGTTCGTCCGCGAGCCGGACATTGAGGCGGTCGCCGATCATATCCATGACCTCGCGCAGGACGACGCGGTAGGTCTTAAATTCACCCGAACTTTGGACCAGCGGCTCCACTTCGGCAAACAACCGGAGTATCTCGGCGTTGGTCTGATCGACCCCGTAAGAGGCCAGGGCATCCGTCGCCGCGGAGGGGATTCCCGTTTCCCAATCGACCAGCGTTCCGTAACAGTCGAAACTGACCCATTCGATGCCGCTGAAATCTGCCAACGCGATCACCCAAGAAGCCGAATAATCTGGATTATATCCTCAATCGCGTGCGCACGTTCACGCCACGGGCGACGGTTGGGGGAAAGTGGCGGGCGGAACGGCCGGCGAGGCCTTCCCGACGACCCGCGCGCCGGCCGCTCCGGCGGGTACGACGCCACAGATCCCGCAAGGTCAGGCTTTCCGCGATGCCCCATTCATAGGCGAAGGACACCGGCGCGCTGACCGCCCAGGCCGCGTGGTCCCCGGCCCGGGCGTAGCCGACGTTGGCGGACCGGCTGCCGGACGCCCGGCTGGCCGCAGTCGCGTTGCCGTCGTCGCGCACGTTGACCGTCACCGTTCCGACCTTGGTCCTTTCCGGCACTTCCCAGCCGCCGGAGTTCGCGAGAATGATCGTGTGGGTCAGCGTCACCACCTCGTGGGCGGCGTCTCCGTCGTCAAGGGCCGTCACCGTGATGGTCTGCGGCTCATCCCAATCCGGCCAGATCCGGCCGTTCTGGAGCAGCGTTCCGCTGAAGATCACTTGCGTGGGAGACCACGTTCCATCGTTTGATACCGACACTTTGTCCGGGTCGCTGGACTGGATCTCGCCGGCCACGTTCCCATCGGGCTGGCTGTCCAATACGATCTGGTAGGTCGCGGTCTTCCCGTCCTCGGACACCTCCAGCGGTCCTTTCACCAGCAGCGTCACGCCAGCCTCGTCGTTGTCGGCCACCGTCAGGTCCAGGTCCCGGATGCGAACCCCGTCGTACTCGTCGCTGCTTTGGCCGGTGTTCACCGTGTGGGTGATGGTCGCCTTCTCGTCATTCTTGTCGGCGTCGTCCGCCGCCGTGAGCGTCATCGTCCCAACCCAGTTGCTCGGGGTGAATGTCAGCGTTGCCGGGCGTACCGTGACCTTTTCGCTGTCGCTGCCCAGTTCAATCACCACGTCGCTTGACGGCTGCGTGTCCAGCCGCACCGTGTAGAACGAGGGTGCTACTCGTCGATGCGTTTCTGTCCGGCGCTGTGCCCATCACCATCCACCACTTCATCTACCACTTCCGTCCGGCGTCCCGATTCGTACAGGGGCGACGGCGACAGTGGCCCCACCGTTACGCCCGTCCGGTCCGGGTCGGACAGGGTGACGTCAACCGAGGCGTTGCTTCTGTCCTGGTAGTCGGGGTCGGCGCTGCCAATCGTGTGGCTCAGTACGGCCGTGTCCTCCGCCGCGTCGGGATCCCGACCCGCGTTGACGGTGACCCGCTGATCCCAGTTCCAGTTTTCGGCCGTGAAGGTCAGCGACACCGGCGACACGGTAACGTCCTCGTTGTCGCTGCTCACGGTGATAGTTACGTCGGCGGACGGCTCCGTGTAGGTGCACGTTGTAGCTGCCGCTGCGGCCCTCGGCGATGCGCAGCCGCTCCGGGCTGACCCGAACGCCGGGCGCGTCGTCATCGTCCACGATTACCGACACGCTGCCCACGCTCACGCCGTCGTACTCGTCGGCGCTGGTGCGCTGGGCGTCGATGGTGTGGGTGATGGTCGTCGCCGCGTCGTCGTTGACGTCGTCGTGGACGGCGCTCACCGTAACCGTCCGCCCCTGCCGCCAGTTGCCGGAGGTCAGGGTGAAGGACGCCGGGCTGACCCGCACGTCGGAATTATCGCTGACGGCGGTGACGTACACGCTGCCCGCCGGCTCGGTGGCCAGCTTCACCGTGTAGATCTTGCCGCCCTGCCCCTCGGCGATGCTCAGACTGGTGGGTTCCACCGTCGCGCCGGGGAGGTCGTCGTCGGTCACCGTCACCTCCAGCGTCCGCACGGCCGCGGAGTGTTACTCCGGCGCGCTCCGGCCCCGGTTGACTCGGTGGGTCAGCGTGGCGGCGTCGCCCACGGCGTCGTCGTCCTGGCGCGCGCGCACGGTTACCAGCAGCGCCAAACACAGCCGGCTACTGGATACCCACCGCTACCTGAACGGACAGAAGGTGGAGTTGCACGTGATGATGTCGATGCTAAGTTACCTGGCCACGGCACTGGCTCACCTGAAGGCCAACGACTACGTCCACATGAGGATCAAGTTGCCGGCGGCGAAGCGCGCAGGCCGAAACAGGCGACAGTCGCCGACGCCGGCCTGCCGCGACTCCGGTTGCGGCTGTTGTGCCCGGTGGCTCCAAGCGGCGTTGCCATGCACCAGTGGAAATAGAGCGGGAGACATGCTCTGGGGCGGTCTCCCGAAATATATGAATACTTGGGATATAGGGCTGATAATGTATGATTTTCCGTATGACCCTACTTGGCCGCACCACGATGCGGGTTGTGCTTTTATACTCATGGCTTCCACGGTAAAAGCCGAAATTGTCGCTCGGCATAACCGATCTAGTTGTCGACTTGGCTGTCATCGGCCTTAACCGGCCGCAAAGCTTAGCCTTTGCCAGGCCGGTCGAGGTCATTTGATGATGGCGTTCCTGTATGAGATTTGGAAATTGTCCAAGACTTGTACATCGTAGTATCAGCGCATGATTCGGTCCCGTGTCCTGTTCTGACGGCGAGATAGTGTCGTCTGCTGTTACGGCTTTGAACGGTTCTGCCACTCAATCCGGCAGGCATGGCGATTCCGGTTAGTTCGACACCGGTTTGCTTCGCCCATAGACTGCGCGAGCCAACAAGACGGCCCCGGTGAGGCAAACACCGAGACCGCAGTCGATGGGGAATGGTGGTCCGCCATCGGGCTCAATGGTAGCCCTGTGCCTTCTGCGTGTTCAGCCCCGTCGTTCGCGGCGGGGCGATTTTGTTGCTGCAATTGCCCAGACCAGCTGGGCTTCATCGCAACGGCCTTCACAGGCAAGGAGGAAATCAGATGGCAATACGCAAATGGGCACCGTGGGTCGTGGCACCGGCGCTGTTGGCAATGGTGGCCGCTCTGTTGATCAGCATCGCCGGAGTTGGTGGGTCCGCCCCTCCGGTGGATGGAGAGGCGGATGGAGCGTTGAGACGGGACGCTGCGTCATATGCTGCGGACTTTGGGGTGAGTGAGACAGAGGCGCTCAGGCGCCTTCGTCTCCAAGATGAGATCGGCAGTCTTGATGAAAAAGTCGCGGAGGGTGATTCCAGCACGTTCGGGGGCCTGTGGATCCAGCATACCCCGGATTACAAAGTGAAAGTCGCCTTCACCGAGAATGGTTCGTCGAAATTGTCGGAGTATGAGACAAGCTCCGACCTCAGTGGCGACTTGGAGGTGGTCAGCGTGAGCGCAAGCATGGAGACTCTGCTGTCTGCACAGAACAGTGCGATGGGGGCGGCGCAGCGCGTGTCCCAGGCGACTGAGTCGGACATCATTGTGTCCGATAACCAAGTGGAGCTGTACACGCTGGACTCCGAGTCACTGAAGCGCGCCCTGTCTAGCGCGGGCGAAACGTTGCCTGCTAACGTCGTGGTGAAGCAGGTTGCCGCGTTTAGCTCCGTGGATCATGGATCCGAGATCCATGGCGGGGAGGAAATGGTGGAATGCACGACGGGTTTTTCTGTAGAGCACTCTGACGGTACTCAGGGCATCAGCACCGCGGGTCACTGCGCACGGGACCAGCAGGTAAGTGGTGTCTCTCTGCATTTCGAGAGAGAGGCGGATGGTGGTTCCTACGATGTGCAATGGCATACGGTCGATGACGAGGACGGGGATGACGATCACGAGTTTCGCAACCTTGTCTACGATGGGACTCATCATCGTCTCATAACGTCTGAAAAGGGCCGGTCGCAGCAATCTGTTGGAGAGTACGTGTGCAAATACGGTCGGGCTACTCGTGAGACCTGTGGTAACATCGCCAGCAAAAACTATCTGCCTGACGCGCCCTATGGTGGAAATGTGTGGATCAGGGTACACAAGGAGGGAGTGGATCTTTCAAAATCGGGAGATAGTGGCGCTCCTTGGTATCGAGGGAATGCGGCGTACGGTATCCATCACGGAGGTGCCGGGGCCGACGACAAGGACGCGGTCTACATGGCGATCAACTACATCGATTACCTGGACCTGAGTGTGATCACGGATTCGGATTAAGCCCAAGTTCCGCCCGGTATCTTGGCCTCTTCGGGTGACGGGCGGAACAATCCTCGGTTTGTCATCCAGGACGAATGTGCCATGTTGTCAGTGCGCTGGTTAGCTCTCTTGGTGGTTCTGGTTGCGTCAGTGTCTTGCCAGGCAGATTCGAACACTGTAGGGAGCAGTTCCTTGGAGGATCCCTCAATGCTCGAAGTCGCACCTTCTCCTGGCGAAAAATTGATCGGAACGGTGCAGGTGCCCGGTTTTCTTCGGCATCATGAGACTGGATTCGTCAACTACGGGCGGAATTATGTTTACGGGGACCTGTTCTCGTCGAAGGGTTGTCTGCGGGTATCGTATGTCAGCGATGATGTCCCTCCGTCTCCCAAGGGATTAACTCCAGTTTGGCCGGTGGCGTACGAGTTGCGGGTTCGCGATAGTGTTGTGCAGGTGATTGACGGGAGCGGTGAAGTTGTGGCCAGTGAGGGTGATACCGTACGTCTATCTGGTCGTTTTGCCCGTTCAGGTACCGCGCAGGTCTCAGAATGGGACTGGGTTGGGGAAAGTGTGGAACCGTGTGGCGGGCCCTACTGGGTGATTGGCGACGAAGTAAGCGCCGGCGCTGATCTATGGCTTGATCCTGAGCTCTCTTGGGTGTACTTTCCTCGGCTGGTTGATGCCCGCGGTGCAACATCGCATCCAGAAGCTCTTCTCGAAGGCAAGTTGATATTCTCGGACCGCTGTCTTCGGGTGGCGTCAAGTAACCTGCCTGGTCAATATTTGATAATCTGGCCTCCGGGCTTCAGGCCGGTCAGCAATACCGAGGGGGTTGTGGTCGTGAACGGTGGGGGCAATGTGGTGGCGCGGGTTGGCGAGATGCTGTCGGTGGGTGGTTACAGCCCAGATAGAGTAGATTACTTGGGAAATGCTGAATGCACTGGGCGCTTTTTTTATGCCTATGTGATCGAGCCTGGCCGTTGATTCCGCCTCGGCAGCTTTCGCCACTGGCGGTTTGAATGGGAATTCCTTAAACGTATTTAAGCCTTTGGTTATTCATGGAAAGTGGTCGTGATCGCGGTTGGTGTGGTGGTCCTCGGAGAAATCCTGGACTGTGTCTTGTCACCGTGACGTAATATGCCAGCTGCAGGGGCGTGAAACTCCAGGAGGTGGGTGAGTCTGGGCGGTCGGAGTCTATGTCGGGATGAGGGGTAATCCCTTGGGGGCATAGCGGCTGGTAGTGTTTTGGAGGGAATCGATGTCAGGACAGATCTTGACCTTCGTGGTCAGGCACCGTATTGGCGTCGTGACGGCGGTTGTGGTGCTGTGTGTCGACCAAGTTGCCAAGTACACGGTGGGGGGGATGTTGGGCATCGGCGAGTCGTGGCCGGCTGACGGGTTTTTGCGCCTTACTCACGTAACGAACTCAGGCAATACGCTGGACTTGTTCAGCGGCCATTCGGTCGCTCTGATTGCCGTGTCGGCGGCTGGGGTTGCGCTGTTGTTCGCCCTGTACTGGCCCCGCCCGAAAACCGGGGTGATTGCTCAGCTCGCATTCGGGCTGATGCTGGCCGGTGTGACCGGCAATCTGGCCGATCGTGTGATTCTGGGGCATGTGACGGACTTCATCGACGTGGCATCTTGGTTCATCTTCAACGTGGCTGACGTGGCCATCTTAGTCGGACTGCTGGGGTTCATGGTAGACACCCCCGGAGAGGCCGCTGCGTTCGTACGTGCCCGGAGCGGTGTCTCGCCACCCTCATGTCTGGGCTAAGAGGGTGTGTGACAAAGGCTTCCCACCAACATCGTCGTTCCCGCGAAAGCGGGAATCCAGGTCCTTCATGACGGGAAGCTAAGTTGGAAATGAGGTGGACATTTGATTGTCACGCACCCTCTAATCTGGACTTTGTACGTTCAAGCGGCGTAGGCGAGGGAGTCGATAAGCCGGGAATGTAGATCGGGAACGGGTTTTCCCCGGTCGTCGTCTGACACCGACATTGAAAAACTCTCCGATGCCAGCCACAGATGTCGGCGCACCAGGGCGATGGCATCCACGAAAGTGGGGGTGGGTTTGGCATACCACGCCGCCGTGCGTTGGGTGATGGGGCTCTCTAGCTGTAGCGAGTGGGCAGCCAAGGTAATCCAAGAAAACAAACTCATCAGGATGGGCGTGGTACGGGCGATGGCGCGATCTGACCATTGGCGCTGGGTTTCCACGCCCAAGTGCGCCCGCAGTTCCTGGTAGGTGACTTCCAGTTGCCAGCGCAGCACAAACCACTGGAGGATCTGGACTGGAGCCACGGTCTGGTCGGTACAGAGCAGGGCCTGGGTGTCCAGTTCACCATCGGGGTCGCGGACCAGCACCCAGCGGATGGGTACGGGCGGTTTGCCGTGGTGGTACCAGAGGGCGGTCTGGGAAGCCAGTTCCAGGGTGCGGACGGTGCCGTCATACCAGGACACCGACACGGTGCCCCAGGGCAGGTCGGGGTCGTCAAGGCGTTGCTTGAGGGTGGGTTGGCGTGACCCCTTGACCCGTGGTCGACCCGTTTTGGCCCGGCTGGCGGGCTGGCGCCGGATCATAGAGGCCAGCATCCAGGCGCAGTCTGGTGATGAGGGTTACGGGCTCATGGAGGGACTGGCAGAAGTGGAGCAGATCCAGGACGGCATAGCCGTTGTCGCCCACCACCACCAGGGGCCGGTGGGGCAGCCAGCGGCGCAGCAGCAGGATCATCTGGCGAGCCCAGTCGGTGAGTTTCTTGTGGCGGCGTCCCAGCTTTTGGTGATAGCGTTCCGAGGGAGCCAGCACGGTGAGGAAGGGCAGGGCCCAGTAGCGACCGGCCCAGGGGATATGGCCCAACCACATCAGCGAGACCCAGCGCAACCCGCTGGCCTTGACCGTATAGCTGCGGCTGGAGCGCACGGCGTCTCGGTAGACACCCAGGGCGCCGATCTTTGGTCCCTGCCGCCGCTCCAGGGTTTCGTCGATGCCGAACACCAGCGGACCATCGCCGTGGTCAAGATGTTGCAGCAGCAACCTGAGCAATACCTGGGACGCGGCAAGGGGCGACCACGCTGCCCGGTTCAGCACGTGGTGGTAGCGGGCGTAGTTGAGGTCGCCGCTGCGGCCCATGACGCGCAACGCCGCAGCCACCGTGCGCTGACCCGGCGTCAAGATGGAGCCGATCAGCAGCACCTGAGCCTTTTGCCAGGTTCGGTTTTGGAACAGCATCGCGAAGGGAAAAAGAACGGCTACAATGGCATCGGGCAGAGTGAGCACAGGTCGACCTACGGTGAGATGTGGGGTCAACCAAGCTTACCCTGCCTTCTTCATTTTTCTAGTTTTTGTACAAAGTCCAGCTAAGAGAAACTGACTGTTCTGGCGGTGGTTTTACGTTGCGTGGGATAGCCCACGATAATCTTGTGGCTCTCGTGCCAGGAGGTCGATGCCGAGATAGCCGGCGGCGGCCAGTGAGATTGGCTTGGTTGCAGAATCCGACGGCTTGGCTGCGGATTTGCACTTTGTCTGCTCCCGAATCGGAGTAGCGAAATCGCCTCTATATACCCGGGTTGTCCGGCGTTGGGGTCGTTCGGGCGCACCAGCGTGCGTACTGCGGTGCTGGTGATGTGGATGTCGGTGGTGGCAATGTCGATACGGGCGGGGTAGCGAGTGGCTCCCTCGCTGCCGTGGACCACCGCCGGCGGGCGAGGGTTGGTGATCAGCGCGTCTTTTCTGTCGTCCCAGCACACGTGGAATATGCCGTAGTGGCCGGAGGAGACCTCATCAAGCGCCGTTCTAATGAGGTTGGGAGGGCACGGCGGTTCCGGGGTTGGAGTAGGCGTTGGCGTCCCCCATCGCTGCGGTTGCACAGCGGCAGGGCCGCCCCCGCCGGAATCACCGTAGGGCGACAGGGCGGTGGTGGCGCTCTCCGTGCCGGCGTTGCCGCCGGTGGAGAAAAGCGCGCCGGCGATGAGGGCAACGATGGCCAGGGCGGCCACCGAGATGACGGAAAGTTGCGTTCTCTTCTGATTCACGCTATCGATCACTCCGTATCTAGTTCTTTGGTGAAGGATTCCGGGTACTTGGGAGTGGCGCTCCGCGGCGCTGCTCCCTTTGCTTTGCCCGCGCCGGACATCACAATTTCGGATTTGTCCGGATATATGATTTCGGGGTAAGTGGCCTTGGTTTCGCGCCGCAGGGCGCTGGGATTTCTACACTGGACTGCTTCCTGGAAAAATTTCGGTCGTTGGTCTTTTGCTCCCGGCCTCGCCGGCTTCGTCCTGCTTGTTGTCGGCAGATACGCCAGTGGTAAGTCTCACCTGTATCTAAAGTGGATACTGCATAGCCTTATCAATAACAGGTGTATGCAGTACAATTATAAAGGTCAACAACTGTTGGGTAGCGTAGCACTTCAACGGTGACGAACCGGTGTGCTTCTGCCCAATTCCGGTGACACTTTGGTGACAGTTTTCGGGAGACGGCAAACCGATGCAGCAGCCGGAGGCCGGCGACCGGGGCCAATGACAGGCCCGGGTTGACCTGGAAACCCTGATCAACACCATCCCGGTAGGAGTGGTGGTCTTCGACGCCGGCACCGGCGCGCCGCTGTACGTGAACCGGGAGACCCGCCGGATGCTGGAAGTCCTGCGGGAGCCGGGGGCCGAGCTGGAGCAGATCCTGGACGCGCTGAGTTTCCGGCGGGCCGACGGACGGGAGGTGTCCCTTGCGGAGGTGCCCCTGGCCCAGGCCCTGGGCGCCGCCGAGACGGGGCGCGCCGAGGAGGTCGTCGTCACCGTTCCCGACGGCCGCAGCGTCACCGTGCTGGTCAACGCCAGGCCGGTCCTGGCCGAGGACGGGGCGGTGGAGACGGTCGTCATCACCCTGCAGTACCTGACGCCCCTAGAGGAGCTGGAGCGGCTGCGGGCCGACTTCCTGGGCCCGGTGAGCCACGAGCTGCGGGGGCCGCTGACCTCCATCAAGGGCTCGGCGGTGAACCTGCGGGAATCGCTGCACTCCCTGGACCCGGACGAGCTGCTCCAGTTCGTGCGCATCATCGAGGCCCAGGCCGACTGGATACGGGACCTCATCGGCCAACTGCTGGACGAGGCCCGCATCGAGAGCGGCGCCCTGTCGGTGACGCCGGAGCCGGTGGGGGTGGCGGCCCTGGTGGACGAGGCCCGCACCGCGTTCCTGGCCGGAGATCCGGGGCGCAGC
>DAOUIF010000006.1:0-125676 GCA_034423575.1 Dehalococcoidia bacterium | reverse complement strand
AGAGCCCCGCCGTATCCAGGAAGAGGACGAGGCCATCAACAGTCGCATCGGCGAGCACGGCCGCTCCCTGATGCCGGCCGACGGTCAGGGGGTGCTGACCCACTGCAACACCGGCGCGCTGGCAACTTCAGCTTTCGGTACCGCTCTGGGCGTGATACGGGCCGGGTGGGAGGCCGGGGGACGGTTCAACGTCTACAACACCGAAACAAGGCCCTGGCTGCAGGGGGCACGATTGACCTCCTGGGAGTTCCAGCAGCTGGGCATCCCGGCCACGCTGATCCCCGACTCGGCGGCGGGAGTGCTGATGCAGAAGGGCGAGGTGTCCTGCGTCATCACCGGGGCGGACCGGATCGCCGCCAACGGCGACACCGCCAACAAGGTGGGCACGTACATGCTGGCGGTGCTGGCCCACGAAAACGACATCCCGTTCTATATCGCCGCCCCGACCAGCACGGTGGATCTGGCCATCGCCCACGGCGACAACATCGCCATCGAGGAACGGCCGCAACACGAGGTGACCGGCTACGGCGGCGCTCCCACCGCGCCCGAGGGCACGCCGGCTTACAACCCGGCGTTTGATGTGACACCGCACCGTTACATCGCCGGCATTGTCACCGAGACCATGGTGTGCCGGCCGCCCTACACGGAGTCGTTGCGCCGGGCGGTTGATGCGTCCTGACCCTCCTGTGTGTCATTGCGAGCGCAGCGTGGCAATCTCGAAATCCTATCCATCCTACCAATCCTTATAAATCCCGGTGAAAAATGACCATTGACCAACAGACCCGCCGTCGTATGGCCCTCACCGGCCTGACCGCCTGTGACCCGGAGCGCGCCTGCCCCGGCTACACGCTATATGCGCCGATGTCCGGCGCCGGTGAGGTCTACCTGCTGGACATAAACGGCGAGGTGGCCCACCAGTGGCAGATGCCCTACCCACCGGGCCTGTATGGCTACCTGTTGCCCAACGGCAACCTGTTCTACGGCGGCAAGGTTCCTGATGACGGCGGCTGGGAAACCTTCGACGGGATGAAGCGGTTCAAGGGCGGCATCATGCTGGAAGCCGACTGGGACGGCAACATCTTATGGGAGCACCGTGACCCGTACCATCACCATGACGCGCGGCGGACCCAATCGGGCGGCTGCCTCTACATGACGGTGCAGCGGATGGACGACGCCCAGGCGGCCACCATCAAGGGCGGCCAGCCCGGCACCGAAGACCGGCAGGAGTACACCGGCATGTGGGCCGACGTCCTAGTGGAGGTGGATGCCAGCGGCAACCGCGTCTGGGAATGGCGCGCCGCCGACCGACTGGATCCGGAGCGCCACGTCGTCACCTTCAACGACCTTCGGGACGAATGGAGCCACGGCAACACGGTGGTGCCGCTGGGCGGCGACCGGGTGATGTTCAGCTTCCGCAACATATCCACGGTGGGGATCATCGACAAGGCAAGCGGCGACATCGTGTGGCAGATCGGCGACGAGGTGCTTGCGCAACAGCACGACCCGTCAATGCTGGACAACGGAAACGTGCTGATCTACGACAACGGTTCCCACAGCCGGAACAGCCCGCTGCCGGCGTCCCGCGTCGTCGAGGTGAACACTTCCACGAACGAGATAGTCTGGCAATACCAGGACAACCCGCCCTTCAACTTCTTCAGCGCCTACATCTCCGGCGCGCGACGGCTGCCCAACGGCAACACGCTGATCACCGAGGGCCAGCCGGGACGCATCTTCCAGGTCACCCCTGACGGCCAGGTGGTGTGGGAGTACATCAACCCGCACTTCGCGCCCAACGAGCAGGGCTTCGTCGTCAACAGCGTCTTCCGCTCGACCCACTACCTGCCGGAGCAGGTGCCGCAGTTGTGCTGAAAGGGACACCCGATGGCAGCGCGACAATCCGACGACTCGGTGGCCGGCATGGCGGTTCGAACCGCTGTGCCCTATGGAAACCGCATCTCCGCCCCGCGCATCTTCGCGCTGTCAGTGGTCAGTTTCGGCCTGTACCTGTTCTACTGGGTGTATCGCACCTGGGAGCAGTACCGACAGTACACCGGAGCCAACGTATACCCGGTGTGGCACGCGCTGGCCATGCTGGTCCCGATCTACGGGTGGTTCCGGTTCTATGCCCATTGCAAGGCGTACCGCGACCTCATGGAGGAACAGGGGGTTGCGCCCAACCTGCGCATGGCGCCCATACTGGTGACCCTCATCATCTGCACCGCCGTGTGGAGCCCGATGCCCACGGTGTGGCTGAACTTCTACCTGGGGGAGAGCGACATCAGCGTCATGATCGACCTGATCCTGGACGTGGTCAGCCTGATCGGGATGCTGGTCGCCACCGCCGTGATCTGCCGGGTCCAGGCGAACTTCAACCGGTACTGGGCGGCGGTCGACGGTGAGCTGGCCAACCGCGCCCGGCTGGGCCGGGGAGCGATGGTACTGGCCGCCCTGGGATTGATCCTGTGGTTCACCATCGCCGGTTACTACGTCCAATACTACCTCTCCAACTGACAACGCATCCTGGCAAAACAAGCGCCGACAATCCGATAACAACCTGCATACTTTCAGGACAATTACGTTAATGCCAAACCAACTACAAGCTGAAATCGCCATCATCGGCGGCAGCGGCCTCTACGAAATACAGGGCTTTGCCGAAACTGCCGTGTTGGACATCGACACGCCCTACGGCAAGCCCAGCGACCTGATCACGGTGGGCGAGCTGCTGGACGTGCCGGTCGCCTTCCTGCCCCGTCACGGGCGGGGACACCGGGTGAATCCGACGGAGCTGCCCTTCCGCGCCAACATCTACGCGCTGAAGACCCTGGGGGTGAAGCAAATCGTGTCGGTGAGCGCGGTGGGCAGCCTGCAGGCCGAGTACGAGCCGCAGCACGTGGTGGTGCCTGATCAGCTGATTGACCGCACACATCGCCGGGACAGCACGTTCTTCGAGGACGGCGTGGTGGCGCACATCTCCTTCGCCGATCCCTTGTGCCCGGAGATGAGCACGGTGATCGCCGACGGCGCGGTCGGGCAGGGCATACCCACGCACCAGGGCGGGACCCTGGTGGTCATGGAGGGCCCCGCATTTTCCACCCGGGCCGAATCGAACATGTACCGCGCCTGGGGTGGCGACATCATCGGCATGACCACGCTGCCCGAGGCCAAGCTGGCCCGGGAGGCTGAGATCTGCTACGCCGTGATGGCGTGGGTCACCGACTACGACTGCTGGCATCCCGACCACGACGACGTGACGGTGGAGATGGTGGTGGAGAACCTGGTGGCCAACGTCGCCAACAGCCGGATCATCCTGCGGCATATCATGCCCGAACTGGCCGCTCTGGGTCCCTGCGACTGCCAGACGGCGCTGACCAACGCCATCATCACCGACCGACGCCGCATTTCCGAAGCGGCCTACCGCCGGCTGCACCCCATCGCCGGCACCCATCTTGACCCGCTGCCGAACCCGTGATTCCAGTAGTCAGAATCAGGATTTACAAGATTATTGGATTAGCAGGATTACAACATCTGGCAGTGTCCACCAAATCCTGAAAATCCGGTAATCCCGTAAATCCTGATTCTGACGAAGCAATGCCCCAGAGATTCCAAGGAGGTAACTGATATGCCACGACAGAACCCAGGGGAACCCTACTACCGGGTTGATTCGCCCGAGGCTTTGCAGATCCTGCAGGCCGATCCCGAAGGCACCGTCGTAATCGACGTGCGCCGCGACGACGAGTGGGTCACCGGCCATGCCAGCGGCGCGATCCACATCAACGTGGACGACCTGCCCGGGCGCATGGACGAAGTGCCCGAGGACAAGAAGCTGCTGTTCATCTGTGCCGCCGGCGTACGCAGCGGCCTGGCCTGCGAGCTGGCCGCCGCCATGGGCTACGACTCGGAGATGCTGTACAACGTGGAAGATGGCACGCCCGCGTGGATCGCGGCCGGCAATCCCACGTCCTACGGGGAAGACCCGTAACTGACCAGGAGTCCGCAAGATTTCAAGGCCGCCGTTTTCAACGGCACCGGCAACCGGGGCTCTTTCATCGAGCGAATGCTTGAAGTCCTTGCCATGGCCCGCCTGGCACACTAAGAAACCAACAAGTGAGAGGTAAACGATTTGACTGTTCAAAAAACAAAAGGCGATGTGAAAGACCTGTCCCTGGCCGCGGCCGGCGTTGACCGGATCCGCTGGGCCGGAAGGGAGATGCCGGTGGTCCACATGATCACGGAGCGGTTCCAGAAGGAGCAGCCCCTTGCCGGCGTGCGGATGGCCGCGTGTCTTCACGTCACCACCGAGACCGCTAACCTGGCCATCGCGCTGAAGGCCGGCGGCGCCGACCTGGTCATCTGCGCCAGCAACCCGCTGAGCACCCAGGACGAGACCGCCGCCGCGCTGGTGCAGGAGTACGGGATACCGACCTACGCCATCAAGGGTGAGGACAACGAGACTTACTACCAGCACATCAACGCGGTGCTGGATCACGCTCCCAACGTCACCATGGACGATGGGGCCGACCTGGTGGGCGTCCTGCACCGGGAGCGCAATGACCTGCTGTCCAACGTCATCGCCGGCACCGAGGAGACCACCACCGGCGTGGTGCGCCTCACTGCCATGGCGGCCGACGGCCAGTTGAAATACCCCATCATCGCGGTGAACGAGGCGGAGACCAAGCACTTCTTCGACAACCGCTACGGCACCGGCCAGAGCACCCTGGACGGCATCACCCGCGCCACCAACATCCTTTGGGCCGGCCGGCGCGTGGTGGTCGGCGGCTACGGCTGGTGCGGTCGCGGCGTGGCTTCCCGCGCCCGCGGCATGGGCGCCCAGGTCATCGTGACTGAAGTCAATCCCGTGCGGGCCCTGGAGGCGGTCATGGACGGCTTCCAGGTGATGACCGGCGTCGAGGCCGCCAAGCAGGGGGAGGTGTTCATCACCGTGTCCGGCGGCTGGCACGTCATCGGCAAGGAACACTTCGAGGTCATGGCTGATGGCGCCATCGTCGCCAACAGCGGTCACTTCAACGTGGAAATCGACATACCGGCCCTGGAGGCTATCTCGGTCAGCCACCGGGAAGTCCGGCCCTTCGTCGAAGAATTCCAGACGTCCGACGGACGGCGTATTTACCTGCTGGGCGAGGGTCGGTTGATCAACCTGGCCGCCGCTGAGGGTCATCCCTCCGCAGTGATGGACATGAGCTTTGCCAACCAGGCCCTGAGCGCGGAGTACCTGGTGAAGAACCACGCGAGCTTGGGCAACGGCGTGCACGTGGTGCCCCGGGAGATCGACGCCGAAGTCGGCCGCCTCAAGCTGGAGACCATGGGCATCAGCATCGACACCCTGACCGCGGAACAGGCCGCGTACAACGAAAGCTGGGAAGAGGGGACGTAGTCTCTTCCCTCCCCACCAAGCCCGTCATTCCCGCGAAAGCGGGAATCCAGAACATCCTTGGAGCAACGGACTCTGGATACCGGCTTTCGCCGGTATGACGACGAGTGTGCCGGTATGACGGTGCACAAAACAACATCATTCGGAGGAAACGAACAATGCCAATCCAGTTTATGACCTCGCCCAAGTACCTGCTCACCTCAGAGTCGGTAACGGAAGGGCACCCCGACAAGGTATGCGACCAGATCTCCGACGCCGTGCTGGACGCCGCTTTCAGAGTTGACCCCATGAGCCGCGTCGCATGCGAGACCGTGGCGGGCAAGAACCTGGTCATGGTCACCGGTGAAATCACCACCAAGGCTGAACTGGACTTTGATGCCATTACCCGTCAAACGCTGCTGGAAATCGGCTACACCGACCTGAAATACGGCATCGACGGCCATTCGTGCGGCATCATTGCCAACGCCAGCCAGCAGTCCCCCGACATCAACGCCGGCGTCAGCACTGCCTTGGAGGCCCGCGCCAACGGCGCCGCGGCTGCCGACGCCCGCCGCGCTACCGGAGCCGGCGACCAGGGCATGATGGTGGGCTTCGCCTGCAACGAGACCGATGGCCTGATGCCGCTGACCGTTGACCTGTCCCACCGCCTGGTGGAGCGCCTGGCCGAGGTTCGCAAGAACGGCACAATCCCCTATCTGGGCCCCGACGGCAAGTCCCAGGTCACGGTGGAGTACCGCTACGGCAAGCCTCATCGCGTTGATGCTGTCGTGGTCAGCAGCCAGCACGATGACACCGAGGACCGCGCCGCTTTCAGGGAACAGATCTATGGCGACGTTCTCGAGCACGTGATCAAGCCCATAGTGCCCGCCGACCTCCTGGACGATGACACCAAGATCTTCGTCAATCCCAGCGGTTGGTTCGTGGTGGGCGGCCCGCAGGGAGACACCGGTCTCACCGGCCGCAAGATCCTGGTGGACACCTACGGCGGTATCGCCAGGCACGGCGGCGGCGCGTTCTCCGGCAAGGACCCGACCAAGGTTGACCGCTCCGGCGCCTACGCGGCCCGCTACGTGGCCAAGAATCTGGTCGCCGCCGGGTTCGCCGACCGCCTGGAGGTGCTCGTCTCCTACGCCATCGGCGTCGCCGAACCGACGTCCGTCGCCATCGAGACCTTTGACACCAACCACATCCCCAACGAGAAGATCGAGGAACTGGTGCGGGAGCACTTCGACCTGCGCCCTGGCGCGATCATCGAGGACCTGGGGCTGCGGCAGCCCATCTACCGCAAGACCGCGGCCTATGGTCACTTCGGTCGCGCCGACCTGGACCTGCCCTGGGAACGGACCGACAAGGCCGAGGTCCTGAAGCAGGCGGCGGCCGCGGTCGCCACGGCCGGAGACTAGGTCTCAGTCATCAGGTCACCTACTGATATGCGCCCCTCTCCACGCACGGAGAGGGGCGTTGCTATTGTCGTGCAGGAAGCTCTGCCCGTGAAGGGACGTGCTATCCGCTAATGGCTGAAACCGGTACCGCGATATGTCCTGCTTGCAGGGTATTCGCCGCTAGAATTGTAACGCTTCGGTAATGGAGTCCTGAATATTGCTTGGTACTGTGGTAGCTCATGGAAAGCATAGTTCCCCTACGCAGGTTTGCCTCCTGGCTGATTGATCGCTTGCTCTTCCTAGCAGCGGCGGCCGCGGTCGTTTTCATTGTTCAGAAGTTGGGGTCGCCCGGCCCCGAGGCCATCGATTTCGACGTCTACGACTTCCTGGCGATACAGGTGCCCTTGGCGCTGCTGATCACCTATGTGCTGTGGTTCGGCATCATCATCAAGTTCGGCCCGCCCGGGCGTCGCCTGACGGGTACGGACGTGCGCCGGCGGCGCGGTGGGAGCGCGAACTGGTGGATGAAATCGATCCGCGCGGGGGTCAAGTTCCTGCTGCATCTGACGCTGATCGGCTTCTTCATCGACGCAATTTTCATCTTGAAGGACCGCAACGAGCGGAGGTCCATCCCGGACCGCGTCGCCGGCACGGTGATCGCGCGCCGGCGTTGGCGCTGAACCCCGGTGCTATAATCCGGGCATGACTTCCCCAATCAAGTTCGGGACCGACGGCTGGCGCGGGATCATCGCCGACGATTTCACCTTCGCCAATGTGGCGCGCTGCTCTCAGGGACTGGCAGACTACCTGCGGGCTGAGGGGACGGCAGGCGACGGGTTGGTGGTTGGATATGACACGCGCTTCGCGTCGCGAGAGTTCGCGGAGACGGTGGCCTCTGTAATTGCGGGCAACGGGATCACGGTCGAGTTGTGCCGGGAGCCGGTGCCGACGCCGGTGGTTAGCCACCAGGTGGTGCACAGCGGCGCGGGCGGAGGGGTGGTGATCACATCCAGCCACAACCCCGCTGCTTGGAGCGGGTTCAAGTTCAAGTCGGCCCAGGGCGGCAGCGCCAGCCAGGCCATGACGGACGTGCTGGAACTGTGCATCGACTCAGCGAGGCCGCCGCGCACGTTGGCGCTGGATGCCGCCCGCGACGCCGGTCTGGTGGAGGACATCGACCCGGTCCCGGAGTACTGTGAATCGATCGCCAGCCTGGTCAACCTAGACGCAATCCGTGCCGCCGGATTGAACGTGCTGGTGGACGCCATGCACGGCGCTGGCGCGGGGTTCATCCCGAGCATGCTGAAGGGCGGCACGACCACCGTTACGGAACTGAGGTCTGAGGTGAACCCGTCCTTTCCCGGCATGGCCCAGCCGGAGCCCATCGCGCACAACTTGGGCGAGCTGTGCCGTCGTGTGCCGACGGACGGCGCGTCGGCCGGCCTGGCGCTGGACGGCGACGCGGACCGCATCGGTTTGGTGGATGAGAACGGCCGGTTCGTCAGCACGCTGGAGGTGTTCTCGCTGCTGGCGTTGTACCTGCTGGAGCGGGGTGACCGCGGCGCGTTGGTGAAGGGCGTTACCGCGTCGGTGATGCTCAACAAGCTGGCGCAGCGGTACAGCGTGGACATCGCGGAGATGCCGGTGGGTTTCAAGAACATCGGCCCGCGCTTCCAGGCGGACGACGCGTTGCTGGGCGGTGAGGAAAGCGGCGGTTACGCCTTCCGCGGCCACATACCGGAGAGGGACGGGATCCTGAGCGGGTTGTTGCTGCTGGAATACATGGCCATCGCCGGATTGACCGCCTCCGGCATGGTGCGCCACCTGTTCGACCTGGTGGGCGAGCATCATTACCAGAGGCGGGACGTGGGCTTCGACCCGGCGCAGCGATCGGCGATCATGGAGCGACTATCCGGCGAACCTATCACCGACTTGGCGGGGATGGCGGTGCGCAGCATGGACGAAATCGACGGACGGCGCTGGATTCTGGACGCCGGCTGGGTCGCCGCCCGGTTCTCGGGCACCGAGCCGTTGCTGCGCATCTACTGCGAGGCCGACACCACGGGCAACGTGACTCGCCTGCTGGACGCGATGCAGATCCACCTGGGCGTCTGAACGGATCGGCCGTGCTGCGCACTCGCTTCACCGACCTGCTGGGGCTGTCGCTTCCGGTGATGAATGCGCCGATGAGCAACCACAGCGGGGGCACGCTTGCAGCGGCGGTGTCCGAGGCCGGCGGCCTAGGAACATTCGGGGCCAGCAATGGCCTGGGATCTGACTGGCTGCGCGATCAGATCATGCACGTCCGCGCCGCTACGGACCGCCCTTTTGGCGTGGGGTTTATCACCCAGCTCATTGAGTCCGACCCCGAGGGCTTCGAGATTGTGCTGGATGAGGGCGTACCGGTGGTGATTTTCTCGTTCACGGATCCGCAACCCTGGCTGGGTCGCGCCAGGGACGCTGACGCGGTCACCGTCTGCCAGGTGCAGTCGCTGGAGTTGGCCCGATTGGCGGCCGACGCCGGCGCCGACGCGCTGCTGGTCCAGGGCAACGAGGCCGGCGGACACACCGGCGGGATGAACCTGCTGCCGCTGCTGGTCGCTGTGGTGGAAGAGTACCCACAGCTTCCCGTGCTGGCTGCGGGAGGCATCACCACGGGCCGTGCGCTGGCGGCGGTGTTGGCCGCCGGCGCGGAGGGCGCATCCCTGGGCACGGCCCTGCTGGCCACTCCCGAGGCGGTGGAGGTGCCTGAGGCGTTCAAGGAGCGAGTTGTCCTGTCCGACGGCCAGGATACGGCCTTCACGCGGCTGTACGACCTGCTGGGCGACACGCCGTGGCCGGACGGGATCGCAGGACGGGTGTACCGGAACCGCCTGGTGCGGGAGTGGGACGGCCGTGACGAAGCCGTCATGGAGCGTTTGGAGGAGTTGGCATCCGACGTGGCCGCCGCCCGCGCACGCCATGACCCGGAGTTGTCGTCCGTCTACATGGGGCAAGGCGCGGGCGCGGTGAACGCCATTCGCCCGGCTGCGGACGTAATCGACGGCATTTGCCGGGACGCTGAGCAACTGCTACTGAAGTGGACGAGATAATCGATTCGACGGTGCCGCCAAGGCCGGTCTGCGATTGTCCGGCGCCATTCCACACGCGCATTGAACCGGTGGCCACGACACGACGTATCTTAAGTGAGGCTGCGCAATGGAATACGCCACGCCGGTCCGGCGAATGTTCGCCAATATACTCGACGTTATTCTCTTCTTCCTGACCCTGATTATCGGTTACATCATCTGGTGGCTGATCGTGCTGGGACGCGGACAAACTCCGGGTAAACAGCTGCTGGGCATCCGGGCAGTGAAACGAGACGGCGACCGGTCCGGATGGGGCAACACGTTCATCCGTGAAGTGGTCAAAGCGGTAGCGCATAGCTTCGTGATCGGGTTCTTCGCCGATGTCATTCTGCTGCTGATGGACGATGACGAACACCGCTCACTGTCGGATCGGGTGGCCAATACGGTAATCATAAGAAACGAATAGCCGATCGTGCGATCGGACGCGCGACCGCAGGTCGACATAAATAGATGGACGCACAGCGAAACAGGTGATAACCATGACCACTCCAGCTGAGACTCCGACCACCGCTACCACTGTTTGGGATCGCCTGCCCGTCAGCCGCAGCATCGCGCTGGCGGCGCTCATCGCCGCCGCTGCCTACGCCATAGCCGTGGTCGGCGCCCTGCTGTTGCGGAGCACGGAGGGCATCGACGGCGTCAACAGGTTCGTCGAGCTGCTGTCCGGTTCGTCGGGCACCGGCCTGAGCAACGTGGGCCTGAAGCTGGGGTTTGCCTACGCGGTAGGCGCCGCTTCCGCCGTGAACCCGTGCGGCTTTGCCATGCTGCCCGCCTACCTGGGCCTGTATGTGAGCGGGGGCAGCGGAGAGCGGGAGGGTCGCAGTCCACTGGTGCTGGTGCTGCGGGCGATCATGGTGGGCCTCACGGTGTCGGCGGGGTTCGTGCTCCTGTTTGGAATGGTGGGGCTTATCCTGGGGTTAGGTTCGCAGGCCATCGTGGTCGCTGCACTCCCCTACGTGGGCCTGGCCATCGGGGTGCTGCTGATCGGCGCCGGGGCATTCATGGCCGGCGGCGGCAAGATTTACACCAGCCTGGCCCAGCGGGCGGCGGCGCGCATCGGCGACCCGGGACAAACGAACCTGCCCGGCTACCTGCTGTTCGGGGTCAGCTACGGGCTGGCGTCGCTGAGTTGCACGCTGCCGCTGTTCCTGGCGGTGCTGGGCGTGGGCGCCGGCCTGTCCTCGGGATGGTTGGACACGCTGGGGCAGTTCGTGCTGTACGCGGCCGGGATGGGCAGCGTCATCATGGCACTGACGCTGGGGATGGCCCTGGCGCGCTCGGTGATGGTGAAGTGGATGCGAGCGGTCCTGCCCTACGTGGGCATCGTGGGGGCCTGGCTCATGGTGGTGGCCGGCGTGTACATCATGTTCTACTGGCTGACCATCGGCCGCGACCTGTTCTAAAAAGGCGAACCCCTCGGCGTGCGAACGAGGGGTTCTTGTTGATAACGGTGGTTTTGGGCACCGGGACTACCGCTTGGTGTATTGCGGGGCCCGGCGGGCGCGCTTGAGGCCGTACTTCTTGCTTTCCTTCACCCGGGCGTCGCGGGTGATGAAACCGGCGCGGCGCAGGCTGGGCTTTAGGTTGGAGTCGAAGACTACCAGGGCGCGAGCAATGCCATGACGGATAGCCTCAGCCTGGGCGTTGACGCCGCCGCCGGACACCTTGGCCATGACTCGAAAACGGCCAACGGTCCCCGATGTCACGAAGGGCTCCCGCACGGTGGACTGCCAGGGCAGCCAGTTGAAGTACTCCTCCATGGGTTTGTCATTGACGATTATGGCGGTGCCGTCGTCGGGGTAGATGCGCACCTTGGCGATGGCGCTCTTGCGCCGGCCGGTCCCGTAGAAGTACTGCGTTTGCGGTTCTACTTGCGTCACCATGTTGTTTGGTTACCTGCCTTTGGTTGGCGATAGTCTGAAAGCGGTTCCGATGCTATTGGGCGCTGCCGACCTGGGCCTCATGGGGATGCTGGTCGCCGGCGTAGACGCGCAAGCGTCGCAGCATCTGTCGGCCCTGCTTGTTGGAGGGCAGCATGCCCTTCACGGCCAGGCGAACCACCCGCTCCGGGCGTTCTTCCATCATGTCTCGCATCAGGAAGGACTTGAGGTTGCCCACGTAACCGCTGTGCCGGTAGTACATCTTCTGCATCAGCTTGCGTCCGGTGATGCGGACCTTATCGGCATTGATGACCACCACATGGCATCCAGTGATGACGTGGGGGGTGTAGGTGGGCTGGTCCTTGCCCTGGAGGGCCACGGCCACCTGACGGGCCAGCCGGCCCAGGCTGATGCCCGTGGCGTCGATGACGCGCCAGGTATCCGGCACGTCACCGGCTTTGGCGAAGTAAGTGCTAGTTCGTTTCATGGTAACTGTTTACCTTCAACAAGTGATTGAATTCGGGGTAGTGCACCGACCGCAGACACAGTCCCTTCGCCGGAAGGGTCGGGATGTTGTGCAGTCGTTGGGTTCGTCCGGCCAAGGCGTCGGCGATGGCGTGTCTCGGCAGTCTTCCTTTTGCTATCTCCACCAGCACGGCGTTGGCTCGCCTGATTTGATGCCTCAGGAACCCGTTGGCCGCGCAATCGATGACTATGACATCCCGGTCGTCGTTCTGGCGTCTGACGTCCCACTGAAAGACCTGCCGCACTGCGCTCTGTTCGGCGGGATGCGCCGTGGCGATTTGACGGAAGTCCCGTATGCCCAGCAGGCTGTGGGCGGCCGTTTGCATGGCGTCGAGGTTCAGAGGCGCCGGCTCCTGGTGATGGGTGCGCCGGAGCAGGGGGGACGGCACGGGTCGGTTCATGATGCTGTACCGGTAGTCCCGCCTGGTGGCGCTGCGCCTGGCGTGGAACTCCTCCGGCACCTCGCTGGCCTTGATCACTCGGATATCATCCGGCAGGTAGTGGTTCATGGCCGCTGCGATCACGTGGGTTTCGTGGATCGAGCCGGTAGCCAGGTCAACCACCTGGCAAATGGCGTGCGCTCCGGAATCGGTGCGACTGGCCCCGCGAACCCTGGGTTTCTCGCCGGTGAGACGATTGAAGGCCATTTCCAATTCGCCCTGGATGGTCGGGACGTCCGCCTGTAGCTGAAAGCCGGCGTATCGAGTGCCTTCATACGCCACCACCAGGGCGATGCGGCGTTGCGCTGCCTCGACGGTGCGTTGGGATGTCATGGGGTTATTGGGGCGATGGCAAATCCTCGATCAATGTTGTCGTGGCGGGGTTATACGAGCTCGATAACGGCCATCGAGGCGCCGTCACCCTGGCGGGGCCCCAGCTTGACGATGCGCGTATAGCCACCGGGCCGTTCGGCGTAACGGGGGCCGAGTTCGTCAAATATTTTGGCCACCACGTCCTTTTGGGGCAGTTTGCTCAAAGCGGTCCGCCGGTTGTGGAGGGTTCCCTTTTTGCCGTGGGTGATGAGCTTTTCGGTCATCACCCTGGTTTCCTTGGCCTTGGCCAGGGTGGTGGTGATACGTTCGTGGCGTATCAGATCCGCAGTGAGGCCCCGCAGGAGTGCCTTGCGCTGGTCCTTGTACCGGCTGAGTTTGCGGCCGGCGACGCGATGGGAGGGCATGACTAATCACCGTCGTCGTAATCTAGGTCGTCGTCATCGGGGTCAAACACGAAGCCGCCGTCCGGCTCGTCCAGGTCTTCGTCGTCCAGATCGGGGCCCGCTTCGGTGGCGGCCTGACTGACCCGTGCCGAGCTGACGCCCAACTCCGCGAGCTTGCCCTGCAACTCTTCCAGGGATTTCTGTCCGAAGTTGCGAATGTTCAGCAGTTCGTCGGAGCTGAGGTCGAGCACCTGCCCGACGCGGTCCAGCTTGGCGCGCTTCAGACAGTTCAGAGTGCGTGAGGACAGGTCCAGCCGTTCGATGGGCATCAGGTACACTTCCGAGGCAACGTTGAGGTTGCCCGTGTCCAGCGGCGCGTCGGCGGGACGGCTAATCTGGTTGAACATGAAGAAGTGCTGGACGAGGTTCTCGGAGGCTTCCTGGATTGCGGCCAGGGGGCTTACCGCCCCGTCGGTCCACACCTGCAGGATCAGCCGTTCCCAGTCGGTCTGCTGGCCGACCATCATCCGCTCGACGGAGTAATCCACCTTGCGGACGGGGTTGTAGATGGCGTCCACCGGGAGAACTCCCACGGGGAGCCCGGCCATGTTGTCGCCCTGGGCCACTTGCTGGTAGCCCTTGCCCGACTCAACGTTGAACTCGATGGACAGCGACACGTCCGGGTTGTCCAGCGTGGCCAGGTGCAGTTCTGGGTTGACGATCTGGTAGTCGCTGGCGGTGGCGATGTCGCCGGCGCATACGCGGCCTTCGCCGGTCACGTCGAGGCGCATCTTGCCGGTGCGCTTGGACAGGGCATTGATTCGGATACGCTTGACGCTGAGGAGAAGGTCCATGACCTCTTCCTTCACGCCCGGTATGACGGAGTATTCGTGGGGCACGCCCTCAATTTTCACCCAGGTCACGGCGGTGCCCTGGATGGAGCTGAGCAGCAGCCGCCGCAGCGGGTTGCCCACGGTGGTGGCGTATCCCCGTTCCAGCGGCTCCAGGGCGACGCACGCGTAGGTATCGTTGCTGTCGATCACCCGGATGGACGGGGATGGTATTTCGGGTTCGGGATCCCGCAACGGCGGGAGGATCTGAGGATCTAACATGCCGCAGCTTACCTTGAGTAGTACTCGACGATCAGGCGGGAGTTGATGGTTTCGGGCAGTTCGTTATCCGGCGGCATTGAGATCACCTGACCTTCCATCTGGGTCAGGTCGAGGGTCAGCCAACTGGGGAGGGTGCGCTTGGGCAGGCCGTCCGTGCGGTCGGCGAAGAACTCCCGCTTGCGCGAGGTTTCCGTCCAGGCGATGGTCTGTCCCTGCTTGACCAGGAAGGAAGGGATGTCGGTCTTGCGACCGTTGACGGCGAAGTGGCCGTGCTGGACCATCTGGCGGGCCTGCTTGCGGGAGTCGGCAAACCCCAAGAGATAGATCACGTTGTCCAGCCGTCGCTCCAAGGTGCGGAGCAGGTTGTTGCCGGAGATGCCGGGCGTGTTGAATGCGTCGGTCATGTACTTCCGGAACTGGCTTTCCATGATGCCGTACATCTGCCGCGCCTTCTGCTTCTCGCGCAAGTGAACGCCGTAATCGGAGACGCGCCGGCGGCGGTTGCCACCGCCTCCGGGCGGGATGTGGCGGCGCTCGATGGCGCAGCGCGGGGAAAAGCAGCGGTCGCCTTTCAGGAATAGCTTTTCGCCGGCGCGGCGGCACAGGCGGCAGGATGGTCCGGTATATCTGCCCATGTTGGTCTTTCCGTTGGTGGTGTGGGAGTGGAGTTGCAGATTTAGACGCGGCGGCGCTTGGGAGGGCGGACACCGTTGTGGGGGATGGGGGTCACGTCGCGGATGCTGGAGACGTTGAGGCCGGCGGCCTGCAGCGCCCGGATGGCAGGTTCGCGGCCGGAGCCGGGGCCCTTGATGTAGACGTCGATATTGCGCATGCCCATGTCCACGCCACGGCGGGCCGCCTGCTCGGCGGCACGCTGGGCGGCGAAGGCCGTACCCTTGCGTGAACCGCGGAAACCGGCGGTTCCGGCGCTGGTGGAAGCCACGACGTTCCCGTCAGGATCGGTCAGGCTGACCAGCGTGTTGTTGAACGTGGAGTAGATGTAAGCGCGCCCCTGGGGAATGGAGCGCCGCTCGCGACGACGTGCGCGGGGTCGGGGCATTGGTTGTTACCTCGTGAAGATGTCGGGTCTGGCTCGACGGGTTGCGACGCAGGCGGTCAGGGTTACTTCTTGCCGCCGGTGCGCCGACCGCGGCCGGCCACGGTGCGCCGGGCGCCCTTGCGGGATCGGGCATTGGTTCGGGTGCGCTGGCCGTGCACCGGAAGATTTCGGCGGTGCCGCAGGCCCCGGTAGCTGCCGATGTCGATGAGCCGGCGAATGTTCTCGTTGTGTTCCCGGCGCAGGTCGCCCTCGGTAAGGTAGTCCTGGTCGACGATGACGCGAATGCGGTCGACCTCCTGCTCGGAGAGTTCGTTCATGCGTGGCGGCATGTCTGTATCGAGGTTGGCCTTGCCCACGATTTCGATAGCCTTGGCGGGGCCAATGCCGTAGATGGTGCGCAGCGCGATGTGGGCGCGCTTACGGTCGGGTACGTCGACTCCGGCTATTCGGACCATGGTTACGCTCCTGAACTTGGGGTGTGGTCGTGGGACGGGCTACCCAGCTTATGCCGGTTCGGGCTATCCCTGCCTTTGCGCGTGCTTGCTGTTTACGCAGATGATGCGCACCACGCCCTTGCGCCGGATCACCCGACAACGGTCGCAGCGCGGCTTCACCGATGCGGACACTTTCATGGGTATTCTCCGCGGTTCTGGCTACTTGAAGCGATAGGTGATGCGGCCCCGACTCAGGTCATAGGGGGACAGCTCCACCAGCACTCGGTCACCCGGCAGCACCCGTATGAAGTGCATGCGGATCTTGCCCGATATGTGGGCGAGGACCTGGTGCTCGTTGGGCAGTTCCACCCGGAACATGCCGTTGGGCAGGGCTTCGGTTACCTGCGCCTCAACTTCAATCGCTTCTTTCTTCGCCATAAGCTTTCCTTCTTTGCGCTGACGAGCCTGTGGCGGGTCGTCGGCGTCGCGTGTGTTGTCAGTCGTGCATGGTCAGGATCTTGGGGCCGTCGGCGGTGATCGCCAGGGTGTGCTCGAAGTGAGCGGACAGCGCGCCGTCGGCGGTGACCACCGTCCATTCGTCATCCAGTGTCAGGGTTGCATCGGCGCCCAGGTTGAGCATGGGCTCGATGCAGATGCACATACCGGGCCGGAGCAACACGCCTTTGCCCGGTTCGCCGTAGTTGGATATATGCGGACCTTCGTGAAGGTGCCGTCCAATGCCGTGGCCGCCGTACCCGCGAACGAGGCCGTAACCTCGCTCCGAGGCGTAACCCTCGACGGCGGCGCCGATATCGCCGACGCGGTTGCCCGGCTGGGCCGCGGCAATGCCGGCGTACAGGCTGGCTTCGGTATCATCCATAAGCTGTTGCGCTTCTTCGCTGATCTCCCCGACGGCGACCGAAATAGCGGCGTCGCCAATGAAACCGTCGATCGTCGCCCCGCAGTCCATCTTGATGATGTCGCCTTCTTTCAGAACGCGCTTGCCCGGAATGCCGTGCACGATTTCTTCGTTCACCGAGGCGCAGATGGTGCCCGGGAAGCCCATATAACCGAGAAACGCCGGTACGGCACCCATGCTGCGGATGTTCTTCTCGGCAATGCGATTCAACTCCCGGGTGGTGATGCCAGGCTCCACGGAACGCTTGAGCAACGTTAAGGTGGCGCCGACGATAGCTCCGGCGCGCGCCATGGCCTCCAACTCCCGAGTGCTCTTGATGGTCACCTGATCGCCGTGCGACGACCCGGAGTTGGAAGCAGTTATCCGCTTTGGTTTATTATTCACCATTATAATTGTACCTCAACCGTCAACCCCAAAGCGCGGAGGAGGGACTCGTTGACCGATTCAACGGCGCCTTCACCGGCTACTTCAATAAGCAGACTGCGCTGGCGATAGAACTCCAGTACCGGAGCGGTCTCCTGGTGGTAAACCGACAGGCGGTTGGCCACCGCTGCCTCAGTGTCGTCGTCCCTTTGGTAAATCTCTCCGCCGTCCGGGCAGTCACCACATCCCTCGGGAGGGGTTCCGGTTTCCGTGTCACGCGCATAGGGTCTCTGGCAGGCCCGGCAGATGTAGCGGTTGCTCAGGCGGCGAATCAACTCGTCGTCCTCCACCTGGATGTGGACCACGCGGTCGAGCCGTTGGCCCTGCATTTCCAGCGCTGTTTCGAGCGCCTCGGCCTGGGCCGTGTTGCGGGGGAAGCCGTCCAGCATGAATCCGGTGGCGTCGCCGATCCCGCTGATGCGGTCAATGACCATGCCGATGGTGACCTCGTCGGGCACCAGTTCGCCACGGTTCATGTACCCGCGTGCCAGCTCGCCCAGTTCCGTACCGTTGGACAGGTGGTGCCGGAAGAGATCGCCGGAGCTGACGTGATCAATGCCCAAGCTCTCCTTGAGCAACTGGGCTTGAGTGCCCTTGCCCGCGCCCGGAGGGCCGAACAGGACCAGTCGGATGCCGTCGGCTGCGGTCACCTCAGGAACCCCTCGTAGTTTCGCATCATGAGCTGGGCTTCCAACTGCCGCAGGGTGTCCAAGCCGACGCCGACCATGATCAGGAGGCTGGTGCTGCTGAGGGCAATGGCTTCCACGTTGGTTATCAGGGACGCGATGTAGGGCACGATGGCGATGAACCCCAGGAACAGCGCGCCACCCATGGTGAGGCGGAGGATCACCCTGTTCAGGTAGTCCTGGGTGGGCCGGCCCGGCCGGATGCCCAGAACGAAGCCGCCGTTGCGCTGCAGGTTCTCGGCGATGTTCTGTTGCTGGAACACAACCAGGGTGTAGAAGAAGGTGAAGGCCACCACCAGGAAGAACGCCAGCACCCAGTAGATTGGGCCGGTGGGGCTGAGGGCCACCTGAAGATCGCCGGCGAGGTTGCCGACGAAGCCGCCGGTAGTGCTCAGGTATTGGGCAACGGTTCCCGGCAGGATGACGATGGAGAAGGCGAAGATAAGAGGGATCATGCCGGCCGAATTGATTCGCAGCGGGATGTACGTGGAGCCCGATTGGCGGTACATCTGGCCCCCTCTGAAGATGCTGCGGCCGTATTGCACCGGAATGCGGCGGTGGGCCTCGTTGAACACGACGATCAGGGCGATGATCAGCAGGCCGATGAGGGCGAAGAAGAACACGCCGATGATGTTGTCGCGGTCCAGGAAGCCGGTGGCCAGCAGCCCGGGGAAGCCCACGACGATGCCGGCGAAGATGATCAGCGAGATGCCGTTGCCGATGCCGCGCTCGGTAATCAACTCGCCCAGCCAGACCAGGAACATGGTTCCGGCGGTCAGGGACAGCACTGCGGCCAACGTTGGCAGGAAGGAGTCGGGGCCGAAACCGACGTTGGTGAGCACACCGGCCTGCTGCAGCAGCACCATCTGGGCGAAGGCTTGGGCAATGGCAATGGGCACCGTACCCCAGTGGGTGATGCGGTTCATCTTGATGCGGCCGGCTTCACCCTCCCGTGACAGGTTTTGAAGCTGGGGAATTACGGGCGTCAGCAGTTGCATGATGATGGACGCCGTGATGTACGGGAACACGCCCAGGGCCACGATGCTCATGCGGCTCAGCGCGCCGCCGGAGAAGAGGTCGAGGAATCCCAGGAGCTGGTTGTTGGTGAACAGTTGCTCCAACGCGTCCGTGTCCAGCCCCGGTATGGGGATATGCGCGACCAGCCGGTACAACGCCAGCATCGCCAGGGTGAAGAGGATCTTCGCCCGCAGATCGGGCAGGCTGAAAGCGTCGATGGCCGCCTGTATCAGGCGTGGCCAACGACCTCCTGCCTGGGCCTCAGTCTGAATCATGGCGCGCCTTGCCCCGTCAGTCCCAACCGCCCGCCGAGTCTAAAGCTCGGTGACGGTGCCACCGGCCGCTTCGATCTTGGCGCGGGCCGAGGCGGTGAACTTGTGCGCGGCTACCGTCAAGGGCTGCTGCAGTTCGCCGTCACCCACCACCTTCACCGGCAGTTTCGTACGACGGATGATGCCCATCTGATGCAAAAGCTCCGGAGTAACCTGGGTGTTGGCCTCAAATCGTTCTTCGAGCGTGTCCAGGTCCACCAGCGCATAGTAGGTCTTGTAGCGATTGTTGAACCCGCGTTTCATGGGCAGACCCTTGATCAAAGGCATCTGACCGCCCTCAAAGCCGGGCCTCAGGCCGGGTCCGGAGCGGGATTTTTGCCCTTTCAAGCCGCGGCCGGCATAGCTGCCGCCGCCGGCCGCGTCGCCCCGGCCCACTCGCTTGCGGGCCCGCCGCGCGCCCTTGGGCGGCGTAATTTCGTGTTCCATCATGGTGGCAATCGCTCCCTAAACTATCCGGTTCGGGCGTTATTCAACGGGCTCGACGGTGATCAGGTGCTGGACCTTGTTGACCATGCCGCGAATGGTTGGGCTGTCTTCGTGGACCACCGTGTGGTTCAGCCGCTTGAGCCCCAACGATTGCACGATCCGGCGCTGGTAGGACGGACGCCCGATGCAGCTTTTTTTCCAGGTGATTTTGATCTGCGCCATTTGAACGTTACCTGCCGCCTGCCGCCAAAGGCAGGTGGTGAATGCTTGGAGGTTTATTGCTCTTGCTCAGCCGCTTCAGCTGACGGGGCGTCGGCTGCCGGTTCTGCAGCGGCCGGGGATTCGTCGACGGCTGTAGCTTCCGGAGATGGAGGGCCCGCGACGGCTGGCGAGGGTTCAGGGGTCGCCTCGGCGTCGGGAGCCGGCGCTGTGTCGCCAGCGGGCGCTTCAGCAGTCGGAGCCGGCGTTTCCGCGGCAGGGGCCGACGCTTCCGGCGGGGTGGTTTCGGTGGCTCCGTTTGCGCCCTGCGGGGTCAATCCAAGCCGGCTGGCGCGTTCGGTTTCGGGGTCGCGCAGGAGGCTGAGGGCTTCCAGGGTCGCCTGGACGATGTTGATGGGGTTACGTGATCCCAGCGACTTGCCCACCACGTCCTGCACGCCGCCCAATTCGAGCATGGCACGCATCGCGCCCGCGGCAATGATGCCGGTTCCCAGCGGGGCCGGCTTGATGATGACGATGGACGCGCCCTTGCGGACAGAAATTTCGTGGGGGATGGTGCTTCCCTTGATGGGAATGCTGATGGTGCTGCGCCGGGCTACGGCGGTTCCCTTGCGCACCGCGTCGGGAATGGCCAGCGCCTTGCCCATGCCCGCGCCCACGCGTCCCTGGCCGTCTCCAACCACCACCAGGGCGTTGAACCGGAGCCGGCGACCACCCTTGACCACCTTGGCGATGCGTCGGGTGTGGACCACCCGCTCGTTCATGCCTCCGCTGTCGTCGTCGCGCTGACGCTGGTCGCGGTCGCGGCCACGTCCGCCGCGGCCTCCGCGACGTTCCGGGCCGCCTTCGCCGCCCCTGCCACCGGTGTTGCTTCTTGGGCCTCTACGGGATGCGGGAGAAACCATCAGAATACAAGCCCTCCTTCGCGGGCTGCGTCGGCCAGGGCCTTGACCCGGCCGTGGAACCGGTAGCCGCCCCGGTCGAACACCACGGAGGTCACTCCGGCGGCACGGGCACGCTCGGCGACCAACTTGCCCACGGCGGCCGAGGCGGCCGTTTTGGGCGCGGCCTCTTCGCCGCCCACCTCGTGGCTGGATGCGTAGGCCAGGGTGTGGCCTTCCACGTCATCAATTACTTGCGCGTAGATGCCCTTCAGGCTGCGAAACACGCACAGCCTGGGCCGGTCGGGAGTTCCGTGTACCTTGTTCCGCACCCGCCGGTGACGAACGAGGCGCAGTTTTCGGGAGTCTTTGTCGCGTGGCATTTCCAGATTGCTCTCGGTTGTTGTGTCCTGGATGTCGGGTTCGGGCGAGAACTCGCGGCGTCCGGGTTAGATCAATTTCATGCGAGGCGGGAGTCGGCTACACAGCGCGTCGCGCTGCGGCCTTGCCGGGCTTGAGGCGAAGAACCTCGCCCTGGTACCGGATGCCCTTTTCCTTGTAACGGTTCGGGGGCCGGACCTTCCGCACCTTAGCGGCCAGCTGGCCAACTTTCTGCTTGTCGACACCGGTGATGTGGACCCGGTTGTTGCCTTCGACCTCCATGGTCAGGCCCTCTTCCGGGAACACGTCGACGGTGTGGCTGTAACCGACGCTGAGGGTGATGCCGTCGCCGTTCTGCTGCACGCGGTAGCCCACGCCCATGAGTTCCAGGGTCCGGCTGTAACCTTCGGTTACGCCGACGACGGCGTTGGCGACCAGAGACCGGGTCAAGCCGTGGAGCGAGTGATGGAACTTGCGCTCGGTCAACCTCTCAACGATGACCTGCCCGTCTTCCACTTTGACGGTGACTTCCGGGTGGTACCTTTGGATCACCTCGCCGCGAGGGCCGGTGACTTTTACGCCGCCGTACAGCACCTCCACTTGGACACTATCTGGTATCGGTATGGCTTGGCGCCCGATACGAGACAGAGGCTTTTCGGAGGGTGGAATCCGCTCGGCGACGCCGGTGCTGACCGGGATTTCGTTACCAGACATAACAGACCAACTCTCCTCCGATCCCTTTGCGCCAGGCCTCGTATCCGGTCATCATCCCCTGGGAGGTAGAGACAATGGCGATGCCCAACCCACCATAGACCCGGGGGATCTCGCCGCGGCCGACGTGCACGCGCAAGCCTGGCTTGCTGATCCTGCGCAGCCCGCGAATGGCGTTGGTGTCGTCGTCCTTGTAGGTGAGATGGATCCGCATGGTGGGGAATTTCTGGTTGCGCGCCTGGTCCCAGTCACGGATGTAGCCCTGCGCCTTCAGGATGTCGGCGATGGCGACCTTCATCTTGGACTGGGGGACCAGCACCGTCTGGTGCCTGGCCTGGATGGCGTTGCGAATGCGTGTCAGCATATCGGCAACCGGGTCGTTAATGGGCATCGCGGAACGGCTCCTTGAAAATCCTGTCTATCTGTGCATCGATGTAAATAAAGCCTTACAGGCTGGCCTTGCGCACGCCGGGGAGCAGGCCGTCCAGCGCCATTTCCCGGAAGGAGATGCGCGATAGGCCGAAGTGACGGATGTAGCCGCGGGGCCGCCCGGTGGCGCCGTCCCGGTTCCGGATGCGGTTGGGGTTAGCGTCGTGGGGCAGCAGGGCCAGCTTCTGGCGGGCCTCGAAACGCTCGCGGGCGGAGCGGGACATATCCCGGGCCTCGGCCAGGAGCGCTGCCCGCTGCTCGGCGTACCTGGCTACGGTGCGCTTGCGGCGTTCGTTCTTGACGATGGATGATTTCTTGGCCAAGGTTTCTTTCTCCCTGTGCTTGGCTTACCGTATGGCAGTGATGGGATACGTGGCACTACTGCCGTACAAAGGGCATTTCGAAGTGTTCGAGCAGGCGCGCCGCCTCGGCGTCGTTGTTGGCGCTGGTGGTGATGGTTACCTGTAGCCCACGCAGCCGGTCGATGCTGTTGTAGTCGATTTCCGGGAACACGATCTGCTCCCGCAGGCCCAGGGAGAAGCTGCCGCGGCCGTCGAAACCGTTGCGCGAGATTCCGCGGAAGTCGCGGATACGTGGCAGGGCGGTGATGATCAGGCGCTCCAGGAAGTAGTACATGCGGTCGCCGCGCAGGGTGACGGCCGTGCCGATGGGGTTTCCCTGGCGCACCTTGAAACCGGCGATGGACCGGCGGGCGCGGGTGATGACGGGCTTTTGTCCCGAAATAGTGGTCAGATCCCGGACGGCGCTCTCCATGGCTCGGCCATTGGTCAGAGCCTCGCCCAGGCCGATGTTCAGGTTGATCTTGGTGACCCGAGGCACCTGCATGGGGCTGGTATATCCAAACTCGGAAACCATTGCCGGAACGATCTCGTCCCGGAAGCGGATCTTGAAAGCGGGAGGCGGCAGTTCGGTCGGTTCGGCGCCGTTGGACTCGGCCTCCGCCTGCCGGCGCCGCTGACGGCGGCCTCCGCCCTGTTCGGTTCTTTCCTGCTGGTCAGTAGCCATGGGGATCACTCCCGAGAGGGTTACTCGTCCCGATTGCGGAACTGAGTGCTCGGTTCGGTGTAGTTGCTCTGGATGAGCTTGATATTGGAGATGTGGATGGAGGATTCCTGCTGCACGCGGCCGCCCTGCCGGATGCCCGGGCGCGGCTTGTAGTGCTTGGTCACGATGTTGACGCCTTCAACGATGACCCGATTCTTCTCAGGCAGCATGTTCAAAACGCGGCCCGTTTTGCCCTTGTCCTTGCCGGCGATGACCAGCACGTCGTCGCCGCGGCGGATTTTTGTCCTGGCCATCACACCACCTCCGGCGCGAGGGACACGATGCGCATGAAGCCCTTGTCGCGCAGTTCGCGGGCAACCGGGCCGAAGATGCGGGTGCCGCGGGGCAACTGGTTGTCGTTGATCAGCACGGCGGCGTTGTCGTCGAACTTGATGTAGGTGCCGTCGGGGCGGAGCAGGGGCGCCGCCTGCCTCACGACGACCGCCTTGACCACGGAGCCCTTCCGCACCGGCGAGTTGGGAATGGCCTCGCGCACGGTGCAGACGATGATGTCGCCCACCGAGGCGTACTTGCGCCGGCTGGAGCCGGGGATATTGATGAGCCGGATGCGTCGCGCGCCGCTGTTGTCGGCTACGTGCAACCTGGTGTAACTCTGGATCATTTACGCATCCTCGTCGTCATCGGTATCTATTTCGGCGATGTCGTCAGCCGACGCTGCGACGTCGTTCTCGTCGTCCGCAGTCGGTTCGATCACCGCGTCCCCTTCCAGCTCGATGGCGCGAACCTCGGCGACTTCGCGCCGGGACAGGATGTCCAGGAGCCGCCAGTGCTTGGTGCGCGAGATCGGGCGGGTTTCCTGGATGCGGACCGTGTCGCCGATCTGGCATTGACCTTCTGGGTCGTGGACGTAAAATCGGGTGACGCGGCGCATCTGCTTGCGGTAGACCCGATGGCGCTGCTTCCACACCATTTCCACCACGGCGGTCTTGTCCATACGGGTGCTCACTACTGAGCCCACCCGGACCTTTCGCATTGTTTTGGCCATTTAGGATAGTCCTGAAACTTTCTGTCAGTGCGCTAGGATGGTCGCGACGTGCTCCGAGATTCCTACTGGAGTTGACGCTCCCGCAGGCAGGTCAGCATGCGTGCGATGTCCTTGCGGGTCTTGCGGGGCTGGTTGGTGTCGGTGAGCTGGTTGACGGCGTCACGGAAGCGGAGGTTCATCAGCTCCCGATAGGACTTCTGCAGTTCTTCTTCGATCTGCTGGTCGGTCAGCGCCCGAATTTCGTACATTTTCATAGCGGCTATCACCTGGCTGCGCTGGTCAGCAGCGAGTTCACCCGGTCGCGGTACACGACCTTCGTGGGAATGGGCAGCTTGTGCGCGGCCCTCTGGAGGGCTTCGGCCGCCTGGTCGAGGGGCACGCCGCCGACTTCAAACATGATGCGGCCCGGCCTGACCACGGCTACCCAGTGGTCGTTGGCCGCCTTGCCGCCTCCCATGCGGACCTCGGCCGGCTTCTTGGAGACCGGCTTGTCCGGAAAGATGCGGATGTAGGTACGACCACCACGCTGCAGATGGCGGGTGATCGCGATACGGGCGGACTCGATCTGCCGGGCGGTGATCCATTCGGCTTGCAAGGCTTTCAGCCCGATTTCTCCGAACTCAACGGTGCTCCCAGTCGTAGCCATGCCCCGCCGCTTGCCGCGACCCATCTTGCGGTATTTCGTCCTTTTAGGCTGAAGCATGGGGTCAGTCTCCCAATCGATTCGTCAAAAAGAATTCGCCGACTCGAGAGTCGCCGCTAGTTCTCGAACTCTGCGGCCTGCAGTTCGGCTTCGGTGTCCTGGCTGGTTACGCGGAACTCGATGCTGTCCAACTCGCCGTCTTCTTCGGCGGCCGGAGGCATGATCTGGCCCTTGTAGATCCAGACCTTGATGCCGATGCGGCCCATGGCGGTGCCCGCTTCGGCCAGGGCGTAATCGATGTCGGCGCGCAGCGTGTGCAGCGGCACCTGGCCCATCATGAGCTTCTCGGTGCGGGCAATTTCCGCGCCGGAGATCCGGCCCTTGGTGATGATCTTGATGCCCTCTGCGCCAGCCTGCATGGTGCGCAGAGCGGCTTGGCGCATGGCGCGGCGGTAGGCCACGCGGCGGCTCAACTGGTCGGCGATATTGCGGCCGACGAGGTACGGGTCCAACTCCGGCTGCTCGATCTCAATGATGTTCAGCCGGAGCATGCCGGAGGTCATGTCTTCCAGACGGGCGCGCAGGCCCTTGACGCGGTCACCGTCGCGTCCGATGAGGATGCCAGGGCGTGCTGAATGGATGTTGACGATGGTTTCCTGGGCTGTACGGTCAATCTCGATCTTGGCGATGCCGGCGTCGGAGAAAGCCGCGTACTCGTCATGTATGGTGCGGCGCAGCGAAAGATCCTGCTGTACGCCGGACCGGTATTGGGCGCCGTTGTTGGCGTACCAGTGGGTCCGCCAGTCTTTGATGATGCCCAGCCGGAAGCCGAAGGGATGGGTCTTGTGTCCCATTAGTCTAGCCCTCCTGTATCTCGTCCACTTCGATGATGATGTGGCTGGAACGGCGGGTAACCCGTCCAATCCGGCCTCTAGCGCGGGCTCGGAAACGCTTGAGCGGCCGCGCTTGGTCTGCCGAAATGCGCGTGATGCGCAGCTCGTTGCGGTTCATGAACTCGTTGTTCTCGGCGTTGGATGCCGCCGACTGGACCACCTTGGCCACCGACCGGGCCCAGGGGGAAGTCATCAGGCTCAGGTGGTCGAGAGCGTCGTTGACGGTCATGCCGCGCACCGCGTCCATGATTGGCTTGAGACGCTTGGGGGAGGCGCCCACCTGCTTGGCCCTTGCTCTCACGGGTGGCATGGCGTCACCTCACCCTGCTGGAGCGTTCCGACCGGGCGACGTGGCCGCGATAGGTGCGCGTCGGCGCGAATTCGCCCAGGCGGTGCCCGACCATGTTCTCGGTGACGAACACCGGGACGTGGCGCCGCCCGTCGTGGACGCCGAAGTTCAGCCCGACCATTTCGGGCATGATCATCGAATCCCGCGACCAGGTGCGGATGACCGTGGCCTCGCCGGATTCGCGGACCCGGCTGACCTTCTTGAGGAGTTTGGGGTGGACGTACGGTCCCTTTTTGACTGACCTAGACATGGTGACAAACGCTGCCTGTCGCGCCGTTGGGCGGCACGAGGATTGAGTTCTTACCTCCGCCAGCGGCGTCCGCGGACGATAAAGCGGCTGGAGGTCTTCTTCTTGTTGCGAGTCTTGTGGCCCAGGGTGGGCTTACCGGTGGGGGACTTGGGGCCGGGCATGCCAATGGGAGAGCGCCCTTCGCCGCCGCCGTGGGGATGGTCTACCGGGTTCTTGGCGACGCCGCGCACGTGAGGGCGACGGCCCAGGTGTCTCTTGGCGCCGGCCTTGCCCAGGCTTTCGTTCTTGTGGTCGGGGTTGGAGAGTTGGCCGACACTGGCCCGGCAGTTGAGCAGGATCCGGCGCATCTCGCCTGAGGGGAGGCGGATCAGCACGTAATCGCCCTCCCGGGACAACACCTGCGCGCCGGTTCCGGCTCCGCGCACCAACTGGCCGCCGCGGCCGGGGGTCAACTCGAGGTTGTGCACCACGGTACCGGTGGGGATGTTGCGCAGCGGCAGCGTGTTACCGGGGCTGATCTCAGCGTCGGGGCCGGACTGGACCTTGTCACCCACGGACAGGTTCACCGGGGCCAGAATGTACGACTTCTCGCCGTCGGCGTAGTGGACCAGGGCGATCCGGGTGGTCCGGTTTGGGTCGTACTCGATGGTTTTGACGGTGGCCGGCACGCCGTCCTTGCGTCGCTTGAAGTCAATGCGCCGATACATGCGCCGGGAGCCGCCGCCACGGTGATACGCGGTGATGCGGCCCCGGTTGTTACGGCCTCCGCGCTTCTGCAGCGGTTCCAGCAGGGACTTCTCCGGCTTCTTGGTGGTGATCTCCTCGAAGGAGGGACGCACCGCGTTTCGCGTGCCGGGCGTTATGGGGCGTAGGTTTTTTAGAGGCATGGTTTCAGCTCTCGGTGCCGACAGGAGGCGGGTTGGCTACAGGCCCTCGATCAGGTCGATGCGGTCGCCGACCTGCAGCGTGACCACGGCCTTTTTCACGTCGGGTTGTTTCTTGAAACGGGGGCCGTACCGCTTGCGCTTGCCCCGGTTGCGCGTGATGTTGACGCTGATGACCGTGACGTTGAAGTTTTCTTCCACCGCCTGTTTGACCAGCGTCTTGTTGGCCTTGGGGGCGATTTCGAAGGTGTACTGCCCCTCTTCCTGCAACAGCGTGCTCTTCTCGGTGATGGTGGGGCGCAGGAGGACTTCGCTGATGTGCATTATTCGGCCACCTCGCTTGCGGCCCGGCGGGCCCGGTGCCGGGGAGACTGGCACAGTTCCGCGATGCGGCGAATGGCGCCCACGGTGATCAGGATGGTCTGCCGCTTCAGGACGTCGTTGGCGTTCACCAGGTCCGAGGGCAGGGTCCACACCTGTTTCAGGTTGCCGCCGGCGCGCGCCACGCTCTGCTGGGCTTCTTCCGTGACCACGAGCACCGAACCGGAGATGTTCAGGTTCTCCAGCACCTGCTTCATGGACTTGGTCTTCCCATCGAGGCTGTCCAGAGAATCGACGCAGATGAGGCGACCGCCGCGGATTTTCTCGGAGAGGACACACTGCAAAGCCTTGCGACGCATGGCGCGAGGCAAGGCTTTTCGATAGTCGCGGGGCTTGGGGCCGAAGGCAATACCGCCGTGTCGCCATTGCGGGGAGCGGATGCTGCCCTGGCGGGCGCGGCCCGTATGCTTCTGTATCCAGGGCTTGCGGCCACCGCCCGACACTTCGGCGCGGGTGCGGGTGGAATGGGTGCCTTGTCGCTGGTTCAGTTGGTAGATCACCATCGCCTGGTGTACCAGGGTATGGTTCATGGGCACGTCAAATACGGCCTCGTCCACCTCGATGGTGTCGACGGCGTCGCCGCCGGTGTTCAGTACGGGGAGTTCCATTTCGGATCGGTTCCTTGGGGATATGGCCTATCTGCAGCGGGGGGTTCGCGCCACTCGGCTCACTTACGCTCTGCTCTTGCCTGTTTTCCGGATGGTTACGGGGCTATTGGGAGCGCCGGGGATGCCGCCCTTGACCATAAGCAGGTTCCGCTCGGCGTCCACGCGAATCACTTCCAACCCCTTGGCGGTCACCCGGCGGTTGCCCATGTGACCGGCCATTTTCAGTCCCTTGAAGACCTTGCCCGGCGTGGTGCCGCCTCCGATGGATCCCGGAGCCCGAGCGCGGTCGGACTGACCGTGGGTACGGGGGCCGCCGCCGAAGCCGTGACGCTTCATGGTCCCGGCGAACCCGCGGCCCTTGGACTTGCCGACAACGTCGACGATTTCGCCAGGCTCAAAAATATCTACCGAGACCAACTGACCGACTTCATACTCACCGGTGTCGTCGGCGCGCACCTCCTCCAGGCGGCGGCCGATCTGGCTGCCGCGCAGGTGGCCCGCCTCGGGCTTGGTGGGTTTGCGGACACGCCCGAATCCCAGCTGCACCGATTCGTAGCCGTCCTTCTCCGCGGTGCGGATCTGGGTGACGGCGCAGGGGCCGGCCTCGATGACGGTTACGGGCACGACCTGCCCGGCGTCGTTGAACACCTGGGTCATGCCGATCTTCTTGCCGAGGAACGCCTTGAGCATGGTTTTTGCCTGTGAGTGTGGGCCTGCGAGTGATGGCCGTTGGATGTAATTCGTTAGATAAAATGGCGGCGGTGGCTTTTATGCCAGCCGCCAGCCGGAACTGAGATTTTACGACGGGATCACTATTCTTTCAAGCCTGATTGTCCCGTCCGCACTCCGTTTTGTCTGCCTCACCCGTAATCCCGGCGCCTGCCGGCTACGGGTTGGGCCGATTTAGAGCTTGATGGAAATGTCCACTCCCGCCGGCATGTTGAGCCTGGTCAGCGCGTCGATGGTCTTGCTGGTCGGTTCCATGATGTCCAGGAGCCGCTTGTGCGTTCGGATTTCGAAGTGCTCGCGGGAATCCTTGTCGACGTGGGGCCCCCGGATGACGCAGAACCGTCGGATCTGCGTAGGCAGGGGCACCGGGCCCGCGACCCGGGCGCCGGTCAGTTCGGCGGTTTCCACGATCTGGGCGCTGGACTGGTCCAGCATCTTGTGGTCAAACGCCTTGAGGATGATCCGCATCTGTTGCCTTGCGACCATAATCTAATCCGATAACGCTCCTGTTGTGTGTACTGTTGGCTGGACCTTTGGCTACCGGTTGTAGGCCAGGGTCCGGGCGACGCTCTCAGGCACCGGCTCGTAGTGCCGGAACTCCATGGTGTACGAGGCGCGCCCGCGAGTCAGGGACCGCAGGGCCGTGGTGTACGCGAACGTCTCCCCCAGGGGAATCATCGCGCTCACGGTCTGCAGGTCGTCCAGCCCTTCGATGCTGCGGATCTGGGCGCGGCGCCCTCCCAAGTCGCTCAGCACCTCGCTGAGAAACTCGCCCGGCGTCACGATCTCCATTTCAAAGAAAGGTTCCTGCAACACCGGAGCCGCCCGGCGCGTCCCGTCCCGCATGGCTATCATGGCCGCGGAACGGAAGGCCATTTCGGACGAGTCCACCGTGTGGTAGCTGCCGTCTACCAGCGTGACCTTCAAGTCCACCAGAGGATAGCCAGCCATGGGTCCGTTGTCCAGAGCCTGCTTGACGCCGGCTTCGACGGCCGGAATGTAGTTCCGCGGGATAATGCCGCCGGTTATACCGTCGACGAACTGTGTGCCAGCGCCGCGTTCCTGGGGTTCCAGCTCCAGCCAGATGTGGCCGTACTGGCCGTGGCCGCCGGTCTGGCGCACAAATCGCCCCTCGACACGAACCGGCTTCGTGATGGCCTCGCGGTAGGCCACCCGAGGCTGGCCGACGCGGGCCTCCACGTCGAACTCGCGCCGCATACGATCAACGAGGACCTCCAGGTGCAACTCGCCCATGCCGGAGATCACGGTCTGGCCGGTTTCGTCGTTGAACCGCACTACGAAGGTGGGGTCTTCCTCGGATAGCTTCCGCATGGCCTCGCCGAGCTTGTCCTGGTCGGCGCGGGTGGCGGGTTCGATGGCCACCGACACCACGGGTTCCGGGAAGTGAGGCGGCTCGAGGATGACCGGCTTATGGTCGGTGCAGATGGTGTCGCCGGTGAAGGTGTCCTTCAGCCCCACCGCGGCGCAGATGTTGCCGGCGGTGATCTCCGGCAGCTCCTCCCGGTGGTTGGCGTGCATCCGCAGCAGGCGGCCCATGCGCTCCCGGTTGCCCCGGGTGACGTTGCGCACGGCGGCTCCGGATTCGACGGTTCCCGAATATATGCGCAGGAACACCAGCCGGCCGACGTAGGGGTCGACCACGACCTTGAAGGCCAGGGCCGACAACGGCTCGCTGTCCAGGGGCTCGCGGATCTCCACCTTGTCGGTGTCGGGGACGGTACCCTCCACGGCCGGCACGTCCAGGGGCGACGGCAGGTAGCAGATGATGGCGTCGAGCAGCGGGTCGATGCCTTTGCCGCGCATGGCGCTGCCGCACAGCACCGGCACCAGTTGGCGGTTGATGGTGGCGGCGCGCAGGGCGGAGCGAAGGTCGTCGGCGCAGATGTCCTCGCCTTCGAGGTACTTGATGAGCAGGGCCTCGTCCGTCTCGACAATCTTCTCGATCATCTCCTGGCGATAGTCGTTGTAAGCCCGCTCGTATTCGGGCGGCACGGGCAACAGTTCGGGAGGGTCAGCCACGTCGTCGCGCCCGTCGGAATACATAACGGCCTGGCCTTCAATCAGATCGACCACGCCGCGAAATTCGTCCTCAGCCCCGATCGGTACCTGCACCGCGACGGGGTTTCCTTTCAGACGGCGTCGAATGGACTCGATGGTGCGCTCGTAGGACGCGCCGACCCGGTCCATTTTGTTCACGAAGCAGATGCGGGGCACGTCATAGGTATCGGCCTGGCGCCAGACGGTTTCCGACTGGGGCTGCACGCCGGCCACGGCGTCTAGTACCACGATGCCGCCGTCGAGGACGCGCAGGCTCCGTTCCACCTCGGCGGTGAAGTCAACGTGGCCGGGAGTGTCGATGATGTTGACCTGGTGGTCGCGCCAGTAGGCGGTGGTGGCGGCAGCGGTGATGGTGATGCCCCGTTCCTTCTCCTGCGGCATCCAGTCCATGGCCGTTGTGCCCTCATCCACGCCGCCCACCTTGCGGATGCGACCAGTGAGGTAGAGCACCCGCTCGGTGACCGTGGTCTTGCCGGCGTCGATGTGCGCGATGAAGCCGATGTTGCGGATCAAATCGGCAGAAGTTGTTACGGCAGTCATACCTGTACCTGGGGAGACTTGGGGACGAGTGACAGAAGTGTAGGGGCGAATGTTCATTCGCCCCTACGACGGATGACGAGGTTAGCGGCGGTAATGTACGAAGGCGCGGTTGGCCTCCGCCATGCGGTGGAGCTCATCCTTGCGGCGTACTGCTGAACCTTCACCCCGAGCGGCGTCCATGAACTCATTGGCCAGCCCGCGGGCCATGCGCATGCCGTTCCGGGCGCGGGCGCCGCGAATGATCCAGCGCATGGCCAACGCCTCGCTGCGGCTGGTGCGGAGCTCTACCGGAACCTGGTAGGTGGCGCCGCCGACGCGCCGGGGACGCACCTCGACGAGCGGCGTGGCGTTGCGCAGGGCCGTGGTGAACACGCCCATGGGGTCCTGGTTCATGTCGGTGCGCACCAGTTCCAGGGCGTCGTAAACGACCCGCTGGGCGGTGGACTTTTTGCCCTTGAGCATAACCCGGTTGATGAACTTGGCCAACTCCGCGTTATTGTAACGCGGGTCGGGTTTTACTATTCTCGGTTCGGCTCGGCGTCTGCGTGACATGGCGAATCCACCTTGTGTTCCAAAATGAGCCACCCCCGGCGATGGGGGTGACGGTGACGTTATTTCTCAGTGCGGGTCGCGGTCAACCTCGACGAGTTCCGTACTTGCTGCGACCCTGACGGCGTCCGTCGACGCCCTCGGTGTCCAGATTGCTGCGCACCACGTGGTAGCGCACGCCGGGCAGGTCCTTGACGCGACCGCCGCGGATCAGCACGACGGAGTGTTCCTGCAGGTTGTGGCCTTCCCCGCCGATGTAGGCGGTGACTTCCACGCCGTTGGTCAGCCGTACCCGGCAGATCTTGCGAAGCGCCGAGTTGGGCTTCTTGGGCGTCATGGTACGAACCTGGATGCACACGCCGCGGCGCTGCGGGCATCCTGGGCCCCACTTCGTGCGGTTCCGCAGGGAGTTCTGCACCCAGTGAAGGGCCGGCGCCTTGGTCTTCTTGCGCATGGGCTTGCGGCCCTTGCGAACCAGTTGATTGACAGTAGGCATAAAAATTCCTTCACCGCCGGGGTTTCTCCGGCGCGACAGTTGAAGATGTTACTGCCAGTCCCCGGATTGTGTCAACTGAAAACATTCTCAACTGTCAGCGAAACGGCACGACAGTATCCCCGCATATTTGCGGCTCTCTCAGACGATCGCCTTTGTGGCGCGATGACGGAGCTACAGCGATGGCTACATGAACAGCCCGCCGTTCACTTCCAGTTCCGCGCCGGTGACGTAGTCGCCCTCGGGGGAGCAGAGGAAGACCACCATCTGGGCGACCTCTTCCGCCTTGCCGAAACGGCGCAGGGGTATCTGGCTGAGGAGACGGTCCTGGATGTTTTCCGGAATGGACGACACCATTTCGGTCTCGATGAAACCGGGGGCCACCGCGTTGACCGTGATGCCCTTGCTGGCCAGCTCTTTGGCCAGCGTCTTGGTCATGGCGGCGACGCCGGCCTTGGACGCGGCGTAGTTGGCCTGGCCGAAGTTTCCAATCTGCCCAATGACCGAGGTGATGTTCACCACTCGACCGTAATTCTGCTCCACCATCTGGTCGATGCAGACCTTGGTGCAGTTGAAAACGCCGTCCAGGTTGATGGCCAACACCTTGCGCCAGGTGGAATGGTCCATGTTGACGAAGGTCTTGTCCGAGGTCACGCCGGCGTTGTTGACTAGGATGTCGATGTGGCCGAACTCCCTGAGTACGGAGTGAGCCATGGCGTAGGTGTCGGGGAAGTCCCCGACGTCGGCGCGGGCCAGCACGCCCTTGCGTCCTAGCGCCTGGATCTCCTCGACAACGGCCGCCGCCGCGGCCTCGTTGGAGACATAATTGATGGCTACGTCGGCGCCTTCTTCCGCCAGGGCCAGGGCGATGGCGCGGCCGATGCCGCGGGAGGCGCCGGTGACGAGAGCAGTACGTCCTTCCAGTTTCATGTGTGCCTCCTGTTGCTGCGGTCGGATATGTCGTTTCGGGTTTGCGTCAGACTTGTTCTCCTTCGCCGTTAGCCGGTGCCGCTGCGGAGGCTCGTGCAGACCTTGAGCGAGATGATTGGGGACGCCGGGACGTGCTCAGCTCGCTGCGGAGCTTGCGGATTTCGTCTTCCAAGTCGTCCAGCTTTTCCTCCATGCCGATGATCCGGGCAAACATCCGGTCAATCTGGCTGCGGGAAGGCAGGTTGTACGCGCGGAGCATGGCGTTGATCTGCGGGTTGACCTGCTTGGCCGTCCGCTCCTGCATCGCCAGGCCCTGCTCCATGAATTGGCCCAGCGATTTGGAGAACTCCTCCGAGTTCATCACCTCGGAGAAGGTGGCGGCCATGGACTCCAGGTAGCGGGCCCACTGGCGTTGAGCTTCTTCCATGGACGGCGGCTGGGTTTCGCCGGATTGGCTGTTCATCCACTGCGACTGCCAGGTTTCAAACATCCGCTGCCACATCTGCATGAAGTCGGCCGGATTGAACGGCGGCGTGAAGGGAGCGGATCCCGGCACGCCAGCGCCCGGCGAGAACCCGAAGGGAAAGCCGCTAAAGGGGAACGCGCCGAACGGCGTCGCGCCCGGATTGGGAGGCGTGAACCCGCCGAACCCGCCGAAGCCGGCGGCCTGCGACCAGGCTTCGGTGGATTTGCGGATCATGTCCTGCCACGCTTCAAAGAAAGCGGTGGCGCTGTTTTGGTTGTTACCGTTATCGGCGGTGGTCATCGGTGGGCGCTCCCGGGGTGCAGGTTACGTCGAGGATTGGTGCGTTCAGTTGGACCGGGCCGAAACCCACTCGTCGATCTTGGGCCAGAGGGTCTGGTGGGCCTGGCGGCCGGAGAACACGGAGATGTGCCCGCCGGGCAGTTCCACGAACTCCTTGTCCTCGCTGGAAACCACGTCCATGAGGCCGCGGGCAGACGGGGCCGGAACGATGTAGTCCTGATTGGCCGCCGCTACCAGCAGCGGCTGGCGGATCCGCGACAGGTTGACGGTGTGGCCGTTGATGAGGAATTCGCCGCGGATCATCTGGTTCTTGCCGTACAGGTTCTTGGACAACTGGCGGAAGAACCGGCCGGGCATGGCCACAAAGTCGTTGGCCCATCGGCTCATGGCCTTGTAGCTTTCGATGTAGCCGGGACGGGTGGAGTTGGACCACAGGCCGGCCATGGCCTGTGCCTCCAGGGTGGGCCGGAGCATCTTGAACCCGGTGTTCATCAGGACCGACGGCAGGCTGCCGTAGTGCTCTACGATGAGGTCGGCGGGGAAGTAGCGCTCGTCCAGCCAGGTGCGGAACATGCCGCCATGCTCGAAGTCGATGGGCGCCACCACGGCGACGAAGTTGCGCACCGGGGCGTCCGGGTGCAGGGCGAGGTACGCGGCGCTGAGGGTTCCGCCCAGGCAGATGCCATTGAGCGTGATTTCGCTGGCGCCGGAGGCTTCCAGCGCCCGTTCAATGGCCCGTGGGATGATCTTGTAAACGCCCTCTTCGAAGCCGAGTTCGCGATCTTCTTCGCCCACCACGCCCCAGTCCAGCAGGAACACGTCGTGCCCGTGGTTGACCAGGTACTCGATCATGCTGTTGCCGGGCAGCAGGTCCAGGACGTAGGTCCTGCTGATGCCCAGCCAGGGAACGATCAGATACGGCTGGCCCAGGGTCTCTCGTTCCCGGGAGCCGTAACGGAGCAGCCGGGTGTTGCCGCGCTTCCAGATGACTTCGTAGGGTGTCACCTCCGCGGGCGGGTCGGCCGGGTTGACGACAAAGGCGTCGAACATGGCCTGGAAGCGCTGCCACTGCACCTGCGCTTCCTGCTGGAATTGGGAGGCGTATTCGGCCGAGTTGACCACGAGTGTGTCTCCTGTCGGTTGCCGTTGCAAGACTGCGATTTAGAAAGCTGCCGTGGGAGCCGAGCCCCGGCTCACGGCCAAGGACCAGTCCATGAAGGCGCGGCCGTAGTCTATGGCGCTCTCGACCATCTCCTGTCCAGCGGACGCGAGGTCGGTGTTGGCCTTCAGCATCGTGGCGGCCAACTCGGCGCGGCGCTTTTCCACACCTTGGGCGTACTCGGCGCAGGACCGGAGATACTCCTGGTCGCCCGCGACTATGGCGTCCATCAGTTCCTTGGCTTCCGGACTGACCCCGGCGGTGGGAGCGGCGGCGAAGGCCCTGGTGAGTTCCGCCATCTTCTCGCTGCGATCACGGGCGCGGCCGATAGACGTTTCCCAGATCTTGCCGGAAGCGGCCTGTTCGGCCTGGAAGGCTTCGGTCATCAATTTGGTGGTCGCGGCGGATTGTTCCCAACCCACCCGTGCGGCGGCAAAGCCTTGGGACACCATCTGGTTGTAAGCCTTTACCATCTCTTGTGCGCTTTCGGTTACGGTGGCTGCCACGTTGTGATCCTCCTGAAAAATCCGACCCATAGCGTAGGGACGGTTGATTGCGAATTGGTTTCGATCAGGTTACGTTGTCGTTGAATTCTTCTTCAGTTGCCCCGCCAGAATCGGTAGAGGGCGGAGCCATCCCGAACGCCTGGGCGTACAAATCGAAGAAACCGGCGATCATGCGCTGGTAGCCGGACACCACTTCGGACCAACCCAGCAGCATCTGCTCGCCGGCCTCGGTGATGCTGTACACGCGCTTGGCCGGACCGCTGCCGTCGGTCTGCCACTCGGATGTGACGTGCCCTTCCTTTTCCAGGCGGCGCAGTTCACGGTAGAGCGTTGGGTGGTCGACCTCGGCGAAGCCCATGCTGTTGAGCTGCTGCATGATCAGGTAACCGTGCAGGCTCCATTGCTTGAGCACCAGCAAGACCCAGGGGGTCAGGAAGTTCTTGGGCAGTCGCCGGCTGCCGAGGGGATCGGGGCTGACCATATGTGCATTATACACATAATCATATACGATGCAAGTGCCGCTTCATTATTGCGCAACTCGCGGCTGATGATTTGACGCTGCCAGCTCGAGCGCGAGCGCGGTCGGAGTTATTGAGCCCGCGGCCCTTTGGTGATTGGGACCTGCTTCACGGATCCATCGGCCGTGATCATTAACCCCGTGTACGGGGCAGATTTCGTGTTGTAGATGGCAACGGCCTCCTCGCCGCCGCCCGGATAACCCAGCCGGCGCAGCCAGCCAGGAATAACGCGCTCCGGTAGTACCACGGTCTGAATGTGCTCCTGCACCTTGTCGGAGAACGGAGCGGCCTCCAATCCCAGGTCCTGCGCGGCTTCCAGTGCGATGAAGTTCTGGAAGGGAGCCAGGCGCAGTGCCTCCAGTTCGGTCTTCGCGCCTTCCTCGATGATGATCTGCTGCAGGTCTTCCGGTATGCCGTCCCAAACGTCCTGGTTGATCACGTTGTTGGTGTAGCCGAAGCCGATCACCGGGCCGGCGATATGGTCGGCGACCTCGTACAGGCTGCCGGTGACGCCCAGCAGCAGGGTGGTCACTGCCGCGTCCACGGTTCCGATCTGCAGGGCGGTGTACAGTTCGCCTACGCTGAGTTCCACGGGCTCGCCGCCCACGCCCCGGATGAAGTCGGACATGGACGCCGAATGAGTGCGGATACGTTGACCTTCGAAATCGTCCAGCGAGCGCAGGGGCTGGTTGCTGAAGAACCACTGGTCGGAACCGGCAAACCAGTTGCGGTTGAGCACGGGGCTGCCGCCGGTGATGTCCAGGAGCATCCGGTCGATGTCGGGCGCCATGTCCGCAAGCGCCGAATAGGAGGTTTCCCAATCGCTGGCGGTTCCCCAAAGAGACTGAACCTCCAGGGACGGGTGGGCTCCGGCCACGTAGCCGGTGAAGATGTTGACCATGTCCAGCGACCCGTCGGCGACTTGGCTGAGGGTGTCAGGGCCGGCTAGGCCCAACTCGACGAAGGACGTCACCGACAGCTCCACCTGTCCGTCGGTGCGCTCCCACAGGTTGGGCGCCCAGTAGGTCTGGACCAGCACGCAGGTGGGCAGGTTGCGGTCGATGCAGACGTGCTGGATCTTGATGCTCTCGCCGGAAGAGGTGAGCTGGGTGGGGTCAGTGAGGTTGGCCTTGTCGATGAGATCGCGGTAGTAGTCGCTGTCGTAGATGAACAGGTGGTCTGGGATGCCAGCCGGCTCGAAGCCCAGGATCGCGGCCGCGGAACCTTGCCGGTAGATGGCCTCCGGTACGCCGAACATGAGGCTCGGGTGAGGCGGCGGGCCGAGCAATTGCGTCGCGTCGCCTACGTAGATCGCGCCCTGACCGTGGGCGTGCTCGTCGGCGTAGGCCTGCAACTCGGCGCCCACCATGAGTTGGGAGGCTGGCGTGGGCGTTGGCGCCGGCTGCGTGGGGGCAGGTTCTGTGGGACCGAGGGTTGGGGCCGCCACGGTGGCGGGCGCGGCGGGAGAGACTGCAGGTTGCGTCGGGGCGGCAGCCGGAATCGTCGGTTTCAGCGTTGGATCGGGTTGTGGAGCGGCCGCCGTTGGGGCTGCCGTGGCTGGCATCGCCGCCCCGGTCGTTGGCGGGACACCCGGAGGAGCAGCGGGCGCCGTCGCCTCGGCGCGGGGTTCTGTACTGGGTTCGGTTCCGGACTCGTCCTGGCCGCACGCTATTGCTGCGAGAACCGTTACGATTGCCAAGGTTGCCCCTAGCAAGGACAAGATGCGCCGCTGCCTCATCGCCACTCTCCTTTCGTCCATGCCTCCGGTTCCCGTGGCTCCGAATGAATGGCACGGTATTCCAGTGTACGACCATGCGTCATTTTTGGTTGCGCCGCGGGATTACGAAATCCGATTGCCGGAGTGGCCGATCCATCACCAAAGTTTGTAACGCGCTTCACAATGGTCTATAATGACACGTACCCAGAGGGGTAGGGAGGGATCGCATAGTGGTCTAGTGCGGGCGCCTGCTAAGCGCTTATCCTGGGAAACTGGGATCGTGGGTTCGAATCCCACTCCCTCCGCCATCTCCATCCCGGACGCCCCCTTCTGCACGGGAACAAACTTCGAATGCAGACCTACCACATCTGGACCATAGGCTGCCAGATGAACACCGCCGACTCCGAACGATTGGGGTCGGCGTTGGAGCAATTGGGCCTCACGCCGGTCGCGCGACCGGGCGATGCCGACGTGGTGGTGCTGAACTCGTGCGTGGTTCGCCAGTCCGCCGAGGACAAGGTAACCGGCACGCTGAACCTGACCCAACCCCTGCGCAAGAAGCGGCCCGACGCGGTCTTGGCGCTCACCGGCTGCATGGTTGGACCGCGCACGGAAGAGCTGCAAAAGCGCTTCCCCCATGTCGACCTTTTCCTGCGACCCCAGGAGTTCGAGCCGCTGCTGGAGGTAGTGGGCGAGCGGCTGGGCCTGGACTGGGAAGGTTGCGTTGGAACCCTGGCGCCACAGCGGCCCGACGTGGCAACTTACGTGCCCATCATCCACGGCTGCGATCTGATGTGCACCTTCTGCATCATTCCCTACCGGCGCGGCCGGCAGGTCAGCCGGTCGGTGGATGACGTGGCCCGCGAGGTGGAACTGCTGGCGACTCGGGGGGTACGTGAGGTCACGGTGCTGGGACAGACCGTCGACGCCTACGGCCACGACCGCGACGAGGGCGACGACCTGGCTGACCTGTTCACCAGGCTGAACGACATTGACAGGCTGGACCGGATCCGTTTCCTGACATCCCATCCTTCCTATATGAGCAGCCGCATCATCCAGTCTGTGGCGGATCTGCCCAAGGTGTGCGAGCACATCAACCTGCCGGTGCAGGCGGGCGACGACGAAGTGCTGCAACGCATGCGCCGGCCCTATACCACCGCGGAGTACCGCGACATCATCAGCGAGATCCGCGAGACCATCCCCAACGTCACGGTCAGCACCGACATCATTGTCGGTTTCCCGGGCGAAACCGAGGAGCAGTACGAGAACACGCTGCGGCTGGTGGACGACCTGCGGTTCGACAAGGTCCACGGGGCGGCCTATTCCACAAGGCCCGGAACCATTGCGGCCCGCACCATGGAGGACGACGTCCCCCAAGAGGAAAAGCAACGGCGCCTGAAGGGCCTTGAAGCGCTGCAGGAGAGCATTCTCACCGACATCAATTCCGCGTATCTGCACAACGCGGTCCAGGTGCTGGCGGAGAACCGCAAGCGAGGCAGTTGGACCGGACGCACCCGTGGAAACAAGCTCGTTTATTTCGATCTTCCTGAACCCGCCGAATGCGCCGCCGAGCCGGATTTGACCGGTCAGTTGGTGGACGTTCGGATCACCCGCACCGGGCCATGGTCTTTGGCCGGCGTGCGGGCGTAGTACCGCTTTTTTAGTTTAAGGAGGCGGCTTATATGGTTACGCAAACCAGGCAACCAACAATTCCCCTCACCGAAATCGAGCACGCTGCCTTCTGCAAACCGGAAGACGAACTTCCCGCCAAATCACTGGCGGAGGAGTTGGCGATCAACGTCCGCTGGCAGAAGATTCCCGGTGAGTATCTAGCCTGCTCGCCCGCCGAGCTGGACGAGCGCATCGGCGTGGCCCGCCGCGCCCTGGGTGACCGCGTGACCATCCTGGGCCACCACTACCAGCGCGAGGAGATCATCAAGTACGCCGACTTCCAGGGCGACTCCTTCCTGCTCAGCCAGGAGGCCGCGTCCCGCCCGGAGGCCGACTTCATCATCTTCTGCGGGGTCCACTTCATGGCCGAGACCGCGTGCATCCTGGCCGGTGACCACCAGCAGGTCATCCTGCCCAACATCACGGCCGGCTGCTCCATGGCCGACATGGCGCCCATCCAGGACGTTGAGGACGGCTGGGAGGATTTGCAGGACGTTCTCGGAGACTACGGCGGCATACTGCCCGTCACCTACATGAACTCCGTGGCTGCCATCAAGGCCCTGTGCGGGCGCAACGGCGGCGCGGTGTGCACCTCGTCCAACGCCACAGCCGTTCTCGAATGGGCCTTCGGCGAGGCCGACCGGGTCCTGTTCCTGCCCGACCAGCACCTGGGCCGGAACACCGCGCTCAAGTTGGGCATCCCCCTGGACGAGATGGTGGTGTGGAATCCCTTCAAGGCCATGGGCGGGAACACGCCGGAGCAACTGCGCAAGGCCAAAATGGTGCTGTGGCAGGGACACTGCTCGGTCCACACCCGCTTTACGACCAAGCAGATCGACTCGGCCCGCCAGCGCTACCCCGACGTCACCGTGCTGGTACACCCCGAATGCCCCATGGAGACGGTGGACGCCGCCGACCTGAACGGCTCCACCGAGTTCATCCGCAAGACCATCAACGAGGCTCCGGCCGGCTCGGCCTGGGCGGTGGGCACCGAGATCAGCCTGGTGAACCGCCTGGCCATGCACAACCCCGACAAGACGGTGTTCTGCCTGGACCCGGTGAGCTGCCCCTGCTCCACCATGTACCGCATCCACCCGGCCTACCTGCTGTGGACGCTGGAGAGCCTGGTGGCCGGCGAGGTGGTCAACCGCATCCTGGTGCCGGACCAGGAGCAGAAAGAGTCCATCGTGGCGCTGGAGCGGATGCTGGCGCTGCGGTAGCGACGGGTCATACCTTGGCAAAAACCAGCGCTCCGGCAGCGATCGCCGGAGCGCTTCTTGTGGGCGGTTTATAGCAAGACTATTGCTGCGTAGTTTGGTGAACGTCGAAGAGCCGCCGCCGAACCTCGAACACGAAGCCCGGCATCACCGGGTCGCCAGCAAGTACCTCGGGGTTGGTTAACTCCAGCGGCTCTGCACTGGGAAAATAGACGTAGGCTCGACGCCGGTAAGGGTCAATCAGCCAGCCCATCTTGGCCCCGTTGCCCATGTAGAGTTCCATCTTCCGCTGCGAAGGCGGAAGGCGATCAGTGCTCGACATAATTTCGGCGACAAAGGCGGGGCATACGGTAATAGCGCCGCCGTCGGACAAAGGAGGAAGTTCCGCCACTTGTTCCGGGGACAGCCAAACGGCATCCGGTTCGGTGCGCGAACCGTCGGGCAAGCGCACAATGGTACGCGAAGGGTATGTTTCGCCGTCGTTGGCTTCTACCCAGGCAAACAAGGTGCCGAACAGTTGTCCTTCAGCATGACCGCCATCACGATTAACCATGGCGTTGATTACCAACTCTCCTTCCCCGGTCAGTTCCAGGTAAAACCCGCGGCCTTCGTTGGATTTGGCCATGCCGGCAAACCATTCGTCGATTTCCCTATCCGTAAGCTTACCTGCAACCGATTCAAGGATCGGACTGATGTTGATGACCAAGGGCAAGGGGACATCCGCCCAGTCGGTAGCATCGCATTCTTCCGTTGTTGCGGAGTGAATTTTGGGTTGGGCAACCACGCCTTGTATCCTCCTGTAACCGACGGGTCATTGCAAATCAAACACGCGATCGCGAACGTTGAATATGAACCCCGGCAGCTCCGGGTCACCGCTGACCGTTTCCGGGTCGTCCATCACTTCCGGCGCTGCCCCCGGGCGATAGATGTGAACCTGCCGCAGGAAGGGATCAATCAACCAGCCCAGGGCGACGCCGCGGGCGATCCATTCCTCCATCTTGGCCTGCTGGTCTTCCAGGGAATTGGAAAGGGATCGAATTTCCGACACAAAGCGTGGGGCAAAAGGAAAGCTGTGAGGTCGCTGCCCCGCCGGCGGCAAGGATGCTAACTGTTCCGGGGCCATCCAGCCGGCATCCGGAGCGCGGCGTCCCGGCCAGGCCATGCGAACCCGCGAGTTTCCGATGACTACTTTTCCGCCAGGACCAGCATTGAGCCAAATTTGGAGATCAAACTGCAGGTTAAATTGACGTTCCGTTCCGTCCATGCCTTCCGACGCCATTGCCCACAATCTCCCCTGCTGGTCAATCTCGAACCGGTAACCCAGGTCTTCGTTGTCGGCGGTGAAGCGCAGAAACCAGTCGTCCAGGGCGTCATCGTCGGGCAGCAGGGCGAGTATGGAGCTGATGTCCAGCGAGAACGGCGCCGGCATGTCGCCATCCGGCGGATTGACCGTAATGTCAGATTGTGATGCGGCAACGGTTTGCGTGGTCATCGTGCGTCTCCATTGCTACGCCGCGTCGTCCAGGCAGTCCCGGAGCGGGCGGTTGATGCAGGAGAAGATTGGCGTGTCTTTCAGGGTGTAGGGGCGGGCCTTGGACTCGCGGAGATCCATCACCAGGTCCAGGAAGGTGCCGGGTTCGTCGGTTTCGAAGCCGAGGATGAACTCGGGGTCGTCGAGGCCAAATGAGTAGGCCGTTGAAATCTTCACCTGGGGATACTTGTGCCCGATGACGAAGTGCTCGTTCATCATCTCCTGGCGCGTGTCCTTGGGCAGCTGGTACCAGTCGTGGGTCTTCCAGAAGGGGTACATAAAGAGGTAGCGCCGGCCCACGATGCGCATGGATGCGGCGTCGCCGGTTCCTTCCTGTCCCTCGTGCTGGTGATCGTCGATGTAGGGCGAGCGGCGGGTCATCCCCAAGTAGGAGTGCGGCGTTTCCAGGTAGCCGCCAAGGCGGGTCCCGTTGAGCCGCGCGGCCATCTCGTTGATGGGCTCCAGCTCGGGGCACACGCCCCACAGCATGAAATCGGTGTCGCCGCGCGCGCCCACCAGGGTGTAGGTGTTCAGGGAGACGCGGTCGGAGTGCTCGGCTGCGACTGCGGCGAACTCATCCTTGCCGGCCTCGCGCTCGGCGGCGGGCAGGCGGCGCCATTCAGGCTGCACCTTGTAGAACGTGTACTTGACGAAATCCCGTCGCGGGTCGGCCATTGGGGGTCTCCTTGCGTAGGTGTCCATTTGGATTTTGGGGCAGTGATGGGCCATTGTAGCATCGGCTCCAAACGGCGGGTTGCCGCCGAACCCGATGGGTTACAATCACCGTCGTACGCGACGCCTCGGAGCGTCGCTGCCATCACAGGAGGGACACCGATGGTAACTATCGGAGAGGGCCAGTTTACCTACGAGGTGCAGGAAGGGTGGGGACAGCTACCGGACGGCTACGCGTTCAGAGAGGTGGCTGCCGTGGGCTGCGACGCTAACGACAACGTGTACGCATTCAATCGGGGCGAGCACCCGATGATCGTGTTCGACAAGGACGGCAACTTCATCGAGTCCTGGGGCGAGGGTGTTTTCCCGCGCGCGCATGGGGTCACCATGTCTCCCGACGGGACGGTATTCCTGACCGACGACGGCGACCACACCGTGCGCAAGTGCACCCTGGAAGGCGAGATACTGCTGACCCTGGGCACCAGCGGACATCCCGCGCCCTTCATGTCGGGCGACCCGTTCAATCGCTGCACGCACGTCGCCATCGATCCTCGTAACGGCGATTTTTACGTGTCGGACGGCTACGGCAACGCCCGCATCCACAAGTACAGCCCTGACGGGCGGCTGATCTTCTCCTGGGGACAATCCGGCAACGGCCCGGGCGAGTTCAACATCGCCCACAACATCGGCACCGACCGCGACGGCCTGGTGTACCTGGCCGACCGGGAGAACCACCGCGTGCAGGTCTTCAATCCCGATGGCAGGTTTCTGGGGCAGTGGAACGACATGTCCCGGCCCTGCGGGCTGTACATCGACCAGGACGCCGGCCTGGTGTACATCGGCGAGTTGGGCTCGGCCATTGGCCCCAACTCCCAGGCCACCGGCCTCGGGCCCCGGGTCAGCGTCTACGACACGGAGGGCCGACAGCAGGCCCGCGTGGGCGACGGACCCGAGGGCGAAGAGCCCGGCCAGTTCATCGCGCCCCACGGGGTCTGCCTGGACTCTGCCGGGAACATCTACGTGGGCGAGGTCTCGTGGACCCACACCGGCCAGCACCTGGACCCGCCGCGCGAGATTCGCTCCCTCCAGAAGCTGGTCAAAACCGCCTGAATTAATTGACATCGATAGACAGGATGATCAGGATGTTTCGATAAGGATCAACCATCCTGTTTATCCTGTTCATCGATGTAAAAGAGAACAATGCTATGGAAATTCGCATCGGCAGCTTGTCCCGAGACGCTAGCGAGGCCACTGGTGCGGCGTTAGTGATTGACGTGTTTCGCGCTTTCACCACGGCGGCCATCGCTTTCGATCGAGGCGCTGAAAGGATCACCCTGGTGGCCGAGGTGGAGGAGGCATTGGAGATCCGGAAAAGTAATCCGGCCATCGCCGACATCCTGATGGGTGAAGTGGGAGGCCGCCGACCCGAGGGGTTCGACTACGGCAACTCGCCTTATGAGGCGTCCTCCGTCGACTTCCACGGCAAAAGCGTCGTGCAATCGACGCGGGCCGGGACGGTGGGCACCGCGGCTGCGGGAGCGGCCGGCTGCGATCCGATTTACGTGACCTCTTTTGTGGTGGCCGGCGCAACCGTACAGGCGGTGCAGGCGGAGGAGCCTCCGCCTGACTTGGTGACCATCCTGGCCATGGGAGACCAGGGCGTGAACCGGTCGGACGAGGACGAGCACTGCGCCATGTACCTGCGCAACCGATTGGAGGGACGCAATCCGGACCCGGAAGCCCTGCGCAAGCTGATCATGGCCGGCGGCGCCACGCAGAAGTTCTTCGACGACGCGCAGCCCCAGTTCCATCCCCGGGACGTGGGCCTGGCGCTGGAAGTGGACCGCTATCCCTTCGCCATGCGGGTGGCCCGGGAGGATGGGCTGCTGGTGGCGCGACGGACCGGCTGATCCCGCGATGCTGACGCTCAACGAGCGACGCTACGTGACAGGATTGTGCAGCCGGATGCCGGGGAACCGGGTAAAGATGCGGTCGTTGCTATGGACGACAGCGTCGTGTTTTATGGCCAGCGCGCCGATGTGGGCGTCGGTTACCGTGTTGGGTCCGTAGGCTGCGGCCTGTAGGAGACCTGCCAGCAACTCCGGGTGTCTATTACTCCGGGTGTCTATTCGTCGGGCTGATAGCCGATACGTGTGGCCTTGCGAGCCACTGCCGGATCTCTTCAACTGCCTCCGCTCCGGTCAAGGGACTGGCCAATGTACCTGGTCGGATCGCGAGTCTGATGAACCCGGTCAGGACGACCCAGGGAATTCCCACTGTTTCGTCTCCATTCAATAGTTCGGCCCACCATTGGCGGGCCTGTGGGTGTTGGGGTGCGCGGTAGTCGTATGCGTAGATCAGCAGGTTGAGATCCGGGACGATCATGGGGCGGTCCCGCTGTAGGCGGTGTTGAGGTAGTGTTCCGCTTCCTCTTGGTCAGGGAGTTTCTTCATCCACCTGGGGTCGTCCCATGAGGTTCGTCGACAACGGTGATGGATACGACGGCGCCTTCCGGTATGGGCAGTTGCTCGGTGTCCAGCAGCCTGAAGGTTCCGTTCTCGAATTTGGCGCTTAGCGTTCTTTCATGGCAATCTCTCCTACCCGCAGTCTAGCACGCTCGGCTCATGTTAGCCGTTCACGGCGAGCCGCGAACCGGTTCGGCTGGTTAGTCCTCCATGTAGGCAGGGCGTGCCGTGCGCCACGGAAGCAGCCCCCGGCGCAAACTGAGACAGCCAGATACGCTGAAACCCGCCGGGGTCTTTCTATGCGCTAAATCGGCCGGTTGCGGTTCAATAAGCGTATTCATACGCTTTCTATGAATCCGACCAATATAGAACCCTGGCTCAATCAGATCCACTGCGACGATTGCCTCTCGGCCATGGGCCGGATGCCGTCGGCGGCGGTGAACCTGGTGGTCACCTCGCCGCCCTATAACCTGCTCAACAGCAGCGGCAACGGGATGAAAAACGGCAACGGCGGCAAATGGTCGCGCGCCAGCCTGATGTTGCAGCAAGGATACGCCGCGCACGGCGACAGTATGCCCCACCAGGACTACGTGGAGTGGCAGCGGGAGTGTTTGAGCGAAATGCTGCGGGTGCTCACTCCCGACGGGGCGATCTTCTACAACCACAAGTGGCGGGTGCAGCGCGGCCTGCTGCAGGACCGGGCCGACATCATGGACGGATTTCCGGTGCGGCAGATTATCATCTGGCAACGCTCCGGCGGGTTCAACCACAATCCCGGGTATTTCCTGCCTACATACGAAGTGATCTATCTGGTCGCCAACCCGGAGTTCCGCCTGGCCCCCAAGGCCGGCGGCATCGGCGATGTGTGGCGAATCCGGCAGGACCGGGGCAACCCGCATCCGGCGTCCTTCCCGGTGGAGCTGGCGCGGCGGGCCATCGCGGCGACCACTGCCGAGGTGGTAATGGATCCTTTCATCGGCAGCGGGACCACCGCCATCGCCGCCCTCATGGAGGGGCGCCAGTACGTTGGCATCGACCTGTCCGACGAATACTGCGGGTTGGCCCGTGAGCGCATCGCTGCGGCAGCCGCCGAGCTGAGCCGAACCGACGCGGAACCGACGCCGGCAACGCCCTCGGCCCTTGAGGTGCGCGAAATGTTGCAGGAGACGCCGGCCCAACGGGAGTCGGCACAGCGTTAGGTCTCCGTCCCGGCGCAACCGGGCACGGGTGGGAGTCTCGGCAACTCCACTGTCGCCGCATCGTGCGGTAAGATGGCGACATTCGATACTGGAGTTGACCGCCATGACGATCACCGCCGCCAACCCCACCTCCATAACCTCCCACGATCTGAAGAGCGCAATCCCTCCCCTGGATGGCATTCTCGCCCTGCCGGGCCTGAACGCCGACGTCCGGGTCTGGCGCGATCAATGGGGCATTCCCCACGTGCAAGCGTCCAACGAGCACGACGCCTGGTTCGCCCAGGGCTTCGTCACTGCGCAGGACAGGCTTTGGGCCATGGAGTTTGATCGTCTTCGGGCCGTGGGCCGCTGGGCTGAGGCTGCCGGAGAATCCGCCGTCGGGCAGGATATGCAGATGCGCCGGCACCGGCTGGAGGACGCGGCCAGGGCTGATTGCGAGGCGGCTGGCGCTCGGGCCAAGGCCATGCTGGAAGCCTACGCCGCCGGTGTCAACGCGTTCATCAACAGCGATGCACCCCTGCCGGCAGAGTACGCCATCGCCGGCATCGAGCCGGAGCCGTGGGAGCCGTGGCACAGCCTGGCCGTCTTCAAGGTGCGCCACATCTTCATGGGCGTCTTCGAGACCAAGGCGTGGCGGGCGCGGCTGGTGAAGGCGTTGGGCGCTGAACGAGCCGCTGCGCTGTTCCCATCCTACCCGCCGGGTCAGCCGGTCATCATCCCCACCGGCGCCGATTATGACGGCGCGGTGGATGTGGGCCTGGAGCAGTTGCTGGAACACGCCGCCAACCTGAACCTCATCGGTGAGATGGACAGCGGCTCCAACTCATGGGCCATCGGCCCGGAGCGTACCGCTACCGGCAAAGGATTGCTGGCCGGCGACAGCCACCGGGGCCTCGACACGCCCAGCGTGTATTACCAGAACCACTTGGCTTGTGACACCTTCGACGTGGTCGGTAACTCCTTCGCCGGCATGCCGGGATTCCCGCATTTCGGGCACAATCAGTGGGTTGCCTGGTGCGTGACGCATACCGCCGCTGATTACCAGGACCTGTACATCGAGCGGTTCAACGACGCCGATCCGTCCCTCTACCAGCACCAGGAGGACTGGTTCAACGCCAACGTGCGCGACGAGGTCATCAAGGTTCGCGGCGGCGAGGACGTGCACCTGCGCACCTGGGCGACACATCATGGGCCGGTGGTGGGCGGCGACCCAATGTCGGGATATGGCCTGGCCCTGCGCTACACGTCTGGCGACGGTGGCGACCCATGGACCGGCATCCTGCCCGCCATGCTGGAGGCCACCAGCGTGAACGAACTGGCCGACGCCATGCAGGGCTGGGTTGACCCGGTGAACAACTTCGTAATGACCGACGTGCACGGCAACATTGGCTACCAGTGCCGGGGCGAGATTCCCCGTCGGCCGGGCGACGTGCCCGCTCCGCTGCCGGTCCCGGGATGGGACGGGGAGCACGAGTGGCAAGGCAGCATTCCCTTTGAAGAAATGCCGCGCTACATCAATCCGTCCAAGGGGTACATCGTCACTGCCAACAACCGGCCGGTGGGTGCGGAGTATCCGTACTACATATCCATGGACTTTGCCCCCGGCTACCGGGCCATGCGAGTGACCCACGGAGTGGAGAGCATATCCGGAGCGGCTGCCAATGACATGGGGCGAATCCACGCCGAGCGCGTGTCGATCCCGGCAAAAACCTACGTGGCTGCGCTTTCCGGCGTGCCTGCGCCCGACGACCCCGCGACCGCAGAGGCTGTTGCGAAGCTCCAGAACTGGTCGGGCAGCATTGACCCCGGCACCGTTGAGCCAACCATATACAGCGCGATGCGGGACGCGTTGCTGTGGCGTCTGCTGAAATACAACATCGGGGAAGATCTGGCTGCGATGGCGTGGCAGCCGCTGGACCGGGGGCGAGGAGTCTTCCTCAATCGGTTCAAGAACCTGATGGCCGACGCCATTGCCGCTGGCGACACCGACCTGCTGCCCAACGGCGAGGACTGGGCCGGGGTTTTGACCGCAGTGTTAGAGGAAGCTGTTCGCACTCTGACGGCAAAGCTAGGCGCTGACATTGATGGCTGGCGATGGGACCACGTGCACCGGGCGCGGCCGCAGCATCCGCTTTCCATGGCGATGCCCGCGCTGGGCGCCCTGCTGGACCCGCCGGAAATACCCACCGGCGGCGACGGCGACACGCCGTGGGCCGGCTCCTACGCGCCGGGCGACCTGGCAACCGTGGGCGGGCTCTCGGTGTTCCGCTACGCCTACGATCCTGCCGACTGGAATCGCTCGCTTTGGGCGGTGCCGCTGGGAGCCTCGGGGCACCCGGCCAGCCCGCACTACTCCGACCAGTCGGAGATGTGGAGCAAGGTGCGCATGGCGCCCATGCTGTACGACTGGGAGCGGGTCAAGGGTGCCGCGGAGACGGAGCAGACGCTGCGGGCGGGGTAGCTGTGCAGCGTCGATTCAGCAGGTGCCTAGCTCTCCCGCAGGTGCGGCGCCACGCGGTCGGCGAAAAGTTCCAGGTTGGCGATGCCGTCGGCCAGCGGCATGCCGGGCCACATCATGCGGAAGCAGCCGTGGGACATTCCCAGCGCGCGGTAACGGGATAGTTCCTCCACCACCTCATCGGGGTCGCCGATGACGAAGCGATCGCGGGCCAGGTCCTCGAAGGGCTCGCGGAAGTTCTCCTCGCCGGGCAGGGCCTTGTCCTGGCCCCACTGGGCGTAGGCTTCGTACTTTCCACCCAGATAGGGTGCGGCATTGGCGAAGGCCTCCTCGTGGGTGCGGCCGACGAAGACCTCGCGGCCCAGGGGCAGGCGATCGGGCGCTCCCGAATCGGCAGCGCCGGCGGCCTCATGGTACATCTCAACCTGCTGGCTGATGGTGTCGAATTTCGCGTGAGGGTTCACGTACCAGGTGTAGCCCATCCGGGCGGCGCGGGTGATGGCGGCGTCGCTGTTGGCGGCCACCCAAACCGGCGGGTGGGGCTGCTGCACGGGTCGGAGCATGAGCTGGGCGTCCGTCAACCGGAAGTACTGCCCCTCGTAGTTCACCTTTTCGCCCGACCACAGCAGGCGCATGGCCTCCAGGCATTCCAGGTAGCGGCTCACCCGGGTGCGGCGCGGCACGCCGAAGTTGTCGTATTCCTCGTCGCGGTAGCCCAGGGCGGCGCTCAGGGTGAAATTGCCCCCGGTGATCACGTCCATCGTTGCCACCCGTTCCGCCAGGTCCACCGGATGATGCAGTGGCACCAGCATGGTGGCGACCAGGCCCATGCCCCGGGCCTCCGCGGAGATCCGCGCGAGAAGCGGCATGGTTTGCAACTGCTGGTAGGGGTCGGTCAGGTAGTGCTGGCCCTGGTAGACCATGTCGAACCCGAGGTCCCGCGCCGCGCCCACGTAGGAGCAGATGTCGGCGAAGGCCTGCTGCATGTCGGCGCCGGCCGGCTGCTGGGCGATTGCGGAAAGGGATACTCCGAATTTCATTGCGGTACCTCGGTTAGCGTCACAGTCTCGACGCGGTGACGACAGCACGTATGGGCGAATAACTATTCGCCCATACGAATTCGATCGCGGTTCGCGAAAGCGTGCGCTCAGCGCCGATAATGAAAGGGGGGAGCGGGAAAGGGATCTAACCGGTCAGCTCCCTTCCCAGCAGGTCGATGGCGGCCTGCACCGCTCCGTGCTTGGTGGCGTCGCGGTCGCCGCCGACGCGGATCTCGATGGCGGCGTCTTCGCCGTCCTTGACAGCCAGGCCGATCCAGAAGGTGCCGATGGGCAACCCGCTGCGGCCCGCGGCCGGGCCGGTGACTCCGGTGGTCGACAGGGCAAAGTCGGTGCCCGTGAGCTCCAGAGCGCCGCGAGCCATGGCGATGGCCATCTCCCGGCTCACGCTGCCCGCGGTCTCGTAGAGCTCGTCGGGCACGCCGAGGATCTTTTCCTTCAGCCCTCCGGTGTAGGCGACGACGCCGCCCGGGAAGAACCGGGACGCGCCCGGAATGGTGCCCAGCGTGTAGCCGAGCAGGCCGTTGGTGCAGGCCTCGGCCACGGACACCGTCTGTTCGCGCTCCAAGAGTATCTCCGCCACCTGTGCTACTTCCACGATGCTGCCTCCTGAAGGTTCAAGCGACTAGACGTCCATCATCTTGTCGGGCGACATCAGCTCCCAGAACTCGATGCGGTTGCTCTCCACCAGCGGCCTGATCTGTGCACCCACTTCCAGCGCCGCCGGGGGCAGTTGATTGTCGCCGCGCATGGGCGACATCAGGGACTCATCAGTCCATTCGAGAATGACGACGTCCTGCTCCGCCGGAGTGGTCGCGCCGTTGAAATAGACCCGGATTTCGCTGCGCTGTCCGGCGTCGTGGAAAATCTGGCCCTGTTTCTGCAGCAGGCTGGCCACCCGTCGAGCCTCGCCGGGCTTGGTCTTGAAAATTCTACGCAGTACGTACATGTTCTTCTCCTTTTGGCGACTTTCAATTTGCATTCATCTTGTCGCGCGGAATCAGACCCCGTTTGGATAGTCGTTGACCAACGCGACTAGACGGTTCACAAAGCGGTGGACGATGGGCCGGTCGGCTACGATCTCGTAGTCCTCCATTTCATCGTGAAAGAAGTTCTTGTGGAACTTTTCGGCGGCGAGAAATCCGGCGACTATCAATGGGTCCTGGTATTCCGATTCCAGCTGGATGACCGCGTTTTTGGTTGCGCGATGGCTCCGATATTGCCAACCGCGCTGCTTGGCGGCAGCTATAACCACTTGCGTGGCCGCGCCGTAGAGTTTTTCCGACCCTTGCCTGCGATCTCCCGCGTCGAATTCACTGTCCGACTGCGCCAGGAAGGCAACGGCCTGTTCGACGCGTTGGGCGACGGTGTCCTGTCCGGCGGTAGCCATCACCGCCTCCTTGTGAAGTTGATACTCAGCGTACCAGGACGATTATGATACCCGAATTTTGCGTTGACGCGCGTGCGGCATTTCGCGGACGATGGGGCCGGTCGCTGGCGCTCTCAGGATGGTCGTTCCCAGCAAGGAGATATTCGAAGCAATCAGTCAGAGGCCGACGAACCGCCCGTTTCAGGATTGGCGTCAAGGTCGGGAGCGACCATGGCGCCGCGCCGGCCGTTACCCATGCCAACGAGTCGGAGTACGCGGCGGTAGAGGTTGGGCGCGGATTCTTCAAACAGCATGTAGACCACCGGGACCGCCACGAGGGTGAGGAAGGTGGAACTGATCAGGCCTCCTATGACGACGGTTGCAAGTTCCGCGCCCACCAGACCGGCCGATTCGCTCATCGAAAGGGGGATTAAGGCCAGGATTGTGGTGAAAGCGGTCATCAGGATGGGACGCACGCGGGTGCGGCCGGCGGACATCACCGCTTCCAGCGGTTCCAGGCCGGCGCGGCGTTGCTGGTGCACAAAAGTAAGCAGCACGATGGCGTTGGTCACCACGATACCCACCAGGAGCAGGAAACCCATCAAGGCTGGCAGGCTCAGCGAACGGTCGGTGATGACCAGCGCAACCAGCGCGCCCACCACGGCCAACGGCATGCTGAGCACCACGATGAATGGTATCTTCAGCGATCCCAGGGTTGCCACCATCACCAGGTACACCAGGGAAACGCCGATGACCATGGCCACGTAGACGTTGTTGAACTCCTCGCGGATGTCGCTGAAGGTTCCGCCGGATCGTACGGTGACCCCCGGGGGCAGAGGCGTGGCCGCGACGATGGCGTCAACCCGATCTCCAATGGCGCCGGCGTCGCGTCCGGCCAGGCCGCCGGAAATGGTGGCGGAGCGGTGGCCGTCGTAGTGGGTCACGACGCTGGGGCCGACGGTGTGTCGGGTGTCGGCGATGCTGCCCAGAGGGACGGCGCCGGCGTTGGAGCCGATAGGCAGGAGGGGAATATCCGACGGGTCGTCGACGGCTTCCGGAACCCCGCGAACCACCACGTCCAGCGTCTCTCCGTTCACGTCGATCTCGGCAACGTCGCTGCCGCGCATCCAGGTGCGGATCTGGTTGGCGACGCCCATGGTGGACAGGCCGTAACGCCCGGCCGCGTCGGGGTCAATGGCAATGGTCAACTCCTCTCTGCCATCGACGATGTTGGTCTGTACGTTGCGCACGCCGGGATCACGCTCGACGGCGGCCCGCAGCCGGTCGGTGCCGATGCGCACGTCTTCGTAGTTGGCGCCGGTGAGGGTGAGGCGCAGACCGCCGCCGCGGCCCGGCCCGCCGGTATCCGCAAAGACGCGGGTGGTCACCCCCCGCTTTTCGGGCAGGGCGTTCCGGATTCTTTCGTCAAGGTCGTCCGGGGCATTGTTTCCCAGCAGGATGTTGAAGCCGGCCCGGTCGAAGGCCGCGTCTGCGGTGGAGCCGAAGCTGCGGCTGCCTGCGCCCAGCGTGACTTGGTAAGTCGCGACGGCCCCATGGGAGACGAACTCATCCAGTATGGCTTCGACCTCGCTGGCTTCCTCCACGAGTTGGACGGTGGAGGGATTGCCGCTTAGGGTCAAGTCGATGCGGATGCCCTCCGTGCGTCCCTGGGAGAACAACTCGATGGGCAGTGTGCGGATGAGCGTCAAACTGGCCAGCACGACCAGGACGCTGGCGATGGCGGTGATCAGGCGGTAGCGCAGCGCCAACCGGAGAATGGGGGTGTAGATCTGCTGCAGGTAGGTGTCGCCCCGTGGGTTGGCCGGATCGTCGGTCATGTCGCCGGCGCGCAGGAACCACGACGCCAGCACGGGAACCGCGGTCAGGGCGACCAGGGTGGACGCCAGCAGGGAAACGCAGACCGTCTGGGCGAAGGGAGAGAAGAATTGCCCCACCACTCCCGGAAGGAACCCCAGCGGCACGAACACCGCCACCGTGGTAAGTGTGGACGCTACGACGGGCGGGCTGACCTCCTGGGTCGCGGCGATCACCGCTACGGACCGGGGACTGCCCTCCTGGATGTGCCGATAGATGTTTTCCAGCACGACGATGCTGTCGTCGACGATCCGGCCGACGGCAATGGCCAGGCCGGCGAGGCTCATGAAGTTCAACGTCCAGTCGAACAGGGCCATGACCAGCATCGTGATCATCACGCTGAGCGGGATGGACAGGGCGATGATGATGGTGGGCCGGATGGCGTTGGCGATGCCCGCGAAGGGCCGCGGCCGCAACTGCAGCAGGAAGAGGAACACCGCGGCCACGGCAAAGATGAAGCCCTGCATACCCTGCCCGAGAACTTTGCCCAGCTCTTCTTCGAGGCGGGGCGCCTGGCTTTCGACCACCGAAATTTCCAGGTCTGGCGGCAGCTGGTCGTGCAGATCCGCCAGCAACGCGTCGATGGCGTGGGTGATTTCTATGGTGTTGCCGTCACCGGTCTTGTGAACGCTCAGGCTGACGCTGGGCTGGCCGTTGGTGCGGGAGATGGTCGTGGCCTCCGGCGTGGCGACCCGCACGTCGGCGACGTCGGACATCCTAATAGGGGTGGCGTTATTCCCCGGAGAGCGCGGCGAGGCCGGCGACCCGGCGGGTCGGGAAAAACCGACCGGCAAGTTGCGGATGGTGTCCAGGTCGGTGTAGCCGTGAAAGGCGCGGACGGTCACGGTGCCTTCGGCGGACTCCACGGTCCCGGCGTTCACGTCAACGGAGTTTCCCTGCAGCGCCCCGATGACGTTCTGGATGGTCAATCCGTAGGTGTTCAGCAAGGTCGGGTCCACCGTGACGATTACCTGTTCATTTACGCCGCCTTCAACCTGCACCTCGAAAACGCCCGGAATCGCCTGAAGCGGTGGGGTGATCTGACGCTCGACGATCCTGAGCAGCTCGGGGATATCCCGCTGACCCGACACGCTCAGCTCCGTGACCGGTCGCCTGTTGGGGGTCAACTCGAACACGCGGGGGTCGCCGGCGGCGTCCGGCAGCCGCAGGCCGGATACCCGGCTGACGATTTCCGCCTCGGCCTCTTCGATATCAACGTTGTGCTCGAAACTGGCCCGGATGCGGGAGCTGTTGGACCGGGAGGTTGACGTCAGCTCCCTCAGCCCCTCCATGCCGATTATCAGGTCCTCGATGGGCTTGGTGACCTCTTGCGAAACCTGGTACGGCGTGCCCTGCTGGTAGGAAGTGGAGACGTTGATGACTCTCAGGCTGATCTCGGGGAAAAGCTCCTGTTGCAACTGCCGGTAGGCGTAGATGCCGCCGGCCAGCACCAGGATCAGGATCATGACGGTGACCGTCCGACTCTGCAGGGCCAGCTTGGTCAGAATTATCATCTTGGGCTCCCGACGGCAGGCAGGTCATACACGGAAACGATCGGATATCTGGAAGACGGTATGGGTTGACGGTTCCGGTCCGCATCTACCGTCTGGGGCTTCGGATTACGTCAGGGTTCAACACCGGCGCAGCAGGCTCAGGAACTCGCGGTTCCCGGCGTCGCCCGTGATTGGCGACGGGGTGGTATCAAGGAGCGTGATGTCGTCCCTGGAGTTGAACCATTGCTGGACCCTGGCGAGGATGTCGTCTCGGAGAGTGTCGTTTCGGATGATGCCGCCCCTGCCGACCTCGCCGCGCCGCGCCTCGAACTGGGGCTTGACCAGCGCGATGGCATACCCGCCGGGCTTCAGGTGCGCCAGGGGTTCGGGCAATGCCATGGTGAGCGATATAAAGGAAACGTCGGCGACCAGCAGATCGACGACCTCGGGCAACGTGAAGGGATATCGTACGTTGACCTTTTCCATGCACGTTACCCGCGGGTCCTGGCGCAGCCGGTAATGCAGTTGGCCGTGTCCGACGTCCACCGCGTAGACACAGGCCGCGCCGCGCTGGAGCAGGCAGTCGGTGAACCCGCCAGTGGATGCCCCCACGTCCAGTGTAGAGATCCCCTCCAGGCATATGCCATGGGGCCCCGCCCAGGTGTCCAGAGCGTGGGCCAGCTTGACTCCGCCGCGGCTGACGTAGGGCAGACGCTCGCGTAGCTCCAGGGGCGTGTCTGGGTCCAGGAACGCACCGGCCTTCTGGACGGGGCCTGTCGGCGAGAGCACCGCGCCGGCCATGATCAGAGCCTGCGCCTGTTCCCGGCTGTCCACCAGGCCCCGCTCCACCAGCAATACGTCGGCGCGTTTACGGGTCTGCTTGCGTGGCGGCCGCTGCGGTGATCCTGACATGGAATAGACGGCTATTCGCCGATGAAATGGGGTCGGCGTTTTTCGAGGAAGGCGCGAAAGCCCTCGTGGTAGTCCCGGGTGTCGAACTGGTGCAGGGGCAGATCGGCCTCGTTGGGGGTCAGGTCCAGGGAGGGTTTGGCCAGCACCTGGTTCATGGTCTTCTTGTTGACCGCGTGGGACAAGGGGGCCAGGGCGGCGATGTCGGCGGCCAGCCTGTAGGTAACCTCCTCCAGCCGGTCGACGGGCACCACCTGGTTGACCAGGCCGATTCGGAGGGCCTCTTCGGCGTCCAGCAGCCGCCCCGACAGCAGGATGTACAGGGCGTTGCCCTTGCCCACCAGGTTCACCAACCCGTACATCTCGCGGTGGCCGATGGTGATGCCCAGGCGGGCTACCGGTATGCCCAGGCGGCTGCCCTCGGCGGCGATGCGCAGGTCAGTGGCAACGGCGAGCTCGCAGCCGCCGCCGGCGGCGAACCCGCGGATCATTGATATAACCGGCGTGCCGATCTCCGCAACGGTTTCCAGCAGGCCGTCCACGGCGGCGTTGTACACGCGGCCCTTGGTGGAGTCGCTGCGGTGCTGCTCGAAATCGCTGATGTCGGCGCCGGCGGAGAAGGCTTCTTCACCAGCGCCGGTGATGATTACGCAACGGACGTCCCTGTCTCCGTCCAAGTCGCCCAGCAACTCGGTCAGCGCAACCCACATATCCAGCGAAATGGCGTTGCGCTGGGCGGGCCGGTTGATGGTGATGGTCGCGACCGGCGGTTCCCGCCGCACGAGGATGTATCCATTGGCGTCAACCGGCGTATCGTCGGCTGGAGTCTGTACGGCGGCGGTGTCGGTCATCTGTTGGGGCTCCTGGACGTGGTGAGGGTGCAGCAGGCAAAAAGCCTATCGGGGCGGTGACGTGTAGTCAACAAGCACCGGGCCCGTTGCCGGTCATGTTAGGTGGAGCGGTAACCGGTCAATGTTGGAGTCCAACTCGCGTCATTCGATTGCACAATGATAACGATAAATATCTATCAGGGCATATAATCTAGCGGAATACGATCTCTTTGGTTGACTGCGTGAATAAATAGTATTACATTTGCGCGGGCACGATACCGATTCGGCCACATTGGTGTGCACTTGAGCTTTCGCAGACTTCCACTGGGCCAAACGCCAGCCGCGCGCGTGAAGGAGGAGCTACGATGTCGAAACACGTGAAACCGAGGCTGATTGCCAGCGCGATCGGCAGCCTGCTCTTGTTGGCTGGCTTCGCCTGCGGCGGCGCCGAGACGCCGGCCCCCACCGAGGTACCGGCTGCGCAAGCGCCGGCGGCGCCCGCTGCCACCACAGCGCCGGCAGCTCAGGCGCCGGCAGCGGACCCAACGCCAACCGCCACTCCTCCACCGGAGGCGACGCTGCGGCCGACCAACACCCCGGTGCCCACAGCGGTGGCGAGGGTCGTTGCCACGCCCACGCCCAGCGTGGCCGGCCCAAAATACGGTGGGACCGTGCGGATGTCGGCATACGCCGACACCAAGGACTGGGACCCGCTGGGTTCGGCTTCGCTCTCCAGCGTGATTTCCTACTCGCAGCTCTACAACCAGATCGTCCAGTTCGACACCACCAACACCCAGGAAGTGGTCGGTGACCTGGCCGAGAGTTGGGAGCTGAGTCCTGACGGGCAGCAGTACACCTTCCGCATTCACGAGGGCGTCAACTGGCACGACGGAAAGCCGCTCACCGTGGATGACATCATTTTCACCATGCACCGGTACGGCAATCCGTGCAACGCCACCGGACGTTCGGGATTGTGGCGCAACTACGCGGTGAGGATGGAAGTCGTCGACGTGGTAGACAAGGCTGACTGCACCCCCACCAACGCCGACGATGTGGTCAAGGCGGTGGACGACCGGACCATCCAGTACAACCTGGCCTTCGCTTCCGGCGCGTTCATCAAGTTCCTGGCGGTGGACTACGTGAAGATTCTGCCTCGCCATTTGCTGGAGGACGAATCGGTCGATCTCAACCAGGGTGAGCACGTGGTCGCCAGCAACTCCGGCTCGGGCCCGTTCATCCTCGAGGAATACCGGTCCGGCAATTCTTACTTCGTCAACAAGAATCCCAACTACTTCAAGGAAGGACGGCCGTACTTCGACCGCATAGAGCACTTCATCATCACTCAGCCCGCCACGCTGATGGCCCAGGTTGAGGCGCGGCAAATCGACATGGCCAACGCCGGCTCCACCAACCTGGAAGCCCCAGAGTATTACGAACTGGAGCGGGTCACCAACGGCGACTACGTGGCCCACGACATCAAGGCCGGCGGCAACTTTGGCCTGATGCTGAACGTGAAGCGTGAACCCTTCTCAGACCACCGGGTGCGCAAGGCGCTCTACCTTGCCGTGGACCGTCAGAAGGTGGATGAACGCGCCTTCGGCGGGGCCGGCGTTACCCATTGCCCGCTGATGGACCTGGCCCACACCAACGACGAATGCACCACCTGGCCCGGCCTGCGGCCCAAGGACACGCCCGGCGGCCAGGAAGACATCGCTGAAGCGCAGCGCCTGATGGCCGAGGCTGGTTTCCCTGACGGGTTCCAGGTCCAGTACACCGTGCGGCAGGTGGGTTCGTACCCGGCGCAATGCTCGGTGATCAAGCAGGACCTCGAGGAGTTCCTCGGCATCACCGGCGACATCGAAACGCTTCCCAGCGCGGCCGGCTACGCCAAGTACGGCACTTCCAGGCCGAAGGATGCCAAGGGAGACTGGGAGCTCAGCTGCCAGGGCGAGGGCATGGTTGTCTTCGATCCTGACGCCATCTACGGCGGCGTTTACCTGCCCGGCGCAACCCGGAACTATACCGACTGGGAGAATCCCAAGGTTACCGCCTGGTTCGAACAGCAGAAGGTGGAGCTTGATCCCGACCGTCGCCGGGAAATCAACAAAGAGGCCGAGCTGTGGTTGGCGAGCTTTGAGGACAACCACTGGGTGAACCTCCTCCTGGGCCAGCTCTTCTGGCTCGTCCACAAGGACATCAAGGGGTTCAACGCGCCGATCACCGTGCAATACGGTTTCAAGCACGAAGATCTGTGGCTGGACCGGTAGAGCGGCCGGAAAATACGGTCCAATCGCCGTGACGGGGCGGGCTGCAATGCCCGCCCTTTCTTTTTTCCGCTGTCCGGAGCGCGACGGCGACAAATAACGATTATTGGCTATCAGAATATAACGATAACCGTGCGATTATGACCCTATATATAACGAAAACAGTAATAATATGTTGATATGGACTATGTTTACGCCTATGATAGGCTGTGTAAATACGAAATCCGTTCACACTGTCGCTATCTGGTACGTAAAGTTGCCCCACCACGCTCACCGGATGAATTGAGGAGGGCTCCCATGTTTCCGAAACCGACGGTTATCGCCGGCATGATCACAGCCGCGTTGCTGTTAACCGGTCTGGCTTGCGGCGGCGCGGAAGCGCCGGCGCCCACCGTGCCGGCCGACGGCGGAACGGCCGCAACCACACAGTCATCCCCGGCCACCGGGGCCAGCGCTCCCGGGTTCGGATCAACCCCCATACCGGACGCGGCCACTCCGGAAACACAGTCGGCGGCTCCAGCCGAACCGACGCCCACCTCACCACCCCTGGCCACGCAGCGACCCACCAACACCCCGGCGCCCACGGCGGTGGCACGCACCGCGGCGACGCCCGTGCCCAGCGGGCCCGCCCAGCAGGGCGGCACGGTACGAATGGGGGCCTACGCGGACACCAAGGACTGGGACCCGCTGGGTTCGGCCTCCACGTCTAGCGTCATCTCCTATTCCCAGCTCTACAACCAACTGGTCCAGTTCGACACCGTGGACACATCCGAGGTCGTGCCCGATCTGGCGGAAAGCTGGGAGATCAACCCGGACGGAACCGTCTACACCTTCCGCCTGCACGACAACATCCAATGGCAGGACGGCAATCCGCTGACGGTGGACGACCTGCTGTACACCTATCTGCGCTACGGGAATCCGTGCAACAGCACCGGCCGCTCGGGACTCTGGAGGCGCTATGCGGCGCCTCTCCAGGTTGCCGACCGGCAGGCGGGGGACTGCACCCTCCTTAACCCCGATGACGCGGTGCGCATCGTCGACGATCGGACCATCCAGTTCAATCTCGCTTTCGCATCCGGCGCGTTCATCAAATTCCTCGCCATCGACTACGTGAAGATCCTGCCCAAGCACCTGCTGGCAGAGGGCGTCGACCTGAACCTCGCGGAGAACATCATCAAGCACACCTCGGGTTCGGGCCCGTTTATTCTCGAGGATTACCAATCGGGCAACCATTACAAGGTGAACCGGAATCCCAACTATTTCAAAGAAGGGATGCCGTATTTCGACCGCATTGAGCATTACATCATCACCCAGCCGGCGACCGCCATTGCCCAAATCGAAGCGCGCCAGATCGATATGGCCAACGCCGCCGGCTTGAACCTCACTGCTCCGGAGACCTTCGCCATCGAAACCCGGACCAATAGTGAATACGTCGCCCACGACGTCTTTGGCGGCGCCACGCGCGGGTTCATGATCAACGTGAAGCGTGAGCCGTTCAACGATCACCGGGTGCGACAGGCTCTCAACCTGGCAGTGGACCGGCAGAAGCACAACGCCCGCGCGCTGCACGGCGCCGGCCGTGGACATTGCCCTCTGGTTGGCATGGCCCACACCTACGAGGAGTGCGCCACCTGGCCGGGCATGCGCCCCAAGGACACCCCGGGTGGACAGGAAGATATCGCCGAAGCGAAACGGCTGATGGCGGAAGCCGGCTATCCCGATGGCTTTGAAGTGCAATACACGGTGCGCCAGGTGGGCACCTATGTTGACGAGTGCTCGGTGATCAAGCAGGACCTGGAAGATTACCTGAACATCCGCGGAGCCATCGAGGTTCTCCCCAGCGCAGCGGGATACGCCAAGTACGGGACTTCACGTCCGCCGGACGCCCCGGGTGACTGGGAGCTCAGCTGCCAGGCCGACGGGATGACCGTGCTGGATCCCGACGCGGTATACGGAGGCATCTTCCTCAAGGGCGGCACCCGCAACTATACCGACTGGGAACACTCGAAACTGAACGGCTGGTTCGAGGAACAAAAGGTCGAACTTGACCCCGACAAGCGTCGCGAGATCAACAAGGAAGCCGAGCTCTGGCTGCACAGCTTCGAGAATAACCATTGGGTCAGCCTCACGCTGGGACAAAACTTCTGGTTGGTCCACCGCGACATCAAGGGGTTCGTGCCTCCCCAAACGGTGCAGTATGGATTCAAGCACGAACACCTCTGGCTGGATCGTTAGAAGCCGAGAATCCTCCTGGTCGACGGAAATCGTAACCATCCAGGGCAAAAATGTATTTCAACTGCGGGGTTGGTTGCGATTTCGATTATCTATCATCAATATTTCCAATGTTGCCAGTTTCCGTACATTACCCCTTGGCATAAAGAGGATTCGCATCGCGATTTCTTGACACGGCGTTGAGCCACGAATAGGATAGGCCGGGCTGTATTCGAGCAGGCGGTGCACGCTTGGTGATGCGGCCGGTATATCTTCAATCCGATGGGGTCATGGCCCCGTCAGGAGGTTCGAACGCCAGATGTTGTCCGTAACGAAACCATTGTCGGTAGCCGTGGCATTGTCAGCCATTTTGATCATTGGAGTGGCCTGTGGCGGCGCGGAAGCGCCGGTTCCGGCAGCCCCGGCAGACAGCGGATCCGCGGCCGCCCCGGCCGCCGCCGCTGCGCCAACCGTAGCCAACCCTGTGACCGGGGCCAGCGCGCCCGGACCCGGCTCGACGGTAGCCGCCCCGGCTGCCCCGGCGACCGCGGCCCCGGCGGCCAACGTACCGCCGACCGCGACCCCGCCGCCGGCGGCCACGCAGCGGCCCACCAACACTCCGGCGCCCACTGCCATCGCGCGCACCGCGCCGACCCCGCTGCCCAGCGGGCCGCCCCAGATCGGCGGCCTGGTCAGGATGGCAGCCTACGCGGACACCAAGGACTGGGACCCGCTCGGCTCAGCGTCGACGTCCAGCGTGATCTCGTACTCTCAGCTGTACAACCAGTTGGTGCAGTTCGACACCACCGTCACCAACGAGGTTATTCCTGACCTGGTCGAGAGCTGGAGCCTCAACGACGACGGGACGGTCTACACCTTCCGCATCCGCGACGACATTACCTGGAACGATGGCACGCCGTTCACCATAGACGATGTGCATTACACGTTCCTCCGGTACGGCAATCCCTGCAACAGCACCGGTCGGTCGGGCCTGTGGAGGCGGTACGCCAACCCGCTGGAAGTCGCCGACCGAGACGCCGGCGACTGCACCATCACCAACCCGGAGGATGCCCTGCGGGTGGTCGACGACCAGACCATGGAGTTCCACCTGGCCTTCGCGTCGGGGGCGTTCATCAAGTTCCTGGCCATCGACTACGTCAAGATCCTGCCCAAGCATCTCCTCGAGGAAGGCATCGACCTGAACTTGGCCGAGAACATCATCAAGCACAACTCCGGTTCCGGCCCGTTCATCCTGGAGTCTTACCAGTCCGGAAACTCCTACTTTGTGAACCGGAACCCCGACTACTTCAAGGAAGGGCGTCCCTACCTGGACCGGATCGAGCACTTCATAATCACCACGCCGGCCACGGCGCAGGCGCAGGTGGAAGCGCGGCAGATTGATATGTCCAACGCTGCCACCATGAACCTGACTGCCCCCGAGTACTACGCGCTGGAGCAACGCACCAACAGCGAATACGTCGCTCATGACGTGTTCGGCGGCGCCACCCGCGGGTTCATGATCAACATCAAGCGCGAGCCCTTTAGCGACCACCGCGTGCGCCAGGCCCTCAACCTGGCGGTTGACCGGCAGAAGCACAACGCTCGCGGGCTGCACGGCGCCGGCCGCGGCCACTGTCCGCTGGTGGGCATGGCCAACAGTCTGGAGGAGTGCGCGACCTGGCCCGGCATGCGGCCCAAGGACACTCCGGAAGGTCAGCAGGACATCCAGCGCGCCCGCGAGTTGCTGGCCGAGGCTGGCTACCCCGACGGGTTTGAGGTCCAGTACACCGTCCGCCAGGTCGGAACCTACGTGGACGAGTGCTCCGTAATCAAGCAGGACCTTGAAGACTTTCTGAATATCCGCGGCGCGATTGAGGTGCTGCCCAGCGCCGCGGGCTACGCCAAGTACGGGACATCGCGGCCGGCAGATGCCACCGGCGACTGGGAGCTCAGTTGCCAGGCTGACGGCATGACCGTGCTGGATCCCGACGCCATTTACGGCGGCATCTTCCTCAAGGGCGGCACCCGCAACTACACCGACTGGGAGGCGCCCGAAATCAACGACTGGTTCGAGGCGCAGAAGGTCGAGCTCGACCCCGAGCGTCGCCGTGAAATCAACAAGGAAGCCGAACGCTGGTTGCATGAATTCCATAACAACCATTGGGTGAGCCTCACGCTGGGTCAGAACTTCTGGGTCGTCCACCAGGACGTCAAGGGTTTCGTGGCCCCGCAGACGGTGCAGTACGGCTTCAAGCATGAGGACCTGTGGCTGGACCGGTAGAGCCGTCTACCTGACCGAGTTCCCAACTACCACCGCGGACGTGAAGGCTTATGAAGCTGAAGGTGAAACCAACTCTACTGATTAGCATCGCGGCCAGCGCGTCTCTGGTCATCGGCGTGGCTTGCGGGGGCGCGGAGGAAACCGCCGCCCCGGCTCCGGCGGCGGCCCCAGCCGCCACCGAAGCCCCTGCCGGTCAGGCTCCGGCTCAAGCGCCGGCAGCGGCGGCAACCACCGCTCCGGGCGCCCCGGCCGCGCCGGCTGCTCCCGTAGCCCAGTCGGCGGCCCCGACGCCCACTTTCACTCCTCCGCCCGAGGCGACCATCCGGCCCACCAACACGCCGGTGGCCGAATATGAGGCACGTATCGCCCCTACGCCCACGCCCAGCGGTCCGCCGCGCCAGGGCGGGACGGTGCGCATGTCGGCCTACGCGGACACCAAGGACTGGGACCCCCTGGGTTCGGCATCGCTGTCAAGCGTGATTTCCTACTCACAGTTGTACAACCAGCTGGTGCATTACAACAGCGTGGAGACGGACCAGGTCGAGGGTGACCTGGCTACCGACTGGCAGGTCAGCGCCGATGGGCTCACCTACACCTTCAACCTGAACGACAACATCCAGTGGAACGACGGCGAGCCGCTGACGTCGGCCGACGTGGTGTACAGCTTCCTGCGCTACGCCAACCCGTGTAACGCTGCCGGACGATCCGGGCTGTGGCGCCAGTATGCCGTGCCACTGGCGGTTGCCGACCGCGCTGGCGGCGACTGTACGCCCACCAACGCCAGCGACGTGATCCGGGCTGTAGACGATCGGACGATCGAGTTTGACCTCCGGTTCCCGTCCGGCGCATTCATCAAGTTCATGGCGGTCGACTACGCCAAGGTGCTGCCCAAGCACCTGCTGGAAGACGGCGTCGACCTGAACCTGTCGGAGAATATCATCAAGTACAACTCCGGCTCTGGACCCTTCATCCTTGAGGAGTATTCGTCCGGCAACTCGTACTTCGTGAACCGGAATGAAAACTACTTCAAGGCCGGCAAGCCCTACTTCGACCGCATCGAACACTTCATCATCGTTGACACCGCGACCCTGACCGCTCAGATCGAGGGACGCAACATCGACATGATGAACGGCGGCTTCTCCAACCTGACGCCCCTGGAATACCTGGAGCTGGAACAGCGGATGGAAGGGGAATACGTGATGCACGAGTTCCCGCCCTCAGGCAACTGGGGCTTCATGATGAACGTCAAGCGGGAGCCCTTCACCGACCCGCGAGTGCGGAAAGCCATACACCTGGCGGTTGACCGGGACGACCTGAACGAGAAGATCTGGGACAACACAGCAGGTATCGCCTGCCCGCTGGGCGGCATGGGGCACTCCTTCGACGAGTGCTACACCTGGCCGGGCATCCGGCCCAAGGACAGCCCGGGCGGCCAGGAAGACCTGGCCGAAGCCAAGCGGCTGATGGCCGAAGCCGGATATCCCGACGGTTTTGAGGTCCTGTACACCGCCCGACAGGTGGCCGGCTATCCCAAACAGTGCGCGGTGATCAAACAGCAGCTGGAAGACGCCCTGGGCATCACCGGCGACATCGAGACCCTGCCCAGCGCCGCCGGATACGCCAAGTACGGCACTTCACGCTCACCCGATTCCGTGGGTGACTGGATCGTCTCCTGCCAGGGCGAGGGCATGGTGGTGCTGGATCCCGACGCGCTGTACGGCGGCATCTACAACAAGGGCGGAACGCGGAACTACACCGATTGGACCAACCCGATGGTCGACGAGTGGTTCGAGTCCCAGAAGGTTGAGCAGAACCCGGACGCCCGCCGGGAGATCAACAAGGAAGCCGAATTGTGGTTGGTGGACTTCTCCGACAACCACTGGGTCAACCTGGGCTGGAACCGGTTCTTCTGGATCGTCCACCGCGACATCAAGGGGTTCCATCCGCCCACCACCGTGCAGTATTTCTTCAAGTACGAAGACTACTGGCTTGACCGTTAGCCAAACGGAACGCGCTCAAACGTGCTGCTATCGGGACGTTAGGGGGTACACATGAGACAGTACGCTGCCAAACGCATAGGGTTGTTCATACCCACCGTGCTGCTGGTAACGGTCATCGTGTTCGTGGTGATGCGGCTCATTCCCGGCGACCCGGCGCTGGCCATCCTGAGCGCAGACGACGCGGCCTACACCGAGCAGGAGCTTCAGGAGCTTCGCGTCCAGCTGGGTACCGACCGGCCCATCGTGGTCCAATACCTGGACTGGATGAGCGGCCTGCTTCGGGGAGACTTCGGCACCTCGTTCTGGTGGAACGGGCCGGTGATGGACCGGCTGGGCGAGCGTATTCCGGTCACCATCGAGTTGGCGATCCTGGGCATTGCCCTGGCGGTGGTCTGCGCCGTTCCCCTGGGGGTAGTCTCGGCCATCAAGCCGGACAGCCCCATCGACTACGTGTCGCGCATTTTCACGCTGGTCGGCATATCCATTCCGACCTTCTTCAGCGGCATCCTGCTGACCCTGATACTGATTCGGGCATTTGGCTGGCTGCCGCCGCTGGGATACGAGAACATTTGGGATGACCCCTGGGCCAACATTAAACAGATGATGTTGCCGGCGTTGGCCCTGGGGTTCTACGACATGGCATTCATCGCACGGGTCACCCGGTCTTCGATGATGGAGATCCTGCGCGAGGACTACATGAGGACGGCCCGGTCCAAGGGGCTACGCGAGAGGATCGTGCTGTCTCGCCACGGGTTGAAGAACGCCGTCCTGCCCATCCTCACAATTTCAGGCTGGCAGTTCGGGAGGCTGTTCGGCGGTACGGTGATTATCGAGCGCATCTTCCTGATCCCAGGTGTCGGCCAGTTGCTCATTGACGCGGTGTTCCAGCGGGACTTCCCGACCATACAAGCGATCATCGTGATCGTGGCGGTGTCGATCGTCGTCATCAACCTGCTGGTTGACCTGCTCTACGGGTGGCTGGATCCGCGCATCCGGTATGCATAGTCTCTGGCCTACCGTTGGAACTAGCTGCGACCAGTCATTGGAATTGGAGAACCGGTGATGACTACCCAAACCCCCAATGACGCGCTGAGCGCCCGAAACGCCGCCGCGGTTGATGATGGCGCTGTCTTGGACATGCGGCCCCGTCCCACGTGGTACGGCAATGTCCTCAGGTTCTGTCGCACCAAGCCGCTGGGCGGCCTCAGCGCCGCAATCATCCTTCTGACAATCGTGGCCGCGGTTCTGGCTCCGGTGATCGTGCCCCACGACCCATTGGACCTGGTCCACGCGCCCTTCGTCGCGCCCTCCTCCATTGCCTGGCTGGGTTCGGACGACTTGGGACGGGACGTTTTCAGCCGGGTTATCGCCGGCGCGCGCATCTCCATGTACGTAGGCATCATGAGCGTGATCATAGGGATCACCCTGGGCACGATCATTGGGATCCTGAGCGCATACGTGGGCGGCATTGTAGACTTGGTCATCCAGCGAATTGTCGACGCCCTGATGGCGTTCCCCGCGATCATCATGGCGTTGGGTTTGATGGCTGCGCTGGGAGCTTCAGTGAACAATATCGTGGCCGCGCTGGTGGTGATCCTGGTTCCCGGCGCGATCCGGGTGATACGGTCCCAGGTGCTGAGCATCAAGGAGCTGGATTACACGCTGGCGGCGCAGGCCATCGGCGCGCGGCCGTGGCGCATCATGATGCGCCACATTCTGCCCAACGTGATCGCCAGCTACATCGTGCTGAGTACCATTACCCTGGGGCTGGCCATCGTTATCGAAGCGTCGCTCAGCTTCCTGGGTGTTGGAGTGCCGCCGGACGTTCCCACCTGGGGAGGCATGCTGACCGAAGGCGCGTCGCAATACATCCGGAACGCGCCGTGGCTGGCGGTGTTCCCCGGCCTGGCGATTTCCGTCATCGTGTTCTCGATCAACTTCCTGGGCGACGCGCTGCGGGACACCTTGGATCCACGGCTGCGCGGCCGGTAGGGTCGAAATGCATCGCGCAGGATGGCCCCTTCCATTCGGAAGGGGCTTTATTTGTGCGTAATTCGTAATCCCTTCGACTGTTCTCACCCATCGCCTATTGACAGCATGGATTGGGTGGTCTAACATTCCCGCTCGTATCTCGCAGATTGTGGCGAATTTCACAATTGGCCACGGCCGGGGATTATATTTTTGAGTTGCGGATATCAGCCCTTCTTCGCCCGTCCGCGACAACGGAACCGTAATATCGAGACGGAGGAATGAACTGACTATGAAGCCATCTACCCTCGGCCGACCATTCTTGCGGACGCTGCCGCTCATTGCGGGCGCGGCCGCCTTGATGGTCGGCATTGCCTGCGGAGGAGCCGAAGCGCCGGCCGCGCCCGCCACGGCCCCAGCAGCCCAGCAACCCGCGGCGGCTACCCAAGCGCCTGCCATGGAACAACCCACCAACACCCCGATCCCTCAAGCTATGGCCGCCACCGCGCGCCCAACCAACACCCCGGCTCCCACTGCCACGCCTCGCGTGGTGGCCACGCCGACCCCCAGCGCCGGCGCCACGTATGGCGGGACGCTGCGAATGTCGGCCTACGCCGACACCAAGGACTGGGACCCGCTGGGTTCTTCGTCTCTTTCCAGCGTGATCTCCTACTCGCAACTGTACAACCAGATTGTGCAGTATGACACCGTGGATACCAACGCCATCACCGGCGACCTGGCAGAGGCTTGGGACGTTAGTCCCGACGGTCTGACTTACACCTTCCACCTGCGGGACGACATGCAGTGGACTGACGGCACCGAGATCACCTCGGCCGACGTCATCACCACCCATTCCCGCTACGCCAACCCCTGCAACAGCACGGGTCGCTCCGGCCTCTGGCGCAACTACACCGTCAAGATGGAAGTGGTTGACAAGGACGGTGGCAACTGCACTCCCACCAACCAGGATGCGGTGCTGCGGGCCATCGACGACAAGACCGTTGAGTTCAACCTGCAGTTCGCCTCCGGGGCGTTCATCAAGTTCCTTGCCATCGACTACGCGAAGGTGCTGCCGGGCCATCTGCTTGATGCCGACCCCAATTGCGCGGTGCGCGACGCCGCCAATCCCTGCTCACTGAACCTCGGCGAGAACATCATCGAGATGGGGACGACCTCCGGGCCTTTCATACTGGAAGAGTACCAGGTTGGCGACTTCTATTACGTCAACAAGAACCCGGACTACTTCAAGGACGGGCGCCCCTACGTTGACCGCATCGAGCACACCATCTTCACCGGCCAGGCCAAGGACACGTTGATCGCGAACTTCGAGGCCGGCCGACTGGACATGGCCAACGGCGGCTTCACCAACCTGTCGCCGACCCAGTACTTTGACCTCGAGAGGAGCACTAACGAGGAATACGTGGCCCATCCCATCGCCGCCGGCACCAACTGGGGCCTGATGCTCAACGTGAAGAAGCCCCAGTTCCAGAGCCACCTGGTGCGCCAGGCCATCAACCTGGCCGTTGACCGTCAGGAGATCGACGAGCGCGTATTCGACAACTCCGGCGGCAGCTACTGCCCGCTCATGGGACTGGCCCACGCCAACGAGGTGTGCATGGACTGGCCCGGCATCCGGCCGAAGGACAGCGCCGGCGGACAGGAAGACCTTGCTGAGGCCAAACGCCTTATGGCCGAAGCCGGCGTGGCCGATGGCTTCGAGGTCCAGTACACCGTGCGCCAGGTCGGCAACTACCCCGACCAGTGCCAGGTCGTGAAGCAGCAGTTGCAGGATGCCCTGGGCATCACCGGCGACATCGAGACGTTGCCCAGCGCGGCCGGCTACGCCAAGTACGGTACTTCCCGCGCCGCCGACTCCTCAGGTGACTGGGAAATCAGCTGCCAGGGCGAGGGCATGGTGGTGTTTGACGCCGACGCCGTCTACGGTGGCGTTTACCTCAAGGGCGGCACCCGCAACTACACCGACTGGTCCAATGACCAGGTGGTTGACTGGTTCGAGAGCCAGAAGGTAGAGCTGGACACCGACGCGCGTCGGGAGATCAACAAGGAAGCCGAGTTGTGGCTCCACAGCTTCGAAGACAACCACTGGGTCACCCTGCAGCTGGGCCAGCTCTTCTGGCTGGTGCACCGGGACGTCAAGGGGTTCACCGCCCCGTCGACGGTGCAATACCAGTTCAAGCACGAAGACCTGTGGCTGGACCGCTAATCCGTCATCACGGGATCAAATTTCCCGCGAAGTGACTCGGCGAACCCATTTGTAGGGGCGAATGATCATTCGCCCCTACAGTGTAAAGGGTATATTCCATGCGACAGTACGCACTGAAGCGCATCGCGCTCATTATCCCCACGGTGCTGCTGGTGACCATCATCGTGTTCACGGTGATGCGGTTGTTGCCCGGCGACCCGGCCCTGGTAATCCTGAGCGAAGGCGACGCCTCCTTCACCCAGGAGGAACTGGAAGACCTGCGTCGCCAATTGGGCACCGATCGCCCCATCGTGGTCCAGTACGTGGACTGGATCGGCGGGCTGGTCCAGGGCGACCTGGGAACCTCCATCTGGCGGTCGGGGCAACCGGTCACCAAGCTGGTGGGAGACCGTATCTTCCGGACTTTGGAACTGGCGGTACTGGCTATCCTCATCGCGGTGGTCTTCGCGGTTCCCCTGGGGGTAATCTCGGCCATCAAGCCGGACAGCGTGATCGATTACTTCTCCAGGGTTGTCGCGCTGGTCGGGATATCGATACCAACCTTTTTCGCTGGATTGCTGGTGGTGCTGGTATTGTCTCGCGGCTTCGGGTGGCTGCCTCCTTTGGGCTATGAGGACCTCTGGGATAACCCCTGGAAGAACTTGCAGCAGATGTTCCTGCCGGCCCTGGCGCTGGGCTTTTACGATATGGCCTTCATCGCCCGGGTCACCCGTTCCTCCATGATGGAGATCATTCGGGAGGACTACATGCGCACCGCCCGGGCCAAGGGCCTCGGCGAGCGCATCGTGCTGGTGCGCCACGGGCTGAAGAACGCCGTGCTGCCCATCCTCACCATTTCCGGCTGGCAGTTCGGGCGCCTCTTTGGCGGCACCGTCATCATCGAGAGCATCTTCAAGGTGCCCGGCATCGGCACCCTGCTTATCGAGACCGTTTTCCAACGGGACTTCCCCACCATCCAGGCCATAATCATCGTTATCGCGGTGTCCATCGTAATCATCAACCTCCTGGTTGACCTGCTTTACGGCTTGCTGGACCCCCGGATCCGGTACGCCTAGCCTCGATGCTACTTGGTCCGATTGAGGAGCATTGACAGAATGACTACAGCCAACACCGCTCGAATGATGGCCGATGGCGAGGCCGAATTTCAGCTGCAGGGAATGCGCCCGCGCCAGACCCGGGTGCAAAAGATAGTCGCTTTTTCCCGCTCCAAGCCCCTTGGAGCGGTGAGCGCGGTCATCATTCTGCTCACCATCCTGGCCGCGGCGGTTTCCTATGCAGTTCCGGGCGTCCTCCCCCACGATCCTCTGGATGTCCGAGCCCACGAGGAGAAATACCTGCCGCCACAGCCGGGAGCCTGGCTGGGCAGTGATCACCTGGGACGCGACGAGCTCAGCCGGATCATCGCCGGCTCGCAGATTTCCATATACGTGGGCCTTCTGAGCGTCGGTATCGGCGTGACCCTGGGCGCCCTCATCGGCATTCTCAGCGCCTACATCGGGGGAGTGGTTGACCTGGCCATCCAGCGGATCGTGGATGCCATGATGGCCTTCCCGCCCATCATCCTGGCGCTGGGACTGGTGGCCGTGCTGGGCGGCTCGGCCAACAACGTGATCATGGCCCTGCTGGTGATTCTCTTACCAGGCACCATCCGGGTGATTCGCTCCCAGGTGCTGAGCATCAAGGAGCTGGACTACACGCTGGCGGCCACCGCCATCGGCGCCGGCTCGATCCGCATCATGCTGCGGCACATCCTGCCCAACGTGATCGCCAGCTACATCGTGCTGGGCACCATCACCCTGGGCTTCGCCATCATCATCGAGGCGTCGCTGTCCTTCCTGGGCGTCGGCGTCCCGCCGGACATCCCGACCTGGGGCGGCATGCTCACCCGCGGCACCGAGGAGATCCGGATCGCCTGGTGGCTGGCGGTGTTCCCCGGAATCGCGATCTCGGTGGTGGTCTTCGCCATCAACTTCCTGGGCGACGCCCTGCGCGACGCGCTGGATCCCCGGCTGCGGGGACGGTAGGCGGGATAACAGCAGAGGGTCAGAGTAGTGTGGGGGCGAATATCATTCGCCCCCATAACGATTGTGCACAGTGGCACGGGTCTACAGAAACAATTCTGCTGCTGCAATCAGGCGCGGGTTGGGCTGAGTGGGGTCGACCATCAGGCCGAAATCCTCAAGGGTCGTTGCTCCCAGCAAGTGGCGGCCTTCTGGTCCGAATATGACCGTGCAGGTTCGTTCCCGACCGTCAATATTGAAACGCGCCTCTCCGATCCCATACTCAACGCGACTGCCGTTCGCCATTCTGAACCCGGTCTGTTCTGATGGCGTCAATCGCAGAGAGGTGAGCAAAGTTTCCGGCATCATGGAGTATGTCGCACCAGTATCCACTAGCGCCGAGACTGGATGAAAGTCGCCGCCGTGGGGGTGGCCGACGCCGATTTGTACCTCGAAAGTTCCCAATGGATTCTCCCTTGTTCGGCTTGGATTCCGGTCAGCGAGCCTACAGGAGCAGTTCATTTGTGGAAACCAGGCTGGGATTGGGCTGGGTAGGGTCAACCATCAGGTCAAAAACTCCCAAGGTGGTCGCTCCCAGCAGATACTGTCCTTCGGGTCCGAAAATAACCGGACAGGTGCGCTCTTGGTCGTCAATGCGAATTCGCGCTTCTCCGACGTCGCGTTGAACGAAGCTGCCATCTACTATTCGGTATTTTCGGCGTTCCAACGGCGCAATGCTCAAGGACGCCAGCAGGGATTCCGGTATAACCGAATGGGTCGAGCTGGTATCCACCAGCGCGGATGCCGGCAGGAAATCGCCTCCCAGCGGATGGCCGATCCTTATATCTACGTAAAATGTACCCACATGCTTCCCCCGATTGATGGTGGCGCAATGTTACGCACCCGGTATTCTACCGTCAAACGCTCACCATGCTAAACTGCGGCGACAAACCACAGGAGGTTCCCCATGTCCTGGAGCTTTGAACTGGTCGCCGGACCCTACGGCGGCACCACCGAAGGGCCGGTTTGGGATGGCGAGGCGTTGCTGTTCACCCTCATCCCTGAGTCGAAGATCCTGCGTTACGCCCCTGAGACCGGCGAGGTTTCCGAGTATTTCACCGAATCCTTCAACACCAACGGCCTATGCTTCGACGCCAGCGGAAACCTGTACGGCTGCCAGCAGGGCCGGCGTCGCATCGCCCGTTTCGACGCCGCCAGCAACACCGCCGTTTCGATGCCCCACCTGCTGGACGGCATGCGGCATAACAATCCCAACGACCTGGTGGTCGACAAGTCGGGTCGGATTTGGTTCACGGACCCCTACTCCGGCATCGGCGACAGTGGCCCGCAAGAGCTGGACCATATGTCGGTGCTGCGGCTGGACCCCAGGGGCAACGATCAGTGGGACCTGGTGCGCGCCACCACCGACATCAGTCGGCCCAACGGCATCCTGATCAGCCGGGACCAGCGCACGCTCTACATCGCGCAGAGCGACTATGGAGCCGACCGGCGCCGGGAGCTGCGCGCCTATCCCATCAACGACGACGGCTCACTGGGCGAGTACCGTACGCTGCACACTTTCGGCATCGACGGCGGGGCGTCCGACGGCGACCTGCGCGGTCAGGGCAGCCAGGGCGTGCAGCGGGGCGTGGACGGCATGACGCTGGACGTGGACGGCAACATCATCGTGTGCGCCGGGTGGGAAGCGGCCGGCCCGGGGCCCATCATCTACGTGTTCTCACCCGAGGGTCGCGTGCTGGAAACCCATCCAATGCGCGTGGACCGGCCCACCAACTGCTGCTTCGGCGACGCCGACATGCGCACCCTTTACGTCACCACCGGCGGAGGCCACCTCTTTCGCGCCCGCACCAATCGCACCGGCTGGATCATGTGGCCGTAGCCTTGATTTACCCTTGACAAGCCGCACCGTTCCCCCAACAATCTTCAAAACCACATCCCGCACACCCCTCCAGGAGATTAGGCAATGACAACCGCGACCGCGCACAACACCAACGTATACGTCGGCCTGGCCGGCGAGAGCGCCCTGATCATCGGCGCTGAAGGCACTCCGCTGGGCGAGGGCGGCATGTACCGGCTCACCGAGGGCCAATCCGAATGGGCTTGCATCGAGAACGGCCTGCCCGCAGACCCCCAGGTCCGCGCCCTGCTGGGCCATCCCGACCAGCCGGCGACGATTTTCGCCGGAACCCAGGACGGCGTGTATCGCAGCGACGACCGGGGTGAGAACTGGCGCCGCACCGACACCCTCAGCGGCGACGTGTGGTCCCTGGCGGCTCACCCCAACGACTCGTCGATCATGTTTGCCGGCTACGACGCGGGCCGCGTGTGCCGGTCCAACGACGGCGGCAACACCTGGCAACAGATGAACACCGAAGGGCTGGTCCATCCGCACATCACCATGAACCCCCACGAAATCTGCAAGCGCGTGATCGGCATCAGCATCGACCCGGCCCATCCCGACGACGTATATGGGGCAATCGAAGTGGGCGGCCTCATCGCATCCCGGGACGGTGGGGACAACTGGTCCTGCATCACCGACGGGCACTACACCCGCCTGGGACCGGTGGACCTCCATGGAGTGCAGGTCAACCCCTCCAAGCCCGGCCTGGTTTACATCATCACCCAGTTGGCCATGTTCCGCAGCCGGGAGCGCGGGGAGTCCTGGGAGTTTGTGCCCATCGAGGAGATGTTCGAGGGCGGCAGCTACTGTCGCGACCTGGTCGTCGACCCGACCGACCCCAACCGCATGTACCTGGCGGCGGGAGCCGGCGGGGGCAGCGCACCGGCCGGCACCGTTGACGCCGGCGTGCTGGTCCGGTCCACCGACGCCGGCGAGACCTGGGAGCGCGTGGACATCGGTGAGGTGGCCCCGGCCCGGATGTTCCAGATCGCCATCGACCGGAACGCGCCGCGCAACGTCTACTGCTGCGACCGTGACGGCCACGTCTATTGCAGCAACGACGGCGGCAACGAATGGACCCGGACTGACGTGCCGGTGGAGATGTCCCGCGGCCGCCACGTGTATCCCATGATTGCGGCCTGAACACGGCTCAACCGGCAGGCCCGCTTGGCAGGGGCGAATGATTATTCGCCCCTGCGTGATGCACGGCACCAGACAGACCACCGGAGGGATCGAACCGTGTCAACCAACCCGTTGTGGAACGCTACCTTCCGCGTCGGCGAGGCCGACCTGGAATACATGACCCTTGAAGCCGCCGATTTGCCCGAATCTCTGCTCGGATACCAACTGGCCAGGAGCGGCCCGCTGGACAATCAGGAGATGGCGGAGAACGGCTTCAAGGGCAGCACGGCCGACCGTTTTCGCAACGCGGGACGCATCGGCGGGTTCATGCGGGAGTTCGTCCCCACCTCGGATGTGTCGCCAGCCAGCGGGGTCGATTTCGTGGGCGCCACGGTGGTCCACCTGTTCGAAAACCCGGACCAGGTGTCGGGCTGGATGTCTGATATCTTCGTCAAGGATTTTGAGGACAACGTGGGCGAGAGCGTCGGCTCCGGCCAGCAGATCGTGTCGGTGCAGAAGATCGAAACCGGCGGTTTCTACGACGAGTCGGTGGGGCTGTACGTGCTGCAGGGAGGCCCGGCGGGTCTGCTGTCCTCCACGGTGATCGACTTCCGCGTGGGCCGTCTGCTGGGCGTGGCCTTTGTGGGTTCCATCGGCGAGCATGACCGCACGCCGCTGGCCACCGAGATGGCGTTGGCGTTGGAGAAGCGGATGGTGCAGGTTGCCCTCGGAGTATGATCGCCGGCTGCGCCGCACCGAATCTGCTGACGATGTACCCAGAGATAATCGTTCCCCTGGACGGGTCGGAACTGGCCGAACAGGTTCTGCCCTACACGGAGTTGTTTGCCGGCGCGCTGTCTGTGCCGGTGGAACTGGTGCAGGCTTTCGATATCTTGATGACCGCCCTGCAGGGCTCGCGGGAATACGTAACCATAAGGGCGCATCTGGAGCGCATCGGCAGGGAACGGGCAGTACAATCTCTGATGCCGGCGCGCCAGCGTCTGGAGTCTGCGGGGTGCGTGGTGGGCATTGCTGTGGAACTGGGGCAGGCGGCCGACGTAATCGCAGCGCAAGCGGGCATTGACCCCACGGCGCTGGTGATGATGTCCACCCACGGACGCGGCGGCATTTCGCGGTGGGCGCTGGGGAGCGTTGCCGACAAGGTACTTCATACTATCCACAACCCCCTGCTCATGGTGCGGGCCGCCGACCGGGGAGGGCCGGTGTCCGAGGCATCATTGCAGACGGTAGTTGTCCCGCTGGACGGTTCCGCGCTGTCCGAGTTGGCCATACCTCATGCCGTTGGTGTGGCGACGGCGCTGTCGGCCAACATCGTGGCGCTGCGGGTCACGCCAACCGAGGGGCACTACCGGCACCGGATCAGCATGATTGCCCCGCCGCCGGGAACGGCGCAGACCTTCCACCTGGCCACTCCGTCAGAGCTGTTGGCGGAGGATGCGGCAACAGCCGCCGCTTACCTGGCCGACGTCAAGGACCGCATTGCAGCCGACCGTCAGATCGAGACAACCGTCGAGCATATAGTGAGCGACGACGCGGCGCAAACCATCGTGGAACGGGCCAGCACGCAGTCGTCGCTGGTTGTGATGACCACCCACGGCCGCGGCGGACTGGGACGCCTGATGATGGGCAGCGTGGCGGACCGGGTGATTCGCCATTCCAACGCCCCGGTGCTGGCAATCCGTTAGCTGCCCATGCGGCGAGCGCCGGCAACCGTGACGGCGATGAGCATCGCGAAGTAGGCAGCGAACACCGGTATCGGCCAGAAAAAGGGCATTATCTCCCTGGGCAATGCAACGGCCCGACGGCCGGGCTGTGCAGCGACGGAGCAACGGCGCTGGCTTGCCGGAAATTATGGATGGTTGGTATTGGCGTTTGCGGACGGGCCCGGTCGCTACGGACCCAATGACCCGGCGGCATGAGGATCAAGACTATGGCGAAGTACCCGTTCCGGCAGGCACCTCGACGCCGACGTTCAATAATGACGGGTCGATCAGGATGATTACCAGCATTCCCCAACCGAGTATCAGCCCCACGGCGACCACCGCAATTTCGGCGACGCTCAGGGGCATCCAGCCCAGCCTGACACCCAGCCGGTGCTGCCAGAACCGGTTGATGTTGGTTTGCGCGTGCCAGAGTATCCAGGACAACAGCGTGACCTGACCGACGTTGATGGCGATGTATGCCGCCTGCTGGGACGTCGTCAGGGGCTCCTCGGCCGGCATGATGAAGGACACCATCCCCAGGAGGACCACACCGAAATATATCAGCACGATGCGGGCCGGGCTGAGCGTCGTCGGGACGCCCCGCTGCTCCATCAACTCCTGGTACACCCGCATGTGGGCGTGGAGTCGAAAGAACTGGTAAATCGGCACCAGGAGTGACAGCGCGTGCATCACCGGAAAGGCGATTTCACCCGTGTGCTCCCGGTATTGACGCCACGTGGCAAACATCCAGTAGAAGATGTAGAGACCCGAGCTGAGCACCGTCAAGGCGACGATGCGTCCGGGAGGGATGTAATACGGGAAGGCGTCGTCCCTTGGCCCGGCGTAGGCAGGGTCCGAAGCCATCGGGGCGCTGCGTGGCGTGGCAGCGTCAACTTCGGGCGTGTACGGAGCGCCGGCCAGCCGGTCAATCTCGGCGGCGGTGGCCGGCGCCGGTCCGGGGGGATGGAGCTCGGCGCCGCAGGCTCCGCAGAAGCGGTGCTCGGCAGCGTGGCTTGCGCCGCACCGGGAGCATACCAGAGTGTCGCCGGAGGTGGTCATGATCTGCCGGCGACTAGGCAAACGAGGCAGGAGGTAACAATTATTCGCCCCTACCGCTTTCAGAAAGTCGTCTCAATCAGGCTTTGCCCCACACCACCGGGTTGCTCAGCGTGCCGATTCCGTTGACCGTGATGTCGCAGACGTCGCCGTCCTTCATGTTTTCGGTGGCGCCGTCGGTGCCCATCCAGAGGACGTCTCCCGGGACCAGCGTGAGGTACTTGCTCATGTCGCTGATGTACTCGCGGACGCCAAAGATGGCGGTGTTGAGATCGTACTCTCCAACCACGCGCTCGTTGACCTGGATGGTGACGTGGAGCTCGTCGGGGTCAAGCCCGGTGGCGATCCAGGGTCCCATGGGCTTGAAGGTGTCGGTGTTCTTGGCGCGCCACATGGTGCGGTCGTTGCGCTGCCAGTAGCGTTCGCTGACGTCGTTGCCGATGGTGTAGCCAAGCACATAGTCCAGGGCTTCGTCCTGGCTGACGTTGCGGCACTCCTTGCCGATGACCACCACGACCTCGCCCTCGTACTGCAGCTCCTCGGTGGCGTCGGCGGGCACCATGATCGGGTCGCCCTGGCCGGTGAGGGCGTTGACGGCGCGGTATCCCACGTCGGCCTTCTTGGGCAGGTTGGGTTCCTCGCCGCGCATGTGAGCCGCCCAGGTCACGTGCTCGGGGAAGTTGATGCCGGCGGCGTAGAAGGTGGGCGGGATCACCGGCGGCAGCAGCTTGACCGAACTCAACGCGTACTTGCTGCCCGACTCCTTGAGGCCGTCGAACAAACCTCCCTGGACTTCCACGACGGTGTCGCCGTCAACGATGCCGTGGGCTTCCCGATCTCCCGTGCGAAACCTGCAAATCAGCATGTCCGTCGCCTCCTGTAGTGCGGTGAGTGGTGGTATCCGTATTGCCGGCGTCAATTCTGGCACCAACACCCCAACGGGTCAAGCAAGATCGGTTTATGGCTACTCCGGCCGGGGCTTCCAAAGACGCGCCACGGAAATGTGCAGGAGCCGTGTGGTAAGATATCCGGCGTCGCACGGATGGCCGGATGTCCCACGTGCGCTACGATAACCGACCAAGGCAGGCAGGTGCGAATACGGTATGCAGCAGCCCGAGACGACACTGATTTACTGGGCGCCCAGTCGGGTGAGATTCAACCTCACCCTGATCCTCGCCGCCGCCGTCATCCTGTTCGGCCTGTACCAACTGTTCACCGACGCGCGCCGTGGGGATGACGTCCCTGCCGAGCCGGCGGCGCAGACCCAGGAGTCGGGCGGAGAGGGCGAAACGCCCGCCCCCAGGCGCAGCGGTGGCAGCGGCGCCTGGCTGCTGATAGTCGTGGGACTGGGCGTTGGCGCCTACTCGTGGCTGACGTCGCCGCGTCAGTACCGGGTCTATTCGGACGCGTTGATCATCATGTTCGGCACGCCCAGACGACGCACGATCCACTTCAGCGACATCCGCGAGGTGGTGAGCGACCGGGGCTTCATGGGCGACCCGCTGCGCGTGTACACCATGAATCGGCGTCGCATCCCATTGCAGGTGCGTGAGCCGGAAGAGATGCACCGGTACCTGGATGGGGCTCTGGCTGACTTCCGCCGCGCCTACCCGCAGTATGCGCCCCCGCCGGAAGAGCCCGAACCGGGCCAAGCCGCGCCCGACGTGGTGGAGTCCACGGCTGCCAACGGCGCTCAGCCCGCCAACGAGGCCAGTCCCGAACCGGCTGCAGCCGAGAGCGTCGAGGCTGAGCCGACCGCCCCGGCCGAACCCGATCCGCCACCCGAGCGCAGCCCGCGCTCGCGCCGCCGCAGTCTCCGCGACGACGCGCCGCCGGCTGACGACGACGCCGGCAGCACCGACCGGCCACCGAGATTCAGCTAGCGTAACCCCTACGACACCTCGTCCGCTATCCGCAGCAATTGCTCGCGGATCCTTTTTGTTTCGGCGGCGAGGTCGACCGTAGCGAAGCGGATCCGGTGGCCCTGGATGGTCGCTGCTTGGTCGTAGGACACGCCGAGGGAAGGGTAGAGCAGCACGCCGGTTGCAGTGCGCCACAGCGGATCGCCGGTGTTTTCCTGCGACCGCAGGTAGGCGTACATCTGGTAGATGTTGCCTGACCTGAAAGTCTGTTTGCCCTGCTGCCCGGAGGTCACTGGGGACATGAACTTGGTGTCAATGACCACACGGTGGCCGTTTGCGGCACTCGCGCCTGGACGTCTCTCCAGTGTAATGTCCGTGATCATCTGGGGCATCAAATCGCGCACACTCGGTTCGGCCTCGTCCATGTGCCAGTTCATGCGGCGCCCATGGTATACAGCCCAACCCCGATCCTGCAAAACCGCTTCGTAGAACCCGGCCACTGCGTACTCGTACAGTTTCCAACCCGGGTTGGCATCGCGGTCCGCCATCGCCAGCAGCGCGTTGCCCGATTGCTCGGTGGGGATAGCCAGGTCAAGCGCCAACTGCGCGGCTGCCAGCATGCGGCGCTCCTCGGCGTCAGTCCATCCCGCGCCGGTGCGCAGGATATGGCTGCTGACCCGACGGGCGTCGGGCTCACTCTGGACGCCCGCCAGGCCGAGCCTTGCGGTCAGTTCGCGGCACCTGCGCTCCAGCGGCTCCCGCTTGACGATCCTGGCCAGCAGCAGCAGAGCTTCCTTGACACACCGGTTGCGGGGCGTGTCGATGGTGAGATCGTCAAATGCGCACGCCACCTGACCGCGTTGCAGCAATTGCCCCCGTTCGGTTCTTAGCAGGTCGATCCGTCCGCGCACGCGGTTGAAAACGTCGGCTCGCCGGCGGTAGCCCACGCTGAGGTTGCGCCGCATTCGGCGTTCCACGGCGCTGGCGAGGAGTTCAGCCACCAATTCCGGTATGTCGTCCGGCGCTTCCTCCAGCTCGACGCGCTGGGCCTGCGGAAGTTCCCGGTACAGTCGGGAGGCGTACAGGAGGAGCAGCCAGATGTTGCGTACCGGGATCCGACCGATGAAGCCGGCAGCGGCGGTTGCCATCACGGTGGTCATGCGGTACCCAACAACCCGGTTCGGGCCGCGGTGACCCTGTCAGGGTCGTCGAACCAGTACTCGTGCAGCGGCGGGACGATCTCGGTTTCCACTACCTGGGCAAACCATTCGTCGGGGTCCTCGATTGAAGTACCAGGCGGAGGCGTCACGAAGCTGTGGCCGATGCGAAACTGACGGCCCAGGTTGCGGTCGGCGGCGATTTCCTCGTTCAGCGCATCGATGCGCTGGGCGATGCCGTCGAGGAACGCGTTTTCAATGCCGCATTGCTCGTTCACCCATTCGCGCCAGGTATCGTTCAGCATCGGCTCCAAATCGAAGAATGCAAAGCGGCGGCGCAACGCTAGGTCGACCATCGCCAACGAACGGTCGGCCAGGTTCATCGTGCCGATGACGTACACATTAGGCGGGATGTAGACTCGTTCGCCAGGTTTACGGGGGTAGGCCAGAGCCAGGGCTTCATCAGGGTTGCGCTTGTCCGCCTCCAGCAGCGTGAGCATCTCGCCGAAAATCGATGCCGGATTGCCCCGGTTTATCTCCTCGATGACGATTACGTAGTCGTTGTTAGGATGGCTCCTCGCATCCTCCACTACCTGGAGGAATGGACCATCTACCAACTCAAGCTGTCCGTTGCCCTGGGGTCGCCAACCTCGCACAAAATCCTCGTAGGAGAGGTTAGGGTGAAACTGCACCGGGCGAACTTTACTGTCGTCCTTGCTGCCGATGAGGGCGTAGGCCAGCCGCTTGGCAAGCCAGGTTTTGCCAGTGCCGGGAGGGCCCTGCAGGATTAGGTTCTGCTTGGTGCGGAGGCGATGCAGCATGACTTCCAGCCTAGGCAAGTCGAAGAAGCATCCTTCACCGATGATGTTTTGGACTGTATATTTTTCTGATTGGCTTGGAACCGTTGCTTCAGCGGTCACTGTCGACGTTGCTTCAGGATCGGCGGCAGCGGGCGAACCTACAGTGACCAAGCTCATCAACTGGTCCGCAGAATGGGTATCGATTCTGACAATGTTGAAACCCTGTTGGCCGCATTTGCTGAACTGATTGGGAAGGCTGTTCTGGGCAACGAGCTCACGGATGCTTGGGAGACGCAGGGGGTACGGAAACCAGTCTGTCTTGCCGAGTTGGAAGGTCACGTGGTCATGACTGACGCCCTCCACCGCTACTTTGAAGGCCAGTGACCGCCCATGCTTGGGTACGTTGCCAGTGCAATAAATGAACAATTCATCCCCGACCTTCACTTGGCCGTGGTCAGTGTCTCTGGGTTTGACAGTCCAAAGATGGTTTTCGTATAGCGAGTTGTTTTGGATGTTAGCGTAGCCGCCATCTTTGTTGACTTGTACCAAAAATGCGCTCATGCAACCCTCCTCGCGGCACTCGATTATGGACCCAGGATGCGACCGTTGGCCCTATCATATTGGGGATGTACACCGTTCATTTGGGGCGGAGTGCGGTTTCGAAGATTGGGTAGCAGGGGAATGCGTCGTTCACACAGAAACCAATCCTAACTGCCTACAAAATACTCGTGCCACGCTGACCTCAACCGCGTCCAAATCCACCGCCCGTCCCAGCTCGGCAGTCATGCTCGTCACCGCGCGGTCGGTGATGCCGCAGGGGATTATGCCGTCGAACATGGCGAGGTCGGGGTCGACGTTGATGGCGAAGCCGTGGTAGGCGACGCCGCCGGCGATCTTAACGCCAATGGCCGCGATCTTGCGCAGGCCGTCTGATGTCCAGACACCGGTGCGTCCTTCGACCGTGGTGGCAGCCAGTCCGAATCCCGCCAGCACGTTGATGATGACGTTCTCCAGCGTGCGCACGTACCAGTGGGGGCCGCCGCGGCCGCGTAGCCGGATGATGGGATAGGCCACCAGCTGACCCGGGCCGTGGTAGGTGATCAGGCCACCCCGGTCGGTTTCGACGACGGCTATGCCCCGGTCGGCCAGCGTTGGCTCATCCAGCAGCAGGTCGTGGTCGGGCGCGAGGCGACCCCGGGTGTAGGTGTGAGGATGCTCCAGGAGCAGCAGCGTTTCAGGCTGGGACCCGTCGCGGACGCCGTTGGCGACGTGGACCTGCCAGTCCCACGCCTCCCGGTAGTCCACCACGCCGGCCCGTATGACGCGGCAGGTTCCCTCATCCGCCGCGATTTGTACGCGGTCAGTAAATGGGCGTGTCGCCATCCATCGCCTCGAGGCGATCCTTCACCGACTGTATGAACGCGCCCGATTCGGCGCCGTCGTTGATCCGGTGGTCGAAGGACAGGCACAGGTTCATCATCCAGCGGATGGCGATGGCGTTGTTGATGACCATGGGTCGCTGCTGCACGGCCTCGGTGGTCAGGATGCCGGCTTGGGGATGGTTGATGATCGGCCCGCCCAGGATGCTGCCCAGGGCGCCGGTGTTGTTGACCGTGAACGTGCCGCCCTGCACGTCCTCCAGCCGCAGGGTTCCGCCGCGCGCCCGTTCCGAGAGGTCGGCGACGGCGTGGGCGAGTCCTGAGATGCTCAGCCGGTCCGCGTCGTGGATCACCGGCACCACGAGGCCCGTGGGCGCGGCCACGGCGATGCCCAGGTTGATGCGACGCTTGAGGATGATGCAGTCGTCGCCCCAGGACGCGTTCATCGTAGGATGGTCCTTCAACGCGGTCGCCACCGCCTTCAGCGCAAAGGGCAGGTAGGTCAGGTTCACGCCCTCGCGCGCGCGGAACTGGTCGCGCTCCCGGTTGCGCAGGCCGACCAGTTCGGTGATGTCCACCTCCACCATGCTCCAGGCGTGGGGAATCTGGGTGACCGAGCGCACCATGGCGTCGGCGATCATGCGGCGCACGGGAGTGAGCGCGACGCGTTCCTCGTCGGCAGACGGAGTGGTCGGTGCGACGGTGGGCGCAGGCGCGACAGTGGTTGGGACAATTGCGGGAGCCGCCGTCGCGACCGTTGCCGCCTGGTTTTCCAGGAAACGCATCACGTCGTTCCTGGTGACGCGACCGCCCATGCCGGTGCCGGCTATGCGGTTCACATCAAGGTTGTGCTCGGCAGCAAGCCGGCGCACCGCCGGCGAGAGGCGGTTAGGCGCGCGGTCAACTGTGGTTTCTCGGTCCTGGTCGACCGCCCGTACCACGGCCGTTGGTATCGCTGCGGCCCGTGGGACTTCGGTTGCCGCCTCTTCTCCTTCCTGGCTCTGTGCTTCCACCGCGGATCCGCCGGTGGGTCCTACGGGACGAGCGTCGGTGATGAGATAGGAGGTTGGGGTAGGTGATGCGGGTGCAGCGACCGGCGTCGGAGTTGGGGAAGGAGGGGGGGGAGCGGCGGCTGGTGCCATCGACGCCGCTGGCGGCTCGCCGGTTGCGGGTGCGTTGCCGTCGTCCACTTCCGCGATGGGCGCGCCCATGGGGACCGTCTCGCCTTCCTGGGCGATGATCCGCAGCAGCTCGCCGGCCACTGGCGAAGGGACTTCCATGGTCACCTTGTCGGTCACCACCTCGACCAGCGGATCGTACCGTTCCACCCGGTCCCCGGGCTGCTTGAGCCACTTGCCGATGGTGCCTTCGACGACGCTCTCGCCGACATGGGGGAGTTCGATCAGTTGGGCCACGAAACAGTCCTCATGAGAATCAGATTGCCGCGTTACGCTCGCAATGACGGCGCAGCAAGGATACTAGTAGGCCGCGAGTCGGCGCAGCTCGGAGGCGATGGCGTCCGGGCTGGGCATGTAGGCGTCTTCCAGCGTCTGGGCGAAGGGCATGGTGGGCACATCGGGGCCGCAGAGACGGGCGATGGGCGCGTCCAGGTACTCGAAGGCCTCGTCGGCGGCCAGCGCCGCGATCTCAGCGCCGATGCCGCCGCTGATGTTGTCCTCGTGGACGACCAGCAGTTTGCCGGTTTTCTTGACCGAATCCAGGATGGTCTCAGTGTCCAGCGGTTTGAGCGTCCGCAGGTCGACAACCTCCGCGCTGATGCCATCGGCAGCCACCGTCTCCGCCGCAGCCAGGCAGTAGTGCATCGCCAGGCCGTAGCTGACCACCGTGACGTCTGAGCCGGCGCGCTTGATGTCGGCCGGCCCGATGGGCAGGGTGTACTCCTCGTCGGGCACTTCCCCGCGAACCAGGCGGTAGGTCTTCTTGTGCTCCAAAAAGATGACCGGGTTGTCGTCCCTGATGGCGGACTTGAGCAGACCCTTGGCTTCGTAGGGCGTGGAAGGCGTGACGACCAGGAGGCCGGGTGTATGGAAGAACAGGGCCTCAACGTTTTGCGAGTGGTACAGTCCGCCGCGGATCCCGCCGCCGTAGGGGATGCGAACCGTCATGGGGACTTTCAGCGCGCCGTTAGTGCCGTAGTGGACGCGGGCCGCCTCGCCGATCAGTTGGTTGACGCTGGGCCAAACGAAGTCGGAGAACTGCACTTCCGGTATGGGCCGCATCCCGCGGAACGCGGCGCCCAGGGCGATGCCCATGATCGATGCCTCGGCCAGCGGGGAATCGATGACTCGTTGCGGGCCAAAGTCTTCGATGAAACCCTGGGTGGCCAGGAACACGCCGCCGCGCTGGCCCACGTCCTCGCCCATCACGAACACGCGCTCGTCCCGCTCCATCTCTTCGTGGAGCGCGGAGCGCACCGCTTCGATTACCGTCATCTCTGGCATAACAGGGCCTTCTCTAGACGTAAAGGTGGTCGCCGATGGTCGATGCGTCGGGAGGTTGGGCGGCATCCGCGAAGTCCGTGGCGTCGTTGACCTGCTGCTGGGCTTCGGACCGGAACGCATCCAGCTGCTCCTGGGTCAGGATCCCGCGCGACACCATCTGGGCCGGGAATACGGACACCGGATCAAACTGACGAGCGGCCTCCAGCGCGTCACGATCGCGGTAGCGTCGGTCGTCGTCGTCCGTAGTGTGCGGCATGAAGCGTTCCAGTTTCATCTCGATCAACACCGGTCCTACGCTGCGGGCGTGGGCGATGCCCTGCCTGGTCGCCTCGTAGCAGGCGACCAGGTCCAGCCCATCGATCACAAACCCGGGGAACCCGTAGCCCTCGGCCCGGGCCGCGACGTCACTGATGACCATTTGCGCGTCCTGAGGCGTCGAAATAGCGTACTTGTTATTTTCGCAGATGAAGATGACGGGCAGCCGGTGGATGGCGGCAAAGTTCATGGCCTCGTGGGTCTCGCCCTGGCTGGTGGCCCCGTCCCCGAAATAGGAGACGGTTACCGTATCTTCGCCCATCATTTTGCATGCCAGCGCGTACCCCACGGCCTGGGTCAGCCCGGCAGCGACGACGTTGGAAATCTGGATGATGTTCCGCGGCAGGTCGGCTCCCTGCAGCGGGAACTGGCGAGCGCCCGAGTATGGCTCGCCCTCCTTGCCCATGAAGGAGAGCATCACCTGGCGCGGCGTGAGCCCGGCGGCCATCTTGACCGCCAGGTCCCGGTAGTACGGGAAAAGGAAACAATCACCGTCTTTTTGCGCGGCCAGCAGCGAACCCAGTTCCGCAGCTTCGTGCCCCTGGCATGACGCGGCGATGGGAACCTTGCCCTGCCGGTTCATCATCCAGATGCGCTCGTCCATCGTCCGCACTAGGACCAACTGCCGGCATACTTCGACGAGGTCGTCGGCGGTGAGGCCGTCGGGCAGGGCCTCTGTGTCGGCGTGGCGCTGGGCGACGGCGACTGCCCCGTTAGCGTCGGTCTGGCTGGGTAAAGAGCTCGCGGCCTGCGTCATCGGGCTGGTCATCTCCTCGGCGCCGTAAGCGCAAGTGAGCGGCCTCGGCCGCCGGGTCAATCATAGACCAACCGGGGCGGAGGTGGCAAACGTTGACCGCGATAACAGGGTGGTATAGCATCGATGTGAGATTGGGGATGGTTACGGCTGGCGAATGGTGTTGTGCAACCGACGCCTTTCGTTGAACGCTGGCAGAGCCGGCGGGCGACGGTTTCGGAGTAGTACGAGCTGCCGCTGAAGGCCAGGGTAGTTCCCAATCCGTGTAAAAAGCCTCGGACTACTCCTTATCTAGCCCTGCCATGAAACTGGTCCGTGCTTGCTCGTCCCGCAAAAAGGTGAACGGAGGTCGCTGTGGACATATCTCGTTCTCGTGAAGCACCACCGTGTCATGCCCGAAATGCTCAAATTTGAACGCCGCCAAGGCTGGTAGCACCGAAGCGGCGTAGTGATCCTTCCGGAACACGCAGAAGTTGAGCACGAAAACAGGATAGTTTGTATCCGGAGATGCCGGATTGGGGTCTCCACTCTCGTCCGCGTAGATGATGTAGTCGCTGTATTCCGCCTCCGCCACCGCTGACGCCAAAAGGTTACCCCACGTACGTGTTCCGGAAGCGGTACAGCGTGAACTCCGGCTCCACCGGGGCTACGGGCATGTATTGGTCGGCCTCTTCGATCTTGGCGACGATGAACCAGGGGCCGGGTTCGCGCATGGCCCGGCCGAACGCCTCTTCCAGCGTTTCCAGGTCGTTCACGGTGGCGGTTTTGGTGATGCCGCAGGAGTTGGCGACCTCTTCCAGGTTGGTGCCGGTGGCGGTGTGGCTGGCTTGCCCGCCCGTCTGGCCCCACATCTCGTTGTCCCAGACCACCACGACCAGGTTCGGCGGGTTCTCCCGCCCGATGGTGGCGATGGCGCCCAGGTTCATCAGCAGCGAGCCGTCACCGTCCAGCGAGATCACCTTGTCCTCGGTGGACAGCGCCATCCCCAACGCTATGGACGAACACAGTCCCATGTTGCCGTAGGTGTAGAAGTTCCGGTCCCGGTGACCGGCGTGGTAGAGCTCATCGCTGGTGGGCCCCAGGTTGCCCACGATGGGCGAATCCCCGGCGTGGCGCAGGACCAGTTGGGTGGCGTCGAACCTAAGCAATTTTGCCTCCGTGGAGCATGGGAGTCATGCAGATGGCCACCGGATTGCGGTGGGCGTGGCACAGCTTCATCACACCGTCCAGCAGCGTGTCCATTCGGTCCTCGCTCTCGATGGTGTAGTGGGCGATGCCGAAAAGGTCCAGGATGGGCTTGGTGTTCCTCCCCATGGCCACCTGTGCGATGTTGAACTCGCCCACCTGTCCGCGCAGGTTCATGAAAATGGGGATGGGCGTGCGTGACGGCAGGCACAGGCTGGCGATGCCGTTGATGCTGTTGCCGAACCCGCTGGACTGCATGAACACCGCCGCGTTCCGGCCCACGGCGTAGCTGCCCACGGCCACTCCCACGGCCTCCTCCTCGCGAGTGCAGGAAACCAGGTGGAAGAACGGGTCCTCGTTGATGATGCTGGTCACCCGATCGATGGAGATGTCGGGAACGTAGGCGATGAGCGACGTGTCCCATTTCTTCAAAGTTTCTACGATGGTCTCTGTCCAGGGCATGGGGAACTCCTTGCGCTGCGGATCGGCGGCCAGTATAGCGCAAGTCGGCCCCACTCGCCGCAGGAGCGAGTAGGGCCGAAGGAACCCGGGATTTCGTTTACAGCCAGGCGGTAACCTCATCCGCCGGCGCGCGCACCGACGCCGACGGACGCGCCGGCTGTCCGATGAACAGCGCGCCGACCATGGTCCAGTCGGATTCGCCGCCCAGGGTCTCTGCCAGGGCCGGGTGCCGGGTGGTGTTGCCCGTGCTCCAGTCGCCGGCCAGGCCCTCGGCCACGGCGGCAAGCAACAGGTTCTGCACCGCGCAGCACGCTGCTGCGTAATTCTCCTGGGTCATTTCTTCGCTGTCGCCGGGAACGCTGTACACGTAGATCAGACCCGGTGCATCCAGCACCCGCTGGCGGCTGCCGTCGGCGTGTTCGTGGTTGCTGCTGCGAGCGAACTGGTTGTCGTAGGCCAGTTGCGCAACCTGAGCGCGCTTCTCGCCGCCTTTCTCCAGGACGAAGAACCGCCAGGGATTCGTAAGCCGGTGGTTGGGAGCCCACACCGCCGCATCCAGCATCCTTTGCAACGACTCTCGGCTGGGCACGAACTCGGTGAACTCGTTGTTCATGCGGCGGTTGTGGATGGCCTCGTAGACCGAAACGCCGGTTTCCGGGGCAGCAACGTTGCCGCTGCGCAATCGACTGCTCTGTGTCATCTCGACAACTCCCGTTTAGGATGGCTTCATGCCATTGATAAGTGTTGACACTATAACGATTAATGTTGCGCCGAACAAGCGATTGTTGGCAGATATCGGGTCTTACCAACTTGGCCGCGATGACTTTGGCCGTAGCGTGGACTACAATGGCGCCATGCCGAGCGACCACGGCGATTTTCCGGTTCAGGGAAATCCGCTCGCCCGGTCCAGAGAAACGACATCCCCACACCTGATTCAGGAGAGCAATATGGCACTGCAATGGGAACACGTCGCCGGACCCTTCAGCCGCCTGACCGAAGGACCCGCCTGGGATGGCCGACGCCTGCTGTTCACCCACATCCCTGAGAGCCGCATCATGGCGTACCACCCCGACACCGGCGAGTGCACGGTCTACCGGGAGAGCACCAACCACACCAACGGGCTGGCTTTCGACGCCGAGGGCCGGCTGTACGGGTGCTGCTCCGGCGGGCGATCCATCGTTCGGTTCGAATCCAACGGGACGACCACCACGATTGTCGACCGTTTGGGAGACCAGCGGTTGAACACCCCAAACGACCTGGCCATCGACCGGCAGGGCCGCATCTGGTTCAGCAACCCGTGGAACGCCGGCAACATCGACCCCAGCGAGCAGCCGGAGATGGCTGGCCGCGACATCCTCCGCGCCGACCCTCAGCCCGATGGTTCCTACACCTGCCAGCAGGTGACCTTCGACACCACCGGAACCAACGGCCTGCTGGTTTCGCCCGACGACCAGACCCTCTACATCATCCAAACCGACAACGAGCCCGGCGCGGTCCGCGAGTTGCGGTCGTATCCGATCAACTCTGATGGCTCGCTGGGGCAGTACATCGTACTGCACCAGTTCGGCACAGACCATCGCGGCCCCCAGCGCGGCATCGATGGCATGTGCCTTGACTCCGAGGGCAACATTGTCGGCACGGCCGGCAACTGGGCCAGTGGACCCGGCCCCATGATCTACGTTTGGACCCCCGAGGGTCGCGTCCTGGAGACGTATCCCATGCCCGTGGGAGTCGACATGCCCACCAACTGCTGTTACGGCGACGCCGACCAGAGCAGCCTGTACGTCACTACGCTGGGCGGACACCTGCTGCGCCTGCGCAACACCGGCCGCCGGGGTTGGATAATGTGGCCGCCAGTTCGGTAACAGGAGGTATACCATGGACGTTTTTAACGCGATCAGGACCCGCCGCACCATCCGCGACTTCACCGACCAGCCCGTCTCCGATGCGGTTCTCCACAAGATCCTGCAGGCCGCCCGCTGGGCGCCCAGTTCCAGCAACACTCAGCCCTGGCACTTCATCGTCGTTCGCGACCTCGACACGATCAAGCAGCTGGGCGAAATCTGCACCCAGGGGACGTTCATCGCCAAGTCCCAGGTTGCCATCGCCATCGTGATGGACGGCGCGCGCCGCGCCCAACTGGACGCCGGCCGCGCCCTGCAACAGATGGAACTGGTGGCCTGGTCCGAGGGCTTGGGTACCTGCTTCGTTGGCGTCCGCGGCGAGGCTCAGGACCAGGTTAAGTCCCTGCTGGGCATCCCAGAGGAGCTGGAGTTAATCACGGTGCTGCCCTTTGGATACCGCATCATGCGCGAGCCCGGGACCGGCACGCCGCGCAAGCCCATGTCCGAAATCGTCCACGGCGAAAAGTTCGGCCAACCTCTGACCTTCGCGGATGCGTAGGGTTGTTTGTCAGAAGCAGGATCTTCGGGATTTTGATGATGAAAAGGATTGCAAACCGCATCCTGAAAATCCAGCAAATCCTGCTTCTGACGAAACGCTTTGGCACCTTACGGCAATAGAGGGGAGGTCAATTCATGCCCAAAAATTACTTGGGTATTGACGTTGGCTGGTCCAAATCCAATGCCACCACGGGGCTGTGCCTCATCACCGTAGACCAAGCCAACTTCACTTGGCGGTGTCTCAAGACTGGAGTCGAACGAGACGGACGTCTGGATGCACTGCGTCAACTTATTCCCTATGGCACAGAACTATCTGGGGTAGGGATCGACGGGCCACTTGGTTGCGGGTTAGAGCCGGTTAACCATTACCGGGCAGCGGAAGCTATGCTCATGGGGGGCGACAGGTACGTATTCAGGGATCGGTGCCAACCGGCACGCACCGATGATAAACGAGGTCAGGACCTCCACCCTGCGGCCATTGACCTGGCCGAATTGGTTCTCGAACTTCAGGAAGCAAGGCCAAGGCACTTGGGGTTAGCTGAGGCCACTTCTCCGCATCGCATTCATCGGTATCGCATCGTTGAGGCGTTCCCCACCGCTTTCTTAGCTTTCCTCCTGTCTGAGCAGAGCTTTCCTCCAAGGGAGGAAATGGACCGGGAAAAGTCTGACATATATTGGGAAATCGCAGTAAGACACCCTTTCTTAATCGCTCTGACTGAACATTTGGATCCAGAATGTCCCCCTAACCTCATACGCACATTGGTTGAGCATCTGGCTACCCGGCGGCACTCCTACCTGCGCGCTTTGATTGAGCGTCTCGCTCCCGGCCGATACTTAGCGAGATCTCTTGAATACATCATAAGCCACGAACATCGGGCGGCCTTCGTGTGTGCTCTGACGGCTCTGTGCGTACACAAGCAGCAGTACGTAGCCGTAGGCGACCCGAAATACGGAGACTTCATTTTGCCTCCTGTCGAGGCATGGGGGAGCGGGCCCAACAGTCAGGCTAGTTGGGTAGAAAGCCCACTCCGTGAGAGAGTACGCCGAGTACACGGAAATATGGGCGAACACCCCACTCATGGCAAAGCTAGGGTCATACGTAACGGACGCCAATGGATACCAAACCCGATTGTCAGACGTGGACGTTACTCCTCCCCGTCCGCTTCCACACCTTAGTATCACGCTTATCTAACGGCCCTTGAACTCCGGCGCGCGCTTTTCCAGGAACGCCTGTCGCGCCTCCCGGGCGTCCTCGGAACCGCTGAGGATGCCTCCGGCATTGGACGTCAGCGTCATGGTTGTCTCCAGCGTGCTGTCCAGGGCGGCGCGCATGATGCGCTTGCTGATCCACTGCACCATGGGCGGCGTGCGGATGATCCGGTCGCACAGGTCGCGGGTGGTCTGCTCCAGGTCTTCGGAAGGAACCAGGTAGTTGAGCATGCCCCATTCGTAGGCGCGCTGGGCGTCCAGGTGGCCGGTGTAGGCGAACTCCAGCGCGCGGCCCAGGCCGACCATCTTGGGCAGGTAGTAGCTGCCCCCGTTCTCGATGATCTGGCCCAATTGCTGGTAGCCGATGAATCGGGTGTTCTCGCAGCCCAGGCGGATGTCGCAGTGCAGGGCCATGTCCATGCCGGACCCGACGGCCGGCCCGTTGATCATGGCGATGGTAGGCTTGCGGACCTGGGAGATGTCCCGATGCAGCTTGGTGAAACCGTGGTAGAAATGCTCCCGCGCGGCGTCCGGCCCTTCGACGGTTCCCCGGTTGCCCACGAAGTTCTCTCCGGTGACGTCGGGCGAGTTGTCGCGACGCATATCGGCGCCGGAGCAGAAACCACGACCGACGCCGGTGAGCACCATCACCCGCACGTTGGGGTCGTCGTCGCCGGCACGCATGTACTCGCCCACCTTGGCGACGGTGCCGTTCTCCTCGGATGAGCCGATGAGCGCGTTCATTCGCTCCGGCCGGTTGAACTTGATCCACAGGATGCCCGAGTCCTCGGGCTCGTAAAGCAGGTAGGGCACCAGGTTCGGCGGCATGGGATTCTCCTTTGTGCGGATTACTCAGCGCCGTCAAAAAGGTCAAATATCCGTTCCCGCACGGCGAAGCGGAAACCGGGCAGAACGTCATCGTCGCCGTCAACATATTCCGGGTCGTTCAGCGTCTCGGGTTCATGCCCGGTGCGGAACTTGATTACGGTGCGGGTTTCGCCGTCGATGTACCACGCCAGCTTGGTACCGTGTTCCAGGAACAGGTTGATTTTTGCGGTCAGCTCGGCCCGGCTGTTGGATGGGGATTTTATTTCAGCGATGAAGTCAGGGACGATATGGGGGAAGGGGAGGTTCTCCGGCAGCATAATTTCGCGCCGGCGTTCTTCACGCAGCCAGGCGGCATCGGGGCAGAAGCGTGAACCGTCGGGCAAGACAAAGCAGCTCGAGGAGCCGAAAGCGATACCTCCGTGCCGGCGAGACCAAAACAGCAACTCTCCCGCCAGTTCTGTTTCGTACACGGAGCCGGGGCTGCCGGTCGGCTCCCGTATCAGCAGATGCCCCGTGTTGGAAATTTCGTACTCGGCCATATCGGAATTCCTTGCGGAGAACCCCTCAAACCACTGGTCAAGATCAGGGTTGCCCAGCGACATGCCGAACTCGGCCAGCGGTATCGCCACCACCCCCGTCCATCGCGGCGGCGGCTGGCGCTGGATTTCCTGCGGCTGCGGCGCAACGGTGGTTGTCATCGTTACTGCTCCCGGTTGGTGAAAGGGTGAGCCGGCGGCACAGACATTTTCGTCTGCACCAGCCATCGCAGAGACGATAGCCGGGTACACTGATTAATGGCAGCGGATCAAAGTGGACGCGCTGTCAGGTTTCTACCGGCTGGTCGCTATCCATCCATTCTGCGTAGGAACCATCGTACAGGCTGACGGTGTAGCCCATCCGGTCCAGGGCCAGCCACGTGACCGCCGCGCGAATTCCGCTGCGGCAGTAGGCTATCACCGGTTCGCCATCGGAGATGCCGGCCGCAGCCAAGCGCGCGCGCAGCGAGTACGAGTCAGCCAGTAACCTGCTGTCCGAGCCGACCAGCTCGCTGTGGGGCAGGCTGATGGCGCCGGGAATGCGCCCGGGACGATGGTCCGCCTCGAACTCGCCCCGGTATTCCTCGGGAGAGCGGGCATCCACCAGCGTGGCGGGGCCGGCGTTCGTGACGTCGTCCAGGGAAGACCGAATATCCGGATTCAGGCTTACCGTAAATGTTGCGGGACCGGTGGGAACCGGTCGGTACAACACCTCGCGTCCAACGTCTTTCCACGCCTCGTAACGCAGGTCCATTATGTGGACGTCGGTCCGGCCTAGGTATTCCAGTACCCAGGCGGCCATGGCGGCGTTGCGGCCGTCCTGGTGGTCGTAGAGGACTGGTGTAACGTCATCGCCAAGGCCAACGTCGCCAAAGGCCGCGGCCAATTGCTCGGGCGGGCCGAGGCGTCCGTCGGGCGCTTGCAGTTTCTTGTAGGGGACGCTGACGGCGCCGCGCAGGTGGCCCATCAGGTAGCGCATGGCCGACCGGGGATCGATGATCAGGTGTCCCGGCTGGCCGATGCGCTCGGCGACCCAATCGGGCGATACGAATGTCGCCATCAGCCAACCATTTCGAATTCGGTTTCCACCGACGTTCGGTTGGCTACCGACTGGGTGACCGGAGAGCCTTCCACGGCCAACCGCCAGATTTCCTTCAGAGTGTCCTCGTCGGCGTCGGCCCGCACGAAGCACTTGGCCGAGATCTGCCCGTAGCCGGGATTGCCCTCGTCTTCGACGCCCGCCCACTTGCGGATGTTGTCGAAGTAGCCCTCAACCGCGATCTCCAGATCGTGGATGCGGACGCCCTGCTTCGTGGCATTGACCACGAAGCCGACGGTCATGCAGCTTCCAACGGCGGACAGCAACTGTTCGTGAGCGCTGGCCGCCACGTCGGTGGCAGTGAGGTCGCCCGGCTCGTCCATGTCAACCTGGTGGTTGCGCATGTAGGCGCGGGCGCGCATACCGTCCTGCCAGACCACGCGGGACTTCCACGGGCCGGTTACCGCGTTGAACACTTCCGGATCCCTGAAAGACTCCAGCACCTCGGTCAGTTTCTCCCGGGGAAGACCGTTGAGATTTCCTTCCTGCGTCATGATCAGCTCCTGTCTTGTCGTACGTCAGTCGGATGCGAAGAGCGGTCAGCCGAAGGTATTAAGGCAACCGTTCGAGTTTGTCCAAAAACAGCTCTACATCGGCCAAGCCCGCAGCTACGTGATCGTATTCGTCCAAGTCCTCGTAAAAGTTAGTGTGCAAATCGCTGGCCACCCTATACAGGCGTCGAATCTCGACGTCGCCCGTTTCGTCGGATAGCCTTCCAACTACCCGCCCCAGAGCCACATGGCGCTTGTGTTCCCAGCCTCGGCGCTCAGCGATAGCCTTGAGCATTTGCGCCGCAGCGCCCCAGCCTTTTTCCGATGCTTGCCGAGTGTCCCCCCGCGCCAACTCCTCCAAACCCTGGGCCAGCAAGCGGCGGCTGGCTTCTCGGTATTCTTGAGTAACCATCACGCAATCTGATTTGCCGAGACACTCATTCCGTGAGCCTACGCATACTCCGCGCGCAGGATCTCGGCGGCGTCGGTGATCGCCTGCATCTTTTTTGCGGCCATTTCGCGGGTGTTGACGTTGCGCTCGGCGAAGGTGCCGAAGCCGCAGTCGGGGTTCAGGTAGATCTTGTCAGGGTCGAAGTACTGCAGGAGCTCCTTGACCCGGCTGATAATCTGGTCGGGAGGCTCGATTTCGTCGGTGCGGGGGTTGACCACGCCGAAGCCGATTTCCTTCTCGTTGGCGTATTCCTGGAACACTGCCATCTCGCCGGCGCGGGGTGTGGCGCATTCCAGCACCAGCCGGTCGATGTTCATCTGGGTCAGGTAGGGCAACATGGGGCCGTAGTTCCCCTGGAGCAGCACCTCTTCCTTGCGGCTCCAGTTGCCCCGACAGACGTGTACGCCCGTCTTGATGCCGTCGATGCCCTCCAGGGTTTCGTTCATCAGCCGCACCGCCATCTCCAGCTCGTCGGTAGGGTCGCGGCGGTTGGGCAATGCGGCGCACATGAAGGTCTCGGTGGTCTCTTCGCCGAACACCACCTGGGAGAGGGTGGGTTCGTCGAGCTGCACGAAGTCGCAGCCGTGGTCGCGCAGGGCGATGATCTCCTCGCGCAGGATCTCGACCACGTCCCGGGCCAGGTCGTCGGGAGAGGGATAGGCCTTGTCGGACAGGCCCTCGAACCAGCCGGAACGAGTGAGCATGTACGGGCCGGGGATGGGTACCATGATCTGCCGGTCGGTGTGCTCGCGCATGTAGGCCAATTCGTCCAGCGCCAGCCCGTAGCGCTTGCCGATTTTGTCGATCACGATAGGGCTCTTGATGGCGAAGGACGGCACGTCCAGGGCGCGCAGCACCTCCTCCATGCGGGCGCGGTCGCTGGAATAGTCCAGCAGTTCCGACACCTTCATCAGCTGCATGCCGGTGAGCTTGTCCACGGCGAAGGAGTAGAAGTTGTCCCGCCGCTGCTCGCCGTCGCTGATGATGTCGACACCGGCCTCTTCCTGGGCGCGGATGCAGGCCAGGACCTCGTCGTCGGCCAACGCACTGAATTCGTCATACGTGATCTCGCCGGCTTCCTTGCGGCGCAGGGCGCGGATCAACTCGGTGGACCGGGGCCAGCTTCCGACCACGGTAACAGGAAACAGGGGTGCGTCCGCCATGGGGTCCCTCCAGGACTTCAGAATTCCGATGCGTAGGGCGGCAGTTTCAGCAGCGTCGCTGCGTACCGCCGACAAACAATCTACACCACAAACCGCGCAACGGACAAATTAAACTGCCGTAGCCTCATGCGTGCCCAATTGGCGGCGGGGAATCGTCAGATTCAGGCTGTTTCAAGATTTAGGGATTGCCGGGATTGGAACCGTTTCGTGATGGAATCTCCCAGTCCTGCCAAATCATAAAATCCCGCAAATCTTGGTTCGGACGATGTGAGATAGACTTGCGCCGGAACGAGCCATGCTGACCCGCCGGAAAGCATTGCTATCGGTCGTCGCCGTAATCGCGGTAGGGGCACTTGCAGTGATGGGCTGGTTGGTGTTTGCGCCGTCGCCCGAACCCTTCTCAGCCGAGGAAACGCTTGGTCATGGAAGGGTGAACAACTCTTCGCTGGAATCGTACAAATTCACCATGGACGCCCGGTTCACAGTTCATGTCGAGGGCGGACCGGAACGACAGGAGATGCACACCGAGGCAGTGGTGGTGGTTGGTGAGGGAATGCACGTCAAGGCAACGGAAAACGGTAATCACGTTGAGACGCTGCTGCTGCTGGATGGCAGGGAATATCACCGGGAAAGCGCCACCGGCCCGTGGGAAGAATGGTCGTTTCCAGGGAGCGAGCCCGTTACCGCAAACTTCCCCAGCCCCAAGGATCACATTCAGATTCTGGACGGCCTTACCGACGAATCACGCGAAGGGGAGGAAATTTTACGGGGCGTCCGCGTGAACAAGATCGTTGGCAATATGGATATGGCTCAGCAGGTAGAGGAAACCTGGGGCGACGTTGCCGGCGGCGGATACCTGCGCGCCCAGATGCTGGCCGGAACCGTGGAGGTTACCTTGTGGGTAGGGGTTGAAGATGGGCTGCTGCGCGCCTACACGATGGAAGGCTCGTTCCCCGCGGTGGGGGAGGCGTTCGCGTACCAATACTCAATGGAGATGCGTTTCTCCCATTTCAACGAGCCGTTGGCGCTGCCATCGCCTAGTGCTGTCCAATGAACTCCAGCACCAGGCCGTTCCACACCTGCGGGCGTTCCCAGAAGCCGGCGTGGCCCGCCTCCGGCAGCGACACGAAGCGGCTGCCGGGGATGCGCTCTGCCTGCAACCGCATCAGCGCCGGCGGGGACACCAGGTCGGACTCGCCGGCCAGCGCCATCGCCGGCACGCTCATGGTGGCCAGCCGGGCGTAGGTGGTGGGCTCGCGCAGCGGTTGCGCCGGAAGCCTGCCGTAGGGTCGGCTGGCGCGCTCGATCTCCAGCCAGCGGGCCGTGCCGTCGGGGTCGGTGCCTCGATACGATGGCCCCAGCTCGTAGAGCTCCACGGGCAGGTTGCGGATTTCCGGCGGGCGGATGCGATCCTGCACCTCCAGGTACTCCGGGTCCTGGATGCCGGCGATGGTGTTGGCGAACACCAGGCTTCGCACTCGCTCGGGATGAGCCAGCGCGTAGCCGATGGCGGTAATCCCGCCGGCGGCGGTGCCTACCAGGTGAAATCGGTCCAGGCCCAGGAACTCGACCAGGCCGTGCAGGTCCTCGTCCTGATAGCCCGGTTGCAGGCTTTCGTCGGTGTTGCGGGACTTTCCCCAGGTGCGCCGGTCGTAGGTGATGCAGCGGTAGCCGACCAGCGTGAACGCGGGCAACTGGTAGATCCAGCAATCGCAGGTGCCGGAGGCGGCGTGGCAGAAGACCGCCGGGATGCCGTCGCCGCCGGTGTCCTCGTACCAGATGTCGACGCCGGGCAGGTTCGCGTAGGGCATCCGGCTAGTCCTGCCAGTGGGGCGGCAGGCTGGGTTCCGACATGCCGAACTGTCGGGACAACCATTCTTCGCTGTATCGCCCGTCCCGGTAGCCGGAATGTTCTGCCGCGTGGACGGTGGTTTCGCCCCGGATATCGCGGATCAGCGGTTCCAGACCGGCGGCGTCCAGTGCAGAGCCGTCGGCGCCGGCCATCAGCAGCGTGGTCGCGCTGACCCGGGCGCCGAACCAGCGCAGGTCGAAGTAGGACAGCGTGCGATTTACGGCCTCCCGGCGGGTCGGGTGCAGTCGCAGGTAGTCGTTGATTTCCTCCAGGGGGTAGGCGCTGGTGCGCGAGGCTAGATCGGCCGTGGCGTACATCAGGGTCGGCGTGGTCACCAGGTGCGTGACCTGTGGACACAACGCCGCCGTGGTCAAAGCCAGGTCGTTGCCGATGGCGGCGATTCGCGTGGCGTCCACCTCCGGCCGGCCAGCCAGGTATTGCAGCCCGCGCACGCAGTCGGCGACGATGCCTCGATATATGTAGGTCGCAGGGTCGTCGATGCCGTCGGTGAGTTGGCCGGGGAAAGCGGCGGCGTAGGGCTGATCCGCCAGCCGCTGCCCGCGCACGCAGATGGCGAAGGTCACGTGCTCCCGGCGTTGGCCATTGGCCTGTCCCTGGGGCACCAGGTCCTGCACGCTGCCATAGCGGGGCACATGGTAGCGCGCTGGAAATTGCCCGTCGTAGTTGGGGATGCTCAGGTAGCCGTAGAGACGGTAGGGTCCCAGGGAGGTGAGGCGCACACCGTAAGCGGTCGCGAAATCCGTGGAGCGCAGCGGGAGTTCCTGTACCTCCGACGCGGTGGGATACCGTGCCAATTCCGTCAGCACGTCGTGCCAGTAGGTGTCGAAATCGTGGGGCTTTGCGCCGGCAAGCGTGGTCATGCCATCTAACTCGTCAGTCCTGCAAGTGCCTGGCCATGAAGGCGTCTATCACGGCGCCATGCTCGTGGTTGTTGGCGTCGTGGCCGTGGCCGTCGTAGGCGTACATCTGCTTGTCTTCGCTGGCGATGGCGTCGAACATGGCAAAGCCGGTCTCCGGCGGGCAGGTGCTGTCCTGCAGGCCCACGCTGACGATGATCGGACAGGTGATCCGGTGGGCCAGGTTGATGCCGTCGAAGTAGGCCAATGTGGTTTCCACCTGTTCCCGGCTGTCGGGGTATATCCGCAGGTAATCGGCGATTTCTTGGTACGGGTAGGCGTCGGTCAGCTCAATGGAGTCCATGTATCCGCAGAGGTACGGCGCTCCGGCTGCCGCCGCCTTGATCTCGGGGCGCAGCGCCGCCGTGGAGACGGTGAGGCCGCCGCCCTGGCTGTGCCCGGTGACGCCGATGCGATCCCCGTTGACCTCGTCCCGACCCAGCAGAAAGTCCACGGCGCGACAGGCGTCCATGTAGAAGCCCCGGTATGAATAGGTGTTCCGGTCCACCATGCCGTAGGTGAGCAGGCCCGGGTAGCCGGGATTGAACTGGCGGTTGCTGCGCAGCTTGCCGCGGGGAGCGACGCTGAAAGCGGCATATCCTCTGGCGGCCCAGTTCTTGGGTACCGGCGGCTCCATGTTGTATCCGGGGACCTGGATCAGGCCGGGCAAGGGGCCTTCGCGCTGACGGGGCACGGCGTACCAGCCCGCGATGCGGACGTGATCGAGGCTGGTGTAGAACACCTCGTAGACGTCGATGCGCGCGGTGGACCGGAGAGGGTCATAAACCACCTCCGGATCCAGCGGGATTTGAGCAGTTTCCGACAGTACGCCATCCCAGAACCGGTCGATGTCCTCCGGCATGCGGACCTTGGTGACGTACTGGTCGGCGGGCACCCGGGGCATGCTACACGTCCTCCACGGGCATGGTGGCGATGCCGTAGGTGCCGTAGAAGAAGTTTGCGTAATGGGTGGACCCGCCCGTGACGAACAGCAGATACTGCTCCGGATCTTCCAATGCGGGAATCGTGGCGTCGGGATCGTCGGCCAGATGCTGCAGCTCCGGGTAGCGCAGCCACTTGCCGTTGGCGTCGGTGGGCATGCCGGCTGGGCCGATGGCTTCGCGCAACAAGGCGCGGCAATGCTCGTGCAGCCACTCCTGGGTGGCGCGCTTGCTGAACCCGGCCTCCGCCAGGATCACCGCACGGGACGGGCTGAGCATGATGGGATGATACGGGCTCTGGTACTCAACCCGCTGGTTGGTGTGGCCCACCTGGGCAGACTGGCGGCCCTTGATCCAGCTGCCACCGCCGGCATGGCGGTAGAACATCATGGAGGCGATGTTGTTCAGCGTGTCCTCGTGATTCCGCGATCCGGCGTCCAGGATGTCGGTGGGACCGGTGACGGTGATCACGGTGACCGCGCTTTCGTCGGGGCGGAACCCTTTGTCGACATGGTAGGGCTGCCAGGGGCTGACTTCCTCGTTCTCGGCGATGCACATGCCGAACTTGGTGGGCAAACCGATGAAGTTGGGGTCGCCGGCGCCGGCCTTGCAGTATCCGATGTTGATCAGGCAGAGGCGCAATGCCCGGCCGATGGCGGTGTTGGCCTTGTTGACTACACCCGGGCCCATGGCCGACGTGCCGTAGTTGATGCCCGCCTTGGCCGCGACAGGACCGTTCACCAGGATCAGCGGGGACTCAGTGTGGCCGGACACCTGCATGTCCCGGTGGTTCATCTCCGGCTGGGCGATGCATTCCAGGGCGGCCAACAGGACGGGAAACTGCGCCGGATGGCAACCCGCCATCACCGCGTTGATGGCGATCTTCTCCACGGTGGCCAGGCCGAACCCCGGCTCCATGACGATGACCACGTCCTGCGGGTCGCGACGGGTCCCCTTGAGCATGGCCTCCACGGCGGCGGGCGTGGGCGGCACGATGGGCATGCCGTCGCTCCAGTCGCGCTCCTCCATGAAGCGATTGACCGCGTCGAGACCCAAGGGAGTGTCGTCCAATTCGACGGTGAACACGTCGGTCTCACTGTGGCCGTTGGCGCCGCCGGACAGGTCGGCGGAGGCGGACATACGGGTCAATCCGAGGATGATGTTGTCGATCTGCTCGTCCACCATCTTGTGGATGTAGTCGGGCTGTTGTCCGGTGCACGCGTGGGGAATGGTGACAAAAGCGGTGGCGGGCTGACCCCAGCCATCAACGCAGGACTGCCAGGCCCGGGCGAAGCTGCGCGCGGCGATGCCCACCGAGGGCACGCCGGCCTTTTCCATGGCAACCATGTCGTGGGCAAGCCACGACGTGCAGCCCCCTCAATGCGCCGCGGCGCCCACCATTGCATCCACCTCGTTGGCGATGCGGGCGGCTTCCTCGTCGTCGATGTGCACGCCGCGGCTCAGCGCCGGACGGCCATCGCGCAGGTTGCCGCCGTAGCTTTCGAAACTCACGTTGGAGAAACGACGGCCGATATGCTCGGCGACACGGTTGACGGCCACGCCGGCTCCGCCGGTCATGTTGTTGTACAGGCCGATGGTCTTGCCTTCCAGGGTATCCAGGCGGGGCGCCGGCGGGACCTTGAAGTCAACGCGCGCGGCGGCCGGTGACATGATCTGCAACTTCATCGTGATTCTCCTTGGATCCGGAGCCTGCGAGACGTACGATCTGAACGCAGTCTATTTGCCCGTGCCGGTTCCGTCAACGCACAGAATCAGTACGTGACGTGCGCTGGCTGCTTAGGGCAAGACGGGCTTTCCGACGCGCTGAAACTTGCATGTGGTGGGGGACAGTGGTCGGAAGGTAGTGGTTTCAACCAGACATGTGTGCGCTAAACTGATATCACCCAGGGTACACAAAAACCGATTCGGTGATACAATTCACCGGAAAACAGGCGTGAGCCGCTGGCGTCCGCATTGGCGCGTCCGCCAGTGTCCCTAATAACTGCCAGCGCAATCCAGGAGACAGTATCATGGCAATCGATTTCCAGAGGAATCAGGGCACTTTGATCATTGAGGCTGCCGAACGTGTCGACAGCACCAACGCGCAGCGCTTCCTCGAAGATCTGGATGCAGCCATCGAACCCACCGATCAGGTGGTGATCCTCGATATGGAAAAGCTTACCTACATTAGTAGTGCGGGGCTCCGCGTGGTTTTGCAGACCGCCAAGACCCTGCAGCGGCAGAATTCCGGCTTCGCCCTGTGCGCGCTGTCGGGGACCGTGCGGGAAGTTTTTGAAATCAGCGGATTCGACCAGGTTATCGCCATCCATCCGTCTCAGGAAGAGGCTATCGCCGCGCTGAAAGGGTAGTCTTTCGCGAGCAACCGGCCTCGCGAGTCCAAAATTACGATGATCGGGCGTAGACCGCCCGTCAGGGATGGGATCATGGCAGAATCGTCAGGGCCATATCGGATACTTGTGGTCGACGATGAGCCCGACCTCGAACCGCTGGTGTTGCAGCGGATGAGGCGGGCCATTCGTTCGGGGCGCTACCAGTTCGTATTCGCGCAAAATGGGGTGGAGGCGCTCGAGACTCTCAATCAAGACGACGAAATCGATATGGTGCTGTCCGATATCAACATGCCGCAGATGGACGGACTGGCATTGTTGTCACATATTCCGGACGTCGCGCCGGACATACACGCTGTAATCATCTCCGCGTACGGAGATATGAAAAATATTCGCTCCGCAATGAACCTTGGAGCGTTCGATTTCGTCACCAAACCCGTCGATTTTGAAGACCTGCGCATTACGATCGAGCGGGCGCTGAGTAATCTGGAGGCCTGGAGAGAGGCGACGGCGTCACGCGAGCGGTTGGTGGCCCTGGAAAACGAGCTGGACGTCGCCAACAAGATGCAGCAGTCGATCCTGCCCACTGAATTCCCGAGTCAGCCCGGCATCCAGATTTACGGCAGCATGACGCCGGCGCGTGTTGTGGGCGGAGATTTTTTCGACGTCGTTTATCTGACCGACGGCCGAATTGGCCTGGCCGTGGCCGACGTGTCGGACAAGGGTGTGCCCGCCGCGCTGTTCATGATGGCCAGCCGAACGCTCCTCAAGAGTGCGGCCATGGGGCTCAAGTCCCCCCGCGAAGTCCTTACGGAAGTAAACGATCTGCTGTACGACGACAACGACGCCATGATGTTCGTAACCCTGTTCTACGCGGTGTATGATCCGGCGACCGGGGAAATGACCTACGCCAACGGTGGCCACAACGCGCCGCTCATCGTGCACGTCGACGGCACTTCCACGGTGTTGCCCGGCACCAACGGGATCGCCCTGGGCGTGATGCCTGGAATGAGTTACGACGAACGCACGATTTCCATTTCGGCGGGCGACACCGTAGTGTTTTACACCGACGGAGTCACCGAAGCCGTGGACGAGGGTGGGGAGGAGTTTGGCATGGAGCGGCTGCAGCAGGTGTTTACTTCACAGCCGGTTCGGGACGCAAAGGCATCGACCCAAGCCGTCTTCGATGCTGTCAACCAGTTCGCGGGTAACACCTCGCAGTTTGACGATATAACCTGTCTCCTTTTCCGCCGCAGCGAGACCTGACCATGACCGCCCCCGTGCATTTGAAGATAGCGCCCAATCATGAACAACTTGAGCTGATCCCGGCGGCGCTAGAGGAGTTCGCAGAGCGCGACAACTGGCCGCCGGATCTCGTTTTCAAGCTGAACCTGGTACTGGAGGAATTGGGCGTCAACATCGTCAACTACAGCGGCGCGACCGGGGAAATCGAAATATCGCTGGCTTCGGATGCCGAAAGAGTCACCGTGGAAATCTCGGACGACGGCCGGCCGTTCAATCCGCTCCTGGACCAAAAAACGCCCGACATTTCCGCCCCATTGGGTGATCGGCCCATCGGAGGGCTCGGCATTCACCTGGTGCGCACTATGATGGACGAAATGCGGTACAGCCGCGAGGACGGCAAGAACAAGCTGGCGATGACCAAGCGCAAGTCGGAGTGACGCCGGCGGTTCGGGTCTTGACTGCGAGAGCATAGATTCGCGGGTAGTTGCCAGGTTGCCGCTTCCACCGAACCCACGCCGCAACGCCATCGCCCGGTGATATCAGAGGCAAGTCGGTGTCCCGGGCAAACCTTATCGCGAAGACACTCGCCACCATCGCGGTAGCGTGTCTGGTTGGGTTGGCGGCGTGTGGCCCCGACGCGGAGCCTGTCACCACCGCGGAACAGGTGGTCGTCGCGCCCGCCCCGACGCCGCGCAACCTTATCCTGGCCCCTGCGACAGGCCGCGATGAACCCGGCGTATTTGATGACCGAATAGTATTCGGGCAGTCGGCGGCGTTCACCGGACCCGCCGGGCAACTGGGCACCGGCATGAACCACGGCATTCAGGCCGCCTTCGCCGAAGTCAACCGAGCCGGTGGCGTGAATGGACGCCGCTTGGAGTTGGTCACCCGCGACGACACCTATGAGCCCGAGCTTGCAATCGCCAACACGACGGAACTGATCGAAGTCGAAAATATCTTCGCGTTGATTGGTGCTGTCGGCACGCCGACTTCGCGGTCCGCCGTGCCAGTAGCGGAAGAGGCCGGAGTGCCATACATCGCGCCTTTCACCGGAGCCGCTTTCCTGCGGGACCCCAGGCTCCGAAGCGTGATCAACCTCCGGTCTTCCTACAACCAAGAAACCGAAGAGATGGTCGAACGCCTGACCACAGACCTGGGCATCGAGCGCATCGCGGTTATGTACCAGGATGACTCCTTCGGTCGGGCCGGTTTTAACGGCGCCAATGCGGCGCTGCACCGGCGTTACCTCGAACCGGTGGCCGTGGGCCTTTACCAGCGCAACACCACCGCCGTGAAGACCGGCGTGCTGGACCTGCGGAAGGGACGCCCCGAAGCCGTTATTGTGGTTGGCGCCTACCAACCGGTGGCCGCGGTGATCAACTGGGCCCGCGAAATAGGAATGGACCCGGTGTTCATGACCGTATCGTTCGTGGGGAGCAATGCCCTGGCCGAGGAGTTGGGTTCCGGTGGCGCGGGTGTAATCGTTACCCAGGTTGTGCCTTTTCCCACCGATACTGCAAACCCGGTGGTGGCCGCCTACCAGGAAGCGTTGGCCGAATATGATCCTGAAATCGAACCCGGGTTCGTGTCCCTGGAGGGATACATGGCCGGCCGTCTGGCCATCGCCGGACTGCAGCGGTGCGGCCTTGATGTGACCCGTGCCTGTTTTTTGAGCGTGCTCCGCAACGCCCAGCCCATCGACATGAGCGGCGTGGAATTGCGTTTCAGCCAGGAAGAGGGCAACCAGTGGTCTGACGAGGTCTTCCTCACGATGATTGGGGAAGACGGCGAGTACATCTCGCTGGATGTCCTGCCGAAGGATGTTTTGGGGAGCGAAGACAAATGATGGCAGCATTGATCAAATTCCTCGAACTCCGATATCGGATATCTTCACAGTTGTATCTGGCGCTTGGCGGCGCAGTTTGCCTGACCTTTGCGGCGTCGTTGGTGGGATGGTTTTCCTTCGATCAGGTGGGGGACGCCCAGAACCGGGTCAATGAGCGCAGCGTCCCGGATCTGGCGGCGGCGTTCGATCTAGCCCAGTACAGCAGCGCACTGGTGGCTGATGCGGCCACGTTGCCCACGTCCTCTACGCCGGAAGAGGTCACGGAGGTCAGCGATCGAATCGCTGCGGCCCACAAGTCGTTCGATGATCAGTTGAAGATTCTGGAAAGCCGAGCCGGAGAGGACGAAAAGGGACAATTCGAACGAGTAAGCGCGTACTCCGATACACTTCTCCTCAACATTGACGACATCAAGCAAGGCATATCCGAGAGGTTTGAGCTGGAGAACGCGTCGGACGCACGTCAAGCCCGTCTTGCTGATCTCAGGTTCCGCCTGGACCATATCGTCACACCGGCGCGGGACGACCAGCTTTTTTACACGGTGACCGGCTATCGGGCGTTGGGCGAACCGCCGGCGGCAGAAGTGGCATATCGGTCGGAGGACGAGCTGACGCGTTTCCATTACCTGTCCGAGCTCCAGAGCAACTTGAACATCGCCACCCAGATTCTGGCAAGCGCCAGCACGGTTTCCGATCCGTCCCTGATCGAACCCCTCCGGGAACGGTTCGAGTCCTCAGTTTTCCACATAAACCGTAACCTGAGCCGGTTGGAGGGCACTGAGGTCCACTCAGAACTGGAGCCGCTGTTCTCGAGGCTGGTGGAATTGGGGATGGGCGATGACAACAGTTTCGTACTGCGCGCGCGTCAGTTGGAGCTCGCTGACCTCCAGGTGGTGCTGCTGGGCAACAACCACGACATCGCAGTGCTCCTGCTGGGCGAAATGGAGTTCCTGGTGCAAACTGCCCGCGACAGCGCCGCGGTGGCGACCGCGGCATCGGACCAGGCAATATTTACCGGCCGCACCCTGCTGCTCGCCATCACGGGCTTCAGCATTGTCGGTGCGATACTGATCGCGTGGCTGTTCGTGGGGCGGGTCCTGCTGCACCGCATCGAGATGCTGTCGCAGTGGATGCGGCAAATGGCCGGCGGAGACCTGGAAGCCCGGGCGGAGATCAGGGGTCGCGACGAGGTGGCCGAGATGGCGGCGGCGCTGGAGGTGTTCCGTCAGCACGCCATTGAAATCCAGCGACTGAACCTGGTGGAAGAGTTGGCTGAAGAACTCCAGGGCAAGAACGGTGAGCTGGAGCAGGCCCTTACGGATCTCAACACCGCCCAGGGCCAGATCGTGATGCGCGAAAAACTGGCGGCGTTGGGTGAGCTCACCGCCGGAGTGGCGCACGAAATCCGAAATCCATTGAATTTCGTGAAAAACTTCTCCGAGGCTTCCGAAGATTTGCTGGAGGAAATGAAGGAAACGCTGGAAGAGAACGAAAATGGGCAGCTCAACGAGGAACAGCGGGACCTGCTGGAGGACATATTCAGCGACCTGACGGAGAATCTGGAGCGCATCCGCACCCACGGCGACCGCGCCGACCGCATCGTTAACGACATGCTGATGATGAGCCGGGAATCGGTGGGGCATCAACTGACCAACATCAACAACCTCCTGGACGAACACGCCCGTCTGGCCTACCACAGCGTCCGTGCGGTGGACCCCAACTTCCAACTGGACTTGCAGTACGACTTTGACGAATCCATGGGCGAACTTGACGTCAACCCCCAGGATCTGGGCCGCGTTTTCCTGAACATAGTCAACAACGGCTGCTACGCAACCAACGAGAAGCGCATGACCCTGGCGGAAAACGGAGGCGAGCCCGACTACTCGCCAACGCTGTGGCTGTCCACCCAGCTCGAGGAAGATCGGGTCCACGTCCGGATCAGGGATAACGGCACCGGCATGCCACCGGAAGTCATCGAGAAGATGTTCAATCCGTTCTTCACCACCAAACCCACGGACAAGGGGACGGGTCTGGGGCTATCAATCTGCAACGACATCGTTCGCCGCCACGGGGGCGAGATCCTGGTGGAGTCCGAGCCCGGTGAATTCACCGAGATGACCATCGACCTGCCGTTGCATCCGCCGGAACCCGTCGCGGACGAGCCCGAAGACGAAGACGAACTGGAACTGGTTGCTGAGGCCGCGGAGGTCGGGAACGACTGACCGGCTTCCCGTGGATTGATTTACGGGAACAGCCGTTGCTCCCGCCCGGGCAGCATATCGTCATCGATGAGCTGCGGCCCGTCGTTGGCCACCCGGTTTACCGCTGTGGAAACCTCGCGGACCGACATTTCCGGCCAATCCCGGCTGCCCAACATTGCCAGGAGCGCATCGGGGTCGGAGCGGTCAGAGAGCCATGCGCCGAAATGCTCGGGCGGCAGGATGACCGGCATGCGATCGTAAATGGGCGCCACCAAGGCATTGGCGGCGGTGGTAATGATTACGCAGATTCCCTGGTCTTCTTCGTCGGGTTGCGCGCCGTACCAGATGCCAGCGAAAGCCACTGGACTGCCGTCTCGATGCGAAATCCACTGGGGCGTTTTGGTCCGACCCGTTCCGGCCTGCCATTCGTAAAACCCGTTGGCCGGCACCAGGCACCGACGGCCCGCGAATGCGTTACGGAAGACCGGCCGCTGGTCGATGGTCTCCGCCCGCGCGTTGAACAGGAGCCGCGGGGCTGACTTGCTGTTCCGGCTGCGGGAGGGCGTCAACCCCCACCGCATCATGCCGGCGGCGCGGGCGTCGCCATCGCCGAGAACCGTCAGGATGGACGCAGTGGGTGGGATGTTCCACCGCGGCAGATAGGACCCCTGCAGCGGCTCCGCCCGGAACTCGAAGTGACCGGAGAGGTCCCCCAGTTCAGCGAATAGGCCGAACCGGCCGCACATGGCAGGACGTGGCTACCATTGCACATACATTGGCATGACCACATGTACGTACCGGTCGGAGTCGGCTGGCCGGAACACGCCTGGGCTGGAGGAATTGGTCACCTCGATGGCCACCTTGCCGCGGCCCAACACGTTCACGATGTCCTGGAGATAACGGACATTGAAAGCGATCTTGGCGTCTTCGCCGTCCAACTGGTCGATGTCCAGTTCGTCCAGGCTGTCGCCGACCTCTTCCGAGCGCGCGGACACCTTGAGTTGGCCACCCTCGCTGGCCTCCTGGGGCATCATTTCCAGCCGGACGATGTTGCTGCCGTCTCGGGCGAAGACTGACGCCGACTGTGTGGCGCGTTTCAGGTCGTCCAGTTCCATCACGGCGCGGGTCTCGTAGCGCTCGGGAATGAGCTGCTCGTAGTTGGGGAAACTGCCCTGGAGCAACTGGGAAACGATCTCGACGTGCTCCAATTTGAACATTGCCTGCCCGCGGTCCGGGGACAGGGTCATCTGGACGGGGCTGCTCTGCTCCGAAGCCAGACGCTGCACTTCCTGCATGGTGCGCGCCGGAACGATCACCTTTATTTCTTCGTCCACCGACTGGGAAATCTGGCCCGAATAGACCGCCAGGCGGAAGCCGTCGGCGGCGGCCATAACCACGCTGGACTCGCTCAGCTTGAGCTCCACGCCGGTCAGCACCGGGCGCGATTCGTCGGTGGCCGCGGAGAACGCCACTAGGCTTATTCCGGAGCGCAGTACGCTGGGATCGATGTCAATGGCCATGCCGGTGTCAACCTGGGGTACGGGCGGAAAGTCTGCGGCGTCGGCTCCGTTGATATGCGTCACGGCTCGGCCACAGGCCAGGTGCAAGACGCTGCCTCCTCCGGCCGGCCCGTCAGCGTCGGGTCCGCCCAGGTCGAGATCAATCCGGTCGCTGGGGCGGGTGTTGACCCAGTCGGCCAGCAAGCGGTGAGGAACCGTGATCGCCCCTTCCTCCTCGATCATCGCTCCGATCCACGTGGTGATGGCGATTTCGAGGTTGGTGGCGGACAGCATCAACATGCCCTGGTCGGTGCGGAGCAAAACGTTTTGAGTTATCGGCAGCGTCGATCTGCTGGCCACCGCCCGGCTAACCACCCCCAGTCCGCGAGCCAGATTTTCCTGAAGACATGACAGGCGCATATCGCATTAATCCATGCTATGAGATTGAGCCAGATTATAGCATGGGGGGCCTTGCTATAATGTCCGGCACTTCGGAAACATCGCGCTGCGACCCGCTATGAGGCCACCATGACTGAGCTGCTGTTCCTGACCGACGCCTACGTATCCGAGTTTGACGCCACTGTAACGGAGGTCACCGATGATGGGGGCGTGATTCTGGACCGCACCGCCTTCTACATCGGAGGCGGAGGCCAACCGTGCGACGTGGGCGCGCTGACCGATGCGTCGGGCGTGGAGTTTCGCGTTACAAAAGCCTCCCGCTCCGGCGGCTCCATTGTGCACGCGATAGACGGCTCGGACCGGCCGGCGGTGGGCGCAGCGGTGCACGGCGCCATCGACTGGGAACGCCGTTATCTTCTGATGCGCACGCATACGGCTCTGCACATCCTGTGCGGAGTCGTGTGGCGTGACTACGGCGCCCTGGTGACGGGCGGCGACATGCAGCCCGGACGCGCGCGAATGGATTTCGAGCTCGAAAACATGTCGGCCGAGTTCGCCGACGAGGTCGAAGCGCGCATCAACGCTGAGGTGGCGGAATCGCGGGACATTGGCGTGGGCTTCCTGGGCCGGCACGAGGCCGACGCGCATCCGGACCTGATCCGCACCAAGATCAACCTGCTGCCGGCGGCGATCACCGAAGTACGCACCATCGATATCCAGGGCCTGGATCTGCAGGCGGACGGAGGCACCCACGTGCGCAACACCAGCGAGGTGGGCCGCATCGAGGTAGTGGGTCACGAGAGCAAGGGACGGATCAACAAGCGGTTGCGCATCGCGTTGGCCGAGTGAATGCAGCGCCGGACAGGATCTGTCGCCCAGGAACCGATAGCAAGGGATAAATCGCAGATGTCAACCACCGTAGTCGGCATAGATGTCGGCGGTACTTTCACCGATATCGCCGTCCTTCGGGACGGCGTTCTTTCCGTCCACAAACTCCCGTCAACGCCGGCCGACCCGTCGGTTGGCATCACGGTGGGTGTGCGCGACACCGGCGTTGACATCGCCAACGCCGACTTTATCCACGGAAGCACCGTGGCAACCAACGCCCTGCTGGAAGGCAAGGGCGGGCGCACCGCTCTGGTCACCACGATGGGGTTCGAGGACGTGCTCGAAATCGGCCGGCAGAACCGCGCCGACCTGTATGACCTGTCGATGGAACGGCCTGAGCCCCTGGCTCCCTGGCAGCTGCGCTTCGGCTTGCCGGAACGCATCGATTATACCGGGACCATACTCGACGATCTGACGCCCGAATCGATCGACGCGCTGGTGGAGTTGCTCGGCGAGGCCGAGGTGGACGGCGTTGCCGTCTCGTTCCTCTTTTCCTTCCTCAACCCGGCCCACGAGGAGATCCTGGCGCAGCGGTTGGCACAGCTGCCCAACCGGCCGTTCATTTCGATATCGTCCCGGATCCTGCCTGAGTTCCGAGAATACGAGCGCACCAGCACGGTGGTGGTCAACTCGTACGTGGGCCCGGTGATGACCCGTTACCTTACGCAGTTGGAAACGGTGCTGGGTCATGGGTTGCGCATCATGCAGTCGTCGGGCGGCAGCATAACCGCCAGTTTGGCCGCGGATCAGCCGGTACGCACTATCCTCAGCGGTCCGGCCGGCGGCGTGGTGGGCGCTTTCTACACTGGCGTCCAGGCAGGGTATCCGGACATCATCACGCTGGACATGGGCGGCACCTCAACCGATGTGTCGCTTTGTCCCGGGCGCATTAAGGAGACCACCTCGGCAAACCTGGGAGGCTATCCGGTCAGCGTGCCGATGATCGAGATCCACACCGTGGGGGCCGGTGGCGGCTCCATCGCCCGGGTGGATGCCGGCGGCGCGCTTGTCGTCGGGCCGCAATCGGCCGGGGCAGACCCGGGTCCGGCGTGCTACGGGCGGGGCGACCGGATCACGGTCACCGACGCGAACCTGACTTTGGGTCGCCTGCGTTCGGATGGGTTCCTGGGCGGACGCATGACTCTGGATCAGGAACGTTCCCAAACGCTAATGACCGACCTTTCCGTCGGCATCGGCGCATCGGCTACGGAAACGGCGCTGGGGATCATTCGCGTGGTCAACTCCAACATGGAACGCGCCATCCGGGCCATCTCGCTGGAACGCGGGTACGACCCCCGAGAGTTCACCTTGGTTCCCTTCGGCGGCGCGGGCCCGATGCACGCGTGCGAGCTGGCCGCGGAGCTGGGCATCCCGCGCGTGCTGGTGCCCGGCCATCCCGGCATCCTGTCGGCCCTGGGGGTCGCGATCGCGGACGTGGTCAAGGACTACTCGCGCACAGTGATGCTGCGCGGCGAGGATTTGGACAAAGCCAGACTGGAGGAAGAGTTCCACGGCATGGAGCACCTGGCGCGGGTCGAGCTGGTGGAGGAGGGGCTCCCCGCCGACGCCATGGTGTCGCGTCGGTTCCTGGACGTAAGATACGTGGGACAATCTTTCGAGCTAACCGTGGACTGCCCGTCGCTGACCGGGCGCGGCGACCTGACCCGGAGTATCGCTTCGGAGTTTTACTCGGCCCACCTGCAGCGGTTCGGGTACGCCGACCGCGCGCTGCCCGTCGAGGTGGTCAACCTGAGGCTCAAGCTCGAGTTGGCGGTGGACAAACCTGTGCTGGAACACGCCGCCGATGTCGGCAGCGATGCGTCCCACGCGACGGTGGGCAACGTCAAAGTGGTGTTCGCGCAGGGCGCCGTGGACACGACCCTGTATGACCGGGACCGGTTGCAAACTGGCAACCGGATCGCCGGGCCGGCGCTGCTGTTGCAGTTGGACACCACCATAGTCGTTCCGCCCCGATGGGCCGGCGTGGTGGACCCCTACGGCAACCTGCTGCTGGAACCCGTTGTCGAGTCACCCTGATGACGACGTCGCCGGTGATCGACATCTCCCGCCTCTCGGTGCTGGCCTGCTACGCCCATCCCGACGATGAGGGGTTCGCCTCGGGTGGGTTGCTGGCGATGCTGGCGGCCGGCGGCGCGCGAGTGACGCTGGTCTGCGCGACCAACGGTGATATCGGGGAAATCAGCGACCCCGCATTGGCCACGCCGGAAAACCTGTGGCAGGTCCGCAAACAGGAACTGCGCAATGCCATGGACATCACCGGCATCACCGACGTGCGGTTCCTGGACTACCGGGATAGCGGGATGGAAGGCTGGGATGACAACAACCACCCCAACGCCTATTGCAACGCCAATACCGAAGCGGTGGTGGAGCGGTTGCGCGGCATCATCGCCGAGGTCAATGCGCACGTCGTCATAACCCACGACCCGACCGGCGGCTACGGCCACCCCGATCACAAGACCATGTGCGCCCACGCCACCGCCGCCGCCGAACGCGCCTCCGACCCCGACGCGGCCACCCCGCTGCTCTATTACGTCTGCTTCCCCAGGAGCGTGTTCCAGCGCATGTGGCAGGAGATGACCGACCGGGGCATCACACCGCCATTCGCCGTTGACGCGGTGGATACCCTGGGTACGCCCGATGGGGAGGTGACGACCACCCTGGACATCTCGCCGTGGATGGACACCAAGATCGCCTCCCTGTCCTGCCACCGCACCCAGATCAGCAGCGACGGCCCCTTCGAGCAACTGCCGGAGGAGGTGATGCGTCGCCTGTTGGGAACGGAGTACTATCAGTTGGTGGCGCCGGCGGGGGCCGTGGATTTGCTGGCATCGCTATGATCATGAGCCTATAGCAGAGTCTCAGCAGCCGACCCCAAATTGAAGGGAGGCCAAGATGATTGAAAAGCACCAGTCCGAGCGGGATTGGATAATCCTCCCCGGAACCACCTTCGGAGGCGAAGTGGGAACTTTCAGGGTCGATTTCACCATTAGAAATCGGGTTGACGGCCGTGAGCGGACGCTGAACGGTCTGGTGGACACCGGGGCGTCGTATACCGTAATCCCCGAGTACATCCTGGACGATCTGGGCATCCCGCGCGATGAAGTAGAACTGTTTAGCCTGGCCGATGGTTCGGTGCAGGAACTAGCTATAGGTAGGGCGGAGATGCAATTGGATGGCCGTACGCGTGATGTTTACGTCGTGTTCGGCACCAGCCGCGAAAAGATACTGCTCGGAGCCATGGCATTGGAGGCGTTCGCCCTGGCCGCGGACGCCAAGAATCGCCGCCTCATTCGAGGCGAACTGACCCTTTAGCAATTCGAACTTGCAGCCGTCGCTCGCCCGTGTGCGAAACCCGGATTTAGGAGCTATACGTCAAATGCCCGTTGACGCCATCAGCTTGGAAGTGTTCAAGAACATGTTCATCTCCGTTTCCGAGGAGATGGGCGTGGCCCTGCAGCGCACCAGCTATTCCACCAATATGAAGGAGCGGCAGGACTTTTCCTGCGCGCTGTTCAATCCCGCCGCCGAGATGGTGGCCCAGGCCGCGCACCAGCCGGTGCATCTGGGTGCGATGCCCGCCTCCGTGCAAGCCGCGTTGCAGACCTTCGCGCGTGGGTTGCGGCCGGGGGACATCGTCATTCTGAACGACCCGTACCTGGGCGGGTCTCACCTGCCGGACATAACGTTGGTGGCGCCGGCGTACGTCGACGGCGCCGATGGGAAGCAGCTCATCGGATACGTCAGCAACCGAGGCCACCACAGCGACGTGGGCGGCATGGCGCCCGGTTCCATGCCTCTGTCCACCGAACTTTACCAGGAGGGGATGATCATCCCGCCGCTGAAGCTGGCTCGGGGCGGGCGCATCAACCACGAGGTCATAGCGCTGATCTGCCGCAACTCGCGGACCCCCGATGACCGACAGGGTGACCTGGCCGCGCAGATCGCATCCATTCGGGTCGGCGATAAGCGCTTGACGGAGATCGCCGAACGGTACGGCCTTGATGAAACCCTCGAGCACATGGATGCGCTGCTGGACTATTCCGAGCGTCTGACCCGCCGTCGCATCACCGAAATACCCGACGGCACCTACAACGTGACCGACTACATGGACGACGACGGTCTCACCGAAGAGCCCGTGCGCATCTCGGTGTCGGTGACCGTGGACGGCGACCGGATGAAGATCGATTTCACCGGCACCGCCGACCAGCGGCCTGGTTGCATCAACGCCCCCCGCGCGGTAACCGTTTCCGCCAGCCTGTACGTCGTGCGCTGCGTCGTCGGCGACGAGGCTCCCGCCAACCAGGGCTGCCTGCGTCCGGTGGAGGTCATCACGCCGCGGGGCAGCCTGGTGGACCCGCTGCCCCAGCGTGGGGTGGCCGGCGGTAACGTGGAAACCTCCCAGCGCATCACCGACGTGTTGCTGGCGGCCATGAGCCAGGCAATGCCGGACCGCATACCCGCCTCTTCCCAAGGCACGATGAACAACATGATCATCGGCGGGCACGACATCTCCCGCGACAAGCCCTATGTCTACTACGAGACCATCGGCGGCGGCATGGGAGCGCGCCCCGACAAGGACGGCGTTTCCGGTATTCACACCCACATGACCAATACCATGAATACGCCGGTGGAGGCGCTGGAGTTTGCCTTCCCTCTCCGCCTGCGCCGCTACGCCCTGCGTCGCGGATCCGGCGGCGACGGCCTGCATCGGGGCGGCGACGGCCTGATCCGCGACGTGGAGTTCCTCAGCCCGGCCCGCGTCACCGTGCTGTCCGAGCGGCGGCGGTACGCGCCCCCGGGTTACCACGGCGGCCACCACGGGGAGCACGGCGAGAACGTGCTGCTGAAGGGCGGCTACGAAGAGGTCCGCTTGGCGGGCAAGGAAACTCTGGACGTGGAGGCCGGTGATATCCTGAGCATCCGCACGCCCGGCGGCGGTGGGTGGGGCGCGCCGGACGGCAGCGATGGGCACGGGCATCGTCACTGATACCCACTCGGCGGCCCAGGCTGCCGCCACCATAGGCGAGGTTCAGGAGCGAGTGATCTCCTGCCGGGCCTGTCCAAGACTCGTGGAATGGCGGGAAGAAACCGCGCGGGTCAAGCGGCGGATGTACCGCGCAGAAGATTACTGGGGACGTCCGCTCGCTGCTTTCGGCGACTCCGACGCGCGCCTGCTGATCGTCGGGCTGGCTCCCGCCGCCCACGGAGGGAACCGCACCGGTCGGATGTTCACCGGCGACCGCAGCGGCGACTGGCTGTTCGGCGCGCTGCACCGGGCCGGTTTCGCCAACCAGCCTGAGTCGAGCCGACCCGGTGACGGTCTGGAACTGAGGGAAGCGTTGATCACGGCGGCCGCCCGTTGCGCCCCGCCGGCCAACAAGCCGACACGGGAAGAATTGGCCACCTGTCAGCCATACATCGTCCGCGAGATCGAACTGCTCACCGACCTGCGCGCGGTGGTCGCCCTGGGTCGGATCGCCTTTGATGCCTTCTTGAGGTCTTATGCCGCTGCGGGTCGGACTCCGCCGGACCGGAAGCCTCCATTCGGACACGACGTGGCGACCCTGTTGCCGGAGGGCGGGCCGCTGCTGATCGCGTGCTACCACCCCAGCCAGCAGAACACCCAGACTGGCCGGCTCACGGAGCCCATGCTGGACGCGGTGTTTGCCCGGGCGTGGGACGCCTGCGGATTCTGAGTTCGCTCCATGCCTCGCTCATGGTGAGCCTGTCGAACCACGAGCGGGTCCTTCGACAAGCTCAGGACGAGCGGAATGTTGAGTGATGTGGAACCTTGGAAGCGCCCGTCCATCAGGAATCTCGCCGGTTTTACACCCTCAACCGCAACGGGTATGATGCTCACACCATTCAGCAAACCCGCCGACCTCGTTGACGTCGGCATTTTTCACGCCCCAAGGAGGCCGTCATGAGAGGAGTAGCCATCGTTTCCCCGGTCCGTACCGCCGTCGGCAATTTCGGCGGAGCGCTGCGGGATGTGCCCGCCGCCGAACTGGCATCCACGGTAATCCAGGCCGCGCTGGAACGCAGCGGCGTGGACCCCGCCCAGGTCGATGACGTGATCCTGGGCCACGGCTACCCCTCGGGGGAGAATCCCGCCATCGGGCGCTTGGCCAGCCTCAAAGCTGGGCTGCCCATCGAGGTGCCCGGCTACCAGCTGGACCGCCGCTGTTCCTCGGGGTTGCAGGCCATTCTCAACGCCTCCATGCTGATCCAGACGGAGAACGCCGATGTGGTCATCGCCGGCGGCGCCGAGAGCATGAGCAGCGCCGAGTTCTACAGCAACGAGTCCCGCTGGGGCGCACGGTTCGGCTCGGTGACCTTCCACGACCGCCTGGCCCGCGCCCGCGTCACCATCGCGCCGGACGAGCGGTTTGGACCCATCCCCGGCGGCATGGTTGAGACTGCTGAAAACCTCGCCCGCGAGTACGAAATTCCTCGCGAGGAGCAGGACGAATATTCCCTGCGCAGCCACCAGCGCGCCGTGGCCGCCCGCGATTCGGGCAAGTTCGCCGACGAGATCGTGCCGGTGAGCATCCCCCAGCGTCGCGGCGACCCCAAGATCTTCGACACCGACGAGGGCCCGCGCGCCGACACCACCATGGAAGTCCTGGGTGGGTTGCGCCCGGTGATGCGCGACGGCGTAGTCACTGCCGGCAACGCCAGCAGCCAGAACGACGCGGCCTCGGTTTGCCTGGTGGTGGCCGAGGACAAGCTCGAGGAGCTGGGGCTGGAACCCATGGCGTTCCTTCGCGGTTGGGCTGTCACCGGTTGCCACCCCGCCACCATGGGCATCGGCCCGGTTCCGGCGGTGAACAAGGTGATGGACAAGATCGGCATGACGTTGGGCGACATGGACATCATCGAGCTGAACGAGGCCTTCGCGGCCCAGGTTCTTGCCGTGTTGCGTGAGTGGCAGCTACCCCACGAGGACAACCTGAACGTCAATGGTTCGGGCATTTCCCTAGGCCATCCCATCGCGGCCACCGGCGCCCGCATCCTCACCACCATGCTCCACGAGATGCAGCGGCAGGATGCCCAGTGGGGTCTGGAAACCATGTGCGTGGGCGGCGGCCAGGGCGTGGCGGCGGTGTTCGAGCGCAAGTAGGCTGGGGCGAACGGCAGTGGTTTCGTACTGAGAGGCTGATGATGACGACCCGAAACTCAGCCGTCGTCAAGCCGGGTGACGCTGGTGCAGCATGGCGCAAACCGCCTCTGCCCGACCCACCCAGAAAGCACGATATGCGACAGTACAACCACTACAATCGGGCCGCCATCGGCAATACCGTCTACCGTCACTTTTCCCATCAGCCCGATGTCCTGGTCAGCGGTGAAGGGTACCTCTGCATCGACCGAAATCAACCGCAGTCCCGATGGAGATACCCAGACTTGCTGATCGCCTATGGTGTCGATCCAGATGCCATCTCCGAGAACAATGGATATGAGATCGCTGTTGTGGGCAAGCCTCCGGACTTTGTGCTGGAGGTGGCCTCCCCCAGCACCGGAAGAGCCGACTACACCACCAAGCGCGATGATTACGCCGATTTCGGCGTGGGTGAATACTGGCGGTTTGACTACTCTGGCGGCAGGTATCACGATGCGCCATTGGCTGGAGATCGATTGGTCCAGGGAGGATACGAACCCATACCAGTATCCGAGGACCGCTCTGGCAAGCTGTTCGGGATGTCTTCAGGTTATAGTGAAGTATTGGGTTTGTACCTATGCTGGGATGAAGGCAATCTTCGCTTCTACGACCCGAACACCGACGAATTTCTCATGGACCCTCAGCAGTTGGAGACGGCACTGGCTGAGGCGCAAGCGGCACGGGACGCGGCGTTGGAGCGCATCCGTCAACTCGAGGCAGAGTCGGGGCGTTAGGCATGGTAACGACGGCCTTGAGATATGCCCCGATCGCAATATGGGCTGCCAAGGTACTGCACCACTTGGCACGTCTATATGCGGAGTCCACTCCTCAGGAGCGTAAACACATCAAAGACCACCTGCTGGCGATAGTAGATATTCTAAAAAGTGCGGCAATGCGGAATCGGGATGATGCGCATCCGCCCGCCGTGTTAATGCTGCCTTCTGCGGACTTACTGGAGCCAACGCCGGAGTTCCATGAACCGCGCCGCAAGCGATTCCGTGGACAGTCCCGACAATTTCGCCGCAACTTGAAACAAATTGTTAGAGTGGTCCGCCAATACGCTTCTAGTCTCACCGTCGAAGAGACGAAACAGATCGCCGATCACCTCAACGAAATTTGGAAAATACTGTCGCGAGTCAATCGCCGAGTTCGCGCATGAGTTGGCGCGTGAGGCGAAGGGTTTACTTGCCTGATTTGCCAACCATATGATCACCTAGGAGCAAAACTCATGGGCAGCAAGCATGATATCGCCGATGTTCTGGTCATCGGGGCCGGCGCTTCCGGTGGGGCATTCACCTGGAGCCTGACCCAGGCCGGGGTCAAGGTGGTGTGCCTGGAGCAGGGCGGCTGGGTGCCGCTGAACGCCTTTCCGGTGAACGAACCCCAGGCGCAACTGCGCTGGCAGACCGACTTCCATCCCAACCCCAACTTCCGCGGGTTGCCGGAGGACTATCCGGTCAACGAGGACGATACCCCCATCGCGCCTTACATGTACAACGCGGTGGGCGGCAGCACCATCCACTGGGGTTCCCACTTCCCTCGGTTCCATCCGTCGGACTTCCGGTTGAAGTCGCTTGATGGCGTGGCCGACGACTGGCCCATGGACTACTTCGAGCTGGAGCCGTACTACGACCAGAACGATCGCGCCCACGGCGTCAGCGGATTGCAGGGAGACCCGGCCTATCCGCCCAAGCCCGCGCGACCCACGCCTCCGCTGCCCATCGGCCCGGGCGGCGAAAAGCTGGCGCGAGCCTTCAACCAATTGGGCTGGCACTGGTGGTCGTCAGACAACGCGGTCGCCTCGACGGTCTATGACGGCCGTCAGCCGGACGTGGGCGAGTACCTGCGCTCGCCGTCCAGCAGCGACATCATCTTCTGGCCCAGCGCGCTCAAGCAGGGAGCGCGCCTGATTACCCATGCCCGGGTGCGGGAGATCCTGGTGGACGCTGGCGGGCGAGCCACCGGCGCAGCCTACTATGACCGTAATGGCGACCTGCAAGCGCAGTACGCAAAAGTCGTGGTGCTGGCGTGCAACGGTATCGGCACCTCTCGGCTGTTGCTGAACTCAAAAAGCTCGCTGTTCCCTGACGGCTTGGCCAACAGCAGCGGGCAGGTGGGGCGCAACCTGATGCACCATCCCTGCGGCTACGTCTTGGGTCTGTTCGACGAGGACATGGGGCCGGACGACGGACCGCGTGGCTCCTCCATGCTGAGCCAGGAGTTCTACGAGACCGACGTGCGGCGCGGGTTCGTGCGCGGCTACGATATGCAGATCTCCAACGTTGGCGGCGCTCCGTTGCAGATCGCGCTGGGCGGCCTGGTCGGCCAGCAGGTGGAATGGGGCGAAGGACACCACCGTGACTTCGCGGAGCGGTTCCGGCATCAGATGGGAATCGTCATCATGACCGAGGACCTTCCCGAAGAGCACAACACGGTCACCCTGGACCCGACGCTCACCGACCGCCACGGCATCCCGGCGCCCAAGATCGATTACACGGTCAGCGACAACACCTGGGCCATGCTGGACCACGGGGTCGCCCGCGCCACCGAGGTGCTGGAGGCGGCCGGCGCGAAGAAGGTTGTTTCCTCTCGGTTGCGCCGCAACGCCGGCTGGCACCTGCTGGGCACGGCGCGCATGGGATCTGATCCCGATCGTTCGGTCGTGGACCGCTGGGGTCGCGCCCACGACGTGCCCAACCTGTTCATTATAGACGGCAGCATCTTCACCACCGGGGCCTGCATCAACCCGACCACGACGATACAGGCGCTGGCGCTGCGCACCGCCGACTACCTGAAGGGAGAGGGATCTTCCGCTATCTCCTAGCCGCAACACGCATGCAAATCACCACCGAGCGACTGGTCCTGCGGGAGTTCGGAGCAGATGACTGGCGGGCCGTGCTGGATTACCAGCGCGACCCGCTTTATCTTAGGTTCTATCCGTGGGAAGAACGCAGCGAAGCGGATGTCCGTGATTTCGTTGAAATGTTCCGTGGGTGGCGGGCGGAGCAACCGAGGTGGCGGTTCCAGCTGGCAATTGTCCTGCGCGAGGATGGCCGCCTGATCGGCAACTGCGGCATCCGTCGCAAGCCCGATAACGATTGGGAGGCAGATCTGGGGTACGAGCTGTCTCCCCAATGCTGGGGGAACGGCTACGCTACAGAGGCAGCCCGGGCCATGGTCGATTTCGGGTTCGGTGAACTGGGCCTGCGACGCATTTCGTCCTGGTGCATCGCCGACAACGTGGCATCGGCCCGGGTGTTGGAACGGCTCGGATTCCTGAAAGAAGGAAGGCTGCGAAGCAACGAATTTTTCAAGGGCCGGTGGTGGGATACACTATTGTATGCACTGCCGGAGGAGGAGTGGCGGCTTGGCTTGCATCTCGCCGGCATTGAAAGATGAAAATCCACCTGCGGAGGAACCATGCCCAAGATCGTGCACTTTGAACTGCCCTTTGACGATGCCGACCGCGCCAACAAGTTCTATGCCGACGTGTTCGGTTGGCAGTCCAGCAAGTGGGACGGCCCCGAGGAATACTACCTGCAACAGACGGGCGGGGACGACGAGTCCTATGGGATCGGCGGAGCGCTTATCGCCCGCGCGTCGGCGTGGAACGGAGGCGGCGCCTTGGTCATCATCGGGGTGGATGACCTGGACGCTTACGTTGCCAAAGTGACGGCGGCGGGTTGCGAGATCGTAACGCCGCGGTCCGTCATTCCAGGCGTCGGCTGGTTCGCCAACTTCCGCGATACCGAGGGCAACGTGGTGGGTATGTTCATGGACGACAACAGCGCGGCGTAGATTCAGTCGTCCGCGGGAGTGGCTTCCGTCTCCCGTGCTGTGGGGTCGGGCGGAATGATCGGAGGCGGCGCGGCGAATACGGGTGGGCCGCCGGGCTCGGGGTGAGAATGATTGACCAGCGCGTTGATGATTTCGGTTTTCATCTGCGCCATCTGTTGCATCATATCCTCGCGCAACTGATCGATTTTTTCGTTCAACTCCTGATGTTTTTGATCAATTTGTTCGTTCAACTCGTTGTGGGATTGGTCGATTTTCTCGCTGAGCTCGTTGTGGGTTGCGTTGTTCTGCTCGGTGAGCCGGTCAATCCTGCTGGCCAGCCAAAAAAACCGGCGCCCCCGACGGCAATCAGTGCGGCGGCGATACCGCCCAAAACGCTGATGATGGCAATTTCCAAAGCGTTTTCCACTTTCACCGCTCCTGGATGCGGGCCGATTATCCGGCGGCAATCTGACTGTTGTCAACGCTGTCGCGGTTGTTGCAGGATGCGGGCCGAATTGACACACTACCGAGTCAAGAAGCTGTAGGCAGTCATCGACGAAAACATTCCGGCGAAGTAAATCGCCGAGTATAGAAGGGAGAGCAACATGGGCCGAATGGATGGGAAGGTAGCCATTATCAGCGGGGGCGCCCGCGGCATGGGCGCAGAGGAAGTCAGATTGTTTGCCCGGGAGGGCGCGCGGGTCGTCTTTGGCGACATCCTGGACGAACTTGGCCAGCAGGTTGAGGCCGACTGCCGGGCTGAAGGTCTGGGCGTGGCCTACGCGCACCTGGAGGTGACCAGCGAGGAAGATTGGCAAGCCATCGTCGCCATGGCCGAGGAACGCTACGGCAAGCTCGACGCGCTGGTGAACAATGCCGGCATCAGTATCTCCGTCGAGGGCGGCGCCCGCAATATCTCTCTGGAAGACACCAGCGTCGAGCAGTGGGACCGCGTGATGGACATCAACTCCAAGGGCGTGTTCCTGGGTACGAAAGCGGCCATACCCGCCATGCGTCGGGCCGGCGGCGGGTCGATCATCAACATCTCCTCCATCGCGGGGATGACCGGCGCCTGGTCCCGTTCGCATCCCTACAACGCGTCAAAGGGGGCGGTCCGCCTGTTCACCAAGGCCACGGCGGTGCAGCATGCCCGGGAGGGTATCCGCGCAAACTCCGTGCACCCGGGGCCGATCATGACGCCGATGAGCGCGTCGACCTACGCGGATCCGGAGGTCGCGGCGCAGCGGCTGGCGTTGGTGCCCCTGGGCCGGCGGGCGCATCCCATCGAGGTGGCCTACGGGGTGCTCTACCTGGCGTCTGACGAAGCGTCCTTTGTGACGGGAGCCGAACTGGTCATCGACGGTGGGTGTATTGCCCAGTAGCGCCGCTGGCAAGTAAGATAGGGCGAACCTTGAAACGCAACCAGCACATCTGCAAGGGAGAGAATTATGCCTGAAACTTATGGCCAGGGAGATTTCCAGTACACGTTCGTCGAGGACTGGCTGAAGCTGCCGGACGGCATGCGCCTGCTGGAGTGCCCCGGCGTCGCGGTCGACGGCGACGACCGCGTGTTCATCCTGACCCGCGGCGAGCACCCCATCATGGTCTTCGACAAGGACGGCAACTTTGAGCGGTCCTTCGGCCAGGGTCACTTCAGCGAGAACCGTACCCACGGCCTCTATTACAGCGCCGCCGACGACACGCTGCTGGCCGCCGACGACGGCATTCACACCATCCAGAAGTTCAGCGTCACCGGCGAAAAGCTGATGGAGATCGGTGAGAAGAACCATCCCGCTCCCCGCTGGAGCGGCCAGCCCTTCAATCGGCCCACCTCGGCGGCCATCCGCCCCAGCAACGGCGACATCTATGTCTCCGACGGGTACGGCAACTCCCGGATCCACGTGTACACCGCCGAGGGTGAGTACAAGTTCTCCTGGGGCGAGCCGGGCATCGACGCCGGCCAGTTCATCCGCCCGCACAACATCGCCTTCGACGAGGACGAGCGGGTGTACGTGGTGGACCGCGAGTGCCACCGCATCCAGCTGTTCGACACCGACGGCAACTACCTGGAGATGTGGAGCAACATCCACCGGCCGGACGCCATGGTGTACTGGGGTGGCCATATCTACGTCGGCGAGCTCAACGGCATGGGCGGCGTGGACGATGCGCCGGGCCTGGGCCACCGGGTAACCATCTACGACACGGCCGGCAACCGTGTCTGCGTGTTCGGCGCTCCGGAAGAGGGCGAGGGCCCCGGCCAGTTCATCGCGCCCCACGGGATCGCCGTGGACAGCACCGGCGCGGTGTACGTGTCCGAGGTGTCCTACACCATCCGCGGCAGCCACATGGACCCGCCGCGCGAACTCCGCAGCTTCTCCAAGTACGCCAAGGCATAGATCCCGGCGTCTGCCGTGGCGAGGATCACGCAGAGGGCGGCCTGCATTGGCAGGCTGCCCTCTACGTTGTTGCCCCTATGAGCGCGCCGGTATCAGTTGCGACACCGCTATGACCAGATCCGGGAACGCCGCCGGCGCGATGTCGTCGCCGGCCCGGTACCGTCGCATCGTCCGATACCCGTCAGGAGAGGGGTCGGCGTGGGCCTCGATTACGTCGTCTCGCAGGTTCAGCAGCCACGACTCGGGTATGCCGGCAACGGCGTACAGCGGCATTTTGACCCGGCGGTCATAGGCCAAAGTGGAATCTGCCACCTCCACCAGCAGCAGGACGTCTTCAGGATGCGGATGGCCCAGCGCATAGCGGTCGTCACGGCGGACCAGCAGCATGAAATCCGGTTCCGGTTCCGAGAAGTCCGGGATGACTACAGGAAGCTGCGCATGTGCCAACGCGCGCCCGGCCAGACGGCCCGACGTAGCGAATCCGTCGATAAGCAAACTGACACCGGCCGCATGACGACTTCCCATGGGCGACATGGCGACTATTTCTCCTGCTACCAGCTGCACCCGCTCGTCAGGGGCGAAAACGCCGGCCGCGTCCATGGCGTGGTATTCGGCGTTGGTGAATAGTCGAGGTCTGGGGTCGCCGTCAGCCAGGGACGATGGCGGCGGATGCCGATGCGGCTTGGGCTTGGCGGTGGTCATGACAGCCTCGCTTGACTAACTTGAGCAGCGTCAGCATTATACTCTGGCCTATTGGCAAACCCATCCGGCGCGTAGAGATATACTATGGGCGACGTCCTATTCACCAGACTCGCCGCTGCTTTTGGCATCATCGTATTGGCCCTCGGCTGCGCTACAGAAGCCATACCCACTCCAACTCTGACGCAACTTGCTACTCCAACGCCGGCAGTCGCAGTCTCTACCCCAACGGCCACGATGCAGACGATCCCTACCGATACGCCGGCGCCGACCGTCGCCCCGGCTTCGCTGCCGACATACACGCTGTTGCCAACGTACACTCCACTCCCAACCTACACGCCGTACGCGACACCGACGCCCACCCCGGCGCCAACCAATACTCCCAGGCCAACCAATACCCCGCGCCCGACCAACACGCCCCGGCCCACGCCGACGCTCAACCCATTCGGCAAGTGGCAGCAAGATGAGTGGCAAAATCGCTCCGACGAAACCTATTACGAGGTTTTCGTGCGCAGCAACGAGGCCCGCACCGTTCGCCTGAGTCTGAATTGCCGTCCGGATGGCTACACTTGGGTACAAGTGAATTGGGGCGATAAGTCAGTTTTGGCGCAGGGCACAGAACTGACGCGCGACTCCGGTGAAATTTATGCGATTGGCCATTCAATTGATGTTCGGTTTGACGATGGCGATGCTCAACGGGAAACCTGGTGGTTGCGGAACCATTGGTGCTAGTTGGTGTCAGAGGACGAATTGAGCAATGGAGCGGTGGATGCGCCCGGTTGCGTCGGGTTCCAGTCCGTTCCACTGCACCAGGAGGTTGAAGGCCATCATCAGGTAGGCCAGATGCGCCTCAAAGCCGCGCC
>DAOUIF010000005.1:0-61387 GCA_034423575.1 Dehalococcoidia bacterium | reverse complement strand
GGGTTGGGCTGGGGCAGCCGGTTCACCTTCACCCTACCCGTGTCCGCGGGGGTGGAGCCGCCGCCGTCGCCCGGTTCCGCCCAACCTTCGGGGGAGCCGGTCGAGCGCCCGCCCATCCTGGTGGTGGACGACGACACGGTGACCCTGCGCAGCGTCCGGGACGCGCTCACCCGTGCGGGCTACGCGCTCCTGGTGGCCGGCGATCCGCAGCGGGCCCTGCACCGGTTCGAGACGGAACGTCCCCGGCTGGCGCTGCTGGACCTGCTGCTATTCAACGGCGACGGCATCGAGCTGATGGGCAAATGCTGCGCATGGCCGACGTGCCGGTGGTCTTCCTGTCCGCCTACAACCGGGATGAGACCATCGTCCGGGCCCTGGAGGCCGGGGTAGCGGACTACATGGTCAAGCCCTTCTCGCCCTCCGAGCTGGTGGCCCGGGTCCGCAACGCACTGCGCCGGGCGGCCAGCGCGTCCCCGAGCCGGCCGACGGGTCTCTTCGTGTTGGACGATCTGACGATCGACTACGCCGCCAAGCAGGTCAGCGTGGCGGGGCGCCCAGCGCGGCTGACTCCCACCGAGTACCAGCTGCTCTGTGAGCTGTAGTTCAACGCCGGGCGGACGCTGACCTTCGACCACCTGGTTGAGCGGCTATCGGGGCAGGAGCACACTAGCGGAAGGGGAAACCTGCGCACCCAACGTGAAGCGGCTGCGTCGCAAGCTGGGCGAGGAGGCAAGCCGCGCGAAGTACGTCTTCGCCGAACCCCGCGTCGGCTACCGCCTGGCCAACCCGGAGCAGCCGGGGGACGCCGGGACGGAGCCGCAGGCCCCTGGGCGCCGCCGGGAGGAGGTCCGGCAGAAAGGACAAGCCCCTGCTGTGCGAGGCAGGGGCTTGTCCTTAAGGTTTCGTCGGGAAGACGACCGACTACATCACTATCTTGAACCTGATCATACAGGTTCTTGATTTCGTCCAGTTTGGTGGGCCTGGATGGACTCGAACCAACGACCTCAGTCTTATCAGGACTGCGCTCTAACCGCCTGAGCTACAGGCCCACGGACGTTACTATTATACCAATCGGTTCGCCCCGCGCAATATCGGCTTGCAGCTCCTTAAAGTCGAACGTACCTCTCCGTGTCGGCCATTGCGCTGCGCTGCTCCACTGTCACCGTTTATCGCCAACACCGCGGGGTTGGGCAACGCATTTACGCCAGCCCAACACACGAACCAACCCCACCAGCGGCGCATGCCGATTTCTTGCCCGCGTATATGTTGCGCTCGGCAAGCCCGCTTGTTTGCAAACGGATGAAAAAGCCGCCCGGCTCCAATTGGCCGCGCGACGCCCGAACAGGGTGCGCGCGCGGCCGCGCCTGCGGCACTAGCCCGTAGGACGCAAAAATGGTATCGTTGCGCCTGCCTGTTTGAAGGGAGAACCCGTCAAACCTAACGACGGAATCGCAAAAAGGAGGGATGAAATGCCTCAAATCAAGCACATCGCAATCGCAACGAACGACGCGGAAAAGACGGCCAAGTTCTACCAGGAAGTCTTCGGCCTTCGCGAAGTAGCCAAGTTGCAGAGCGACAACGCCAACGGCTACATGCTCAGCGACGGCAACGTCAACATGGCCATCCTCGACTTCCAGAACGACGCGGTAGCCGGCGAGCGCGGCAAGGACTGGGAGGGTATCCACCACATCGGCTTCGAGGTTGAGAGCCTTGAGGAGACCGAAGCCCGTCTGTCCGCCGCCAATTCCCAGCCTATGGACGAGGTTAACCACGCCCTTCACGCCGGTATGACTGGCCCGCGCACACAAAACGTTGAGACCAAGTACGAGGGCCCCAACGGCGAAATGATTGACGTCTCTGAGACCGGTTGGGTGGGCACCCGCGGCCTCGACTAGCTCGCACGCCGCATAACTCTTCCAACTCCACATGTCAGATGAGGGGGGCGATGCGCCCGCGCGTCGCCCTGGAGTATTGTGAACACTACACCGCGACAGTTGACTTGCTATATCAAGAAAACTCAGACCCAACCCGAGACCTGGGAGGGGTTTTGTGTCGAAGTGGATATTCCTGCCATTGGGGATACGTACGAAGAAGTCGTCGGGAAGATGCACGAGCGCCTGGGTAACTATATCGATTTCATCCATGAACGCCAGCCCGATGACGAGCAAAGTTTGATGTTCCGCCCAATGCCTGGCGGCCAGGTGTGGAAGCTGAGATTTGAAGAGCGCTTCTTGCAGCGTCTCCCGTTCTCCAATCGCCAGATTCGCAAAACCTATGTCAGCACCGAGAAGGGCATCCCACCACAGTTGGATCCCACCCATACGGAACTGTGCTTCAATTGCCGCAAATATCGCGGCGTCAACCAGTTCGAGGTGTTCCACGAGCCCAATTCTGCGTACGTGTGGTACGACAAGACCTGCAACTTGTGCAAGGAGACCGGAGCCGCTTAGAAAGCGGCCCGCACTGAGCGGACAAAAACAACCGCCCCGCATGCTGCCGGGGCGGTTGTTTTTGTGGCCGTTACGCGCGCTTAGCCAGCGACGACGGCGGAAATTCTACGCCGGCCTGAAAACCAGCCCGGGTTCATCCGGGTCGATTTCCGTCAGGTCGATTTCGAGGGCCATACCGGTCCGGATGTTTTGCGGGTTGGCCGCGTCCACGCCGGCGATGCGAGCCGAAATGCGTGGGCCCTCTTCCAGCGTGACTATGCCCGTGCAGTACGGGTTGTTTCGGCCGAAGCCCTTGGCTTCGAGGGATGCCGGAGCGACCGAGATGCAGGTGAATGTGCTCAACGTGGCCCGGCCGCTCAGTTCGTACCATTCCATGTCGCGGCTGTGGGTTGCCGGATCGATGGGCCGCGCTTCGGCATACACGTTGCCGTTTTCGCGGCAACGAACTCCCATGAACCTGCCTTCCCGCAGGAAAGCGTAGAAGGATGCCGCGTTGAACGGCCGGGATTCCGCTTCCGAGGTCATTCCGGATCCTCCTAGCCGCGCTGCAGCACGTTGACGACACAGGTGCCGCCGGTGCCGCCCACATTGTGCGTCAACCCGAACTCGAGGTCGGCGTTGTCCAACTGACGTTCCCCGGCCTCGCCGCGCAACTGCTTGTAGACTTCGATGACCTGCGCTACTCCGCTGGCGCCCACGGGGTGGCCCTTGGCCTTCAGGCCCCCGCTGGTGTTGATGGGCCGGTCGCCGGAGCGGGCGGTTCGCCCTTCGTCCACCGCGTGCGGACCTTCGCCCGGGGCGAAGAAGCCCAGGTCCTCGCTCGCAACGATTTCGGCGATGGTGAAGCAGTCGTGCACCTCGGCGACACCCACCTGATTGGGTCCGATGCCGGCCATCTCGTAGGCCTGAGCCGATGCAATCTTCGCTGCGGACAAAGAGGTGAGCTCCTCCGCGTCGTGGAGCGGGCGGCCAGTGGCTTGGCCGATGCCGGCGATATGCACCGGCTTGTCGGTGAACTGGTTGGCCAGCTCGGTGGCGACCAGCAGCACGCAGGACGCGCCGTCGGTGATCGGCGCACAGTCGTACAGCCGGAGCGGCCACGCGATCCACGGGTTGGCACGGGCATCGTTCAGAAAGTCCAGCTCGTCGTCCCAGTCCGGCACGGGCTCGCCGCGTTGTTCGGCCCTGGCCTTCCTCCGGTCCATCATGTCCCTCACGGTGACCTGGAACTGGGCTTTGGGGTTCAGTTTGCCGTTCTCGTGGTTTTTGACCCCCACCTTCAGAAGGTGGTTCAGGTTGGTCTCGTACCGGTCCATGTGCGCTTTGGCGATGGCTCCGAAAATGCCGGGGAAAGTCAATCCCGCGGGGACTTCGTACAGACCGTCGGCGGCGGAGGCCAGCACGTCGGTGACCCCTTCCGTGGGCAGCGATGTCATCTTTTCGACGCCGCCCACCAGTACCACGTCGTACATGCCGCTGGCGATTGCCATTACGCCTTCGCGCAAAGCGCTGCCACTGCTGGCGCACGCGTTTTCGATACGTGTGATGGGAGTGGGCGTCATTCCCAGCCAGTCAGCCATGATTGGAGCCGTGTGCCCCTGGTGCTCAAAAAGGTCGGCAGAATAGTTGCCCAGGTAACCGGCTTCGATATCCTGGGCCGAAATGCCCGTGTCGATATTGTCCTGCATATCCTGGAACGCTTCGACGAACAGGTCGCGGCTGGTCTTGTCAGGGTAGGCTCCGAACTGGGACAGGCCGGCGCCGACGATGGACACCGAGCGAGCCAGGCGACGGGAACGGGTGGTAGCCATTTGAAATTGCTCCTCGCTTGCGGTTGCGGTGCGTCATCCTACACCAAAAATCGCCGCCATTGCCAGACGACTCCCGGCGTCGGATACGGTTGGCTCGGTCTCCCATGTGGTACGAGCTGGCACGGTTAGCAGGGACGGTTTGCGGGTCACAAAAGTCCGATGCTATACTTTCAGCAAGATGCTGCCGGAGCGGTTTTTGCGGAAGGCGACAGGCGCAGTATCCGGAGGGGTAGATGATACAAAGCGCCGTTGTGCAGCAACTTCGTCAGGGAGGCGTGCGGGTCACGCCGCAGCGACTGGCCATCGCCGAGGCGGTGCTCAACTCCACTGACCACCCCACGGTGCAGCAGATCCACGAGCGCGTCCAGCAGCACTTCCCTTCCATGACTCTCGCCACGGTTTACTCGACCCTGGGCGTGCTTTCCAAGAGCGGTTTGATCCAGGAACTGCCTTTTGCCAAGCAATCGCGCTACGAGAGCAACGTCTCGCCGCATGTCAACCTGGTATGCATCGGATGCGGCAGTATCGCCGACGCCGACGACAGCAGCGACATCATCATCCGGCTGCGCGACCAGGTATCCACCGAAACCCGGTTCCAGGTCATGTGGCAGCGGGTGGATTTCCACGGCTGGTGCCGTTCGTGCCTGCCGGCAGATGAGCCAGCCAACTCTGCCTCCGGCTAGTCGGCGCTTCCCGTGATTACCGGCGTTGTCGGCATAACACTCTGGACCGACGACCTGGACCGGATGCTCCGGTTCTACCGCGACATCCTGAGGCTGCCCCTGCATTCCTTTCATCAGGACGAGGGTTTCGCCGCCTTTGAATTGGGTGACATCCGCTTCAACGTGGGCCGGCACGCCGGCGTAAGCGGCAAGTCGCGGGACCCACTGCGCGTGATGCCCCACCTGGGTGTCGACGACATTCACGCGGAGCACGCACGGCTTGCGGAGGCCGGTGTGCCGTTCATCCGCGTTCCCGAGCGGGAGCACTGGGGCGGGTGGGTCGCTACCTTCACTGATCCTGACGGGAACGTGCTCCAGTTGCTGCAGTTCCCCGATTAGCGGTTCGGACAGTCAGTCCCGGAGCTTGCGGGCCAGCTCGGCGTTCGACGGCTCGACCAGCACCGACCCGTCCGGGAAAACGATGGTCGGGATGATCAGCCGGTTGTCGTTCACCTGCTTGACGTAGGCTTGGGCGGCCTCGTCGCCATCCACGTTGATGTACTCGTAGGCCACCGATTGGCTGTCCAGGTAGTTCCGGGAGCGGTGGCAATCGGGGCACCATTCGGCGCCATAGAGCTTGATTTCAGGTTCGGCGGTGGTCATGCGGTTCCCTCCATGCGTTCGCGGCGGCTAGTCGGCGGCCCGGCCGGCGCCCTCGTCCTGCTCGGTGTAGGTCGGGCGAACCAGCTCAAACACGTCGTCGGTATGGCAGTACATGTTGCCGGCCAGGCGGCCGGTGGGCTTCAGGGCAGCGTGGTCGATCCGCAGGCCGTTGGGTCCGTCGTAGAGCACATCATCGCTGATGTGCATGCGGACGATTTCTCCGATGACGATGCCGTGGGAGTGGGGATGCTCGCCGATATTCACCACCTGGACGAGGCGACACTCCATGTTCACCGGAGACTCCAACACGCGGGGCGCTTTCACGAGTTCGCTGGGCGCCTCGGTCAGGCCGGCGATGTCAAACTCGGACACGTCGGAAGGGTACTCGGCAGCGGTGGCGTTCATCGCGGCCGCGATATCGTCCACAACCACGTTGACCACATACTCGCCGGTCTCTTCTATGTTGGTCAGCGTGTCCTTGCGCTTGTCCTGCCAACCCGGCGCGCGCCGCGAGGAGGAGAAGATCACCGTGGGCGGGTTGTAGGCCATGGCGTTGAAGAAGCTGAACGGGGCAAGGTTCACCACGCCGTCAGTGGAAATGGTGGACACAAAGGCGATGGGCCGCGGCACTACCACGCCGGTGAGGATCATGTTGAAGCGATCAAAGTTCTTGGGGTCGATGAGCATCGGGGAACTCCTGGTTCGATTGCAGGGTCGGCGGAAAGTGCTGACAGATTGAAGCGGGACAAGTATACCTTGCGTTGCGCAGCGTATCGCGCAAATTGCCGCAGTGGCCAGCTTGGGATAAAATCGCGGCCATGTTTGACGCGCCGTTGAGCGGAATCAAAGTGCTGGACCTGAGTGAGGACATTGCCGGGTCTTTTTGTGCGCGGCTGCTGGCGGACTACGGGGCGGATGTCCTCAAGGTCGAACCGCCCGGCGGCTCGGTCATGCGCCGCGTCGGCCCTTATTATCACGACGATCCGCACCCCGAGAAGAGTCTGTTCTTCCTGATCCTCAACCTCAACAAAAAGGGCATCACCCTCAAACTTGAAACCGGCGCCGGCCGCCGGATCATTAGGGAACTGATCCCTCACGTTGACCTGGTCATCGAGAGTTACCGACCCGGGTGCCTGGATGATCTAGGTATCGGTTACGAGGCGCTGTCGGCGATCAATCCCAACCTGGTGATGACTTCCATCACGCCCTTCGGGCAGACGGGTCCCTACAGCCAGTACGCCGGCGAGGAGATCGTTTCCTATGCAATGGGCATGGTTATGGGCATTAGCGGCGTGCAGGGCCGCCCGCCCTTGAAGCACGGCGGCTTCCAGGCCCAGTACCAGGGTGGGCTGTTCGGTGCGGGAGCAACGGCGATGGCGCTGTTCGCGCAGGACCGGCACGGCGTTGGGCAGCACGTGGACGTGTCCATCACCGAATGTGTGGCCTCCACCATGATGGCGACCCAGACCATCTACCCGTTCATCGGTGGTGTGCAGGTTCGGCGCGCCCCCGGCACCATGTGGGAAAACCCCATGCCGTGCAAGGACGGGTGGATCATCGTGCAGGCCGGCGGCGGCGCGACCTGGGAAGACATCGCAGATTTCTTCCGCGCGCCCGAGTTGCTGGAACCCAGGTTCGCCGACCGGGCCCAACGGGTCCGCAATGGGCCGGCCATGGACGAGGTGGTGCTGGACGCCATCAAGGATCGGGAGAAGTGGGAACTGTTCCCGGCGGCGGCGGAAAAGCGCATGCTCTTCGGGCTGGTGCAGACGCCCACGGAACTGGCCGACTGCCCGCAGCTCGAATCCCGGGAGTTCTACCGGGAGACTGAGCACCCGGTCATTGGCCGGATCAAGGTGCCGGCAGAACTGTTCCGCATGACGCCGGCCGGATACCAGCTGCGCATGGCGGCGCCGACACTGGGCCAGCACAACAAGGAAACCTTCGTCGACGGCCTTGGCTACGACCGCGGGACGCTGTCGGTGATGCGGCAGTTGGACGTCATCTGAACTATGCTGGAAGCGGAGGTTTGAGATGGTTACGCAACCGCAAACCACGGGCGTTCCCCCGGTTCCGTTTACGGATGACTATGTCTGCCCCGACCCGGAACCGCGCGACATGATACAAAGCCCCACCATCAACAAGTCCGGTTACTTCGTCGCCCACCATTTCTCGTCGCGGCCGGGCACGCTGGTTCGTGCGCCCTGCGTGCTGAACTTCGACCCACACAACATGAACAGCCGGGTTGAGCCGGACCTGCTGGTGGCCTTCGACGTGGAAGCCGCGTCTATCCTGCCACGCAACGGCTATATCATCTGGGAGGTGGGCAAGCCCCCGGACTTCGTGATGGAAGTGGCGTCGGAGTCCACCCACCGCCGGGATACCGGGTTCAAGCGTGATTTGTACGCCAGGTTGGGCATTGCCGAATATTGGCGGGTTGACCCCAGCGGCGGCGACTTCTACGGCTACGCGCTGGCCGGCGACCGCCTGGTCGACGACCAGTACCGGGCGATTGACCTGACGACGGAACGGGACGGGATGAAATGGGGCTACAGCACGGTACTGGACCTGTGCCCGTGCTGGCATCCGGCGTGGGACTGGGACGTTGACGACGAAACGAACCTGCGGTTCTACGACCGCAAAACGGGCCGCTACCTGTGCGACTTTATGCTGGTGGAAGAAGCGCTGGCTGCAGCGGAAGAGCGCATCCGCCAGTTGGAAGCGCAACTGAGCGGTGAGCAGTCCTGACTGCCTTGACTAACACCCCATACGAGAGTTGAAGTGATATGGCCGGTTTGCCGCTGGAAGGGATCCGAGTTCTGGACTCCACCTATGTCTTCGCCCTGCCCTACACCGGCGGGCAGCTGGCCGACCTGGGCGCGGAGGTCATTAAGATCGAGGGACCGGGCCGACCGGACATAACGCGCGGCGGCGGGCTCTACGGCACCTTTCCCGACAACGATCCGGGCGAAGACTGGTGGAACCGGCCGAGCACGTACCAACTGCTCAACCGGGGCAAGCGGTCTATGGTGCTGGACATGGCCCAGGAGGAGGGCCGCCAGATCTTCAGCGAACTGGTGATGGTCAGCGACGTCGTCATGGAGAACTTCACGCCCCGGGTCATGCGCCGCTGGAACCTGGACTACCCGAACCTGCGCAAGTTACGACCCGACATCATCATGGTGTCCAATACGGGCTACGGCCACGGCGATGGACCCTACTCGTCCTATCCGGCGCAGGCCACCACCCAGGAGGGCACCCACGGCCACTGCTGGATCACCGGGTATCCGGGCGACGAGCCTTCCAAGGCGGGTCGCTCCTTCGTCGACTTCCTTTCCACCTGGAGCGCGATGCTGGCCATCGGGTCGGCGCTGCGCTACCGGAACCGCACGGGCAAGGGCCTGTGGGTGGACATCGGCATGTACCAGGCCGGCGTGATGTTCCTGTCCGAGTACCTGATGGACGCCATCGCCAACGGCCGGGAGGGCGAACGCATCGGCAACCGCCACCCCAACCGCGCGCCGCAGGGGGCTTACCCCGCCGCCGGCGACGACGAGTGGATCACCCTGTCCGTGGCCGACAACGAACAGTGGCTCGCCCTGTGCCGCCTGATGGAGCGGGACGACCTGGCGTCGGACAAAAGGTTCGCCACGCTGGGCGGCCGCCAACAGGACCACGACGAGATCGACGAGGCCATAGGGCAGTGGACCAAGCGTCACGACAAGTACGAGATGATGCACGCGCTGCAAGCGAAGGGCATTGCCTCCGGTCCCGTGCTCAGCGGCAAGGACGTCCACTTCGACCCGCACTACCGCAGCCGCAACTTCCTGGAGCGGGTGGAGTTCCCGCCGGAGCGGGACATGGGCACCCGCATCATCATGGGCCGGCCGTACAAGCTGTCGAAGACGCCGCTGGAAGTGCGCGGGCCGGCTCCGAGGTTCGGGCAGGACAACGTGCCTCTGCTGGAGGCGCTGCTGGGCAAGCCCGCCGAGCAGGTGTCGGCCTGGGCCGACGCCACCGTGATCACCGAGGTGCCCACCACCGGCGAGCCGTCGCCGACGCTGGACCCGCAGGAACTGGTAGAGCGCCGACAGCTTGCCGAGTGGGATCAGGAATACCGCCAACGCCTGGGCATTTGACGATTGGGCCGGCGGGGTCTAACCTGAATCGTGGTGCGGCATCAATGCCAGCGCCCCGCGTTCCGGGCCCGTAGCTCAGTGGAAGAGCATCCGACTCATAATCGGCAGGTCACAGGTTCGAACCCTGTCGGGCCCACCATGACTGTACACCTCGTTAGTAGACGCGAAGCTATGGTTCCCAGCGCCGAGAAACACTCGCAAATGTTGCGAAACCGCTTATCGGGGTTCCCGAGAGAACAACCATAAGCGCATGGACGGAAAACAGTGGATAAGCAAGACAAAGGCAAACTCATCGTCTCGGCAGGCAAGAGTCTTAGAGGGTACCAGAACACGGACGCGCGGATCGCTACGTTGCTATATGGGACTCTTGAAGCAAGTAGGCTAGGCTTATTCGCTTCGGCTATCAAATCCGAAGAGCGGTCCGACATTCATCGCATCACCGCATTAGCAGGTCAAGAAGGGATCACACCACCTAATTTGATCAATGAACTACTGCCATGGCTGGAGCGTGCCGGCCTTTGCCAACTTGGGCGAGATGGATCGGGGGCGATTACGGAAGTAACGAGCCTGATTTTGGCTTACGCGGATCTCTTAGCGGGAGTTTCAGACTTCTACGATTCCCGCCACCCCACAGACGCTGATAGATCATGCCTCGACATCTTGGCACAGGTCACACAATTGCCCACACCCGAGACGGTCATTCGCCACTCAGTTGCTAGCGCGGTTGGGGAACAGGCGGCCGGCTTGGCGTTGAGTCTCGCTAAATCGTACAAAATCGTAGCGACGTCAGGTAGCGCAAACGACCCTTTGGTCTACGCGCCGAGAATTTGGTCAGGCTTGCATTCTAATGCACCTAGGGCCCTGAGCCCGTTGGATGCGACAGAGCGAGAAATTCTCTTGCATCTAGTGGATCGTGTTAGGCGGTATCAAGGTTATCCCGAATCGCTTGTTAGGACCGAAGCCGCCACCAACGGGGTTATACATCTCGTGGATTTGGCAATTGGGATCGGTTTGGTTGATAGAACTGAGCTGTATATGGCTGACCGTACCACGAGGTCGTTTTTGACTACGCCCCATTTCTACACGGATCTCGCAGATGAATTTGGCGAGGATATGTGTGATCGCGTAAAAATATTCTTGGACTCTATTCGCAACGGTCAGTATTTCGGGTATCAAGCAACCGGTAGGATCTTTGACCCGAGGCGGTTGCTCCGGGCTTTGTTGAATCGGGGTTCCGTTGGACGTGCCACGGCGATCGGGACTGACTATATCGCCGCCGAAAAAGCCGGGATCATTCGAGTCCAGCGCGAATCACCTACAGATTTACCGTATATGGAACTCAGACAGCCGGATACGGTGCAAAAGGTTTATGAGATTGTATCGTCCGGTAGCGTCGAGCCGGGTGCACGCGAGATGAATGTAGACCACCTAACCAGTGGGACGGATTTCATGTCTATCGAGCAGGTCCGTGGGGAGTTTGGAGGTGTCTCAGGAGAACTGGCTGAGATCGAGCATGAAATCATCAGAAACTTGAGGGAGGCATAGACGTGGCTGATGCAGGCGTTGTCCTAGAAGCGCGGGTACAAAGGTTGTTTCTAGCTCAAGGAATATTCGCCGAACGTTCCCTATTTCCGGCAGCCGACGTGGCTCACCGACTAATCGCTACGGACATCGACGTGCTCGTGTCCGAATACTCGAGCGGGTTTCACCTTACGAGGCGTCACGCGGAGTGCAAATCCGGCAAACGAGTGCCCATATTGGACCGTGTACTTTGGTTGAACGGCGTACGGTCAATGCTTGGCGCTGACGCCAGCTACTTGGTGCTGGAGTCTTTCGATGAGGACGCCACCGACTTCGCCAGGTCTCTCAGCATTGACGTTATGACCGTCAGGCAACTCGATACTTGGGAAAAGGCCTTCGGTATCCCACAAAACCAGTGGCCTAATCGGAGCGATTTTGGACTAATCGACCCGATCAAGAAACGGTCGCTCGACACGGGCAGGCGTAAGGACGCGCCTGATGTGGATAAAATCATTCGTCAATCCATTCAGTTTGTTGATATTGATTCATGGCGGGTTTTTGGTTACGGGCGTCTCAACCGGTTGTTAAGGCTTTTGAAGGATTTATCTGATGCGGTCGAAAAATCGGGTTCCGAGATTGGCGTCAATTTGAACGCCCGCTATGCAGCGTCCGCCGTGTTGGTGCGACTTAGTCAATACCTTCTAGCGGTGTGCTTGGACATATCCCGTGTGCCTGTGAGTGACGTCCAAGGGTACCTAGTCAGCCGGCTTATGTATGGCGATCAGGACCCACGACGAGCGCGCGGTTTAGTTCACAACACGGTGGATTGGATGTCCCAAGCGCTGAAAGATCGGGGAATGTCCATTCCTCCTGAGGTAGATCCTGGTCGCCTGTTTCAACCGCCATCATATTCGGACGGGTTGGTGGCACTAACGCAGAAGATCCTAAACGCCCCCAACGAAGCGAGATATTTGCCCGTGGCAATGGACACTGAGCAGTTCAGTAAGGGAAATGAGGTAGACTCGTTCGCGCGTCTGCGTTCGGCGCGGAACGCTGGCAGTGGGCTTGCGGCGTTGGTAAAGGGGTTCGCCGTTGCATCGTTAGGAGTCGACCGCGAGTTGCTTGCTCCTCTCCGATGCAACAAAAACCCTGAAATGGCCACTGTGCGTGTTGATCAAGCGGAACGTGAGCTTGTGTCTGCGAATCAATCGGAATTGGATTTGGGACAATCGACCGAGGAGACGGCAAGCAATGCTGGTCTATAGATCTAAAAAAGATTCCCGGGCCGCGCAATTCGTCCCCAAGTTGTCGTCTTTCGCCGCTATCGATACGGATCGTAGGCTCACTTGAAAATATACGTTTGACCATGGTCTCCCATGCATAAATGCCGCACATGCGGGCGCAACACCATGGTCATCGTCGGCCCCTGCAATAGGCGACTCATTCTGCCGGAAAACTTTAGTCGCCCGATAGTACAAATTCATGCTGGAACTACGAAGCATCTCCCCTGACGAGTTTGAGCGGTGGATGGCCACCGAGTCGCGGGCCCACGGCAACCGCCTGGCCCACGACCCGGAGCGGCTGCGGCCTCGTTTCGACCTGGCGCGGTCCATCGCCGTGTTCGAGGATGGGCAGATCGTTGGGGGATGCCACTCGCACCTGCTGGAGATGTCGATACCGGGGGGTTCATCGGTGGTGGCCGGCGTGTCCAACGTGGAGGTGCAGCCCACGCACACCCGTCGTGGCATCATGACCCAAATGATGCGCCATCAGATCGATGGCATCCACGAGCGAGGGGAACCCCTGGCTGCCCTGTTCGCCACCGAGAGCGGCATCTACGGGCGTTTCGGCTACGGCATCGGCGCGGTGCACGAGCAGTGGTCGATTGAAAAACGGCACAGCGCCTTTGACCGCCGAATCGATAGCCCCGGCCGCCTGGAGTTCGTGGACCCGGCGGACATCATCGAGAAGCTGCCCCACGTGTCCCGACAGGGAACGCAGGGCCGTCCCGCGGTATTCCAGCGTGCCCAGCATCACTGGGAGGACATGATCCGCGACCCCATACACTCCCAGGGAGGTTCCGGCGGCGTGTTCTACGTGGCCTACGTGGAGGACGGGCGCATCGACGGGTACGCCAGCTACCGAACCCAGCGGCCCACGGTGACGGTCAACGAGCTGGTGGCCGTCACGCGGAAGGCGTCCGCTGCCCTGTGGCGGTTCTGCTTCGACCTGGACCTGTACGAGCGAACCGAGGCGGCGAGGCGGCCCGTGGACGACCCGCTGCCCTGGATGCTGGCCGACCCGCGCCGAATGCAGCGTTCCACCCGCGACGGCCTCTGGGTCCGGGTCGTGGATGCCGCCGCCGCTCTGGAGCAGCGCACCTACGCGGCCGGAGACCAATTGACCCTGGAAATTCGCGACGATTTCTGCGACTGGAACCAGGGGTGCTGGAGCCTGGAAATGTCTCCGGAGGGCGGCCATTGTCAGCGGGTCACCGGCGGCGCGGACCTGGCGATCGACGCGTCGGCCCTGGCCTCGGTTTACCTGGGAGCGGCAAGCTTCAGCACTCTGCAACAGGCCGGCCTGGTGGATGAGACCAAGCGAGGATCCGTTGAGCGGGCCGACCGGGCGTTCGCCGTGGCCCTGAAGCCGTGGACGCCCTTCAACTTCTAATTGCGTTCGTTGTCATTGCGAGGAGCGACAGCGAAGCGGCAATCTCGCCGCGATAGCAATGTCTCGTGTCCTGACGAGACAGCCACGCTGCGCTCGCAATGACGGGTAGGCAGGACAGGAGGAATTATGGAGACTCTGGAGACGCGGCTTCGGAACGCGCCTATCAGGACCAGGACTTTCGATGGAACGCTGGCAAGAATCGCGGTCGTATTGCTGTTGACGTTGCTGGCGTTGCCGGTGTTTTATCTGGGGATATTCGGAATCTATGCCCTGTTCTTGCTAGCTATCTCGCCACATTTGGTTCTGATTATTCTCCCGCCGGTTCTTGTGGTGTTGAGTGCGTTCGGAACGCTCCTATCGTTCCGATACGTGCCGCTCACTGTGGGGGCGCTGGCGGCATTTTATCTGGGCTGGGCTGTCAGCATTTATCCGTTCCCCGATCTTTGGCAGGATCCGTTCTTCTACTGGGCTAGAGTAACCATGATTGCCATGCTGTGCCTGAATCTGGCATGGATAGTCTGGTCGCTCCGCGGACGCCCGTTCTGGCATGGAACGCTGGCAAGAATCGCGGTCGTATTGCTGTTGGTGTTGCTGGCGTTGCCGGTGTTTTACCTAGGGATATTCGGAATCTATGCCCTGTTCTCGCTAGCTGTCTCGCCACATTCGGTTCTGCTTATTCTCCCGCCGGTTCTTGTGGTGTTGAGTGCGTTCGGAACGCTCCTATCGTTCCGATACGTGCCGCTCACTGCGGGGGCGCTGGCGGCATTTTATCTGGGCTGGGCTTTCAGCATTTATCCGTTCCCAGATCTTTTGCCGGATCCGTTCTTCTACTGGGCTAGAGTGACCATGATTGCCATGCTGTGCCTGAATCTGGCATGGATAGTCTGGGCGCTCCGCGGGCGCTTGGCCTGGCGTGGAGAGCGCCAGGGGTTCTGTTTGCGGGCACATACTGAGTGAGCCAGCGGTAATCTTGGGCAAGAATTTTCAGCGAGGTGGATAACCATGGCACGGTTGGACGGCAAGGTCGCGTTGATCAGCGGCGGCGCGCGCGGTATGGGCGCGTCCGAGGCCCGACTCTTCGCCCGCGAAGGGGCGGCGGTGGTGATCGGTGACATATTGGACGAGGAGGGAGAGGCGACCGCGGCGTCGATTGCGGTCGACGGAGGCCGCTGCCGCTACATGCACCTGGACGTGACCCAGGAGGCCGACTGGCAGGCCGCGGTTACCGAGGCGGTGTCACAGTTCGGGAGCCTGGACGTGCTGGTCAATAACGCCGGCATCGGCAGCAGTTCTTTCCAGATCCATCAGGAACCCGTGGAGCTGTGGGACCGGACCATCGACGTGAACCTAAAGGGCGTGTTTCTGGGTACCCGCACTGCCGTCCCCGCCATGCTGGACGCTGGCGGTGGGTCGATCATCAACATCTCGTCGCAATTGGGCATCGTGGGTGTACCGTATAACGGGTCGGCTTACCAGACTTCCAAAGGCGGCGTCCGCATCTTCACCAAGGCGGCGGCGCTGCAATACGCGGATCGGGGCATCCGGGTCAACTCGGTGCATCCCGGCCCAATCGTTACGGAGATGACACGCGCCGGCCGCAACGATCCGGAACGCCTGTCGATCATGATGGCGCGGATCCCCATGGGCCGGTACGGCGAGCCGGAGGAGGTCGCCAACGCCGTGCTCTACCTGGCTTCTGATGAGTCGTCCTTCGTGACCGGCAGCGAAGTGGTCGTGGACGGAGGTTGGACCGCGCAGTAGCCTCAGGGTCTCTCGATCTGGGCGAACCGTTCCAACTGTTTGATCAGTTGCTTCGCAGTGGCGGCCCTGGGTTCGACCACGAGATATTCCAAGCCTGCTTCCTGGTATTCGACCAAATCAGCGGCGACTTGGTCCGGGGAGCCTCGCAGTGGGGTTCTGGAAGCAGCGTCGAAAGGTTCCTCGGTAACGTCCAGGCCGGCGCGCAGGGACACGGTGAAACCATCCATTACCTCTCCGCGTGACGCGCGCAGTTCGCCGATGCGGGCCGCCACCCGTGCCACGTCGGTTGGGCTCTGCCGGACCCCGTGCCATCCGTCGGCCAGGTTGGCGGCACGACGGAGGGCGGGCGGGCTGATGCCGCCGGTCCAGATTGGCGGACCAGGTTGCGCGACGGGCGACGGCGCCATGCCCAGCCCGGAGACGCTGTAACGGTTTCCGTGAACCTCGGGGGCAGGCTGAGTCCAGAATGCTCTCAAGAGCGCGATGTGCTCGTCGGTCACACTGCCCCTGGCGTCGAAATCAGAGTCCAGTGCGGCGAATTCCTCCGCCATCCACCCCACTCCGGCGCCAACGATGAGCCGTCCGTCGGAGATCACATCCAGCGTGCCCAGCATCTTGGCGTTGAGCACCGGATGGCGGTAGGGCAGCACCAGCACGCTGAATCCCAGTCGCATCCGCGTGGTCATCGCCGCCAGGTACGCCAGCGTCGTCACCGGTTCCAGGACGCGGTCGGATGCCGTTAGCGGAAACCGTCCGTCGCTGCGATATGGGTACGCCGATTGAAGCTCCGTGGGTATCGCGATGTGGTCGCTGAGAAACACCCCGTCGTAGCCCAGACGCTCGGCGCTTTGGGCGATGTGGGCCAGAGAATCGATGTGGGCCAGGGGGCCGACGTTGGGCAGGATCACACCGTATTTCATACTCGAAACCTGTGATTTGGGGGCTCGCCCGGCGGCCCGTTTTGGTTGACACTCCGCCGAACCCGATGCTAGCATAATCAACCGCCGAGTCGGGCATTTTGCCCCGGCGTGAGCGAGGCGGCGCCCCGTCGCCAAGCCCCTGACCAAGGAGTACTACAGATGGCCGACCAGCCCGAACTGCACCGCGGCTTGATGAACGTGTACATGGACACCACGGAGTCCAGTTTCATCGACGGCGAAATCGGAAAACTGCTCTATCGTGGCTACAACATCCACGATCTGGCTGAGAAGTCCACCTTTGAGGAAATCATTCACCTGGTGCTCTACGGAGAGCTGCCAACGCAAGCGGAGCTCGCGGAAACGGACGGCTACCTGCGCGCCAACCGCCGCATCCCCGATGAGATCATCACGGTTATTGACGCGGTGAAGTCAGCGCATCCGATGGATGTCCTCCAGACCGCTCTCATAGGGCTGGCCGCTTTTGATGAGGAATCCGAGGACAATTCGAGGGAAGCTAACCGGCGCAAGGCCCTCCGGCTGACCGCCCAGGCTCCGACCATCGTCACGGCCCATCACCGCGTCCGTTCCGGGCTGGAGCCGGTCGCGCCGAACCCCGACCTGAACCACGCCGGCAATTTCCTCTACATGCTCTTCGACCAGGCGCCTGACGACGAGACCATCTCTCTGATGGACGTGGATTTCATCCTTCACGCTGAACACGGAGTCAATGCCTCGTCCTTCGCGGCCCGCGTTTCCGCGTCTACCAACTCGACACTGCACGCCGCGGTCTCCGGCGCGGTGGGCACGCTGAAGGGACCCGCTCACGGCGGGGCCGCTGAAGAAGTGATGAAGATGTCGATGGAGATCGGCAACCCCGAAAATGCCGAAGAGTACGCCCGCAACAAGCTCAATAACCGCGAGCGCATCATGGGCTTCGGCCACCGCGTCTACCGGGCTGAGGACCCGCGCGCCCGTCACCTGCGCGAGCGGTCCCAGGCGCTGGGCGAGAAGCGCGGCGACCCTCGCTGGTTCCAGATCCTAACCCACCTGTCCGAGGACGTGATGGCGCCGTACCGCGACCGCGGCATTTACGTCAACGTGGACTTCTATGCGGGATCCATCTACCACCTGCTGGGCATCCCCTCCGACCTGTTCATTCCCATTTTCGCCCTGGGTCGCGTCCCCGGCTGGTCGGCGCAGTGCATCGAGCAGTACGAAAACAACATCCTGCTGCGGCCGCGATTGCACTACATCGGGCCGATGGACCGCGATTACGTGCCTATCGAACAGCGCTAGCCCGGACCCAGTCTCGAAATACGCAGGGGCGGATCATTATCCGCCCCTGTTTTCTGGTCGCCTGGGAAGCCGCTTATGGATAGACCTCCAGGTTGCCCAAGTGGACCTCGGCGATGATCTCGCGCTCCCCCGGTGCTCCGTGGGAGTGGCCGTGCCCATCGTGACTGTGCGCAGCCTCGCCGGATCCATCCGCTTGGCCGACGTCGGGAACGCTGACGGTTACCGAGGACTGGATCTTCTTGCCGGCGTAAGTCAGCTCACTGTGGTCGTTGGTGTTCAGCGACACACGGATTTCGTGATCACCGGGTGCCACCTGCTCTATTTGGTACTCGTTTTCGAAAACCCGACCCAGCTTTTCTCCATCCACATAGATATGGGCGTGGCCCGCGCCCGGGGTGTGGGCCTGGTCGACCAGATCAGGGGCGAAGCGAAAACCCTCAGTGACGATTTGCACGTCGACGCCGCCCTGAGCGTCAGGTTCCGCCGTTATCGAGACGCTGACCGGGTGCTCGGAGGCGACGAGCTCGGGCTCTTCAGCCTCGTGATGATCGTCGGCGTCTGAGGCGGCGAAGACGTGGAAATTCAACGCGAACGCCCCGGCGGTGTTTGCCTGGAACACCAGTTCACCCGGATGCGCGGGAGAAACCTCCGCCGTCAGGTCATAGCCGTGGACGTGGATTTCGCCTTCTTCGTCAGCCTCGAGAACCAGGCGCACCGTATCGCCCCGGGAAACGCGCAGGTCCTCCCGGGTCAGGGTGGTGTCCCGGTTGGCGATGGGCAGATTGATAACTACCGCGCCTGTAGGCGTCTGCGCCTGGGTCGCCGGAGCAGACTGGTCGTCGTGGGCGGGCTCGTTGGTCTCCAGGGATGCAGTGGACGCCGAGTTAGACGATTCCGCAGGCTGCACGGAATTGGGCTCGGCGCCGGTTCCGCACGCGAGGGTCGCCGCCAACACGATGGCGACAACCAGCGCCCCAGCCGGCCGAAAGATTGCATGATGCGATATTTCCATAGAAAGAATCCTCCGCCAGGATTGACGCGCGCTGATGGCTGCCTGGCAGCAGCCGACGAGCGCAGAAAGTGGGATGGGTGAGCGGTAGGACTCAAATGATCGGAGGCGGCAGTGGGGGCGGGATGTTTTCCCCCCGTAAGCGATCCGATCCTGGGGCGAACCGCCCCAACGGATTGCCCCTGCTATCCGTTGGAGGCGGTGGTCGCAGAGATTCCGGCGCCGGATGGTACGGGGCGTTGAGCATGGCCAGCGTCAGCGCCGCGGTTGCCGGCGAGAGATGAAGAACGCCTTGGTAATTCACCCAACCGGTGGATTGCGGGAACTCAGTTTGCGGTCCCCGGTGGGAGTGTAGATCGAGCCCAGCATAGACATGACCGTGCGCGACGGGCATGCCGTTCGGGTAAATGTGGTCGTGGCTGTGAGAGCGCTCCGCGAAGTGGTGATCATCCAGTGGACCGACGATGGGCAAAGCCAGCGCGAATAACGCGCCGGCGAGCGCAAACATGCGAGCCAACGAGGGCGGTTCCTGTACTCGAGGACTAGGCGGAAAACCGCCCGAGATGCGCGGCGCGGCGCCTGGTTTGGGAACCATAAGTCTAAGTGCTGGAGTGCCCGGATAGTGGCGGCGCTGACGAGGTTATCGTTGACAGTTAGATAAAGCATAGCAGATAATGCCGCGCACCAATGCCAACACGCACAGGAGGCAAAAAGATGGCATCTCAGGACATCGCCTTGATGGCCCATCTGATGCGGCGAGCGGGTTTCGGGGCCACCCGAGACGAATTGGAAGCGCTCGTTGAGAAGGGGTACGAGGCTACCGTTGAGGAGCTTTTGAACCCGGAGAGCCAGCCGGCTATTGACCGCTATGAACTGGTCCGCTACCAGCCGTGGACCTGGCGCCCGGGCACCATCCAGGGAATGGGTTCGGCCGAATGGCTGCACTTCATGATCAACACCAAGCGGCCGCTGGAAGAGAAGATGGTGCTGTTCTGGCACCAGATCTTCGCCACCGGCGTTTCCAAGGTTGATCACTACGACGAAATCACGCGCATGGTCGCCCTGTTCCGCGAGAAGGGCATGGGCAACTACAAGGAACTCCTGCTGGAGGTCGCCAAGAACCCGGCGATGATCTACTGGCTGGACAACTTCGAGAACCATGCCGACGCCGTGAACGAGAACTGGGGCCGTGAGTTGCTGGAGCTGTTCAGCATGGGCGTCGGTACTTACACCGAAGTTGACGTTCGCGAGGCTTCCCGCGCCTTCACCGGCTGGACCTTCGAGCCCAAGCTGCCGCGCGGTCCGATAGGGCGCCACGACTGGCAATTCCAGTACCTGCCCGAAGACCACGACGACGGTGAAAAGACCTTCCTCGGCGAGACCGGAAACTTCAACGGCGAAGACATCATAAACATCGTCTGCGAACATCCGGCCACGGCCACCTTCGTCGCCCGCCACCTGTACAACTTCTTCGTCGCCGACGAAGCGCAGGTTCCGGCCTGGCAGGTAACCCCGCCCAAGGACGAGGATGCCATCGACCTGCTGGCCGACACCTTCATCGACTCCGGCTGCGACATGACGGCCGTTCTCCGCGTTCTGTTCAACAGCGACTTCTTCAAGAATGCCCGCTACGCGCGCCTGAAGAGCCCCGCCGAAGTGGTGGTTGGCACCCTGCGGCTGGTCGGCGGCTACGAGTTCCCCGGTCCCGGCTTGGGTGAGATGGCCCGTCAGCCCACCTACATGGGCCAGGACCTGCTCAACCCTCCCAGCGTGGAAGGCTGGCACACCGGCGTCGAGTGGATCAACAGCGGTTCGCTGATGCGCCGGATTAACTTCACCGCCGACATGGTCAGCGACATCAATCGCCCGGGCATTCGCTCCATGATCAACCGCATGCAGTCTCACGGTGATCTGACCCCGGACGCCCTGGTTGACAACTGCCTGGACCTCATGGGACCGCTGGAAGTCGACGACGCGACCCGTGGAGAACTGGTCTCTCACGCCCAGACCTCCGGCAATGTCTCCTGGGCCACCGACGCCGATGTCAGCGCCTCCGAGGAGCGCATCTCCGAAATGCTGCAGCTGATCGTTTCGCTGCGCGATTACCAGTACGCCTGACGGGACTACCGCGGCGACGCCCTCACCGCGTCGCCGCATCGGCCGTCTCGCACTCCGCGCCCGCGGAACGATTACCACAGGAGCAAACAAAATGACCTCAACCAAGAAAGATCCGGTCATTGTGGTGTTGCAGCTCACCGGCGGCAACGACTACATGAATACCGTAATCCCCCACGCCGAGCCCCTCTACCGCGACAAGCGGCCCGTGGTTGGCGTGCCGGACGAGCGGATCATCAAGCTCAATGACAGCATTGGCCTCCATCCGGAGCTGGCTCCGCTGCGCCGCTTCTGGGATTCCGGAGACATGGCCATCATCCACGGCGTCGGCTACGCCAACAGCCCCCGGAGCCACTTCCGCAGCATGGACATCTGGCACACCTGTGAGCCGGACAAGCTGGGGACGGAAGGCTGGCTGGGGCGCGCCACCCGCGACATCGACCCCAACAAGGAAAACGTGGTGACCGCCGTCAGCTTCGGCCCGAGCCTGCCTCGCGCCCTGGCGTTGCCTGGCGTACCCGTGGCCTGCGTGGACGACCTGGAGAATTTCGGGATGCTCACCAGCATCCAGGAAGAGATGCAGCGTGACAAGATCATTGATCGGTTCACGCGCCTGTACTCCCCGACCATCGGCAACGGCTTCGTCATGGACTACTTGGGCCAGACCGGCCTCGACGGGCTCAAGGCCGCCGACATCCTGAAGGTTGCCCCCGAGCGGTACAGCAGCACGGTCGAGTACCCCGACACGCCCATCGCCCGCAAGCTGAAGGGCATCTCTCAGGTGCACCAGGCCGGCCTTGGCACCCGCGTGCTCTACTGCGACCACGGCAGCTTCGACAGCCACTCCAACCAGGTTGGCATGCACGACGGCCTGTGGCGCGACGTTTCCGCCGCGGTGTCCAGCTTCTTCGATGACCTGCGCGAGAACAACGCCAGTGACAACGTCATACTGTTGATGTTCTCCGAGTTCGGCCGCCGCGTCCACGACAATGGTAGCGGTACCGACCATGGCGCCGCCGGCCTCGTGCTCATGATGGGCGACCCGATCAAGGGTGGCGAATACGGTGAGTATCCGTCCTCCAAGCCCGAGCATCTGGAACAGGGTGACCTGGTTCCCGGCACCGATTTCCGCGGCGTATACTCGACCATCCTGGAAGACTGGATGGGTCTGGACGCCAACCCCATCGTCAGCGGGACCTTCGAGAAAGTCGCGTTTGTCTAGGCAGTCACGGGTTCCGGTCAACGGGACGCGCTGATTGGTAAAAAGGACCGGGGCCAGTGGGTGCGAATCTGCTGGCCCCGTAGTTTTAGGTACGCCGTGTAGCAATTGCCCGGCTTCCTCGATCAACACACAGGCAATGAGCAGGTAGAAATATGCTTACGCAAATAGCCAAGGGCCGAGTGTACGACTACAGCCACTCGGTGGGCCGGGGCGCAGCATCCGGCATGGGCTTCAGCCAGCCCACCTCCATGGCCTTTGAGGGGAACACGGTTTACGTATTGAACCGTGGGATCGAAGGCATTTCCAACGTGCCGTGGAATCGGCTCGCCTACGGCGCTCGGGTCAGCATCATCGATCTGGGCGACAACGAAGGCGACGAGGAATTCACCGGCGAGTTCGGCAAGTACGGCGACCGGGAAGGGGAATTCATCTGGCCGTCCGGCATGGTTCTCGCGCCCAACGGCCACATCTACGTGGCCGACGAATGGATGAACATGGTGTCCGAGTTCGAAAAGGACGGCACCTTCATCAAACGGTGGAGCGCCGTTCCGGCCGACGACGGCAAGGAACACGGCACTTCCAGCCTGGCGGTTGACGCCGACGGCAACCTCTACTTGACTGATGGCCGTAGCCACGAGGTACGCAAGTTCACCGCCGACGGCGAGTTCATCACCAGGTGGGGCTCCCTGGGCGAGGGCAACGGTGAGTTCAACTCTCCGTGGGGCATCACCGTTGACCAGAGCGACGGATCCGTCTACGTGGCAGACCATCGGAACCACCGCGTCCAGAAGTTCACCGCCGACGGCGAGTGGCTCATGCAATTCGGCGAGCCGGGAACCAGGCGCGGGCAGATGCATCTGCCCGTCAAGGTCACCGTGGATCACACGGGCGATGTCTACGTGGCTGACTGGAGTGACAACGGCATGCACCCGGGACGCGTCCATGTTTTCGACAAGGAAGGCAGCTTCATCATCTCGCTCATAGGCGATGCCCAGTGGCTCAGCAAGTGGGCGGACATGACCGTCGTCGCCAATGCCGACTACCTGAAGCGCCGCCGCGAGGTTCCCACCACAGAGTCGGAATGGCGTTTCGCCTGCCCCACCGACGTCCACTTCGACGAGAGCACCGGCCGTCTGGTGGTGCTGGATGCCCAGCGCAGCCGGCTCCAGATCTATAACAAGATGGATAATTACATGGTTCCCCAGATGAACCTGTGACGATCCGTGATTACCCAGGAGCAGGAACCCGAGTACGTTCGGATGGCAGAGGAAACTCCCGGCATGCTGTGCCGGGAGGCTCCTGCTGAAATCCTGGAGGCGTGCGCGCTGGACAACGAGCCCACGCCCTTCCTGGAACAGTTCTTTGAAGCGGGAATTCGCGCTCACGCTCGAATGGAGCACGGACGCGAACTCCCGCAAATGTATGTCAACAATGCCATCCTGGTGCTGTGGCTGCGTTCCTGCCGCCTCTACACCAATAGCCTCCTGGGCGTAGCCGATCCCGACCTGAACAAGCAGTTTTTCTCCAGCTCGGACGTGACCCCGAGCTGACTCCGGCCCTCGGCGGCATGGTCTGATCTGGATCCAGGGGAACCTCCCATGTCACAAGTGCTGGACCCCAAAGCCGCGGGCGCTCGGCGTTTTGAGGGTCAGGTGGCCGTCGTTACCGGTGGCGGCCAGGGCATCGGTTCTGCTACGGCGCGTCGGCTGGCCCAGGAAGGGGCGTCGGTAGTCATCGGCGACATGGTTGCCGAAACCTCCGAACGAGTCCGCAGCGAGATTCGCGATTTCGGCGGCGCCTGCGAAGTCTCCATTGGTGATCTCGCCAAATGGGAAAACGCCGAAGCTCTGATGGCAAGAGCCCAGGACGCTTTTGGCAGGATCGACGTGCTCACGAATATTGCCGGTGGAACCATCTGGTTCCAGTCATTGCAGTATTACACGCCGGACCAGATCCAGGCGGAGATCGACCGGAGTTTCTGGACCGCCATGTGGTGCTGCCGCGCTGCGCTGCCTTACATGATCGATCAAGGTTCAGGCTCGATAGTCAATATCGCCACCCATGCCGTCACGGGCCGGTTCCGTGTGCCCTACGCAGCCGCCAAGGCCGGCCAGATCGGCCTGACAACCTCTCTGGCGCGAGAGGTAGCCCACCTGGGCATCCGGGTGAACTGCGTGGCTCCCAGCGGCACGGCGGCCGATGATCGCGTGACGCCTCGGGATTATGGCGTGGGGATCATCCCGCCCGAGCTGCCGGCCAGCGAGCGGGACGCACAGGACGAGTACCGCTCGGCGACCCGCAACTCCGAGATCCCCATGGGCCGGCGCGGTGAAGCCGACGAGCAGGCGGCGGCCATTGCCTTCCTTGCTTCCCACGACGCGTCGTATATCACCGGCCAGGTTCTGGCGGTGGGCGGCGGACAGCCGTATCCGTTCTAACTCGGCTCGCCGCTCCGCTGACTGTTGACGCGGAGGGGGGACGGATTCTGGACGCTCGGTCCCCCAAGGCTGACCGTCATGGTCCTTTGGCCGGCCTGTTCTGCTAATATGGCTGAAATGGGTCACGCCACGACGCGAGGGCAACGGTATGGGACTGAAAAACCTTTTGCTGAAGCCGCTTTCGGGCTATCCCGGCGGCTACAAGAAGATGCGACGGGGGACGCAAGGGTTCAACTCAACGCCACCATTCCGGGTTCCCGATAACCCCAGAGACCGCCGCAGCCGCATCCCTCCCCTGGGGTTTCGTGAGTACTGGTACCCCGCCCTGCCAGCCAAGGACGTCAAGAAAAACAAGCCCACCATGCTCCGTATGCTGGGCACCGATGTGGTGTTTTTCAAGGACAAGGAGGGCGAGGTGCAAGCCCTCCTGGACTGGTGTCCCCACCGGGCCGTATATCTGTCGATGGGGCGCTGCTATTTCGAAGGCTTCTTGACTTGTCCATACCACGGCGCGACGTTCGACGGCGATGGCAACTGCGTCGCATTCCTGACCGAGGGCCCCGAATCCATGATGGTCGGCGCGCCGGGGATGAAGGCCCGCAAGTTCCCCACGGTCACCCTCAAGGGCCTGGTCTTCGTCTGGATGGGCGAGGGCGAACCCGTGGCACCCGAAGAGGACATTCCGCCGGAGATGTTCGAGGAACACAACATCTGCCGGCCTTCCTTCTGCATGTTCGACTGCAACTGGGTGCTAGTGCTGGAAAACACCATGGACGCCCACAACGCCTTCATGGTGCACCGCAACGCGCTGAGGATTCTGGGTAGCCGTGTTGGCGGAAGGCCCCGCACGCCCCTGGGCTATCGCGTGAACCTGGTCAACAACAAGAACGTGCACTACCGGCCCGGGAGCGGCAAGTCCTCGGTGGAGCAGTACTACTACGACGAGGACGGCAAGATTCCGTACCAGATGTATTACCCCGGCGTGGATGGCGTTTGGCCGCTGCATCGTTGGCGCTTGGCCTGGACCTGGTTCTTCGACTGGAAGGCCCGCCGGCGGGGACAGGATCCGTACTATCGGCGGGGTTCATCGGCAGCGACTCCCGACCTGAATGAGTGGAACGGCACCAGACTGCCCGGGATGTCACGCACCGGAGGCAACAACCGCTACTTCCGCAGCACGCGCTGGCCGGTCCCGGTCGAGGACAACCTGACCCGCATGGTCTACCTGAACGTAGAACGGTACGAGGAACGTCCCGGCCTGCTCCGCCGCGTGGTAAGTGGAGCCACCTGGCCTTACCGCAACTGGGAGCTCAACTTCAACTTCCGAAACCAGGACTACGACGCCGAGAAGTACACGCAGTACAACATGCCCGAATACCTGTCCTCGACCGACTCCGTTGTCGTGGCGATGCGCCGACTCTTCGCTGACCACAACCGCGACGTCATGCGCCAGCGGGAGCGTGAGGAAGCTCTGCCGGAGGTGATGGAGGAGAGCGAAGCCGAGCGCATGGTCCGCGAAGGCGATGTCAAGGTGGCTTCCGCCACCAATTCGTTCGACGCGGATCGCTTGGAGGCGGAGCTGCTGCGCCGGGTCTAGGCGAAAGCCGGCATCACCTCCTCGGCGAACAGCCGGATCGATCGCCTGGCCGCATCGGGGTCGATGTAGCCGAACAGGTGCCGCGCACAGAATATGTCGTGGCCGATGAGATCGTGCTGGCCACGGAGGCGCTTTGCCACCGTCTCAGGACTGCCCACCAGGGCGATGCCGTTGTCGATCCAGAAGTCGTAGGACTGCGCGCGCTCGCGGAAAGTGCGCCGAAGCTCGGCCCGCTCCGGCGTCCCGGGATCCTCTCCGCGCATTCCGAAGGGCCCGTACCCGATGCGCGTCTCCCCGATGATGTTGCGGCCCTTGCCATCGGGTATCGCCGACGGGAACGCCGCGGTCGCCAGGAATGGCTCGGCCTGTTCTCGCGCCTTGGCGTCGGTTTCGGCCACGTGCACGTGGCGAGTCAGGAAGGTTTTCGGCATAGGCGTGTGGTGGCCCTCCGCCTGCCACAGCTTCCGCCAGGTATCGAACTTCTCGGCGATGACCGGGTCGGTGTCGATGTTCTGGGACACGTGGAAGTTTTTCCTGGCGGAATACTCAAAGCTCGCGGCGCTGTGGCACCCGAACCACACCGGGGGATGCGGCTTCTGGAACGGCTCCGGCGTGATCAATGCCTCGTCGAACTTGAAGAACTCGCCCTCGTAGGTGACGCTGCCTTCCTTCCAGGCCATGAGGATGATGTCCAGGGCCTCTTCACTGATGGCCCGCCGTTGGTCGAACTCAACGTTCCACCGCAGGAATTCGTGATAGGTAACGCCGGTGCCGGCACCGAATTCCACCCGGCCGCGGGACAGGTGGTCCAACATGGCCACCTCCTCGGCCAGTCGCACCGGATGGTGGAATGGTAGCTGGTAGATCATCACGCCGAACCGCAGCGCGCTGGTGGCTCGTGCCAGAGCGGTCAGATACACGCTTGGTGAACTGAGGAAGCTGACATCCGAGCTCTGGTGTTCGATGGAAAAGTAATACCTGTAACCCATCTGCTCGGCTTCCTGGGCCCCGCGGATGTGCTCGTCATACACGTCGGCTGCCAGCGCGTGCGACTCCATCTGCGCCTGGTCCAGCACGTCGTAGAGACCGATTTCCATCTTGGGCATCGCGATACTCCTTCCGGTGGCGTCCGCCGGTGCAACATTATCCCGTAGTATAATCCCAATTATTCTCTGGGGAGGGCTGGTTATGACCGCTGTTGACTATTCCGTGCTGGAGAATTCCGCAGGTTCAGGCCGCTCCTTTTATCCCCAGCGCCATTGGACCAAGACACCGGAGAGCGCGGTGGACTACGCGGTCAACGTGGCTGACGGCGTGCAGTTGTCGTGCCGGTTCCACGCGGTGGACCGGGCCTATCCTGCCGTGCTGTTCTTCTACGGCAACGGGGAGACCGCCGCCGGCTACGACCACATCGCGCCCCACTACAACGAGATCGGCGCGAACTTTTTCGTCGCCGACTACCGGGGCTACGGCGCGTCCGGCGGTTCGCCAACCTTCAACACCATGCTGGCCGATGCCCACGTGGTGCTGGACGGGCTACAGGAGGCCATGGTGGAGCTTCAGTGCACCGGCCCGATATACGTCATGGGCCGGTCCATGGGTCGGCACGCGGCCGGCGAACTGGCGGTCACCGAGCCGGACAAGCTCAACGGCGTGATCATCGAGAGCGGGCGCCCCAACCTAGGCCGGTTCGCCGAAGGATTGGGCGCCGAGTCTGCCAGTGCCCTGGAAGACGCCTACCACGAAAAATTCTACTCGATAAATATTCCGGCGCTGGTCATCCACGGTGAATGGGACGAATTGGCGCCCGTGGCCGACGCGGTAGACATGCACGACAAGATGCGCACAACGGACAAACATCTGGAGATCATCCCGGGCGCCGGGCACAACGACCTGATGTACATCGGCTACCAGCAATATTTCGGTGCCCTTCGCGAGTTCATTAGTCGTTACTCCCAGAAATAGTGCGGTGGGTCGGTTCCAGAGCTAACCCGGTTTGGATTCGGAGGGCATGATGACGATGCAGACAGCGGGGCAGATACGGGCAGGCAGCGTTGAGGAGATAAAGGGAGCCGGCTGCAAGGTGGTGACCGGTGGCGGGCATGCCATCGCCGTGATCTATCATGACGGGCAGGTGCATGCGGTGGACAACCGCTGTCCGCACATGGGGTTCCCGCTGGATCGGGGCAGCGTCAGCGGCGGCATTCTGACCTGTCACTGGCACCACGCCCGGTTCGATCTCGCCAGCGGAGGCACTTTCAATCCCTTCGCCGATGACGTGCGGAGCTTTCCGGTCTCCGTGATTGATGGGCAGGTTTGGGTGGATCCCCGGTCGGCGGAGCGCGACGAGATCGAACACTGGTCGGGCCGGCTGCGCGACGCCCTGGAGCACAACATCCGCCTGGTATCCGCGAAATCGGTGCTGGGCCTGCATTCCGCCCGCGCGGATTATCGAGTGCCCCTGCGGATCGGCGCCGATTTTGGCACGATATACACGTCGGATGGATGGGGCCCGGCCATGACCATCCTCACCGCGACGGCCAACATCCTGCCGCATCTTGCCGATGACGACCGTCCGCTGGCGCTCTACCAGGGGCTGCTCCACGTGTCCCGAGAATGCGCCGGCCGACCGCCCCGTTTCGTGGTGGACCCATTGCCCACCGGCGAGACCCGGCCGCAGGTCTTCAAGCAGTGGTTCCGGAACTTCATCGACGTACGCGACGAGGACGCCGCCGAACGGTGTCTCCGCACCGCCATCGAACTGGGTCTGCCGGCGCGGGACGTCGCCGACATGATCTTCGCGGCCAGCACCGACCACATCTACCTGGATGCCGGGCACACGCTGGATTTCGCCAACAAGGCGTTCGAACTACTCGACCACATCGGCTGGGAACACTCCAGCCAGACGCTGACCAGCCTGGTGCACGGCATGGCCCGCGCCCGCCGCAGCCAGGAGCTCAGCGCGTGGCGGCACCCCATCGATCTGGCTTCCCTGGTGTGGCGGGCTCGTGAGGAGCTTCCCACGCTCTCCAAACAGGGACGCAACGCCTCCGGTTGGGACGATGCTGACGGCCTGGCCCGTGCGATGCTGGGAGAAATCCCATCGGACATCCTCGATGCCATCAAAGAGGCGATCCGTTGCGGGGCGACCGCAGATCAGCTGGGCTCCGCGGTTGCGTATGCCGCGTTCCTGAGGATGGCGCAATTTCACGTGTCGAACGAGTTCGGCGATTGGGACACGGTGCACAATACGCTGACGGCGGCCAACGCCTTGCATCGCGCGTTGCAGCGTGCGCCCTCGGTGGAACTGCTTCGTGGGGTTTTTGACGTCGCCATGAGCATCTATTTGGACCGGTTCCTCAACATGCCGGCGCAGCGTATTCCCGACACGGGCCGGGACCCGGTGGACAGTTCCGGGTCGCTGGCGGAGCTTGGCGACTTGATGAACGTGCGTCAGCAGGTAGAGGAGGTGTCGCACCTCGTGTCGAATCACCTGACCGCCGGCGGCGAGCCAGACGCGCTCATGGCGGCCCTGGGACACGCGATGCTGGCCGAGGACGCGGGCTTCCACTCGTTCCAAATCGTGGATGCCGGTTTGGGACAGTACCGAGAGCGGAGAGGAACCGAATCGGGTCGGCATGTTCTGATCGGGATGGCGCGCTACCTGGCCGCCCATGCACCCACATCGCGGGCAGTGGGCCAGACCTATCAGATCGCCCTGCGCCTCCATCGTGGAGAAGAGATATTCCGCGACCCGTAGGTGGACGATGCGACCGCTGCGCGCCGATGTATAATCGCGACAGCACTTCCCACCCCGGCAACTTATGAACGCACGAGCGCGTGTGACCACGGAGGTTCGACGATGCCCCATCCGAGCGAAATGTCCATCAACGACCTTCAGCGGATCGCGGACCAGGCAGGTCTCGGCATGACCCGCGAGGAGGTCGAGGAGATCAAGCCCATCTACGATTTGTACGCTGGGTACGCCTACGAGCTCCACCAGATCAGCTTCGGCGCCACCGAAATGGTGGTCGAATTTCGTCCCGACTGGCCTGAAGAATAGCTGGCCCCAAGAGCAGAAGCGATCGCAACGTCCCAAGGAGTTACCATCCCATGGCTACTGCTGACCAGCGTTTGTATTTCCTCACCATCCACCAGGCCGGCGAGCTGATGCGCCGGGGCGAATTGTCCCCCGTTGAGTTGACCCGCGCCTGCCTGGACCGCATCGCCGACACCGACGACCGGCTGCACTCTTTCATCCTGCTTCTGGCCGATGAAGCGTTGGAGCAGGCCCGCGTCGCCGAGTCGGAAATGCTGCGCGGCGAATACCGCGGCCCCATGCACGGCATCCCCTTTGCCCTGAAGGACCTGTACGACACCGCCGGCATCCGCACAACTTCCGGTTCCCGCGTGGACATCGAGCGGGTACCCACCGAGGATGCCACCACGACGGCGCGGCTCAAGGACGCGGGCGGCATCCTGCTGGGCAAGCTGGCAATGCACGAATTCGCCCTGGGCGGGCCAGACTGGACCACGCCCTTTGAGCCGGCCTGCAACCCCTGGAACCTGAACCACATCACCGGCGGCTCGAGCAGCGGTTCAGGGTCGGCGGTGGCCGCCGGACAGGCGTTAGGCGCGCTCGGTTCCTGCACCGGCGGGTCGATCCGTGGCCCGGCGTCCCTCTGTGGCATCGTCGGACTGAAGCCCACCTACGGTCGCGTGAGCCGCTACGGCGTAGTGACTCTGAGTTGGTCCCAGGACCACGCCGGCCCGATGACCTGGACCGTCGAGGACACCGCGTACATGCTGCAGGCCATTGCGGGCCATGATCCCAAGGACCCCACTTCGAGCCGGGCGCCGGTGCCCGACTACTCACGGTCGCTTCGGGAGGACATCCGCGGCGTCCGTTTGGGTTTGCCGCGTCACTACTTCTTCGATCCCGACCCCAGCGTTAATCCCGAAGTGGTCGCCACCGTGGAGAAGGCGATCGGCGAGTTGGAGAGCCTGGGCGCCACCGTGCAGGAAGTGTCCCTGCCCAGCCTGGACTACATTCGCGCCGCCAACTCCGTGATCATGATCAGCGAGGCCTACGCGTACCACGAGCCCAACCTGAAGTCCCGGCCCGAGGAGTTCGGCGAGATCGTTCGCGGGCGCTTCCGGGTGGGCGGCATGATGTCGGCTGCGGACTATTTGCAGGCGCAGAGGGTGCGCACCTGGGCACGCCGGGAGTTCGCCGAGGTCATGCAGAACGTTGATCTGCTGGTGACGCCCACCATGACCCAGCCGGCGGCCGCATTCGAGGGTTACGACCCAAGCAGCACGGCGCGGGGTCGCAGCTTCACCGCTCCGTTCAACGCCACCGGTCTGCCGGCCATCTCCGTCCCCTGCGGCTTCACCGAGACCGGATTGCCCATCGGGATGCAGTTCGCCGGCAAGCCCTTCGATGAGCCGGGGGTGATCCAGGCGGCCTACACCTACCAGCAGCACGCCCGTTTGTACGAGCAACGCCCGCCGATTTAGGCGCTCTTCGCCCTAATCGCAAATTCCTTATGAAGCGATGGCTGGCCCTTCACCGCCGGTGGATCGCCGGCGCTGTTGCCGGCCTGGTGGCGGTTCGGATCCTGATCGCCATCGGGGTCCATTGGCAAGGCGCTGGGGGAGAGGACGGCGGGCGCGCGTTGTCGGCGTTGACGGCAGCCCTGGATGTGCTGATCCTTGCGCTGGCGGTGGTCGCAGTGGTGGCCTTTGTCCAGTACGGCCGGATTTTCAACGCGCGGGTGCCGACGGAGTGATCAGCAACGCCGATTCGGGGAACCAACCCATTCGCGCGTCGGCCCGACCGATGACGACGATAACCGCAACGAACCGGGCTACCGCGCGGTAGCCCGGTTTCGATATGGTTGAGCAGCTTGCCGCTTAATGGTAGGATACCGGTGGCGATTTGTTGATTCAGATCGAGGAGGCTTTATTAATGGCATACGATGACCATGACATTGGATTGATGGCTCATCTGATGCGCCGGGCCGGTTTCGGCGCAAAATATGATGAGCTGGAGGCCCGCGCGGCCAAGGGATACGACGCCACCGTAGACGAGTTGCTCCACCCCGAGCAGCACGACCACGGGATGGACCTGGACATCGCCGAGCGGTGCTTCATCGAATGGAGCCATGCCACGCGCGGTCTGCCCGAGTACGTGGCTTTCCGTTTCATCAACTCCAGGAACCAGCTGGAAGAGAAAATGTGCCTCTTCTGGCACGGGATCCTGTGCACTGCCGACAGCAAGACCCAGAGCTATCCCTCGTCGTATGACGAAATCGAGATGTTCCGCCAGTACGGCATGGGCAGCTTCCGCGACCTTCTGGTGCAGATCTCCAAAGATCCGGCAATGATCTTTTTCCTGGACAACTGCCTCAGCCACAAGGGCGCCATTAACGAGAACTACGGCCGCGAGCTGCTGGAACTGTTTTCCATGGGCGTCGGCATGGACGGCGAGTTCAATTATACTGAGGACGACGTCAAGGAGTGCGCCCGCGCCTTCACTGGCTGGACCATCGCCAACAACATCCCCGGCCAGCCCTACGGACGCTATCACGGCAAGTTCGTCTACAACCCGGACGACCACGACGAGGGCACCAAGACCTTCCTGGGAGAGACCGGCAATTTCAACGGCGAGGACGTGATCGACATCATTGCCAAGCAGCCGGCCACCGCTCGCTTCATCTCACGCCACCTGTACAGCTACTTCGTCGCTGACGAGGCGCAGGTTCCGGCCTGGATGGACACCCCGCCCCGTGACATGGAGACCATCGAAATGCTGGAGGAAGAGTACTTCCGCTCTGGCTACAACATCCGGTCCATGCTGCGGGTACTGTTCCACTCCGACGCCTTCAAGGACGCTCGCTTCCAGCGCGTGAAGAGCCCCATCGAAACCGTCATCGGCACCTTGCGGCTGGTGGGCGACTGGACGGAGCCCAAACCCGGTTTCGAATTCATCTTCGACGAGATGAAGCACATGGGGCAAGAGATCTTCAATCCGCCGTCGGTGGAGGGCTGGCATACCGGCCACGAGTGGATTGATGGCGGCACGCTGGTGCACCGGATCAACTTCACTGCCGATTTTGTGGGCGACGTCAAGCAGCCGGGAGTGAAAGAGATTATCGACCGCCTGGCCGACCATGGCCCCGTCATCTCGCCGGAGGAGATGGTGGACACCACCTGCCGGTTGATGGGCCACTACGAACTGGCTCCCGAGACCCGGGAGATGCTGGCCGCCAGCCTGGCCAAGGGTGGCACCCTGCATACCGACACCAGGGAGTTCGCCGACCGCGTCAGCGAGCTACTGCAAATGATCGTTGCCACCAAGGAATATATCTACGCCTAGCCTGACGCTGACGGCTGGCGCGAATTCGACAAGAAACCGAGCAAACCATCCCACGGGAGGAAAAATCGTGACCGCTACGAAGAAAGACCCGGTCCTGGTAGTTCTGCAGATGTCCGGCGCTTTTGACGCCCTGAACACCATCATTCCTTACAACGACCCGTTGTATAAGGACTACCGCCCGCACCTCAAGGTCGAGGTCGAGGAAGTCCTGGCCATCGATGACAAGGTTGGCTTCCACCCCGCCATGGCCCCCATCAAGGATATGTACGACGACGGGAAGGTCGCCGTTATCCAGGGCATCGGCTACCCCAACCCCATCCGTTCGCACTTCCGCTCTATGGATATCTGGCACACCGCCGAGCCGGCCAAGATGTCCACCGAGGGCTGGCTGGGCCGCGCCATCCAGGACCTTGACCCCAACAAGGAAAACGTGCTGACCGCCGTCAACTTCGGCCGTGGCCTTCCTCGCGCCCTGGCTGCGCCGGGCGTCTCGGTCGCCTCTGTCGGCAAACTGGAAACCTACGGCGTGCTGACCGGCATCGACGGCGAAGACCAGCGCGCCGAAGCGCTGGACATCTTCTCCCGGATGTATTCGCCCATGGTCGGTTCCGGCCCCATCAACGACTACCTGTCCCAGACCGGACTGGACGCGCTGAAGGGCGCGGACATCCTGAGCACTGCTCCGGAGATCTACTCCTCCAGCGTCGAATACGGCGGAGACATGTTCTCCCAGTGGGTTAAGAACATTGCCCAGGTTCATACGGCTGGCTTCGGGACCCGCGTCCTGTACACCGGTTTGAACCCCGGCGCTTTCGACACCCACGCCAATCAGCCCACGAATTTCGCGAAACTGTGGGGCGAGGTGTCCCGCGCGGTCAACGACCTATACCAGGACCTGAAAGAACACAACGCCAACGAAGAGGTGGTCATGCTCCTCTTCACCGAGTTCGGCCGTCGCGTGCAGGAAAACGGCTCCGGCACCGACCACGGTTCGGGCAGCGTGGCGTTCGTGATCGGCGATGCCGTCAAGGGTGGCCTGTACGGCGAGTATCCTTCGCTCGAGCCGGACAAGCTGGACGAGGGTGACCTGAAGTGGAACAACGACTTCCGGAACACCTACGCCACCATCCTGGACAAGTGGCTGGACTTGGACGATCAGGAAATCCTGAAGGGCTCCTACGAGCAGTTCGACTTGATAAAGTAGTCGACCGCAACCCCTGTCCGTTACGCCGGCAGGAACGGACGCGAAGTAGGGGCAGGTTCCTAACCTGCCCCTACGCTGCGATTGCCGGACGTGCGGAAATCGACGGCGTGAAATTTGGAAGGTGAAATATGGTTACTGCGACTGAGATCGCGCCGGTAACGTTTCAATACAGCCACACCATAGGCCGACAGGAAGTTCGCAGCGGCAACGGGTTCTTCAACCCCGTGGCCATCACCCGCGACGAAAACGGCATGCTGTATGTATTGAGCCGAGGCACTGAGACCCCGGCTTTCTTCCCCTGCAAGCGCGTTACCGTCTTCAATCCTGACGATCAGGAGGTGGTCGCCGAGTTCGGGCAGAAGATACCGCCGGAAGACGCCGACGAGACCACGCCCAACGGTTCGTTCATGTGGCCAACATCAGTGGCGCTGGACAGCCAGGGCATGGCCTACGTCGCCGACGAATGGCTGAACCGGATCTCCATCTATGATCAGGAACGCGGCAACTGGATCGGCATGTGGGGGATCCCCGGCGATGCTGAGGGCGAGATCAACCGGCCGGGCGGCCTGGCTTTCGACAAGGACGACAACCTGTACATGGTCGAGAGCCGCAACCATCGGGTGTCGGTGTTCACCAAGGGCGGGCAGTTCAAGTTCGCCTGGGGCAAAAAGGGCGACGGCGACGGCGAATTCGACCACCCTTGGGGTATCGAGATCGATCACAACGGTGACATCTACGTTGCCGACTGGCGCAACGACCGCATCCAGAAGTTTGCACCGGACGGCACTTTCCTGATGAAATTTGGTAGCTCCGGCGATGGTGAGGGCGAGTTCAGCCGACCCACCGGAGTGGCCGTCGACCGGGACGGGCACATCTTCGTTACTGACTACCGTAACGACCGAGTCCAGGTGTTCCGGTCCAACGGAAGCTATATCACCACCATGCGCGGGCAGGCCACACTCTCCAAGTGGGGCGCGGAGCGCGTGTACCTGGATCCGACCATCGTCCGGGCTCGCGATCGCGCTTTGGACTTGTCGGAGCGTGAGGGCGCTTTCCAGGGTCCTATCGCCGTTGAGGTGAGCGACGACGGCCGAGTGTTCGTGCTGGAGGCTCCCCGTCATAGGGTGCAGGTGTTCAGCAAGCAGACCGCTATGTTCGCCGGCGAACTCTGATCACCAGGCAACGGCAAGGCAATAGTCAGGCCACGGCGTCACAGCCGTGGCCTTTTTGCTGGCATTATTGCCGACTGGTCAGCGCGACGAGATTCGTTCACGCGCTACCGAGGAACACCTGGGTGAGTATGTCGGTCTCCCGGATCGACTCCGGAGTGCCGTTGTGGACGACGGTCCCCTTGTCCAGCACATAGGCGCGGTCCACGATGTCCAGCACGCCCTTGATGTTGTGCTCCACCACCATGATCGTGGTGTCCAGGCGTTCGCTGATTTCCGCGACTTTCTCGAACACTTCCTTGACGATGATGGGGGCGAGGCCCAGGGTCGGCTCGTCCAATAGCAGCACCTCCGGAGACGCCATCAACCCGCGCCCCAATGCGAGCATCTGCTGCTGACCGCCGGACATCGCGCTGGCCATGTCCTTGCGCTTTTCATAGAGCACCGGGAACAGTTCCATCACTGCATTGAGCCGGTTCGCCTTCTCCGCCCGGTCGCTCAGGTAGATGCAGCCCATCTCGAGGTTCTCGGTGATGGTCAGGTGGGTGAACACCCGCCTACCTTGCGGTACGAAGGCGATGCCTTCCTTGACGATCTCGTGAGTGGCCGCGGCCAGAGGCCGCTGTCGCCAGTACACCTGGCCCGAAACCACCGGCGCCAAGCCCATCACGGCTTTGAGCACGGTGGACTTGCCGGCGCCGTTGGGGCCCATAACCGCCACCACCTCGCCCTTCTGGACGCCCATGGAGACGCCGTCCAGCGCCCGAACCGCGCCGTATTCCACGGATATTCCGATCAGATCCAGCAGCGGCGCCTCGTCGCCGCCGGCAGACTGATCCATGGTTCGCATGGATGCCGACGTCATCATGCCCCCAGATATGCCTCGATCACCTCTGGGCTGCTCAGCACCGGTTCCACATCGCCGGCGGCGAGCAAGGTGCCGCTGTCCAGCACGATGATCCGGTCCGACAGTTCGCGCACGATGTCCATATTGTGCGACACGAACACGATGGTGTAGCCGTCGGTGCGCATCTGCTTCATAATGTCCTTGACCCGCTCCAGCATCTGCGGAAACAGGCCGGCGAAGGGCTCATCGAAGAGGTAGGTCTGCACGTCCATCGCCATGGCGCGGCCGATTTCCAGCAACTTGCGCTGGCCGTAGGACAGTTCCATGGCCAGCGAGTCTCGCTTTTCCCACATGCCAACGGATTCCAGGATTTCCTGGGCTTTGCGGTGGTTGGCGGGGCGCACCCGCTCCAGCAGTGACGAAAACAGCCGGCGTTCGGTCAGCACCACCATGATGTTGTCCCAGACGGTGATCTGGTCGAACAGGCGAACTTCCTGGAAGGTACGGGTCAGTCCATGGTCCGGGGTTTCGTGAGCGTGGACCACGCGTAAACCCACGCCGTCGATGATGACCATCCCGCCGTCCAGGGGCAGCACGCCGCTGAGCAGGTTCACCAGCGTGGACTTGCCGGATCCGTTGGGCCCGACGATGCTGGTGGTGCCCTGACGCGGTATGGACAGGCTCAACTGGTCCACGGCCCGTACCGCGCCGAAGTGCTTCGAGATGCCGTCGGTTTGCAGGGCCAGCGCTTCGCTGTCAGTGGTCATAGACGGTACCTCCCCACCAGTCCCTGAGGTCGGAACAGCATCAGCAGCACCAGCAGCACTCCCAGGACCACCTGCCGCGCTTGGCCGACATATTCATCAGGAAGGTACGGAATGAACCGCATACCCTCCTCAAGCAACACAAAAGCCATGGCTCCCAGCAGTGATCCCCAGATGGTGGCGAGTCCGCCGAGTATCACGATGGCCACCAGCAACACTGACTCCAGTAGGATGAACGAATTGGGACCGATGAATGTGGACCAACTGGCAAACAAACCGCCGGCCAACCCTGCCATCATCGCGGAGATCACCCACACGGCCAGTTTGAAGTGGGTGGCCCGGTAACCGAACACCTCGATGGCCTGTTCGTCTTCACGTATGGCCGTCAATACACGCCCGAAAGACGACGAGATGATCAGCCATGATATCAACGTCACCAGGCCCAGAAACACGAAGCACAACAGCAGGAATTCTTCCTTGCCGTCGAACGCCCAGCCACCAATCTGGGGTCGTGCAATTTCGTGGATGCCAAAAGCGCCGCGAGTGACTGGCCGCAAGTTGAGGAACACACTGTAAGCGATGATCGCGAAACCGAAAGATACCAGGACGAAAATATCGTCGCGGAATCGATTGAAGACCACGCCAACCAATAACGCGGCGAGACCGGCCAGGACGATACACACGGGCAACGCCGCGAAAAACGACCATCCGAAGGTAGGGATCACGCCGGTGCGCAGTTGCTCGTACGGAGCGTCGGAGGTCAGGATTGCCATGGTGTAAGCACCCAGACCGAAGAAACCGATATGCCCCACGGATAGCAAGCCCGTAAATCCGACGACCAGGTTCAGGCTGACGGCCAAAATGGCCCAAATGGTGAATACCGACGCAACCGTAACCGCGAATCCGGCGCCCTGCCAAAACACGAAAGCCACTGCCCATCCAATAATAATGAGGTTGGCCCAGAGCTCGATGTTGCCGCGAGCCAAGCGCGCCAACTGAGCCGGATCTCGTGCAACAACGAGAAGGTTCTGCACATTCATCGGCATTGATCATTTCCTGGGCAGCAGGCCCTGAGGCCAGAAGGACAGGAACAGAATGAGCAAAATGAACGAGATCGCGTCTTTCCACTCGCCGGCCAGGTCCCAGATGCCGAACTGTTCCACCAGCCCCAGCACGAAACCACCCACGATGGCTCCGTACAGGTTCCCGATGCCCCCGACTACGGACGCAATCCAGCCTTTCAACAACAACAGGAGTCCCATGCGGGGCTGCAAGGCGGTGTCGTGTCCCGTCAAAATTCCTGCCATGGCGGCGTACAACGTGCCGATGAAAAACACGGCCGCGATGATGACCGTGGTGTTGATGCCGACTACCTTGGAAACCTCCTCGTCGTCCCCGATGGCCCGCACGGCTCGGCCAAAGGAGGTCATCTTCAGCAGGAACCACATGCCCGCGAACCCGGCGAGGGCCACACCGATTGCAAAGACGTTGAAGCCCTTGATCCGCGCGCCGGCGATGTTCCATGGCGTGCTGCCGAAGGCGTCGGGCAGCGGACGCGGCGCGCTCTGGAACACGATGACGATGAGGGCGGCAATCGCCAGCAGGATACCCAACGACGCCACCAGCATGATCAGCGGGGAGCGGGCCCGCTCCCGCATATACACGTAGAGCCCCCGGTACAGGGCCAGCCCGACGCAACCGGCCAGCAGGCACGAAACCGCCCAGCTGAGGTACAGTCCCGAATCAGGGGCGCCGGACAGCAGGTACCCGCACCATGCGCCTAACACCGCAGCCGGAATGGCAGCGATCAACGCGACGACGGCGCTATTGGCGCTCGACACCACCGTGTGAGCAACTCGTTGGGCGACTACAATCACGACGGCGGCCGTCGCCAGCCCTACAGCAGGGCTCAGGGTGAGGTGAAGGTGCCCGGGATACGAGAGTACTGCCGCGGTGTACAAGCCAGCGGCCACGCCGATAGCGATGAAACCGGCGCGAAGTGCGCGCGGGTTGGCGCTCCCGCGTAGACGCGGTTCCAGTGTCGTGTGCAGGGTCCAGGCGACCACGCCCGCGACCACCAGCCCGAAGACCACGTTCACCGGAATGCTGTTGATGTCCATGCGGCTGCCCAATGACGGGTCAGTGCGAAGGTAGAAAACGCCGTACGCCCCCAGGGCCGCCGCCGCTCCATAGTACAGATCGAAGAACCAGACCGTGCTGTAGACCAGGGTGAAGCCCATGGCCAGGAGGGCATAGACCGCGCCAACGGCCAGTCCGTTGAACGCGAACTGCAAAGCCTGGGGCGGCGCTTGCCCGATCTTCCAGGCGATGTAGCCCAGGGCGAGGGCCGTCAGCAGGGCGGCAAGGAGCCGCGTGCCCGGAACATTGATCAATCTGGGGAGCCCGCGGGCGCTTTCACGATTGCCAGCCAACGAAATCCTCGCCAGTCTCAAGAGTCACCAAAAGTTAGTTATACCAGGCGCAATCATAGCACAAAGGGCCAGCCCGATAGCCACGGCTGGCCCTCTGCTATGGATTGATCCGGGTGATGGAGTGGCTAGGGCGTAGGAGCCGGACCCAGCACCATGTAACCCAGGTTGTCTTCGTTGCGCTCGGCCAGCGGGAGAATCTGCACTACCACGTTGCCCGGCCCGACTACTTCGCCATCGGAGTCGAAGGTGTAGTTTTCCCCGATAGCTCCGCTGAAGGTCAAACTGTACAGGCAATCCCGAACACCGTCAGCGTCCTGGTCGTCGTTAGTCTGCCCCAGGCACTCTGCGGCAAGATACACGTCGTCGTAGGCGGAAGCCTGGAACCAGGGTTGGGTCGCCGGACTGCCATAGTGAGCTTCAAAGTCCTTGAGGAACTGCTCGCCCCTTTCCGTAAGACCCAATGGGATGATGGCCTTCATGCCGGTGGCAGCCTCGCCAGCGATGCGCAACGCCTCCGGGCCGGTGTTCACGGCCTCAGTGTAGATGGGGCCTTCGAAACCCAACTCACGCGCCTGCTTGACGATAGTGCCGCCGGAAAATTCGCCTTGCGACGCCAGGTGAATGGCATCGGGCTCAGAGCCAATCAGTTTGGTGAGTTGAGTGCGGAAGTCGGTCACGTCCGAAGCGTAGCTTTCTGCGGCCACGACGTGGCCGCCCAGTTCTTCAAAGCGGGCGACGGTGGTGCGGCGCGCGCCTTCAGCGTAGTCGGTGGACTCAGTGATGGTCGCCAGATGATGGTGACCGTCGGCATGGATGGCGTTGCCAGTGTCGATGCCCAGCTTGTTATCGTCAATGGCGGTGCGGAAAATGTAATCGCCGGCCGCCTTGATGTCGGGGTTGGTGGCGGAAGCGGACAGCATGATAACGCCATCGGCTTCAGCCAGTGGCGCCGCGCCCAGCATGGCTCCGCTACAGGTAGTGCCCAGAATGATCTTCACGCCGTCGACGCTGGTCAGCTTGTTGTAGGCGGTGATGGCGTCCTGGGCAGCGCACTTGGAGTCTTCGGGGATCAGTTCCAACATGCGACCGTTGATCCCGCCGGCGGCGTTGATCTCCTCGACCGCCAGCAGCTTGGCCTGGAGGATGGGGTTGCCGTATGACTCGCCAACGCCAGTCAGCGCGTCCATAGCGCCGATGACGAAGGGCTCGTCGGATTCCATCATGGCGGGCTTGTCCGCCATGGCTTCCGCGCCGGGGGCCGGGCCGAGGATGCGGTATCCGTTGTTGTCATCCGTGCGTTCGGATTCGGGAAGCACCTCAACCACGGCGTTGGCCAGGCCGACGACTTCGCCGTTCTCGTCGAAGCGGTAGTTTTCGCCGATGGCGCCGCTCCAGGTGATTGCGTACATGCAGTCACGGAATCCGTCGGCGTCCTGGTCGTCGCCGGTCTGCTTCAGACACTCGGCGGTGATGTACACATCGTCGTAGCCCGACGCGAGGTACCAGGGTAGGGTCACGTAGTCGTAGCGCGCGCGGAAGTTGGCCAAGACCTCCACGCTCTTGGGGTTGGCGGGATCGAGTTCGGCGGTAACGGCTTTCAGGCCGGTAGCCGCATCGCCGGCCACTTCCAGGGCGGTTGCACCAACGGGCACGATTTCGGAGTAGAGGGGGCCCTCGTAGCCCAGCTCCCGCACCTGTTTGACGATGGTGCCACCGGCAAACTCGGACTGGGAGGCGATGTGAATGGCATCCGGATTCGCGCCGAGGATCTTGGTCAACTGAGTACGAAAATCGGTGACGTCGGAGGCGTAGCGCTCCTCCGCGACGATGTGTCCGCCCAGTTGTTGGAAGTGGTCGGCGGTGACGCGGCGGACGCCCTCGGCGTAGTCGGTGGTCTCGGTGATGGTAGCCAGGTCGTGGTGTCCATCGGCGGCGATGAGATTGGCGGTGTCGATGCCCACTTGGAGGTCGCTCATTGACGTACGGAAGATGTAGTCGCCGGCGTTGGCGATGTCGGGATTCGTCGCGAGGCCGGAGAAGAGGATCACGCCATCGGCCTCGGCGAGGGGGGCCGCGCCGAGCATGGCGCCACTGCACGACGTGCCGAGGATGATCTTTACGCCGTCGACGTCGGTGAGCTTGTTGTACGCGGTGATGGCGTCCTGGGCGGCGCACTTGGAGTCCTCGACGATGAGCTCGAGCATCCGGCCGTTGATGCCGCCGGCCGCGTTGATTTCGTCGACGGCCATCTGCTTGGCTTGGACGGATACGGTGCCGTAGGTTTCTCCGGGGCCGGTGAGGGATTCCATCACGCCGACCCGGAATGGCTCATCGGACATGGCGGGAGCCGGGGTGGGTTGCGCGGCAGTTCCGCCGCCAGTCCCGCCGGCCGTCCCGCCCGATGGCTGCTGGGCCGGGGCGGTGGGCTGTTCCGGAGCGGTGGGCGCGGTGGGGGTCTCGCCGCCCCCGCCGCACGCAGCGACGATGGCGAACAGAGCCACAATGGCGGTCAGACCGGCGCATTTCTTGAGCAGGGTGTGCATATATATCCTCCAAACTTCAGGGCGGGCACGAGCACGATGTTACATATGTTGGAGCACCCCAGCAACAGACAAAGGGCTGGGATGTCGGAACGCGGCGCCTGTGCCGACGGTTTCCGTCGCCCCGGCACCGAGGATCGCAGACATGAAATGGCTCCCCCGGCAGGATTCGAACCTGCGACCTAGCGGTTAACAGCCGCCCGCTCTACCGCTGAGCTACAGGGGAGCAAAGCGCTGGGACAAGTGAACCAGCGTAAAACGATTCTAGCATCCGCGCACCAAACCGGCAAGGTCGTGTACTCGTTCAGTACATTTGGGAAGGACGGGACGGTCGGGAGTGATGGCGACAAGATCGCCAATTTGGACTCGCGATGACGTTCCCTGGAAGTTGGATGCCTGCGATTTCACGGGCTGGCTGCGCGGTGTTTTGTATCTGATATGTGCCGGGTAAGGGTGGGTGATGGCGGCGCGATTGACTCGTAGCGTATGGCGGTCTATGTTACGGATACTGATTCAGGTTTGCCTACCTGGGGCTCGCATTCGTTCGGGATTGGTTGTCCTGGGTCGAACTGCGGCATCGTGCGGTGTCCTGATCTTTCTCGGAATTCGGAGGTTGTGACATGAGGCATCAAGGTCTGTCATTAGCCCGACTGCTGGTTTGCACTCCGTTGGCTGTCGTCGTTATCGTGGCGGTGGCCTGCGGGACGGCGGGAGAAGCGCCTGCCGCCGCGCCGGCAGCGCCTGTGGCACCCGCAACAGAGGCGGCCGCCGCAGCCATGCCGGAAAGCACTCCCGTCGCAGCACCGAGTTCCGGGAGTTCCGGGCAGGCAATGCCGGCGGCTACCGCCGTTCCCGAACCGACGGCCATGCCGGAAACCTCGGCGATGATGGGACCGCGGGGGACGCTGACGTTCGGGTTGCCGCTGGTGCCGCCGTACCACGTCTTCCCGACGGTGACGGAGGGGGCCGGGTATCACCACAACGGCTTCACCACCTCCGAGACCCTGGTTCACATGAGCGAAGACCGGGAGATTGTTCCCCGGCTGTTCAAGGAATGGAGCGTCGCTCCGGACAACGTAACCTGGACGTTCAAGCTGCAGGAAGGCGCCATGTTCCACAAGGGCTATGGGGAACTGGATGCCGAAGGCGTCATCTGGAGCATGATGATCAGCGGCGGAAAGAGCTCCCGGGTCGGGTACAACGCCCATATCCGCAGGATCTGGGGAGTCGCCGGAGACGTGAAGGAAGGCAAGACCGTCACCGACATCATAGACGAGGGACGGGTCAAGGCGATTGACAAGTACACCATCGAGCTGAACACGGGGACGCCGCAGTACGACACCCTGAGCCTGCTGGCCTTCCCGCACGTCAACATCATCAGCAAGGCGCAACTCGAAGACGTGGGTGTCGACGAGGCGAGCCGGAACATGTCCGGAACCGCCCCCTGGGAGTTCCAGGAGCACCAGACCGACCAGTTCACCCGGTGGGCCGCGGTGGAAGACCACTGGCGCAGGACCCCCGAGTTTGCCGAGATGGTATGGCAACACATTCCCGAAGAGTCCACTCGGGTCGCCAACTTCAAGACCGGGCAGCTCACGGCGCTGGAGATGAACCTGGATTCGATTGCGGCGGTCAAGGACGAGCCGGGCGCCAGCCTGTTCAAGATTGCCGGCGGCAGCGCGGCGAGTATGGCCTTCTACGGCAACTGGTACGTGGGGCTCAACGCCGACGGTTCACGCACGCCGGAACACATCGAGCGGGCGCCCGGCTTCGATCCGACCTTGCCCTGGACTTCGGGCAACCCGGACCCGGCATCCGAGGAATGGCAGAACGCCGCCAAGGTGCGGACGGCGCTGTCCATCGCCATCGACCGCCAGACCATCACGGACACTCTGCTGAGCGGCGAGGCCATCCCTGACCCGCTGCCGGCGTGGTCGTTCCACCTGGACAAGCTGCCGGCGGAGTACCGGCAGTGGGAGTTCAATCCGGAGAAAGCTAAGCAGTTGCTGGCCGAGGCGGGCTATCCCGACGGGTTTGAGATTACCCTGACGCCCCTGGGAGGATCGAACTACCTTGAAGTGACTTCCGCCATCGCCCAGATGTGGGACCAGATCGGCGTCAAGGCCAACCAGCAGAACCTGCCCTACAAGACCTTCCGTCCGAGCATAGTGGAGCGAACCTATAACCAGGCGTACCAGCACACCCACGTGGCGGTTGACCCCTTGGACCGGTGGTCCGGCGCATTCAACCACGATACCGCCTGGAACTTCGGCGTAGACCATCCGATCCTTCGGGATCTGATGGCGGAAGCGCAGGGCACGGTGGACAACGCGGCGCGTTACGCGATAATGGCCGAGGCAGCGATGTTCATGTACGACAACGCCCTGTCGGTCGGCCTGTATGCGCAGAACCAGGTGTTTGCGCTGAACGGGGACACGGAACCGTGGCCCGAGCACCTGAACTATGCCGAAACGCGGGACCTGACCGCGCTGGAATACGCTCCGAACCTCACTCAGTAAGGTAACGCCAGGAGGGTGTTAGAGGATATGCGCATGCGTTCGGGTCGGGCTGTAAGTTAGCCTGACGGGAAGGGTCTTCGCCGTCGCTGATCAGGTCGTACTTCAGTATGATTTTGTCTGCTCACCCGGATTGGCTCCCTCTTTCCATGGGCGGACGGCGTTGTTATCATTGCGCAACAGGCACCGAATCCATCGATGTACAGGGAGGACGCTATGGGTTACACGCCGAGAAGTTTGGGTCATGTGAACATTTTCGTGCGGAATGCGGAGCGGGCGCGGGACTGGTACGAGGACCTGCTGGGCCTGCACACCTACGGGTTCACCCCGGGCCGGGCGGCGTTCATGTCCGCCGACCTGGGGAATTCCCACGAGATCGCCCTGACCGAGGTGGGCGAGAACGCCATGGGTCCTCAGGGCGGGCAGGTCGGCCTGAACCACATGGCCTGGTACATGGAAAGCCTTGAGGACCTCAAGGAGCTGTATTACCGGGTCAAGGAGAAGAACATTCCCATCGACCGCGTGTCCGACCACGGGCATGCCATCGGGATCTACATCCGCGACCCTGACGGCAACGGCATCGAGCTGTCCTACGAGATGCCGCGCGAGGAATGGGGCCACGATGAGAGCGGCTACATGATCGGCGGCACAGAGAAGGGCCGCATGCCGGGCCCGTGGGACGAGGAGCTGGCCGCGCAGGCAGCTTTGATGGGAGCGGCGCACTAGAGTTCGCCGACACCGGCGCTACGCGCCGCTGGTACAGCGATCAGGCAAACGCAGGGGCGACCGACCGGTCGCCCCTGCACTTTTGCTTGCTCGAGATTAACAGCTATTTGAAGTGGGGCATGACCTCATCGCTGATGAGACGCAGCGAGTTCTTGACGCGGTCGTAGGGGATGCGGCCGCCGTAGTTCACCTCCATGACGACGCCCGTTGCACCGAAGTCCTCCTGGTATCCCTTGAACCTTTCGACGATCTCGGCCGGCGTGCCGAACACCACCCGCTGTTGCAGGACGTCGGCGTAGGGCGTGTTGGCGGTACGTCGGATGCGCTCGGCGGTTTCCTCGCTGGCGGCGGTTTTAACCAACTCGCTGGCCGCGTACTGGATGGCGGACATCGCGCTGGCCTGCGGCTCGGAGTGGGCCCGCTCGGTGGTCTCGGCGGCGTATACGGGGATACGGACGGCGATGTCGGCGGGGCCAGTGTGTCCGGAAGCCGCCCGGGCTTCCTCGTACGAGGCGATGCGTTCCTGCAACTGCTCGCGGCCGGTGTTGGCGCTGACGAAGATGGGATGCCCCATCTTGCCGATCAGGGGGAACGTGTCCTCACCGGCCACGGCCACCCGCACCGGCGGGTAGGGTTGCTGGTAGGGCTTGGGTACCACCGCGACATCCTCGTACGAGTGGAACTGGCCGTCATAGGAAAACTCGTCACTGTTCCACGCCTTCATGATGATGTCCAGGGCTTCCAGGAACCGCGGGCGGCTCTCGGAATACGGGATGTTGTAGCCTTGGTAGTACTTGGTGAGGCCGCTGCGCCCGATGCCAAACTCGAAGCGGCCCTTGCTGATGTGGTCGACGGTAGCGGCCTCCTCGGCGACGCGCAAGGGGTTGGTGAGCGGGAGAACCTGAACTGCAAGGCCGGTGCGGATCCGCTGGGTGCGGGCGGCGATGGCGCTGGCGATGACCATGGGCGAGGCCAGGACGGCGCGTTCGGGACTGAAGTGATGCTCGGCCAGCCAAACCGTGTCGAAACCCATGGCCTCGGCGTCGGCGATTTGGGCGAAGGACTCGTCGAAAGCCTCGGCCTGGGTGCGGTTTTCGCCGATGTGGAAATCGGTGAACATGCCAAAATTCATGGGTTCCTCCCTCGCGCAGCGTCTCGGCGCACGTTCGAATTATAGGGGTTGCGCCGGTGGACGTCATCTGAAACGGGAACCTCACGCGTATCCACTTTGTCATTGCGAGGAGCATAGCGACGTGGCAATCTCGTTGATGCAGCGACGGGCTTGGCTGCAACGAGATTGCCACGCTACGCTGGCAATGACAGGTTTGGGAAACTGGGTACGCATGAGAACCGGGAACAGGCGGTTTCGAGGGAATAGCGCGTCGGACGGGAAAAGGATGGCGTTGTGAGCTCGAGTTGGCGCGCGCTCTTTTCATTTGACCGCGCGTTCCATTATGCTGGCCCGAACGCATCGATCGAGAAGACTATTCGGACGCAGGTGAGACCATGAAGTACGACGTCATTGTGATTGGGGCCGGATCCGGCGGCTGCACCGTAGCCTCCCGGCTGGCCGAGGATGCCGACCGCTCCGTCCTGCTGCTGGAAGCGGGGCCCGACTATCCCGAGTACGAGCTTTATCCTGATGACCTGAAATACGGCTACAAACCCGATGCCTCCGCCCAGGGCGCGCCCCACAACTGGACTTGGTGGGCGCAGGGCTCTCCGGAGCAGACCGAGATGCTTCCAGCGCCGCGGGGCAAGGTCGTGGGCGGCACCAGCGCGATCAACGGGCAGGTGCTGTTGCGGGGGGTTCCCGAGGACTACGACGGCTGGGCCGCCGAGGGCAACAACGAGTGGTCGTTCATCAACGTGCTTCCGTACTTCCGCAAGATGGAAACGGACATGGACATCAGCGACGACTTCCACGGCTCCGAGGGGCCGATACCGGTGCGGCGATTCCCGCGCCAGGAATGGCTGCCCTTCCAGCAGGCGTTCGTGCAGTCCTGTATCGAGGCGGGGTACCCCGAAGACGCGGATATGAACAGTCCCGACTCCGGCGGCGTGGGTCCGATTCCCATGAATAACCCGGAAGGTGTCCGCATGAGCACGGCGCTGACTTTTCTGCGGGAGGTGCGGCATCGTCTCAACCTGACGGTGCGACCCAACGTGGTGGTGAGACGCATCGTATTCGAGGGCAAGCGGGCTGTCGGCGTCGAAGTGGAAAGCGGCGGCGAGGTATTCCTCATGGAAGGCGACCAGATCGTGCTCTCCGCGGGATCGATGGCCTCCCCCCAAATCCTGATGCTGTCGGGCATCGGCCCGGCGGACCACCTGCGCGAGATGGGCATTCCCGTGGTCCACGAGTTGTCCGGCGTGGGGCAGAACCTGCGGGACCACCCCATCGTCGCCGTCATCTGCAAGGTGCGCGACGACCACGAGCAGGATCCGTTGGCGCCGCGCACCCAGACGGCCCTGCGTTACACAGCCGCCGGCTCGCCGGACCGCAACGATATGCAGATCACGGCGTCTTCGTTCTCGACCCCCATCGGCGGGGCAGACCCCTTCGAGCCGGGCGGGGTGCGCATCCAGTGCATCCTGGAACTGGCCGACGGTGCCGGAGAGGTCCGGCTGTCGGCGAACGACCCCCACGTGCAGCCGTTGCTCAACTACCACTACCTGGAGGAGGAGCGGGACGTGGAGCGCCTGCGAGAGGCGGTGCGCATCAGTGTCGACCTGCTGGAGCACCATGCCTTTGGCCCCATTGTGGAAGAGATACAGCAGCCTGCCCCCGAGGACCTGGCATCGGACGAAGCTCTGGACAACTGGATGCGACGGACCGTGTTCAACACGACCCACGCCTCCGGCACCTGCAAGATCGGTCCGTCCAGCGATCCGATGGCCGTGGTTGACCAGCACCTGAACATCCACGGGCTGGAGGGGATCAAAGTGGCCGATGCATCGGTGATGCCCAACGTCATCCGCGCCAACACCAACTGCACCACAATCATGATCGGCGAACGCTGCGCAGACTGGGTCAAAGCGGGGCAGTAACCGCGGGCCGCGACGCAATTGCCGGACGCCCGCCCGCGCTTTGACGCGGCGGGCGTCTCGTTTGACAGCAGCAGAAAAGGAGACACGAGCGCCATGAAGTGGGAATACTGGGTCGACAAGATGCCCATCAGGTCGGGAGGGTTCTTCGGCAACGGCCCGATGAACGTCGACGCGGTTGATGAGGCGTTCCTGAACGAGCGCGGCGCGGCAGGGTGGGAACTGGTGTCCGCCATGCCCCTGTTCATCCCCCAAAATCCCACCGACTGCTTCGTTTACTACTACTGGAAGCGGCCTCTGGCCGAATAGCTGCGCGGCACCGATCTTCAGTGCCGCACCAAGCACGGGCCCCGAAGGGCTCGGCAGGCCCGGATTCCTTGACATCACCCGGCCCGATACGTAGTATTTCCATAACACTTTGCTGATTTTGTATGGGATTTTCGTGACCATTTGACCGATCCCTTACAGGAGGGGAGACCATGGCCAATCGAGAAGATATCGCATTGATGGGCCATCTGATGCGGCGAGCCGGGTTTGGAGCGTCCTACGACGAGTTGGTAGAAAAAACCGGACGCGGGTACGAAGCTACCGTGGAGGACCTGCTGAACCCCGAGCAGTTCGAGCCGGTAGACGAAGAGTTGCTCTACCGTTTCATGCCCGGCTACGAGGGCGCTTTGGGCCCGCCGTTGAACCAGGCGGATTGGGTCTACCGGATGATCAACACCGAGCGGCCCCTGGAAGAGAAGATGGCTCTGTTCTGGCACCAGCTCTTCGCCACGGGCAACTCCAAGGTGGACAACCCGCCTGAGCTCACGCAGCAGATCGCCATGTTTCGCCGCTGCGGGCTGGGGAAGTTCCGTGACATCCTGCTGGAACTCGCCCAGAACCCTGCCATGATCTTCTGGCTGGACAACAACGGCAACCATCGCGGCGCGATCAACGAGAACTGGGGCCGTGAGTTGCTGGAGCTCTTCTCCATGGGTGTGGGCAACTATTCCGAGGACGACATCAAGGAGGCCAGCCGCGCTTTCACCGGTTGGACCATCGGGCCGAAAATACCCCGCAACCCGTTGGGTCGTTTCTATTGGGACTTCGAGTACCGTCCCGAGGACCACGACGACGGCGAGAAGACCTTCCTGGGAAACACGGGCAACTTCAACGGGCAGGACATCATCAATCTGGTAGTTGAGCAGCCGGCCACCGCCCGCTTCCTGTCCCGGCATCTCTACAACTTCTTCGTCGCCGACGAACCCCAGGTTCCCAGCTGGAACATCACACCGCCGAACGACCCCGATGCCATCGACCAATTGGTGGCGGCTTACAACGAATCCGACGGCGACATCCGTTTCATGTTGCGGGTCCTCTTCAACTCCGATTTCTTCAAGGCAGCCCAATTCAGCCGGGTCAAGAGCCCAGCGGAGTTGGTGATCAGCACCGCACGTTTGGCAGGCAACTTCAGCCAGCCTCGCCCCGGTTTCAACTCGCTGGCTTTCGAGTGCGCCTACCAGGGCCAGGAACTCCTGAACCCGCCCAGCGTCGAAAGCTGGCACACCGGCAGCGAGTGGATCGACGGCGGAGCGCTGGTTCGCCGGGTGAATTTTGCGGCCGGCCTGCTGGGCGATGTTTCCTTGCCAGGCGTGCGGTCCATGGTGGATACCATGCGGGACCGGGGGAACTTGGGTCCGCACGAACTCGTCGACGCATGCCTCGAGCTCGTGGGCCCGCTGGAAGTGAGCGAGGGCACAAGAGCCGAGTTGCTCGACCAGGCCCACGAAGACGGTGAACTGTGCTGGGACACCGAAGATGACGTTACACGGTCCGAACAGCGGGTCGGTGTGATGCTGGCGCTGATCGCCGCCTCCCGGGATTTCCAGTTCGCTTAGACCGCTCCCATCGGAATTAGCTGGAGCGGGCAACCGACGAGTCGCCCTGCTGCACACGGAGGAACAACATGACAACGACGACGAAAGATCCGGTGGTGGTGGTTCTCCAGATGACCGGCGCCAACGACTACCTGAACACGGTCATCCCCTACACCAACGGCCACTATCACGATGCCCGACCAAAGGTCGGTATCCCTGCGGACAAGGTTATTCCCATCAACGATGAGCTGGGGTTCAACCCGCAGATGGGGCGCATTAAGGATCTTTGGGATGAGGGCAAGGTCGCCATCATCCATGGGATCGGGTACGAGAACTCGCCGCGGTCGCACTTCCGCTCCATGGACATCTGGCACACCTGCGAGCCGGACATCGTGGGAACCGAGGGGTGGGCCGGCCGCGTCATCCGCGATCTGGATCCTCGCGGTGAGAACGTGCTGAAGGGCGTCAACTTCGGGCAAGGTCTGCCTCGAGCGTTGGCACTGCGCGGAACGCCGATCACATCGGTGTCCAGCCTGGAGTCCTATGGCGTGCTGTCCAGCGTCCCCGTTGAAGCCGAGCGCGACCAGCTTCTCGACCGTTTCGCGCGCATGTACTCGCCCACTGTCGGCACCGGCGCGGTGATGGACTATCTGGGCCAGACCGGCAGGGACGCCCTCAAGGGCGCCGACATTATCCGTTCGGCTCCGGAGCAGTACTCGTCAACCGTCGAATATGCCGACACTCCCATCGCTAAGTACCTGCGGGACATCGCGCAGGTATACCTCGCCGACCTCGGAACGCAGGTGTTCTACACCCAGCACGGCAGCTTCGATTCGCACTTCAATCAGCCGCCGATGCACACCAAGCTGTGGACCGACATGTCCAGCGCCATCGGCGACTTTTTCGACGACCTGGCCGAGCACGACGCCGGTGACAACCTGATCATGGTACTCTTCACCGAGTTCGGCCGCCGTGTCAAGGACAACGGCACTGGGACCGACCACGGCGCGGGCGGCGCTGCCTTCGTGATCGGCAACCAGGTCAAGGGCGGCCACTACAGCGCCTATCCTTCCCTGCGGCCCGATGATCTGACCCAGGGCGACCTTGAGCCCAACTACGACTTCCGCGGGCTGTACGCGACGGTCATCGAAAAGTGGCTGGGGCTGGACTCAGTGCCCATCGTGGGCGGCAACTTCGAGCAGTTGGACTTCGTGTAGGCGGGTCGGCTCAGAGCGAGGGAGGTCTGTCATGCTTACCACAGTGGCCGCCGGCCGGGTTTTCGACTACAGCTACTGCATCGGCATGTACGGCATGTCCGGTCAGGGATTCTGGTCCCCCCAGGACTTCGCGCTGGCTGGGGATACGATGTACGTGCTCAGCCGTGGAGCTGAAGAGTTGGGCCAGCGCGTCAGCCGCGTGACTTTGGATCACGAGTTTCTCGGCCAGTTCGGAGCGTTCGGTCGCGGCGAGGGGCAGTTCGTCTGGCCGCGCTCCATCGCGCTGGATGACGACGGCAACGTGTACGCCTCCGATGACTTCCTGAACCGGGTGTCGATTTTCGATCCGGAGGGCACGTTCGTTTCCTGCTGGGGCGAGGCCGGCGACGCGACGGGCCAGCTCAACGGTCCCTGCGGCATGGCGTTCGACGCCGACGGGAACATCCTCGTCGTGGACAGTTTGAACAATCGAGTCCAGCGGTTCACTTGCGACGGCAAGTTCCTGGACAAGCTCGGGCATCATGGCAAAGGCGAGGGTGAGTTCAACCTGCCTTGGGGCGTTTGCCTGGACGACGCGGGCAACGTGTACGTCGCGGACTGGAAGAACAACCGCGTTCAAAAGTTCGATCCGGACGGCAACTACCTGCTCAGCTTCGAAGCATCCCCAACATCCGGTGTGGGTGACCTGAACGGTCCCACCGGTGTGGCGGTCGACTCCGAAGGCGACGTGTACGTTACGGATTGGGGCAACCATCGCCTCCAGGTGTACGCACCCGACGGAAGGTTCATCGCCACGCTGGTGGGCGACGCACAGCAACCATCACCGTGGACGCAGACCTACATCGACGCCAATCCGGACATCGTCAAGGCCCGTCGGCGCGTGAACCTGGAGCCGGAGTGGCGGTTCCGCCGGCCCGTCGCGGTGCGCGTGGATGAAAACGATCGGATCTTTGTCCTGGAAGCCAACCGCCACCGCGTCCAGGTGTATGACAAGGTCAAGGATTACGAGGAGCACCCTCTGAACTTATGAGTGCTTTGCTCGATTGACCAATCCCGTAAGGGCGAATACTCATTCGCCCTTATTTTGTTGACGCTATAATGCGTCATCAACCCCGCCAAAGGTTACCCGCATATCCGGAGGTTTCCATGACACAGCAAGCCACCACCATTGATGTCGATCGTACTGCCGTCCTGATCATGGACTTCCAGCAGCGCATCATCACCAACGTTGCCACCGAACCCGTGGCCGTGGTCGAAAACGCGGCCAAAGCTCTCGCCGGCGCCCGGGCGGCGGGCATACCGGTCATTTATGTGGTGCATCGCGGCGGTCCGTTTGCCGAATACGCGCCCGACGTGGAGCTTCACGAAGGCGTCGCGCCGGCGGAGGGCGAACTGGTGATTACCAAGGTACGCCCCGGACCGTTCTCCACCACCGCTCTTGACGTTACCCTGCGCGAGATGGAACGCGACAACCTGGTGATAATGGGCGTGGCAACCAGCGGGTGCGTGCTGTCCTCCGTGCGCTGGGCGGTAGACATAAATTACAGCTTTATCGTGCTGTCCGACGCCTGTTCCGACGGTGATCTCGAAGTGCACCGCGTGCTCACCGAGAAGGTCTACCCTCGCCAGGGCACCGTGATGAGCACCGACGAGTTCCTGGCCGCCATCTAACTTGCTTGACCACGTGCGCCTCTGGATTCCGGCTTTCGCCGGAATGGCGGTAACGGAAAAGACGGCAATCGGAACCGGAACGACAGCAATTGGAATCGGAAATACGGTAATCGGGGAAGGAGTGTCAGAATGAAATACGACGTCATAGTGATCGGCGCCGGCTCCGCCGGCGGCACCATGGCAACCCGTTTGTCGGAGGATCCCTCGCGCTCAGTGCTCCTGTTGGAAGCGGGACCCGACTATCCCGACCTGGAGCAGACACCTGACGATCTCAAGTATGGCTACGCCCCCCGTGCCTCAGAGATGGGCGCGCCCCATAACTGGTCCTTTGTCGGCACCGGCACACCTCTCCAGACCGAACCCGTGAACGTTCCGCGCGGGCGCGTGGTTGGCGGCACCAGCGCCATCAACGGGCAGGTGTTCCTGCGCGGAGTGCCTGAGGACTACGACCGGTGGGCCTCCTGGGGCAACGACGAGTGGAGCTACATCAACGTGCTCCCCTACTTCCGCAGGCAGGAGACCGATACCGACATTACGGACGACTTCCACGGCTTCGACGGGCCGATCCCGGTGCGACGCCACCGGAGGGAGAACTGGCTGCCCCTCCAGGAAGCCTTCGTCCAGGCCTGCACCGACGTCGGCTACGCGGAGGTCTACGACCACAACCATCCCGACTCCACGGGCGTTGGGCCATTCCCCATGAACAACCCCAACGGGGTGCGCATGAGCACGGCGCTGACGTACGTGAACCCCAATCGGCATCGCCTCAACCTGACCATCCGCGCCAACGTCCGCGTGCGGCGGATCCTGTTCGAGACCGGTTCTATCGGCTCACCGCGCGCAGCAGGGGTGGAAGTCGAGAGCGGCGGCGAGACCTTCCAAATCGAAGCGGAGCAGATCGTCCTGTGCGCTGGCGCAATCGCATCGCCCCAGCTTCTGATGCTTTCCGGTGTCGGACCGTCAGGCGAACTCGGCAACTTGGGAATACCCTTAATCAAAGACCTGCCGGGTGTGGGTAAAAACCTGCGTGACCATCCCCTGGTGCCGGTGCGGGTCAAGGTGAAGGACGACTTCGCGCTCGATCCCGACGCGCCCCGCATTCAGACGGTGCTGCGCTACACCGCCAGCGGTTCCGATGCACGGAACGACATGCAGATTTTCCCCTCGTCCTTCTCGACCCCACTGGGCGGCGATCCCTACGACAACGAGGGCATCCGGGTCACCTGCATGATGGAACTGGCCGAAAGCGCCGGCGAGTTGACACTGCAATCCACCGATCCCGACGTGCAGCCCCACATCGACTGCCGCTACCTCGAGGCCGACTGGGATCGCGAACGCATGCGGGAGGCTGTCCGCATCGTGTTGCAGTTGCTTGACCACGACCGGTTCGGAGGCATCTACGACGGGCTTATCTCGCCCACCGAAGCCGATCTCGTGTCCGACGACACACTGGACAATTGGATGCTCCGTGAGGTTTGCATCGGCCAGCACCTCTCCGGTACGTGCAAGATGGGACCGGACAGCGATCCTATGGCCGTGGTGGACCAGCATTGCCGCGTCCATGGTATCGAATCGCTGCGGGTTGCGGATGCGTCAGTGATGCCGGATGTGATCCGAGCCAACACCAACTGCACCACCATCATGATCGGCGAACGCGTTGCCGAGTGGATCAGGTCCGCCCAGTAGCAACTTCCCTCCAGATCCACCGGCGACGTTTGTTGGTGTTCCCCAGACGAATTCTGGAGCGCGTGGCTTACGGCCCGCGCGCGCTGTCGGGAGACCTGTTCGGCGGCATAACCACTGCCGCTACGGTGCTCCCGATGGCATTGGCTTATGGCGTGGCCACGGGGTTGGGTCCCGTGGCCGGGATGTATGGAGCGATCGCCGTTGGGTTCCTGGTATCGGTGTTCGGCGGCACTCAGGCCCGGATCGCTTATCCCAACGCCGCCATGACGGTGGCGATGATGATCGTCCTCGCGCAGCACGCCCGAACGCCATCCGAGGCGTTCACTATCATCATGCTTGCCGGCCTGATCCAGATTGCGCTGGGTCTCCTGCGGGTCGGTCGATTCGTAAACTACACCCCCTACTCGATGATCGCGGGATTTACCTCCGGCATCGGTCTCATGATCATCATCATCCAGACTTTGCCGTTCCTCGGCGCAGACCCGGCTCCCGGAGGCTTGCTCGGCATCATCCGCGTATGGCCTGAGGCTGTTGCCAGGCTGAACCTGCACGCCGTAATCATTGGCGGAGCAGCGCTGGCGATCTGCGTTTTCTGGCCGCGCCGGTTGGGTCGATACCTCCCCGGGCCGCTGCTAGCGCTGATCGCCGGTACGGCTATAGCAATGCTGTGGTTACACGACGCGCCGGCCATTGGCAAATTACCGCAAGGCGTGCCGACGCTGCATTTGCCGGCACTGGCTCCCGAGGCGCTGATTTCGGCGGTACAGCCGGCGCTAACCCTGGCTCTTATCGGCTCCGTCAACAGCCTGGTTGCTTCGTTGGTGGCCGACACCCTCACCCGCACTCGTCATCGACCCAACCGGGAGTTGGTGGGACAGGGCATTGGCAACCTGGGAGCGGGGGTGCTGGGCGCCCTGCCGGGAGCGGGAGCGCCCTCGGGTACCACGGTGAACATTCGGGCTGGAGGCACCACTCCGGTTTCCGGAGTGACCTGCGCGGCTGTGTTGCTGGCCCTGGTCCTGGGTCTGGGATGGATTGCTGAACCCATTCCCGAAGCCGCGCTGGCCGGCATCTTGATCAAGGTCGGCTGGGACATCATCGACTGGCGACTGATCACCCGTATTCGCCACGTCCAACGGGAATACCTGCTGGTGATGCTGCTGACGTTGGCACTTACGGTGTTTGTGGACATGATCACCGCCATTGCCATTGGCTTGGTCGTGGCAGGATTTGCCCGGGCACGGCTACGGGAACAACGCGAGCTTGGCCAGGTGATATCGGTACCCCTGTTGGAACGCGGCTTCTTCTCCGATTGTGCCACCGATGATGGGGTCGATGAATTCCAGGCTCGCGTCGGTCTGGTAGATTTGCGCGGAGAATTTTCGTTTGCGTCCGCCAACGAGTTGGCCTGGATGGTCGGAGCGGATATTCGACAGCACGACGTGGTCATCTTCGACTTCTCCAACACCGTGCATATGGACGACAGCGCGGCCCTGATTGTCGAACGGCTGGTCGACGCGGCCGCCGCCGCGAAAACCGAGTGCATCGTGCTCAATCTTTCCGGACCCGTGGAGCAGACCCTGCAGTCGTTGAACGTGTTTCGGAGGCTTCAGGCGGGACGGTTCGTTGGCGATTTGGATGCTGCCAGAGAACTGGCCAGCCAACTGCTCGACGATGGGTCTCGGTAGTGCATAGACTCGAGCGGATTGCGCTGTCACTTCCGGCACGGTCTGATAAACTCCGACACACCATCCGAGATGATCTGAAAGATCGTTCACAACGTTGGCGCAAAGGAGCAAGGCAATGTCCGTCGGAATAATCGTTCCTCTTCCCGCGTACACCCTCGACCCGGCGTTCATCGCCAAGAAGGCTGAAGAGTTGGGCTTCGAGTCCATCTGGTATCACGAGCACCCCATCCTGCCTGTGCATAGCGAGAGTCCTTTCCCGGCCACGGGAGGCGAAATCCCGTGGACCTACCGTCACTTCTCCGACCCGTACATGGCCCTGGCCATGGCGGCGGCGGTGACCGACACAATCAAGCTGTGCACCGGCATTACCCTGGTGCCGGAGCGCAACCCCCTGATCCTCGCCAAGCAGATCTCGGTGCTGGACCGGCATAGCAACGGCCGGTTCGTCTTCGGCATCGGTGCCGGCTGGAACCGGGAAGAGACGGAAATGATGGGCGGCGACTTTGACCACCGCTGGACCCAGACCGAGGAGGCGGTCGGGGCGCTGAAGGCCCTCTGGACCGAGGATCAGGCGGAGTTCCACGGGCGGTACTACAACTTCCCGCCAGTGTACATGTACCCCAAGCCGGCGCAGGAACCCCACCCGCCCATTCTCCTGGGCGGGAACGCACGCAACGTCCTGCGGCGCGTGGTGCGCTACGGCGACGGCTGGCTGCCCAACCGGGCGAATCCCGGCCAGATCGAAGACAGCCGGAAGCAACTGGACACCCTGGCAGCCGAGCGGGGACGCGACCCGCAGGCCATCACCATCTCCGTTTTCGGGCAGGCTCCTGATACCACCCGCCAGACCGTCGACGACTTCCTGAACGCCGGCGCGATGCGGGTTTGCGTGTGGCCGAACCATTCCGACTCCGAGGACGAGATGGGCGAACAATTGGAACGCATGGCCGAAACCCTGCTGAGATAGGCCTTCCATCTTGGCGACGAAACCGGGACAGACACGTGCATAGGAGGCAGTAATCATGGCGACTTATGTGTATGTTGCAGCCCAGGACGACAACAAAGTTTCTATCTTCACCATGGACGAGGCCAGCGGCGCCCTGACCATTGCGGGCGAGGAAGAGGTATCGGGTGGTCCGTCCCTGCTGGCGATCAGCCCGGACGGCCAGACCCTGTACGCCGGCCATCGAGAGGTCCCCGAGATCACCAGCCATAGCATCAATCAGCAGACTGGTGAATTGACCCAGACTGGGTCGGTAATCCCTCCGGGACAACCGTCTTATCTCGCTACTGACCGCACTGGCAGATACTTGCTGTCATCCTACTACGCCGACGGCAAGGCCGCGGTGCACCCTCTGGGTGACGATGGCAGCGTGGGCGGATCAGCAACCTCAGTAGTCGACACCGACACTGGCGCCCATGCCATGCTTACTGACCGTTCCAACCGGTTCGCGTATGTCCCACACATTGCCCGGGTGCAGGACAACGTGCTCGAACCGCCCAAGAACATCCCCGGACCGAACATCATCTACCAGTTCCGCTTCGACCCCGCCACAGGTTCGTTGACGGCCAACGAACCGGCGACCCTGGACCAGGACGATATGATCGGTCCTCGGCACTTCACCTTCCATCCCAGCCTGGACCTGGTCTACTTCTCCAACGAGCAGGGCTGCAGCGTGTCTTCGTACCAAATTGACGGTGAGGGTAGGCTGGCCCTGTTCGAAACCGTGTCAACCTTGCCAGCCGGTGTCAGCGAACGTAATACATGCTCCCAGATCCAGTTCTCCCCCGACGGAAACCTGCTATTCGTGCCCAATCGCGGCCACAACAGCATCGCCAGCTTCACCGTCGATGCAGAGGGTCGGTTGACGCCTGCTGACCACGCCGCCACCGAGGCAGTGCCCAGCGCCTTCAGCTTGGATCCTTCGGGTCGCTACGTGTTTGCCGCGGGATCGGCCACGGGCCAACTGGCTTCGTACAGCGTCAACGGCGACACTGGCGAAATGACCGCACTGGGTACCTATGCGGTAGGCGAGCGGCCGATGTGGGTGCTGACCACGACGCTGGGTGACTGATCTATACAATCACGATCCACAGGAGATTTGACATGCGACTGGAAGGAAAAGTTGCCCTGATCAGCGGCGGCGCCAGGGGCCAGGGCGCGGCGGAAGCCAGGCTATTCGCACAAGAAGGCGCGGCCGTAGTGATCGGCGATATCCTAGACGACGATGGGATGCGACTGGAGGCTGAGATCCGTGAACTGGGCGGACAGGCAACCTATGTGCATCTGGATGTCACGGACGCCGACCAGTGGGCCGACGCCGTAACTGAAGCCGTGAATCGTTACGGCAAGCTGGACATCCTGGTGAATAACGCGGGGATTGGCAGCACCAGCATCGGCGGCGTGAACGCGCCCCGCATCCACGAAGCGCCGACGGAGGTCTGGGACCAGATCATGGACGTGAACGGCAAGGGCGTTTTCCTGGGCACTCGCGCTGCGATCCCGGCAATGCGCACCGCCGGTGGCGGCTCCATTATCAACATCTCGTCCATCGCGGGCATTATCGCGACCAGGCCCGGCTCCGGAGCCGGCTCGGCCTACGCCAGTTCCAAGGGAGCCGTGCGTCTGCTGACCAAATCCACCGCCGTGCAGTATGCCGGTGAAAACATCCGGTGCAACTCAGTCCACCCTGGGTTTATCGACACTGCGATGACGGCACGGACGATGTCGGACCCGGAACAGCGTCAGCTTCGAGTAGACTCTACGCCCATCGGCCGCATCGGAACGGTGGACGACATCGCTTTCGGCGTGCTGTTCCTGGCGTCAGAGGAATCATCCTTCATGACCGGGAGTGAACTGGTCATTGACGGGGGCTACACGGCGCAATAACGGGCCGTCACTTGACGGCGTGGAGCGCCCGGTCCTCAGTCCGCACCAGCAACATGCCTTCGGCGTAGATCGGTTCGGTGCGGGCGCCAGCCGGCATCCTGAGCCGCCAGCGTTCCGCGCCATCCGATCTGTCCACCCCGTACAGCCAGCCGGCCTTGTCGCCGAAGACGAGGAGGTTGCCCACGACGATGGGGGAAACCAGGACGCTGTCTTCGCCCTGGAACTGCCAACGCTCGGCCCCGGTGATGGCGTCGACGGCGTACATTTTCCCCAGGGTGTCGCCGATGTAGAGGGTGTCTCCGGCCACCGCCGGCGCCGATATGATTCCCTCGGTCCGTTTTTGGCGAGAGGGGAACCCATCGGGATAGTCGGATCCGAACCGCCACTTATCTCCCGGCTGCGACGGCGGCGCCGGCATGGGGAAGCCCCACAGCCAAAGCTGCGACCAGGTACGCGTGGCGCCGAATTGTGTAGGTGTTTCGGGCGCATGGCCAAATTGTACGCTGGTGGCCGGCCGTGGACCGCATGGAGGCCCCACGGGAGACCAAAGTGTCGCGACCCGGCGCCCGGGTACATGCAGGGTCAGCACCCGCCCGACACTGGAGGGGCCCACAAAAAATCAGGGGACTTGAGCAAGTCCCCTGGTATCCAGGCGGGATTCCTGAACGATTTATCGTGACGAGTTACCGCAGGAATTGGGCCAGCTGATCCGCGTTGGAGCGCATCATGTCGATGTACTCGGGATAGTCGTTGTCCGGCAACGAACGGATGATGCCGACCTGGATGCCGGCGTCCCGGGCGACCTGCTCGAGGGCATCGGCCGAGAATTGGGGCTCGGCAAAGACAGCGGGCAGGCCATCGTGCTCCACCAGTTCCAGGACGTTGGCGATGTCATCGGGGGAAACGTCCCCGCCGTGGCCGCCGACGAAAGCCTGCACCTTCACGTCATAGCGCGTACCGAAGTACCCGAAGGCGTCGTGGAAGGTCACCATGACCCGGTGGTCTGCGGGTATCTGTGCCAGGGTGTCGGCGATGTAGGCGTCCAGGGCCTCCAGCTCCTCGATGTACGCCGCCGAGTTGTCCAGGTAGGTTGCGGCGTTGTCCGGGTCCGCCTCGACCAGCCCGTTGGTGATCTGGTTGACGTAGTGGACCACCATGCGGGGGTTCTGCCAGAAGTGGGGGTCGCCCGCGCCGTGATCGTGGCCATGGTGGTCGTGATCATCGTGTTTGTCGTGGTCATCATGGTCGTCGTGTCCCTCTTCGTGGTGGTCACCCTCGCCCAGGATGCCGACGAAAGCGATCTTGGTGGGCGTGCCGGAGACTTCCCAGTGGCTCACCTCTTCCAGGTCGTGGGCGTCCAGGGCGACGACTTCGCCCGCGCCGGAGTTGGTGATGAAGATGTGTCCGGGAGCGGTGGCGATGTGGGGCCGGGCCCAGAAGCCGGGATCGATCTCACCGATCAGGACGTC
>DAOUIF010000004.1:0-58600 GCA_034423575.1 Dehalococcoidia bacterium | reverse complement strand
ACCTACCCCCGCGCCGGCTGACCCACCGCAGGAGGCCATCCATGTTCCTGATGCGTTTTACCGAACGGGCCTACGTCAACTACACTGAGGAGGATGTGCGCAACTCGCCCAACGAGGCGGTGCGGCTCACGTTCTCGAACTCCAACTTCAACCCTCAGGAAGGCCACTACCTCTACAACATGTACCTCGACGAGTACGAGTACTCGGAGGAGATGGGCTTCGACGGATTGATGCTCAACGAGCACCACAACACGCCCACCTGCCTGGGCGCGACCATGAACCTCGAGGCCGCGATCCTCGCCCGCAACACCAAGAACACCAAGATCGTGCTGCTGGGCAACCCCCTGCCCATCTTCGACAACCCCATCCGCCTGGCCGAGGAGTTGGCCGAGATCGACATGATCTCAGGGGGCCGCCTGGTATCCGGCTTCGTGCGAGGCACCGGCGTGGAGAGCCTGGCCACCAACACCAACCCGCTGCACAACCGCGAGCGGTTCGAGGAGGCCCACGACCTGGTGGTCAAGACTTGGACCACGCCCGGGCCCTTCCGCTGGGAGGGCAACCACTACCACTTCCGCGTGGTCAACCCCTTCCAGGTGCCAATGCAGAAGCCGCACCCACCCATCTGGATCCCCGGCACCGGGAGCCCCGAGACCTTGGTGTGGTGCGCCGAGCGCAACTACCCGTACATCTTCCTGGAAACTGATCCGCAGGGCACCCAGGACATGAAGTCCATCTACGCCGAGACCGCCCGCGAGCACGGTTACGAGCCCGGACCGGAGAACTTCGGCTACCTGGTCCGCATCCACGTCCAGGATACCGACGAGAAAGCCTACGACGTGGGCAAGGGCTACATGGTGGGCAACATCGGCGTCGGCCGCATCCCGCTGCCCCGCGATTACGCCTCGCCGGTGGGCTACGGGAGCCGCAGCAACGACCCCAGGTTCCTGCGCCTGCGCGAGCAGATCCGCAGCGACCCGTTCCGCGTGGGCGGACTGGACGGCGCGCAGTACGACTCCATCCTCGACTCCAAGCGGTGGATCATCGGCAGCCCCGACACCGTCATCAGCCAGCTTCGTGAAGTCCTGAGCTTCATGCGCCCCGGCATCCTGGCCGTGTGGACCAACGACGGCTCCATCAGCCACGAGGACACCATGCGTTGCCTGGAGTTGATGGGCCAGGAGGTTCTGCCGGCCCTGCGCGAGATCGGCGAGGAGCTGGAGCTGACCGACCCCTTCCAGAAAGAGGGCGTGATGCCCGGGCTGACCGCCGTGTAATTTCGCGCCATTCGACCGTTCGTAAAGCAAGGAGCAAACCCCAATGGCAAACTTCACCGAGGAAACCATCTCCGTCGCCGGCGGAAACCTGCAGGTGTACAAGGGCGGCAGCGGCGACCCGCTGCTGGTGCTGCACGGCGCCAACGGCAATGCCGGCCCCCGACGCTACGCCCAGGCCCTGGCCGAGAAGTTCACGGTCTACCTGCCCTCCCATCCCGGCTACGGGAAAAGCGACCGGCCCGGATGGGTCGAGAGCATGCAGGACCTGGCCTGCTTCTACACCTGGTACCAGGAGCAGGAAGGACTGGAAAACGTGCGGGCCATCGGATTCTCCATGGGCGGTTGGCTGGCGGCGGAAATTCTTTCGATGACCGGACACGCCTTCAGCAAGGTGATGCTGGTGGGTGCCGCCGGCATCAAGCCGGTTGACGGCGAGATCACCGATATCTTCATCATCAACCCACAGCAGATCCGCGAGCTCGTCTACCACGATCCCAGCCAGGTGCCGGAGTGGGACGAGCTATTCGGGTCCGACCCGACTCCGGAGCAGGCCGAGCAGGCGGAGAGCGACCGGGAGATGTCCATCCGACTGACCTGGCGGCCCTACATGCACAACCCGCGCCTGCCGGCCAAGCTGGGGAGAGTTAGCGTTCCAGCGCATATTGTGTGGGGCGAGAACGACAACCTGGTTCCCGTGGAATGCGCCGACCTGTTCCAGCAGGCGATCGCGGGATCGCAGGTCACGGTGATCCCCAACTGCGGCCACTCGCCGCAGATCGAAAAGCCAGACGACTTCGTGCAGACGGCGCTGGCCTTCCTCTAGGCCGGCGTTCGCGCTTCAAGGCACGGGAGGTAATCATGGCTACCACGCCCATCGGCGAAAAGCTGCTGACTGCCGACGAATTTCTGGAGCTGTGCCAACGGCGCCTGGTTAAGGGCGAATTAATCAAGGGTGTAATCCAAGAGACCGTGTCGGCGAATGGAGAACATGGTGAGATCGCGACTGCCGTGATTTTTGCCTTTGGCAGCCATGTCCGTCCAAACCGGCTGGGGCGGGTGACTGGTACTGACGCTGGCGTCTTACTGGAGCGTAACCCCGACACAGTGCGGGAGCCGGATGTCGCTTACTTTTCGGCAGAAACACTGCCTCTGGACGTGAAAGTCCGCGGTTTCTATGAGGTAGTTCCGGATCTCGTGGTCGAGGTAGTCTCGCCCAACGACCGTCCTCGGGAAATCGCGGATAAAGTAGCTATGTGGTTGAGCCACGGCGTTCGCCTGGTGTGGGCCGTGTATCCGGCAGCCCGCACTGTCGCCGTCCATACATCGGAAAGCCCGTCTATCATCTACACCGAGGACGATGAACTGGACGGTGGTGAGGTGCTGCCGGACTTCCATTGCCTTGTCCGGGATATACTCGGCTGGTAATTTCCGAGTGGGTTACTCCACCGCGTGCAGCAGCCCGTCGGTGGTCCGCACGTACAACCTGCCGCCGGCGTAGGCCGGCGGCAATTCTATGGGCCCGCCAAGGTCCAGCTTCCACAGCAGCGAGCCATCCGCCCGGTTCAGGCAGTACACCAGGCCGTCCCGCGCGCCAAAGTAAATCCGGTCTTCCAGCACGACCGGGGAACTGACAATCCCACCGCCGGCCTCAAACCGCCACAACGCATCGTCGGTGATGCCATGCCGGGCGTAGAACAACCCATCACTGTCACCGACATAGTAAAAGCCGTCGGCGACTGCGGGCGACGATACGATCCCCTGAGTGTGCCGCTCCTCCGGCGCGAACCGCCAACGCTCTCCCCGCTGGGCCGGAGGCGCCGGCACGAAAGGCACCTGCCAGATCCACAGCTGGAACCAGGTGCGCTTGATCCAGTAGAGCCCCGGCATTCCCTTTACCCCGGTATTGATGGCGTACAGGGTGCCACCGGACGGGAAATACACGGTGTTCTCCGTCACCACCGGCGGTCCCTCCGCCGAGCCGGCGGTCAGAAAACGGAACCGGCGCCGGCCGTCGTCCCCGTCGATGAAATACAGGTTGCCCTCGTCGTCCGCCACGTATAGCCGGTCGCCGCGCAGGCTCGGCGTGGTCTTCACGTTGCCCTTGAGCTTGTGCTTCCAGAGCTGCTCGCCGGTCTGGGCGTCCAGGCCGTAGATGATGTTGCCCGCGGAAGTCACATAGGCGACGCCGTTGTGCGCCAATGCCGAAGCCGATATGGGCAGGTGCGCCTTGAAATCCCACACCTGCTCCCCCGTGTTCTGGTTCAGCGCCAGCATCCTGTGGTTGGTCAGGCCCACAAACACCAGGTCGTTGTTGGCGACGGTGATGGCATGATCCATGGGACCGGGGGTTTCAACCGACCACAGCGGCTCTCCCGTGCCGCCGTCGAGAGCCGACGCTTGGAAGTGCCCGCCAACGAACACCTTGCCGTCCGCCACCAGCGGCGCGGAGCGAGTGTAGGGCCCCAGGTCCCGGGACCAGGCCACGCGGCCGGCGGGCTGCTCTCCCACCTCCGGGATGTACCCGTTGAGGCTGATCCCGTACCCCAACATCGACCAGCGCCCGGCGTTGGACGAAGACGACGCGGCGGCCGATGGGCTTCCCACGAACCAGCGCGCCGGATTGGGCAGGCTGAACCAGAATATCCAGCCCAGTATGGCTACCAGCAGCAGAACTCCGGCCGTAACCGCCGGCTTCAGCAGGCGCATCCGGTAGCGACGCCGCGCGGTACGCTCGCTGCGTTCAACCCAGTCGGGAAACTCCACTTGGTGTGGCTGTTCCTGCATATTGCTTAATACACTGGTAGGGGCGAATGATCATTCGCCCCTACATTCTAGCCTCAAAATTGGCTGGCGTCGTTACACATTGCGTTGCTTGGGATCCAATCGGTCGCGCAGCCAGTCACCGAGCAGGTTCACGGACAGCACAGTGAACAGGATCGCCAGTCCGGGGAAGAAGGAGACCCACCAGGAGTCGATGATGAGCTCGCGCCCGTCGGCTACCATGACGCCCCAGGCCGGATTTGGCCGCGGGATGCCAGCGCCCAGGAAGCTGAGGCCAGCCTCGAGCAGGATCACGAAACCAAGCTGGAGGGTAGCCAGCACGATGATGGTGTTGACGAGGTTGGGGAAGATGTGGCGCAACATGATCCGGATTTCGGACGAGCCGGCCACCCGCGCCCGGGCGATGAAGTCCTGGGTCTTGAGTGCGAGGGTTTCGCCCCGAATCAGGCGGGCATAGCGCGACCAAAGGAACAGGCACACCACGATAAGCACGTTTTCAATGCGTGGCCCGAGGGTCGCCGCCAGAACCAATGCCACCAGAATCAGCGAGATGGAAAGGGACATGTCGACCAGACGCATGACCAGTGTGTCCACCCAGCCACCGTAATAGCCGGCCAGGATGCCCAGCACCGTGCCGATCAGCCCTGACACAAAGATCGCCATCATCGACACCACCAGCGCCAGGCGGGCTCCGTGAACGATGCGGCTGAATATGTCCATTCCGTTCTTGTCGGTCCCGAGCAGGTACTTGCCCTGGCCTCCAGGTTTGACCACGATTTGGATCTGGTCACCCAAAACCGGAGCTTCGCCCTCGGTTTTGCCAACCACGGTGGCGTCCCCGATGCGGACGGTCCGCTCTGCGTCGGTCAGCTTGATCTCGTTCTGGCGATTGTCCCGGTTCACCCGCTCCACAACCGTGCGCACGGACACCACGTCGCCGGACCAGGCCGGCGGGACCAAGCGGTCGTCCAGGTCGCCGCGCCGCGGGTTGTGGGGAGCGATCAGTTCAGCGAAGACCGCCGGTATGAGCAGAAACACCAGCAGCATCGTAACCGGGAACAGCGGGAGCCGGCGGATTTCCGTGATCCAATGACGGATCCTGCCCAGGGCGCTGGGGCGTGCTGCTGCTTCTTCCGAGACGGGACTGGCGGGGACAGGCGCCGTGGTGATTGCCATGTCTCATCCTCCACCGATAGCCATTGTCTTTGTCGATACCAATTGCAGTTGTCTTGCGGGCGTACTCGCCTATGTGTACCGGATGCGCGGGTCCAAGTAGGCGTAGAGTATGTCGACCACAAGATTGGCGAAGATGTAGATCGATGAACCGATGATAACCACCGCCTGCAGCACCTGGAAGTCCCGGCCGCGAACGGCGCCAACCGCCAACTGCCCGACGCCCGGCCACGAGAACACCGTCTCCACAATGACGGTGCCGGTGAACAGCCCGCCGATAATAATGGCGAAGTAGGTCAGTGGCGCGATGAAAGCGTTGCGCAGGCAGTGTTTCCAGATGACCTTCCATTCCGGCACTCCCTTGATGCGCGCCAGCTTGACGAACTCGGTATCCAATACGTCGAGCATCGACGACCGAATCAGCCGCAGCAGAGCCGCCACCTGGAAGAAGCCCAGGGTGAACGCCGGCATTATCATGTGAGCGAGGCCGCCCTTGCCGGACGACGGCAACCAGCCGAGTTGTACGGCGAAGAGCCACAACAGCATGATGCCCAGCCAGAAACTCGGCACAGACTGGCCGAGGAACGCCACCGCCTTGCCCTGGTAGTCCAGCCAGCCGTCCTTGCGCGCCGCCGTGATGACCCCAAGGGGCACCCCGAGTACCACGGCGATCACCATGGCGAGGCCACCCAGCTGCAGCGTTGCCGGAAAGCGGTCCATCACCATGCCCATGGCGGTCTGCCCGCCGAAGGCGTAGGACTCGCCGAAGTCACCCTGGATAGCGTTGCCCAGGAAGACCAGGTAGCGCATGTGCAGCGGTTTGTCCAGGCCCCATTTTTCCTTCAGGGCGGCGATATCTTCGGGCGTGGCTTCTCCCATGGGTAGCATCACGGACGTGGGGTCCCCGGTGATGTTGGAGAGCATAAACACGATGATGCTCACCAGCAGCACGGCGATTATCGCCTGCCCCACGCGGAAGATTATGAACCGCTGCATTGTCGCCTCCCGTCCGTCCCTGCATTCGCGCAGGGCTCAAGACCTATCAGTGGCAAATAGTCAGTGGTACTCGTTGGTTACGGGTGCGCCGCCGCTCTAACGGGCCGCCTTGGCGTACTCCAGGTGTCCGAAGACGCCGGTCAGGCTGCCGAACTGGTACTCGGCCACCTCGTCGGGGTTCACGACCAGAGTGGCGCGAATGTTGACGATGGGAATGGTGCGGTAGTTGTCGTAGATGTGGTCGCCCATCTCCTGGGCCAACCGGTGCCGTTCGGCCGGGTCGGTCTCCCTCAGCAGGGCCTCGTAATTGTCATCGTAGATCTGGTGCTCGACGTAGGCCACGCCGCCGCCGGGCAAGCCGGTTTCCGGGTTGGTTTCGCCGGTGTAGTAGTAGATGCGGGCGTTGGCGTTGATCTGCCGGATGGTCTGCCGCACGGGGAGGATGAAGTGGGCGTCGTGCTGGTCGCGGAAGGCGTCCAGCGCGCGGGCGAACTCCACTTCCACCAGCTTGGTGTCGATGCCGATGTCCTGGAAGGACTGGGCAACGGTCTGCGCCACCTCGATGGTCTCCGGCAGGCCGGGCAGGCTCGATTGCCAGACTTCCATGGAGAAGCGGTTCTGGCCGTTGTCGCCGGGGAAGCCGGCTTCATCCAACAGTTGCTTGGCCCGTTCCGGATCGTAGCCGTACCTCTCGTCAAACTCCTCGGCCCAGCGGGGGTTCCAGCCTTCCAGCGTATCGTGGAAGATTGTGTTGTACATCGGCTCGCCCCGGCCCTTGAACAGTTCATTGATGATCTGCTCGCGATCGATGGCGCGGTTCAGGGCCTCGCGGACCATCCTTCCGGTCTCTCCCGCAGCCGTCCAGGGCTCGGTCTCGGGGTTCCAGTTGACCTGGCTGAGCTCATACTGCCCGAAGGGCATGATGGTCAGTCCCACGGAGGGCAGCGGGCTCTCGAAGACTTCCATGCCTTCGTCAAGAGCCTGCTGGTGCAACACCTTGGGGATGTCCACCATGTTGGCCTCGCCGGTGAGCAGCATGGCCAGGCGGGTCAGGTCCTCGGGCGTAGTGCTGATCCGCATCCGCTTGAACTCGGGGTTGACGCGCCAGTGGTCGTAGGGCACCGCCTCGTACTCGGTGTACTCCTTCAACTCGCGGTTGACGAACTGGAAGCCTCCGGTTCCGGCCGGGCCACTTTCGAACATGGCGTCGCCTTCTTCAGCGTGCTGGGCCGAGCTGCGAATTGCCGCGCAGGGCACCACCAGGATGTTGAACCACCAGTCGGCGACGTCAACCTGGGGCTGGGCCAGCGTCATCTTCAGGGTGTAGTCGTCGATGACCTCCGCCTTGCCGGCGTCGATCATCTCGGTCATGGAGTCGTACCCCATGAACTTCTTCAGAGGGCCCTTGCAGCCGGCGAGAGGATCGGACATCTGCTGGTCAACCGTGAAGATAAAGTCCTTGACGGTGAACTCACCCCAGCCGAAGTGCATTTCCACGCCTTCCTGGAGGTAGAAGGTGTACTCGCTGGCATCGGAGCTGACGTCCCATTCCCGGGCCAGCTGCGGGAGAATGGTGGAGACGCCGGTCTCGGGAGAGATGGTGGTGGGGTTCTCCCAGATGGGTCGGAACACCAGGTGCCCGCTGCTAGTGGCCAGCCAGGGGAAGAAGGTGTCCTGGGGCAGCGGGGTCACAGCCATGTGGAGGTAGGTGTCCTCATCGGCCATGGCCGGCATGGCTGTGGGCTCTGGAGCCGCGGTGGCCGCAGCCTGGGCCGGCGCTGCCGGCGCCGCGGTGGCGGCGGGAGCGCCGGCCGGCTCCGCAGCCGACCCGCCACAGGCCACAATCACGGACAGGAATACGATCAGCAAGGGGACTGCGGCGATGCGCGACGCGTTGCGGATGCGGCGAAATGCCATGCGGATACCTCCGTTTCAGTCAGCGGATTCCCGTGTGCCGCCAAACATTAGCATCGGCCATAACCGATGTCAAATATTCGATATCGTGATATTATCCAGGGTGTAAAATAAGCGTTCGGTGCTGGGCAAATTGATTGTCGTTGTGAATTGGTCTCTGGCGCAGCGAAGTCGTTACACCCACGACGCTTTGCGAATTTGGAAGGATTTCCGGTTGGATTGCGTGATTTTACGTCAGTTTCAGTCCATTCGGATTGCCGTTGCGCCTCTTGATTTGCAACCATATACTGCCGCGCGGCTTTCTGTTTGGTGAAGCGATCGTACGTTAGTGGTATACCCAGGTCATGGCATCACCGTCGGCAACGGATTCGTCTTCGTCAATTCCGGCTCCCAACCGATCGCCCGCGCCGCTGGATGGCGTTCGCGTGATCGAGTGGGGGGAGATGGTATCGGCGCCGTTTTGCGCGAAAGTCCTCGCCGAGTTGGGTGCGGATGTCGTCAAGGTAGAGCCACCGGATGGGGACGCAGCCCGCCGCACCGGACCGTTCCCCGGCGGACTTCAGCATGCCGAGCGCAGCGGGCTCTTCCTGTTCGCCAACCTGGGCAAGCGTGGGGTGACCCTTGATACCAACGAACCCGCCGGCTTGAACCAGCTCCACCGACTGCTGGCAGACGCCGACATATTTGTCGAGAACCGGGCCTACTCCACGCTGGCAAACGCGGGAATAACAAGCGAGGATCTGCGGGATCGGCATCCTCACCTCATCGCTGTATCTCTGTCCCCTTATGGCCGCACCGGCGACTACCGGGAGTACGCCGGATACGACCTGCAGGTGAACGCCCTGAGCGGCATGAGCTTCGGCACGGGCCACCCGCACCGGGAACCTCTCACCACTCCGGACCGTCAGGCGGGGTACCTGGCCGGCCTGGGCGGCGCCTACGCCGCCATCGTCGCTTTGCTGGCCCGGGAGTCGAACCTGGCCGGCGACGGTGAAGGGGCCGGCGGGCAGTACATCGACATTGCCGACTCGGGCGTGATCAGCACGTTGCTGACGGGTTACCATCTGCCCACCTTCATCTACCGAGGGGTCGCCGGATCACGTTCGGGGAACCGGATGCGCCTGGGACTGTTTCCCAACTGCGTTCTTCCCTGCCGGGACGGCTACGTGTGTATCGACGCTCCGCAGATGGAGCAGTACCAGCGGTTTCTGCACCTGTTGGGCGATCCGGGCTGGACCGAGAACCCGCGCTACCGGGACCGGCGCGCCATGAGCGATCAATACCCCGAGGAGGCCGAAAACCTGATCGCGCCCTGGTTCATGGAACACGACAAGGAGGAGATCCTGCAACTGTGCCTGGAAAACCGCATCCCCTGCGCACCGGTGTTGACCATGGACGAGGCACTGGAAATCCCCCACCTCCACCAACGGGACTGGTTCGTCGAATCGGAACACCCCGAGACCGGCGGCTACCGCTACCCCGGCGCTCCGGTGCGTCTGCACGGTTCGCCCTGTAGAGTCGTCCGTCCCGCTCCGACGTTGGGTCAGCATAACGCCGACATCTTCGACGTGTAATGGATTCTGGACGTCCGATGTCTCGCCCGCCTCTGAGTAACGTTCGCGTCGTGGACCTGGGCTCCGCCTGGGCCGGGCCGATGGCCGGCCACTTGCTGGCGGATATGGGCGCGGAAGTCATCAAGATCGAAAGTCGGGCGCGCATGGACGGCATGCGGCTGGGCCGTCCTATGGTCGGCGAAGATTTGACCGGAGGAGACCGCGGCCTCTGGCCCGAACTGCAACCGGTGTTCCACGGGCTCAACCGGAACAAGCTCAGCGTAACGCTGAACCTGCGCACCGACGCGGGTCGCGGCATCCTGCGTCGGCTGGCCTCAATCAGCGACGTGGTGCTGGCGAACTTCTCCCCGGGAGTGCTGGAGAGGCTGGGCATGGACCACACCAGCCTCCGCAGCGTCAAACCGGACATCATCGTGGCGTCCATGCCGGCCTTCGGGGACACGGGCCCGCTGCGGGACATGGTGGCCTACGCGCCCATCATCCAGGCCATGTCGGGCATGATGAGCCTGGTGGGTTACGCGCCGGAAGAAGGAGAACCGTTGGTAGGCGAACTGCAGGCGGCGTGGAGCGATACGGTGGCCGCCCTGTGCACGGCCCTGGGAGTGGCGGCGGCCCTGCGGCACCGCAACCGCACGGGCCAGGGGCAGTATGTGGAAGCTGCCCACCTGGAGGGAACGGCCGCGCTCCTGGGAGTGCCCATGCTGGAGTACCAGATGACGGGCTCGATACCGGTTCCGCCCGGGAATGACGATCCTGACTTCGCGCCCCATAACAACTATCCCTGCGCCGGCGGGGATGCCTGGGTCGCCATCGCCGTTCGCACCGAGGCGGAATGGCGGGCGCTGGCCGGCGTCATGGAGAATGATGGCGCTGGATCATCCGGATTGACCACCGACGCCAGGTTCGGCGACAGATCGTCGCGATGGATCAATCGGCGTGATCTGGACGATCTCGTCACGGCGTGGACGCGCAACTTCAGCCCGCAGCAGGTGATCGACAGGTTGCAGGCGGCGGGAGTGGCGGCCATGCCGGTAATGAACATCGCCGACCAGTTCGCCGACCCGCATTTGAACGCCCGGGAGACCTACGTGGAAATCGACCACCCGCATGTCGGCGCCGAGATGGTCTACGGTGTGCCCTGGCGGTTCAGCGAGACCCCCGGCTCGGTGCGCGCGCCGGCTCCGTTGCTCGGTCAGCACAACCAGTACGTGCTGCTAGAGCTGCTGGGCATGGATGAAGCCGGCGTCGCCGATCTGGTCGCGCAGCAGGTGGTGTACTGACCTCCTGTATACCAGTTTCGTAAGTCGTCAGGATCAGGATTTACGGAATTTTGTGATTGGACAAGATTGGGAGATCACCATCGCAGAACGACTCCAATCCTGATAATCCTCAATTCTCGAAGATCCTGACTCTGGCGCTTCCCCGCCGCAAAGCGGGTACGCATGAGACGCTTGCGACAGTTGCCGGCAGCCTGTGTCGCCCCGTGGTTCTGCTTGCAGCAGTATGCAGCCTATGGTAATTTGGCTCAACCAAAAATCACACGATCATAGACTGGCCGACTAATCACGAAGATGTCCAGAGGCCGTATCGAGACACTCGCGAGATTGGCTATAGCGCCAATTCCCACCCGATAAGGAGCGTTGCAGTGGAGCCGCTGCTTGAAGTCAAGAACCTGCAAACGTACTTTTTCACTTACGAAGGTGTGGTCAAAGCCGTAGACGACGTGACTTATGAGGTGATGCCCGGCGAAACCCTTGGGCTGGTCGGTGAGAGCGGTTGCGGCAAGAGCGTGAGCGCGCTATCCCTCATGCGCCTCATCCCGGACCCGCCTGGAAAGACCGTGGGCGGTGAAGTCCTGTTCGACGGCGAGGACATCCTCCAGATCGACATGGACGACATGCGTCGGATTCGCGGGGCCAAGATGGCCATGGTGTTCCAGGAGCCCATGACCTCCCTGAATCCGGTGCTGACGTTGGACCGACAGCTCACCGAGACCATCCAGTTGCACCTGGGCAAGAGCCGCGACGAGGCTCGCAAGGATGCAGTCGACCTTCTGGCCAGGGTGGGGATCCCGGACCCGGAGCGCCGCATCCGCCAATATCCGCACCAGTTCAGCGGAGGCATGCGCCAGCGCGTGATGATCGCCATGGCGCTCAGTTGCAACCCGCAGCTCATCATTGCGGACGAACCAACCACCGCGCTGGACGTGACCATTCAAGCCCAGATCCTGGAGTTGATGAAGTCCCTCACCCAGGACCTCGGCGTGGCCCTGATCATCATCACGCACAACCTGGGCGTCGTGGCCCGCTATGCCGACCGGGTGAACGTGATGTACGCGGGAAAGATCATCGAGCGCGGCTCGGCGTTCGAGATCTACACCAACCCCCGCCATCCCTACACCGTCGGCCTGCTGGACTCGGTGCCCAGGCTCGACCAGCGGCTGATAGACGAAGAGGGCCAGGCGGCCAAGCTGGTGCCCATCGAAGGTCAACCGCCGGACCTGGTTAACCTACCCCAAGGGTGCTCCTTCCGCTCCCGTTGCCGCTTTGCCATCGACAAATGCGTCACGGAAGCCCCGCCGCTGATGCCGGTCGAGAGCAACAATTCTGAAGAACCTCACGTGTCGGCCTGCTGGCGTTCAGAAATCCTGGGCGTGCAAGCTCTGAGTTACGCCATGGGAACCGGCTAGAGCGCCGTTCCGACCATCGTCATTAGGTTCCAAGTGGAAATGACGGTCCTGAAAAGGGAGTTTCACGATGACGACTGCTGAGATGCCCCAAACTGCCGCCACGACGCCGGTAGCAGAAGACGTGCTGCTGGACGTTCGCGGCCTCAAGATGCACTTTCCGGTGACCTCGGGCATCCTGTTCCAACGAGCGGTTGCCTACATCAAAGCCGTTGACGGTGTCGACTTCACGGTGCGCCGCGGCGAGACCCTGGGCATGGTGGGCGAGTCGGGTTGCGGCAAGACCACCACCGGCCGCTGCATTCTGCGTCTCTACCGCCCCACCGACGGCGAGATCTGGTTCAACGGGGTTGACATCGCCCAGGCCAAAACCGGCCAGATGCGGGCAATGCGCCGCCAGATGCAGATCATTTTCCAGGACCCGTACAGCTCGCTGAACCCGCGGATGACCGCCGGAAACATCATCGGCGAGCCTTTGGCCGTGCACGGTTTGGTCAATAACAAGCGGGAGTACCGCGAGCGAGTGGCTGAGCTGCTCAATAACGTGGGACTGAACCCGTATATGGCCGACCGGTTCCCGCACGAGTTCAGCGGCGGACAGCGCCAGCGCATCGGGGTCGCCCGGGCCCTTAGCGTAGACCCGGACTTCATAGTCTGCGACGAGCCGGTTTCGGCGTTGGACGTGTCCATCCAGGCGCAGATCATCAACCTCCTGGAAGACCTGCAGGAGCGGTACGACCTCACCTACCTGTTCATCGCCCACGACCTGTCGGTGGTGCGTCACATCAGCGACCGGGTGGCGGTGATGTACCTGGGCAAGATCGTCGAGGTTGCGGACCGCAACGCCATCTACGAGAACCCACAACACCCTTACACCCGCGCGCTGCTATCGGCGGTGCCGATTCCCGACCCGGTGCTGGACGCCCAGCGGGAACGGATCATCCTTTCTGGCGAGGTGCCCAGCCCGGTGAACCCGCCCAGCGGTTGCGTCTTCCACCCGCGTTGCCCGATCGCCACGGACGACTGCTCGCGGGTAAACCCCGAGGCCAGGCAGGTGCTGCCCGACCACATCGCGGCCTGCATCAACGTGCCGGGGTATGGCCCGTACTAGGCGAACAACACCATACCGATTATGCCCGGGGAGGACGCGAGTACCCCCGGGCTTTTTTGACGGAGGATCGTGAGATGCGACTGGAACATAAGACAGCAATGATCACCGGCGCGAGCCGCAACATCGGCGCTGAAATCGCGCGCACCTTCGCCCGCGAGGGCGCCAATCTGATCCTGAACACCCGGCAGTCGGCCGAGGAACTGGAGGCTGTGGCGGCCGAGTGTCGCGAACTGGGCGTCCAGACCCATACTGTCATCGGCGACGTGGCGGACCCTGATCGCGTAGCCGATATGGTCGCTGAGGGCATCGACGCCCTGGGGACAGTGGACGTGCTGGTTAGCAACGTGGCGGTGCGCCCGCACAAGCCCATCCTGGAGGTGACGGTGGAGGAGTGGCAAAGCGTCATGGCGACCAACCTCCACTCGGCGTTCTACCTGATCCACTCCGTGCTGCCGGGCATGATCGAGCAACGTTCCGGGAGCATAATAGGGCTGGGCGGCCAGTCGGCCATCACCGGCCGGCCCGATACGGCCATCGTCACGACTGCGAAAACCGGCCTGCTGGGGTTGATCCGTGCGGTTGCTGCCGAGTGCGCCCAGTACGGCGTGCGCGCCAACCTGGTCAACCCCGGCTCAACCGACACATCGCGCGCCCACCCGGAGTGGTATCCGGAGTTCGAGGACGTGGCTCGCGGCTCCGACCAACATCTGAAGGAAATACCGCTGGGTAGGCAAGGCACGGTGCGGGACATCGCCAACGCGTGCCTTTTCTACGCCAGCGACGAGTCGGCCTACGTCACCGGCGACCGCATGAACGTGGTGGGCGGGCGTTACATTGTGTAGGGTCGCGCCGTCCTCGCTGGTAGCGCGGTCAGATACGATGTTCTAGCTCCCATAGGCGCGCTCCAGCACGGCATCCAGTTCTTCCCTGGTGTATCGGTATTCCTGGGTGCCGGGCTGCTGGATGGCGAAATGGGCACAGGCGGATCCGATCTGGGCGGCGCGCTCCAGTTGGCGCAGCGTGATGGAACCAAAGCTCCCGCCTTCGTTAGCGTGCGCAGCGATCACGGGGTGGACCAGGCCCAGAATCAAACCGCCGCGGAACGCGTCGCCGGCGCCGGTGGGATCAACCAGATTGTCGGTACGGACGGGTGGAACAATCGCCTGCCCCTCGGGGATGGTGATGCGGGCCCCCTGCTCGCCCAGCGTGGTGACCAGGACGCCGGTAAGCTCCAGCAACCCGGCGTCGTCACGCCCGGTCTTCTCCGAAATGAGGGCCATTTCGTAGTCGTTGGCGATCAGCAGGTGGGAGTTGGCGATGCACGTGGTGAGCCCGTCGGCATCCCATGATGGGAGCGATTGGCCCGGGTCGAATATCGTGTAGATGCCGGCGGCGTAACCATCGGCGGCGAAGTCGGCCATGTCGGTGTAATTGCCCGGGCCGACTATGTTGATGGTGTCCGCCGGGTTGACCGAGCCGAAGTCGAAGCCGGTGGCGTGCATCATTGCGCCGGGATTGAACGCGGTGATCTGGTTGTCCGCCAGGTCGGTGAGGATGAACGCTGATGCGGTCGCCGCTTCGTTGACGATACGAATGTCGTTCGTTGAAATGCCGTTGTCGCCCAGCCGGGTGAAATAGTCGCGGTAATCGGAACCGATGGCGGCCACGATGCGGGGCTCCTGACCAAGCATGGCCAAGGAGTAGGCGATGTTGCCGGCGGTTCCGCCGAAGTACGCGGAGAAGCCGGCCACCGCAAAGCTCAGATTGATCTGGTGAACTCGCTCGGGGACGATATGATCGCCGAAGCGCCCGCTGTAGGTCATGATGCGATCAATGGCGAGAGAGCCGGAAACTATTACCTGCATTGTGTCGAGTTCCTTTGGTAGAGGATTTGTAAGGGTGGTCAACAACCCCATCGGCCTTCGATCTGACCAGCGAAGTGTACGGGTGAGCCTGGGGTGATTCCATGAGCGTCAGCTTGTCCGGCGTTGATTTCCAGGATGAAACGCACCGGCCCGGTGGAAGGGTAGCGGGGCAGTTGATCCCGCGGGGTGTCTGCGGGCGGGTTTGGGACGTCGGAAGTTACACCGTCCACTATACAGTCGGACCGGATCCACACCATGTCCAGCGGGAAGTGCATTTCGGGCATCCAGAAGGTGCGTGGGCCGTCGTCATCGTACACGAAAAGCATTCCCGCATGGATGTTCAGCGATGGCCGTCCCGACAGGCCCTGGCTCCTCTCTTCGGGGGTCAGCGCCAGATCGACCCAATAGACGGCATCACCGATGATGACCCGGGCGCCGCCTTCCGGGAGCAGTGTTGGGGTCGGTGTCAGCGTCAGCGTCGGCGCGGGAGTATCGGTTGGGGACGGGGTAACCGTGGGCGCGGACACGGCGCTGGGGACCGGTGTCGGTGTCGGCGCCGTGGTTGCCGCAGCGGTTGGCGTTCGCGTGATGGTGGGCAAAGGCGCTGCGGCGGGCGTGGCGGTTGGTATTGGATTCGCGTCGCAAGCCAGAACAGCCATGGCCAGCGCAATACCCAGTATCCCCCAGGCCTTTGCCGGGAGCGACCGGGCCTTGCCATGGTTCCACACGTACGATTGGATCAGCCCAATTCAGCGCGGATGTCGGTAATCCGCTGCTGCAACGACCGGAGAAGTACCGCCGTTGGCGGAGGCGCAACGTGGGTGTAGCCCACGCCCATGGCCTGAAGCTCGGATGCGGACAGAGGGAACGCGGGGTGGTTCATGGGCATCGAAAGCTTGGCGCCTCCGGCGGCCTTTACCTCGGCAGCGAGTTCCTCCAGGCGGGCGCGGATGACCGGGCTCTGCGGGTCGCGAATGCCCATGTATTCGGAGAAGTCGGTCGGACCAATGGACACGAGGTCGATGCCGGGAAGCGCGGCGATCTGGCCGATCTCGTTGATGCCGCGCTCGTCCTCGGTCATGACCGACAGGATGATGTTCTCGTTGGAGGTGCGGGTATGCTCGTCCCAACTGACGGTGCCGAACCGGGCAGCGCGAGTGCCACCAGCCCCGCCGCGGTGACCCATGGGGGCGTAACGGACGGCGTCCACGGCACGCTTCGCTCCCTCTAGCCCATCGATGTGGGGAATGATGATCCCCTGGGCGCCGGCGTCGAGCAGCCTCAATATAAGGTTTTCGTCGTTGCCGGGGATGCGGATCATGGAGGTCACGCCCGCCAAGTCCGCCGCCATGATCATCTGGCTCACGAGGCCGAGGTCAAAGGTCGTGTGTTCCATGTCGATGAATGCCGCATCAAAGCCCGCCAGCCCAATGATCTCTACGACCTGAGGGTCGGCGAAGGTCACGTAGGTGCCCAGGGCGAGGCGGTTTTCCCGCAGCGCGCGTCTTACTCGGTTTTCCTGCATTGGGGAAAGTCTCCTTGAGCGAGATGAAGGCGTGAAACAGCGTGCAGCCGGGGTCAGTCTTCGGTCTCGTTGGCCACCGGTGGATGTTCAGGTTTCACGCCGTACTTGGCCAGGATGGCGTCGACGAAAGGCTTGAGCACCTGCTCGGCGCGGTCAACGCGAATGGCCACTACGGAGGCTGGAGCGTGGTCGTCGTCTTTGTCGTAGTGCACGATGACGTCTTCGGCGATCTCTTCGCCGACCTGGCTACACTGTCCGTTCTCGATGCGCAGAATTTGCCCCTTCGGGTCGTATTGTACCTGCGCGGGGGGCGCTGGATAGCGCACGCATTGGTTATGGCATGTTTTATCGCCATTCCGGTTCGTTGCCGTCGGACGTTCGGGCTTAACGCCGTGCTTGACAAGTACGGCGTCCACGAAGGGCTTGAGCACTATATCAGCCGGCTCAATGCGAAGCGCGACGGCTGACGCTTCATCTTGCTTGTCGTAATAGACCAGAACGCCGTCCGCCATTTCTTCCGCATCTTCCCGCAACTGGCGGCTTTCGATGTACAACGTCTGGGTTTCAGCGACATGAACCACAGTTGCCCTTGACGGTGCTTCGAATTCCGCCCGTTTTACCTTGCGGCCCATGGCGCGCCTCCGTAATGCGGATCCAAGCAGCGGTCTCGGTAAGCAGTATGAAATTGGCCGGTTTCGGGTGTGCCTATGAAAACCACCTTGATCCAGCGACGGCACTGTGGCACACGGCCTATGAGGATGCTCATCAGCTGATTCCTCTTGATCTCCGTGTAGCGATCAAAGGGATCCGCAATGATCCGCATTACCCACTCAGGGAGAACGTCTCCATGCCGATCGACGAGAGTTTCCCCATGACGAAGCGTCTTCGGCATTTCTGCGAACGCGGAACGTAACGCTGCATCCTCATCTGCTTCGTAACTTTCCTCGCCCACCCCACGTATTGCAGACACCTCTTTACGCCGCCGCGCCGGTGAGATGAGCCACCTGGGGCATGACCTTGTTGGCCAGCAGGCGGGTGGAGTGCTCCCAGGCGGCGTTGTTCTCCGATTGGTCGTACACCAGCATGAGCAGGCCGCCGAACCCACCCACGTCGCCGTACAGCCGGTTGATCTTCTCGGCGACGGTGTCCGGAGATCCGATGAGCCACAGGTGATCGGCCATGTACTCGATGTTGACGGCCTCGTCCGGCACCTCGTCGTCGTGCTTGAAGACCTTCATCAGGTCGAACTCGCGGAACAGCGGCAGCAGGTAGTCGTGCCACACGCGCCCCAGCATGCCGTTGAGCGCCAGGTCGCGGGCTTCCTCGTCGGTGTCGGCCACGTAGACGTCACGAACCAGACGCCAGTCGGCGCGGGACGGAGTGCGGCCGGTACGCTGGGCGCCCTCCTCGATGGCTTCCCAGTGGCTGCGGCAATAGTCAGCGTTGAGGGCCAGGCTCATGGGGATGAACCCGCGCTCTCCGGCAATCATCAGCGTGGGAGACTTGTAGCTGACCGAGGCCACGCCGATGGGCGGGTGAGGCTGCTGGTAGGGCCGCAGGAAAAACTCGAGGGTGCCGTACATCGGCTCGGGAATGCTGACATTCCAGTACTTACCCTTGTACTCGAACGGTCCGTCGTTCGCCCAGATTTTCAGGATGATATCCAGCGACTCCCGGGTCATGTCCCGGTGCTCGCCGTTGTTGCCGTCCACGTCGAAGAGCGCCCAGTCGCTGGGGAGTCCGCTGGCGCCGACACCGAACAAGAACCGGCCCTGGGATATGTGGTCAAGGTAGGCCACCCGGTGGGCAAGCTCGGCCGGATGATGGAAGGGCAACAAGTGAGCGCCCGACCCGAGCTTGATGTTCTTGGTCCTCATCAACGCCTGCGCGATCAGCAGATCCGGCGCGGGGATGGGCTCCCACGGCGAGGTGAAGTGCTCGCCGATCCACGCCTCGTCGAAACCAAGTTCGTCGCAGAGGGCCAGGTAATCCAGGTCCCACTGGTGGGCGTCGTAGATGTTCCGTTCCGGCGGATGCGACGGCATCATGAACAGTCCGTACTTCATTGCTCCTCCCTGAACAGGATGTGTCCGGCAGCCGCGCCGGCCTCAGGTTCTCATGGTTGCCGTACCATAGCATAATTCGAGCGGGATTGGCGTCCGTGCTATAGTTGCGCATCCAGCTATGGCGGGGAGGCCAATTTGACCACAGCACAAACGGGCAACAGGGTAAGGGTACATTACACGGGCCGCCTGGATGATGGGGAAGTGTTCGACTCATCGGAAGGCGGCACACCTATGGCTTTCACCATCGGGAACGGACAGGTGATCCCCGGCTTTGAGAACGGAGTCATCGGAATGGCGGTGGGGGACACTAGGACGGTGCGCATCCCCTGCGCGGACGCTTACGGCGAGCATCGCTCCGACGGCGTCATGGAGGTGCCCAGGGGCGAGTTTCCGCCTGAGATGCCCCTGGAAGTCGGGACGAGTGTACAGGGTCAGCAGCAGAACGGCCAGGTAGTGAACTTCACCATCATGGCAGTCACCGAAGAAACGGTGACACTGGATGCCAACCACCCGCTGGCCGGCAAGGACCTGACCTTTGACCTGACGCTGGTGTCAATAGAGGGCTAGCCTGTCCCAGGCGATGCCGTCGTTATGGAGCCGAATGACCCTTTGCCCAGCGTCCGGTGGGTGGAACGCGTTTTACGCCTCCTCCCACCAACATACCGTGTTCTTTTCGCGGTTGCATTGGCGACCCTGTTCGTAACAGTGGGGGCTTCTGTCTCCATAACGATTACTGCAGGAGATGATCCGTTATTGCGAAACGTTGCTCGTTACGGCAAAGCAGTCTTGATAGTCTCCGCTACCATCGCCGTAGTGACGATCATTGGAATGGCTATGTATCGTCTGATTCGTTCACAGTTGCGCGGCGGCTAGCCAACCAATCCTTGACCGATTTCCACAGCCCAATCGCCGCGGCAATAGCCCACGCTAACGTCACCGCGGACAGCGCAAATGTTCCCCCAATCACGATGCCAAATCGGTCGGTCACCAACCCTATAACCACCACCAGAAACGACACGGCGAGTCCGATGATGACCAGACCCGTCACGTAGGATGGGATGATCGCATCAAGACCAGTGGGATCGGCGGATCGGGGCACCGACGCTATATGCTCATTTCGCGTTTCCGGCGTAGCCATGGCGTACCCCTCCAATAATCCCACTTTACCAGACTACACACGCACCTGCTGCGCCAGCGTCTGGTAAGTGACGGGGGAGGTGGCCACCAGGCCGGCGTCCACAGGCAGGACGACGCCGTTGATCCAGCGGGCTTCGTCGCTGGCCAGGAAGAGAGCCGCGTTGCCGATGTCCCAGGCCGTGCCCTCGGTGCGCAGCGGGGCCGAAGAGCTGCGGATCTGGCGCAGGTCGTCGTCCATGCGCGGCGCGACCATGGGGGTGTACACTAGGCCGGGGGCAATGCAGTTGGTGCGGATGCCGTCGGGACCGTGGTCGGCCGCCATGGAGATCGTCAGTCCGATCACCGCCGCCTTGGACGCGGTATAGGGTGTGCTGCTGTGGGCGCGCAGTCCGGCTATGGACGAGATGTTGATGATCGAGCCGCCGCCAACCTCCATCATGCGCGGGATGGCGAACTTGCTGGCCATGACGATGGTCTTCACGTTCACCGCCATGATGTGGTCCCAGTCTTCTTCGGAGACCTCGACCACCGTGCCGCGCCGGGAGATGCCCACGTTGTTGTCCAGGATGTCGAGCCGACCGTAGCGCTCAATGCAGGTCTCCACCATGCGCTCGCAGTCGGCGGCCCTGGTCACGTCGGCCTGGATTGTGGACGCCACGCCGCCCTCTGCCTGGATCATCTTCATGGTCTCGGCGGCCCGCTCTTCGGTGATATCGACCAGCAGGACCTTTGCGCCCTCTCGGGCGAACAGCGTCGCCGTGGCGCGGCCGTTGCCGACGCCCGGCCCGCTGGAGCCGGCGCCGGTCACAATTGCCACCTTTCCTTCCAGTCGCGGGCTGCGTTCAGGCACTGTCGAATCCTCCCGGATTGGCCGCCCTCATTCGGAGATGGGGCGCGAAATTATCCACAAACTCGCGCAAGTGTAGCACACCATCAGGACCAGCATGGGTACCTGGCTGAGCAGCGCCGCGCGTCGGGTATCGTAAGTCCGCGTCGCCTGCACATGGGCCAGATACACCCCCGCGATATGGCCGATCACGATGGCCAGGATCGAGAAATACCAGATGAAAACCGGCGACAGGATGCCGATATTGATGATGTTGTCGGCGGTGCCGAAAAGGTCCCAGCCCCAGCCGAAGGGGTCCGACGCCAGCACGATGAATCGCTGGCCGTTGATGAGCAGGAACCCCAGGAAGTGTGCAAAGTGGTACGCCAGCGCGATGGGAAGCAGGGAGAACGTGAACCGCCGCAACAGTTGTCCGGTATCGGGCTCGGCCTGGCCGGATAGCGCGACCATCGCCGCGCAGGTCAGGGCGAACAGCAGGCCGAACACCACCGGCAGCCCCAGCACGCCGATGAGGTTGGCGATGTAACCACCGTAAAGCGGGGATTGGAGGAGAAACTGACCAGTGAACACCAGCCACTCCGGCGTCGCGGAGAGGCCGTCAAAGGATACCGTGGAGAGCAGCAGGATGACGTGGAACACCACGGTGAGGGTCACCGCGCCGAGACGGTTGAGCCCCACGCAGGGCGGCCGCAGGTTGAACTGGCGCTGCCGCGGCGAGGCCGCGGCGTAGCACTCGTAGCAGTCGACACAGTCGGCTTCGCCGGCGGAGCAGCGGCCGTTGCTGGAGCATCGCCGGCATCGAGATGTAGGCGCGCGCACCTCGGTTACTGAGAACCGGGACATGAAGCCGTAAACCACGGTGAACCCCTCGGCGTTGCGCAACCAAACCTCGCGGCCGTAAACGTACATCCCGACGAAGTTGTATAGGGTGTACAGGACCAGGACCCAGCCCAGGGCGCGCGGTCCCGCGGCGTCGGCGGCCACCGTTTCCAGGATGGCGAACCCGACGAACACCAGCACCGCCGGCCAGGGCCCAATCCTTGCGGGATAGCGCCGGTGCAGACTCAGTCGGCCTCCGCCCGACACGATCTCGAACGCCCGCTCCAGGAACCCCCAGGTCGCTTTCCACGGGTTGACCAGCGCCCAGAGGTTGCCGAAGAGGGCGGTAAAGAAACTCAGTCCCACCCAGAACGCAACGTAAACCGCCGCCGGCGCTGGATTGAGCGCGGCCCGTTCGTTGCCGATTAGCGCACCCACGATCACGTAGGCGGTCAGCGCGACCGACAGGGTTTTCAGCGTTGCGGTTAACGATGGAGAGGCCAACCAGCGCACCGGAGCCAACCGCAGCAGGTTATAACGGGGATATCCGGTGTGGGTGGCGCCGGCACGCAGGAACACCGCGGCAACTACAAAGGACAGCGCCACCGCCACTGCCCCGGCGATCACGAACAGTGAAAGAGGCAGAGGCAGGTCGTACCGCTCGCCGAACCCGTGGGCGTTGGCAATCGGAGGGAAAGCCGCCGCGAGGACCGCGACCAAAGCAGCCGCAGCAACAAACAGCAGGAAGCGAGTTGCGCGACCGTCCATCAGGCCGCGGCGTGACGCCGGCGCAGGGTGAGCCATGTCCACGCGCCCACCGCGATGATCACCACCAACACTCCAGTGATCCAGATCCACTGGATGCTGGCACCCGGTTCACCCACGTCGAGAGGCAATAGGAAGGTCTCTTCGCCCCGTTCCGACGCGACGGTCACCGACACGTCCCACGGGCCGGTGATTGCGAAGGGCACGTCGACCTCAAAATACCGCAGCGTCTGCTCGTTGAGCACCTGTTGGGGGCCGAATGCGGTCGAGCCGGGCGGGCCGGAGGTGACCACCGTCATCCGTACTTCCGTGTCGCGCAACGGACGGGGGTCGGCAACGTCAAACACCTGGATGGCCAGGTGAGTTTGGGGGATTACCGGCCGCGCGGGGATGATCCCCACCACCATTCGGTAGGGACCCTGGGTGCGATCCATGATGATGGTGGACGCGCCGTTGGCCTCCGCTGCTGTTGCTTGCCAACCGGCAAATCCGAAACCGAGAACCCATGCTGCCATCGCGATGGCAGTAAACGCAATGATTGACCTTGACGACGCAGTCAGAAGCAGCCCCTTACCGGCTCATCGGCGGGCAAAGTTGACCGGCATCACGATAACACGATCCAGCCACATCTTTTACTGGACGGCAGGCGACGACACGGTTCCTTTTCAGGATCACCACCTGCGGGAGGGCTCGATCAGCTCCTGATCCGCGTCGCAATCGTGTAGACGTCAATCCGACTCCAAGTCTCGGACCGGGATGTGGTAGCAATGCACCCCATCGGTTATGGCATTCTGCTCGCGCCCCGGCGCTATTTAAACACCGGCCACCGCGCCTTTTGCCGACAGGCCGGTGAGCTCTTGAAGGTATTCAGCATTCCGTCTAGCCCGTCTGATATCTCTGCCGGATACGGTGTACGATGCCTCGACTGCGATGTACGTGGGGTGACCGCTATCGTCACGCGCCAACAATACCAAATCCGCTTCTCGGAAACTCTTCACGTCGCCCTCTGGCTTGCCAACTCCTCGCGCCATGTTGGAAAAGCCGATCAGTTCCTCGCGCGGTAACTGCAGGATCATCTGATAGCCCATATCGTCGGCAATCAGACTGGCGTTCCGCTGTGCCGCATTTATGGCGTGCTCTCCCCGGAGATAGGCAAGGTGGATGTCCATCTTGTCAGTGCGCTCAACGAACTCCCGTCTCAGTTCAGCCTGTTGCTGGCCCTGTTCAGTCAGTTGCTGGCCCTGTTCAGCCAGTTGCTGGCCCTGTTCAGTCAGTTGTCGGCCCTGTTCAGTCAGTTGTCGGCCCTGTTCAGTCAGTTGCTGGCTCAACTCCCGCAAGGCGCCGATAATCTGACGGTTGGTAAGCTCTTCACCTGGACCACCCACGGCCTCGTTTTCGAGATCTGGTTCGTTGGATTCTGGCGTGACCATGTAGACACCTTCTGGAGCGGCTACGCACCTACAAAATTAGTATAGCAAATCGCCGTCATCGCTATAATGCCGGGACACTAGCGAGCGTCTCATCCGGCGTATCGCGCCACGCAGGAGAATGGTATGCCCTTCGCAGGATTGGATTTGACGGGACGCAAGGCGCTGGTGACCGGCGCGGCGCGCGGGATCGGGGCGACGCTGGCCGTCGGGCTGGCGCAGGCGGGAGCGGACGTGGCTGTCACCGATATGGCGTCCGACGAGTCGTGGGAAGGTCTGTCGGATGTGGTGATGCGCATCCGCAACGAAGGACAGATTGCGCTGGCCGGCGACCTGGATGTGCAGGACGTTTCCGACATCAGGCCAATCATACGGCGCATGGCGGACGATCTCGGCGGTCTGGACATCCTGGTGAACAACGCCGGCATCCGTCGACGTGCCCCTGCGCTCGAGGTCACCGAGGAAGACTGGGACGCGGTTATGGACACTAACCTGAAGGGAGCGTTCTTCTGTGCCCAGGCTGCCGCTCGCCTCATGATCCCCAACGGGTTTGGCCGGATCATCAACATCGCGTCGCAGATGGCGCTGGTGGGTGCCGTGAACCGCGCCGCCTACTGCGCCAGCAAGGGCGGGCTGGCGAACCTGACCCGCGTGCTGGCGCTGGAATGGGCGCAACATGGCATCACCGTCAACGCCATCGGTCCCGGGCCAACCACGACGCCCGGCCTGCTGGAGGCCGACGACCGGGACGCCGACGAGGTGCGCGCCGAGCTGTCGGTGAAGATGCCCCTGGGTCGGCGCATGGACCCTGAGGAACTGGTAGGGGCGGCGATCTACCTCGCCAGCGATTCGGCCGGCGCCACTACCGGACATCTTCTGGTTGTCGATGGTGGGTGGACGGCGTTGTAGAATTGACCATACGCCGACGAATCAGTCCAAAGGATATTCGCCATGAAATTCGGGATGTTCTATGAGTTGCAGATGCCGCGCCCGTGGACGGACACCGCCGAGTACGACACGCTGTGGAACGCGGTGAAACAGGTGCAGTACGCCGAGGAGATGGGCTTCGAGCGGGTGTGGCTGGTGGAGCACCACTTCCTCACCGAGTTCGCCCATTCATCGGCGCCGGAGGTGACGCTGGCGGTGATGGCCCAGCACACCAAAAAGATGCGCCTCGGGTTCGGCGTGGTGCTGGCTCCGGTCCATCACCCACTGCACGTGGCGGCACGGGCATCGACGCTGGACATCCTGAGCGACGGCCGCGTGGACGTGGGCGTCGGCCGCACTAAAGGCCCCTACCAGCTGACCCCGTTCGGTACCGACGTGGCCATGACCCAGAGCATGATGGTCGAGACGCTGGAGTGCCTGCCCCGCATGTGGTGCGACGAGGTGTTCAGCCACGACGGCGAGAACTGGCAGATCCCGCCCCGGGAGGTCATCCCCAAGCCATTGCAGCAACCCCATCCTCCCCTGTGGATGGCCTGCACCCAGGAGGACACCTTCCGCCTGGCCGGCCAACTGGGCGTCGGCTGCCTGGTCAATACCCTGGGCGGCACCGACAAGACCCGCGGGTTGGTGAACGCCTACTATGAGGCCATTGAGAACCCCACGCCGGTGGGCCGGTTCACCAACCGCCAGGTGGTTGCGTCGACCATCGGGTTCTGCGACGAGGATGATGCCCGAGCGCGACAGAAAGGCGCGGAGGTCGCGGCGTGGTACCTGGAGCAGAGCCGGCAGCGGTTCGTGCTGGAATGGGCCCGCGTTGACCCGGACGCGGTTCCCGACGAATACCGGTTTTACGTGCAGGGCGGCGCCGTGCGCGGCGGGGGTCCGTCCCGGCCATCGGAGGATCCACAGCAACAGAAGCCGCCCACGCCGGAGGAACTATTGTCCGGCGGCGGCTACTGCGTTGGCGACCCCGACGCCTGCATCCGCGTCATCGAGGAATTCGAGGCGATGGGCGTCGACGAGATCATGCCCATCTTCCAGGCCGGTTATGCAACGCATGACGAGGTGATGAACTCCATACGCCTCTTCGGGGAATACGTGATCCCCCATTTCAGGAATAAGCATTAGTTTTGACATCGATATGCAGGATTATCAGGATATAACTTCATATCTTTTGTATCCTGTATATCGATGTAGCAATAATATTGGAGACAATTGATGACCACAGTTGAGCAGTTGGGAACGGCCACGGAATCAGCGGGCGCACGGCAGACTGGCACGCCGGTGGTGTCGGTGGTCGCGACCACGCCGGAGACGGTGCTGGACGATGTGGAGCGGGCCATGCGGCTGGCCGGCGCGGAGTCGGTGCTGTCGCCGGAACGGGAGACGCTGCTGAAGATCAACATCTCCTGGCAGCACTGGTATCCCGGTTGCTCGACAACGCCGTGGCAGCTGGAGGGCGTGATCCGCGGGTTGCACAACATGGGGCATCGCGATCTCATCGCCGCCCACAACGGCACGGTGGTCGTCGACTCCTTCGAGGGCGAGGTCAACAACAAGCACAAGCCGGTGCAGGACAAGTACAACCTGCGCACGCATCACCTGGACACTCCGCCGGAGCCGTGGGTCCGCTACCAGCCCAAGGCAGAGATGCTGGTGCTGGACGAAATCTATCCGGAGGGCATCGAGATACCGGAAATATTCGCCGGCAAGAACATCGTGCATCTGCCGACGATGAAGACCCACGTCTTCACCACCATGACCGGGGCCATGAAGAACGCCTTCGGCGGCCTGCTGCACCGCAAGCGCCACTGGACCCACTCGGTGATCCACGAAACGCTCGTGGACCTGCTGGCCATCCAGCAGGAGATCCACCCCGGCATTTTCGCAGTCACCGACGGCACCTTCGCCGGCGACGGGCCGGGTCCGCGAGCGATGCGTTGGCACATCAAGAACCGCATCGTGGCCGGCGCCGATCAGGTGGCCGTGGACGCGGTGGTCGCCTCGATGATGGGGTTCGACCCGCTGTCCCTCAAGTTCATCCGGCTGGCTCACGAGCGCGGCCTGGGCGTCGGCGACCTGCGGGACATCGAGGTCGTCGGCGACGAGCCCGACATCAGCCGGGTCAACTGGAACTTCGCCGACAACGAGAACACCTTCGCCAGCCGCGGCCAGAAGATGATCTACTGGGGTCCCCTGAAGCCCCTGGAGAACGCCCTGCTCCGCTCCCCCATCGCCGCCTGGGCCTACACCGCCAGCAACCTCTATCACAACGGCTACTGGTTGAACACCATAGGCAAGGGCAGAGTGCGCAAGGCGCTGAAGACGGAGTGGGGCCGGTTGTGGCTGGATTACTAGGGAGTCCTGTTTTACATGGATGAACAGGATGGACAGGATTTTTGATAGTCCGCGGGGACTGGAGGGGATATGCGCACGGACGTTATCGTGCTGTTAGGATTCTGCCTAATGGCCTTGGTAGCGTTCGTCTCTTGCAAGGCCGACGAAGAGCGGATATTGGAGCGGTATGACGAACGGTACGCTGAAATGTCCCCAGAGTTTCCTGATTCGCGGGAATGCGGTCGGCATGCCCGTTCGTTTGCTACCATGGACAGAGATCTCGAAGCGGCATCGAACGAGATGGTGCATAGGCAGCAGCAGGCCGCGTGGATGTGGCAACAAGGCTATATTGGCGAGAGAGAGCGCAACCGTCAGCAGCAGGAATACGCGGACGCATATATGCGATTCCAGAATGCCCGGGTGGAAAGGTCGCAAAACGGAATCGGGCTGTCTGGAGCAGAGTTCTACTACTGCTATGCCCGAGTGAACATGGCCAATGACCCTGGGTACTGCTCAACCCTCGCCGACTCTTTGCTTAACGTATCCGACGCGGGTCTCGATTTGGGCGACTACCACGTGATTGGCATTGAGTTTTGCCTTGAGCAATCTCCGGATTTTCTGCAAACAATTGACAAACGATGAGATGTCCATCACCCCATAGAGGTGATTTTGATGTTCATTGCCGAGATTACGATCAACAACGTTCCGCCGTTCAGCGGAAAAGTTGATTTCAAATTCGATAAGCGCGTGAACGTGTTTATCGGGCCGAACGCAAGCGGGAAGAGCACGTTGCTTCAGCAGGTGCTCAACAATTACCGGCGAGAATGGGCTGGAAACGGCTTGGCCGGTACGAGCGAGCCGGAAGTCGCTTACATCAATAAGCAACCCGTTCGCTTGACGAGTAGCGAGCATTGCGTGTTCGCTCTTGAGGATCATGAAGGTGATGGTCGCTATGATCGCTGGGGAAATTACGATGTGATTATCGTTCCGGCTACTAGGGTACGCTATGGAGCGACCCTCCAAAAAGATGGCCTGATGTTTGATTCTGAAGATCACGATTTTTTCGGTGTTGAATCGCTATCAGCGGTTTTCTACCAAGATTACATCCACAGCGCAATCTCGGCCTTGCAACGGATCATAGAGGGCAACCCGGTCAAAGGCGATGCGGTGCCCAAAGATCGTGAACGTGCGGATCATCAACTACTCCATCCTTTTATGGTAGACGCCGCCGAAGAGGATCCTCGAAAGGCGGGACGCGGACTGAACGAGGCTCTGGTTATCGCACATGAATGCGCAAAGAAAATTTGTGAAGAAGTAATATCAGGTAATAGGCCACAAAATGCGCGCATCATACACGATGTTGAATCTGAAAGTGGGTTGCCCGAGGCAAAAGTCACTTTCGAACTGGGGGTGAATATTCAGACCAACGATGCTCGCAACGGCCGGCGCGTTGATCCACTGGATATGGCATCGCTGTCGGCAGGCACCGAAGGGACGCTTTGGTGGACCAGACTGATAGCCCTCAGCCTTTTGTTCATGAACGAATTTGAGCCGGGTTGGCAGAAGCGGCGGGGCATCCTCCTCATCGACGAGATCGAAAACCACCTCCACCCCACCTGGCAACGCCGCGTCATTCCCGCACTGCTGGAGCATTTCCCCGGCTTGCAGATTTTCGCCACTACCCACTCGCCCTTCGTGGTTGCTGGCCTGGAAAAAGGCCAGGTTCACATGCTAAAGCGCGATGCCAATGGCGCGATAACCGCCACGACCAACGAGCACGACATCATCGGGTGGACAACAGACGAAATCCTTCGGACTTTCATGGGGGTGTACGAGCCCACGGACCAACTCACCATCGACCGTCGCGAACGCCTGTTGGAACTGCGCCGCAAGGACTCACTTACGGATGCCGAAGCCGCCGAGATGGAGGAGCTGCGGCGTCAGGTCAACGAGGACTTCCTGTCCAGCAGCACGCCGTTGGAGACGCAGCGGGAACGCTACGGCGACATGATGCTGGAGTTCCTGCGTTCCCGTCAGTCTGAGCTATCCCAGGACGGCAGCTAGTCCTCGATGCGCTGGATCAACCGGGGGCCGGAGCCACCCGGGGTGGATGGCTATGCCCGTCAGTTCACGCCGGGGTGGGTGGATTATTTCCGGTATGACATCGGTGGGCGTCCGACCGATTCCTATTGGCGGGAGTTCCGGTCAGCGCTGGGTAACCGCTCGGCTGACATTTGCTGGTACTGTGAACGCCAGTGCGAACCGGCGTCGGAGGCCAGTGGAAAGGCCGCTACCGTTGACCACTTCAAGCCACGTTCTCGCTGCCCCGAATTGGTCTACGAGTGGACGAACTGGGTGTTCAGTTGCCGCCGCTGCAACGGAGACAACAAGCAGGACAAATGGCCTCCGTTAGGATACGTTGACCCCAGCGGCAGCGACGATCAGGAGCGGCCGGAGCAGTATTTCGACTATGACGTTCTGACTGGCGAGATAGTCCCGCATCCCGCGCTACAGGGCGATGCCAAGCGCAGAGCCGAGACCACAATAGATGATTTGGGATTAAATAAGCTTGACGTTCAGTTCTATCGCATCAACTGGACGCGGCAGTTTTTGTCCGACTTACGCACGCTCGCCGCAAATGATAGGCAAGCTTTCGTCGAGTTCGTGATGAGCCGCGCGCACGAGTTCGCCGGCTCAACCAGCATGGCCGTTGCACAACTGCGTTCAGCGGGCGAGCTCTAATCGCCGGACGCGGACCCCATTGGCGCATCGCTTACCGCACTCCACCCCACGCCCCACTCCCGCGCCGCCGCCGCAACGTCCTCGTACTCCGGCGCCGCGCTGACCACCTCGCCGCCCAGCCACTTGCGCTTCAGTCGCATCGGGCCGTACTCCGTTTCCACCGTCACGATGTCCCGGTCCGCTACGTAGCGACCCACCGGGCGGACGCGCACGCCCAGCGTCGGGGTGTCCCGCAGGAACACTTCGGCCAGATGGCTTTCCAATGATGCCGGGCCCAGCGCGGACAGGAGCACGCCGGGGCGGTCCTTCTTCATCTGGATTGGGGTGTGCCACACGTCCAGCGCGCCGGCCTCGAAGAGTCGCTCCATGGCGAAGCCCAGCTGCTCACCGGTGGCGTTGTCCAGGTTGGTCTCCAGCAGCACCACGTTGTCCTGCCAGCGGGCGAAGGGCTGGGCCGCCTGAGCTTCCGGAGATTGCCGCGCTTCGCTACCAACGGCAGGGATGGGTTCGCCTAGCCACAGGCGCAGCACGTTGGGGAAGGCGGCCGGGTCTTTGCCACCCACACCGACACCGATGCGGTCCAGGGTCATGGCGGGCTGGCGGAACTCGCCGGCCAGGGTGGTTATCAGCGCCGCACCGGTGGGCGTGGTGAGTTCGCCGGCGCCGGCGTGGAACTGCCGCTCCGGCGCCACGGGCGCGCGGGCGGCTGCGATGATCTCCAGCGTGGCCGGAGCCGGGTTGCTGTACCCGCCGGGTCGGCGCGGGCCAGTGGGTTCGCCCAAGACCAGCGGCGAGGCGTAGACGCGGCCGACGCCGAGCTGTTCCAATCCGTGGACTACTCCCACCACGTCCACCAGAGTGTCCGCTGTGCCGAGCTCGTGCAGGTGAATCTCATCAGGATCGCCACCATGGACGCGGGCTTCGGCGGCGAACAGGGCGTTGAGGACCGCGGTGGCTTGCGCCCGGGTTGCGTCGGACAGGGATGACGCACCGGCCACCGCGTCCAGCATCTGTTGGGGTGTGTAGCGCGGCGCGGCCGAAACGTTCACCAAGGCGCGGGTGCCACGGACCTCGCAGCGCGTTTCGGTCTCGGTCGCAATGTCGACACCGTCGATGCCCAGGGCGTCGACGGATTCCTGCACGGCATCCGGTGACAGCCCAGCATCCAGCAGCGCGCCCAGCAGCATGTCGCCGCTGGCGCCGCCGACGGACTGGATGAACGCGGTTTTCATTCGCGGGTGCGGCCTGCGCCCACGCGCAGCACGTCGTTCAGGCTGCCGGAGCGCAGGCCGCTGAGGTCCAGGGATACCCAGAGGTAACCCAGGGCTTTCAGCTGGCGGGTGATCTCGTCGCGATGGGCGAAGGCCAGTTCCATCTCGTCGGCGCCCACCTCAATGCGGCAGAGCTTGTCGTGGTGGCGCGCCCGCACTTCGCGCAGGCCCAGATCGCGCAGCATGTCCTCGGCCGCCTCGATGCGCCGCAAGGACTCCACGGTGACCGGCGTGCCGTAGGGGATGCGCGACGAGAGGCAGGGCTGGGCCGGCTTGTCCCAGAGCGGCACGCCCAGCCAGAGGGCGGCGGCGCGCACCTGCGTCTTGTCCATGCCCGCTTCCACCATGGGACTGCGGATATTGTGTTCGGCAGCCGCGGTCATGCCGGGCCGGTAGTCGCCCAGGTCGTCCGTGTTGGCGCCGTTAGCGATCCATTGGAAGCCTTCGGCAGCGGCCAGGACGGCGAGTTGGTCGTACAACTCGGTCTTGCAGAAGTAGCATCTCTGGGGCGAGTTGGCGACGTAGCCCTCCCGCTGGAGTTCGTCGGTATGTATCACGCGGTGGTTGAGCCCGAACTCCGTGGCCACCGTCTCGGCGTCGCCCAGGTCTCGCGCCGCCAGGGCCGGCGAAATGGCGGTGACGGCCAGGGCGTGATCTCCCAACGCGCGATTCGCGGCCACGGCCAGCAGCGCACTGTCCACGCCCCCGGAATAAGCGACGATAACCGAGCCCATCTCCCGCAGGATTGATTCCAGCCGGGGCAGGCAGTCTGGCAGGCCATCTATGCGTTGGCGGTCGATTTTTGACATAATCCCTGTCGGCCAATCCGGTCCAGTTTCGGATCATTCTACTACAACGGGTGTTACGCTCCGCCGGGGGACTGACGATGACGGTACAGAGCATCAGCGCGATCACGCTGGCGGTGCGCGACATGGCGCGGGCGGTGGCCTTCTACAACGAGGGAGCGGGCATCCCCATCCTGTACGGCGGGCCGGAGGCAGGTTTTACATCGCTTAGCGTAGGCGGCGGTTATCTGAACCTGATACTGTCAACCGACGCGGACGTGCGCTGGTGGGGCCGCTGCATCCTGTATGTGGACGACGTGGACGCCCACCACCAGCGCATGGTGGCCGCGGGCTACACCCCCGACGGCGAACCGGCCGACGCGCCCTGGCGGGAGCGCTACTATCACATCACCGACCCGGACGGACACGAGATCAGCTTTGCGCGGCCGCTCGCGTCTTGAAGTGCATTGATTCCATCAAGTTGTCGGCGGCAACCTTCTCCCGCGCATAGTGAATGGCGTGTAACTCTGTGCCTCCGGGTCCTAAACATTTCTCGCTGGATTCAACGCCGCAGTACGGGCATTCCGGCAGTGTGACTCTCCACGCAGCTTCCCAAGCCGCATCCTCGCGCGCGAGATGGACACCGTTCCTACGACGGCCACGGACTGCCTTGTTGCAATCTTTGCCCGGTTCAGCGCCACAGGTCGGGCATTTACCCTGCAACCAATCAGATACCGGACGCGGTATTGTTATGGGCAGCGTAGATTTGGCAAGTCCATTTGTGGCGGAGCCGGATATGGCGGGGTGGTGACTGCAATGATCGGTATATTCCATTACTGGAAATCCCCAATCACCACGCTTAGGGTTGAGTTGGCAGTGCACTTGACCACCCGCTGTAGTAATCCTGCCATATGGGTCCGGCTCACCTCTTGACATGGATATCAATTGACCCCAAACGCAATTGCCACAGTAGGCAGGCTGACCAGCGGCATCGTACATTGCCATATCTCTTCGCCTCCCTGGATTCAGGCTTTCGCCGGAATGACGCGCACTCAGTGTAAATCCAGCGCGTACAGGTACAGCGTCAGGCTGGTGTGCGGGAAGGCGTGGTCTTCCAGCTCGTGGTAGCCGCGATGCTGGAGAAAGGCTATGGCGGCGGTCATGTGGTTGGCGGTCCAGACGATGGCGCGGGCGTAGCCGGCGTCGCGGCAGAACTCCTCCGCCTGGTCCAGCAACCTGGAAGCCACGCCTTGCCGGCGTGCGGAACGGTCCACCGCCAGCCGTCGTACCTCCGCTTCTTCATCGTCCCGTCGGTAGGCGCCGATGCAGCCCACAGTCTCGCCGTCCAACTCGGCGATCCAGAAGTTGCTCGCCGGCCGTTGCAGGTAACTCTGCTCGACATGAGCCAGATCGTGGTTCAGGGCGCCGTCAATGTATTCGTGGAACCCCTCGCGGTCGGCCTCAGTGTGGCTGTAGCTCTCGGCGGCGTCGTCCTGGGCGTGCGCGAACAGGTCGCGAACGGACTCCGCATCTCCGGCGCGGAACTGGCGTACGGTTAACATGATGGCACCTTACGCGCACTCGTTTGACTTGAACAGTCATTGTGAGCGAAGCGCGGCAATCCCGTTGCTACGGGGGCCGACCTTCGGGCAACGAGACCGCCACGTCGCTTCACTCCTCGCGGTGACAAAATGGGTACGCATGAGGTTGGCTACACGTTGACCAGGAAGTTGATAATGTCCCCGTCCTTGACCGGGTAGGTCTTGCCCTCGGAGCGCAGCAGTCCCTCCTTGCGTCCTTGCACTATGCCGCCACAGGCATTGAAGTCATCGTAGGCGATGACCTCCGCCCGGATGAAGCCGCGGGTGAAGTCCGTATGGATGACGCCGGCCGCGTTGACGGCCGGCATTCCGCCGGGCACGCTCCATGCCCGCACCTCGTCGTCGCCCACGGTCAGGAAGGACACGAGGCCCAGAGTATCGTAGCTGGCCCGGATCACCTGCGACATGGCCGATTCGCCGAGGCCAAAGTCCGAACGGAACTCCTCGGCCTCTTCCGGGTCCATCGCGCTCAACTCGGCCTCAACCCGCGCGCTGATGCTGACCTGGCCCACGCCGGCGGTGAGCGCAGCATCGATACCCAGATCGGAGATCGACATCGCGTCGGCGCCCTCATCGGTGTTGAACACGGCGATCACGTTCTTGTCGGTGAGCAGTTGGTAGTTCACTAGAATTGAGCGTTCGGAATCACTGAAGGTCTGGAGGCGCACCGGCACGCCGTTCTCCAGGCCGGCTCGGGCCTTGTCCACGGTCTCCTTCTGGCGCACCACCGTCGGCCTCTCGGCGGGCTTGGTCTTGTTCACCTGGTCGGCCAGGCGCGCGGACGCCCGTTCGAGGATCTCCAGGTCAGCGAAGGTCAGCTCGCCGAGCATGGTTTCGAGGTCTCGGGCCGGATCCACCTCGCCCGTGGGATGGGGCACGGAGTCGTTGTGGAAGGCGCGGACCACTACCAGGAAGGCGGTCGCGGACTGGAGGATGTTGCGGTAGCGCCCGCTGATCCCCTGGGAGCGGGCCATGCCCTCGGGCCCGGGCAGATCGGTGTAGCGGATCTCGGCGGGTACGACCTTGCGCGGGTGGTAGATCTCCCCCAGGTGGTCCAGACGCTGGTCGGGGACCTTGACGGTGCCGAGGTGCATTTCGGTGGGGCTGCCCGATGCGCTGCTGGCGTCGGACTTGCCCAGGGTGAGCGCGTTGAAGAGGGTGGTTTTGCCCGATTGGGGGAGGCCGATGATTACGATGTCCATGCTTTATGTTGTGATCTGATGTCAGTCAGTCGATGCCCAAGTTCACGCGCGATCGTCTGTCCTGTCTTGCAAGATGTTCCGGATTTCTGCCGGGGTTAGCGCCTCACCCGAATCGGCCGACCGGACGCCGGCTTTAGCCAGGGCATCAACAGCACGTCTGCGTTCCTCTTCGCGGCCTTCCTTAATGCCCTGTTCTTTGATTTTCTTGATAGCAGCCGGTATCAGCAACACCATGCGTCCGAGCACCTCCAGGAAGACCGCCGCCAGCAGGGCGATGCCTGCTGAAACGGCAAAAATGGCGGCCAACCACAGTATGCCATCATCTCTCAGCAACCGCGGCCAATACCGCCACAGACCAAAAGCTACGCCGGCAACGTACACCAGATAGTAGGCAACCCAGTAGTTCCGGGCTACCCGCTTGACGAACTCCATTGTAGCATGGGGTGGTGGGCGGCTAGCCGGTGGCCAGCACCACAGTTCCGGTTGAGGACAGGGAGCCGCCGGTGCCGTTGACCATGCTGGTAGCGGCCGGCTGGTCGGAGGAGCCCTTGCGGTGAACCTGGCGGTCGCCGCATTCACCGCGCAGTTGACGGACGGATTCCACCAGCAGGAAGCTGCCGTACATGCCCGGATGAGAGTAGGAGAGGCCGCCGCCATTGGTGTTCAGGGCGAAATCGCCGCCCGGCGCTGTGCGCTGATTGGCCACGAAATCCGGACCCTCACCGGGACCACAGAAGCCTAGACTCTCGATGGTCACCAAAGTGGTGTAGGTGAAGGAGTCGTAGATCATGGTGTGGTCGATGTCGGCGTGGGTAAGGCCGGCGCGCTCCAGCGACAGCGGCCCGGTCTCGCGGGCCCAGGTTGAGGTGTGGTTGGGCATGAAGCTGATTAGGTTGTGGTCGTGTCCCTCGGCGGCGCCGAGCACCCACACCGGCTGCTTTTTGCAGTTTGCGGCTTTCTCCGCGGTGGTCACGATGATCGCCGCGCCCGAGTCGGTTACCAGGCAGCAGTCGAACAGGTGGAAAGGCCAGGCCACCCAGCGGGAGTTGTGGTAGTCGTCGAAGGACATCGGCGAATCGTGCATGTAGGCGACGGGATTCAGGTTGGCCCAACTGCGCGTGGAAACCGCGATCTCGGCCAGGGCCTGCCGGGTGCGGTCCTCGCCGTACTCGTGCATGTAGCGGGTGCAGGCCATGGCGTAGTTGATGGGCTGCCCGATCATGCCGTAGGGTGTCTCGTACTGGGCCACGGGCAGATTCCGGTCCGGCGGAACCGGTGCACGGGTGGAGCGTCCGGCCTGCCCGTGGGTGATCAGCACCGTGTCGCAGTAGCCGGCGCGGATGGCGGCGGCGGCGTGGGCGACGTGGATCACGAAGGATGATCCGCCGACGGAGGTGTTGTCGGTGAATGACGGCTGGACGCCGAAGTACTCGGCGGTGGCCAGGGTGCTGAAGCCGGCGGTCATCAACCCGTTGACGTCGGTCATGGAGAGGCCAGCATCGTCCAGCGCGTTGTAGGCCGCCTCGGCATGATGCTGGAGGGAAGACTTGCTGGGAACATTGCCCATCTCGTCCGATTCGGCGACGCCCACGATGGCGATGTCGCGTTCACGTTGTGCGGTGCTGGCCATAAAGCTATCCTCCAGTGCCGGCTGTTGCGAATTTGAGGCCAAACGATGTTACAACATTCGCTACGGGCCGACAATCTGCGAGAACGCCCGCTACTGCCGGCCTCGCCTTGACCACGTCACCAGACCAAGGAAACGGTATGAACGCAATTGACGAGGCATCGAACGCTGCGGTTGCGGCCATCGAACAGTTCATGGCGGCGCTGAACGCTCGGGACGATGCCGCGCTCTACAACCTGCTGCACCTGCCCCATGTGCGCATCTCCGGCGAAGGCGTGGCCATCTGGCACGACCGCAGCGAACTGGAGGCGACATACCTGCGCGACTTCTACGCCCGGGCCGGGCCGGACTGGCACCATACAACCCTGGACTCGACCGAAGTAATCCACAGCTCGGCGCACAAGGTGCACGTCCTCATCCAGTTCACCCGGCGGGATGCGTCGGGCGGAGCCATCGCCACGTATCGCTCGCTGTGGATCATGACCGATAACGGCGGGCACTGGGGAGCGCAGGCGCGTTCCAGTTTCGCCCCATAGAAAAACGGCGAACGGTGTTAGACTGTGTCCGAATCATCGAAAAAGATAGACAGGGAGGACACCATGGCCAGGACTCCAACCGTAACTCGAGAATCAGTGCCCGAAAACGAGCGCGGCGCCTTTGACGCCTTCGTCGCCGACCGCGGCGAGGTGCCAGCCACCGGGCCGGGCTCGGTGATGCTCAACGCGCCGGAGGTGGCGCAGCGCGCGCTGGGTCTCGCTTTGTACCTGCGTACCGACACGTCGCTGTCGCCGCGGATACGCGAGCTGGCGATGCTGGTGGCAGCCCGCGAGAATAACTGCCAGTTCATCTGGAACGCTCACGCGCCGCCGGCTCGCGCCGCCGGCCTGCGCGACGAGATCGTCGACGCCCTGCGTGATCGGCAGGATCTACCCAACCCCGCTGACGACGAAGCGGCGGTGGTCGAGTACGGCCAGCAGTTCTTCCGCACGCGGACGGTCAGCCAGGACGCCTTCGACGCGGTGATGCAGCATTTCGGCAGGAACGGCGCCACCGAGTTGACCACACTGATGGGCTGCTACTCGATGCTGGCCTTCAACGTCAACGCCTTTGGCGTAGAGCTTCCGGAGAACATCACCGAGAAGCCGCTCCCCGTGTAGAGAGGAACCCGCCATGTCCACCCAACGCGCGGCCTGGCTCAGCCAGGTCACCGAAGAGGCCATCGATACCGCGCTGCCCATCTGCGATCCGCACCACCACTTCTGGGACCGCGAGGGTGACCGCTACCTGCTGAACCAGCTGACCGAGGACCTGGGCGGCGGCCACAACATCGCACAGACGGTGTTCATCGAGTGCCACTCGATGTACCGGGCCAAGGGTCCGGAGGAGATGCGGGCTATCGGCGAAACCGAGTTCGTGCAGGGCTTGGCCGCCCAGAGCGCCAGCGGACAATACGGGCCCACCGAGGTGGCGGCCGGCATAGTCTCCAACGCCGATCTGATGCTGGGAGACGCCGTGGCGCCGGTGTTGGAGGCGCACCTGGCCGCCAGCAACAACCGGTTCCGCGGTATACGGTTCTCATGCTCGTGGGACGCCAGCCCCGAGGTTTCGTTGGGCCGCTCCACCACACCCGGAATGCTGGCCGACGCGGGTTTCCGCGCCGGGTTCGACCGGCTCCAGCGGATGGGCTTGAGCTTCGACGCCCTGGTGTTCCATCCGCAACTCCCGGAACTGGCTGACCTGGCGGGTGCGTTCCCTGACGCGACCATCATTCTGAACCACGTCGGCCGGCCTTTGGGCGTCGGCCCCTACGCCGGCCGTCGGGACGAGGTGTTCGCCGACTGGCAGAAGGGCATTGCGGCGGTGGCAGCCCACGAAAACGTGGTGGTCAAGCTGGGCGGGTTCGGCAACGTGATCAGCGGCTACGACTGGCACCAGCGCGAGGCGCCGCCAAACTCAGAGGAACTGGCCGAAACCATGCGGCCCTGGCTGGATTACTGCATTGATCAATTTGGTCCGGAGCGGTGCATGTTCGAGAGCAACTTCCCGGTGGACAAGGCGTCCTACTCTTACACCACCGCGTGGAACGCCTTCAAGCGGGTGACCGCCGCCTATTCGGACGCTGAAAAGGCGGCGATGTTCCAGGGCACGGCGGTTCGCGCGTACCGGCTGTAGTATTGGGGCGCAACCCCAAAGTGCCCGCCGGCTACTCCGCTTCCAAATCCTCCGACGGGATCTCGTACCAGTACAGTTGGTCGAATTCGATCCGGTCTTTCAGCTCCCAGTCGTACCGGACGCCAGCAACTGCCGCCACCGCCGGCAGGCCGGTGAAACGGGTCATCAGCTCGGCGTTGCGAATGGCGCGCCGGGAGTCCCTGCGATTCACGGTGAATGACGCTTCTACGGCGATGTAATATTGTCCACCTTCCTCGTCGGCAACCTGCATCATCAGATCGGCACGGTGGAAACTCCGCAAAGTACCACGCGGAAGGTCGAAAACGTCTTGTCGCTCCGTCAACCTCATCAAGTCGCCCCTGACCAGCGATCTCTCCAGAACGAATCCCATCTCGCGAGCGATCTGCCCGGCGTCATTGCGCACGATATTGTAGATGATGTGACCCTTTATCCAGCCCAGGTCATCCTGCATCCGGTCTTGCCGGGCTTCCAGTCTAGCCAGGGCTTCGGCGAGCTGTGCATGGCCACTAACTAGCGCCGCTTGGCCTTTTGTGAGCTCGGCCTGGTTTTCTTCTATCCGCGCCTGGCGCTCGTCTAGCCGTGCGACGGTTTGAGGCAACTCCAGCAATTCCCGCGTCAGCAGCCGCGTCCGAACCGCTTCGAGCCACTCGGGATGCTCGTCCAACACCCGCACCAAGTCTTCGATGTTGTTTATGGTGGCCATGGGTGAGACTGTGCCTGCGGTTTCAGTATAACAAAGCGTCGGCTCGGTCAAGTTGGCATCGGCTCCGTGCTATCATTGCCGGCGCAATTCTGGCTGCATTGCCCCCGGAGGCCACCGTCCCGTGAAGAGCTACTATTTCTCCGAGTTTCCCTACCACGAGTATCCCGACGAGGAGGGCGACAAGTACCCGTCGCTGCGCCTGACCTTTCCCAACACGTGGTTCAACCCCAACACGGCCAACGGCCTCTTCAAGCGCTACTTCGACGAGTGCGTTTACGCCGACGAGCTGGGCTTTGACGGCATCATGCTCAACGAGCACCACAACACGCCGTCGTGCATGAACGCCGCCACCAATCTGTCGGCGGCGGTGCTGGCCCGCATCACCCACCAGGCCAAGATACTGCTCCTGGGCAACATCCTGCCCATCCACGACAACCCGATACGGCTGGCTGAAGAGCTCGCCATGATCGACGTCATCTCGGGCGGCCGGCTGATCTCCGGTTTCGTGCGGGGCACGGGAGTGGAGACGGTATCCACCAACAACAATCCGGTGGCCAACCGGGAGCGGTTCGAAGAGTGCCACGACCTGGTGATCAAGACGTGGACCACGCCGGGCCCTTTTCGCTGGGAGGGCAAGCACTACAACTTCCGCGTGGTCAATCCCTGGATGGTGCCCATCCAGCAGCCGCACCCGCCCATCTGGGTGCCCGGCACGTCGTCCCCGGAGACCGCCGAGTGGTCAGGCCGGCACGGGTATACCTACGTGGCTTTCCTGACCGACCTGGACGTCACCGAGGAACTGTTCGGCATGTACACCCAGGCGGCCAATGCGGCTGGACGGGAGGCAGTGCCCGACAACTTCGGCTATCTGCTCTGCTGCTACGTGGGAGATACCCAAGAGGAAGCCGACGAGCAGGCCAAGCACTTCATCTGGCGCATGGGCCCCACCCTGCGCGGCCCCCGCGAGTATATGGCGCCCGTCGGATACCGTTCGGCGGCCAGCGCCGCCATCGCCGCCCGGCGCACCGGGCTCAAGCCGCTCAACGTGCAGACCTTCGAGGAGTTGAAGGAGAACTACCACATCGTGTGCGGGACTCCGGATACGGTACTGGAGAAACTGGAACACATCCACAAGCGGTTAGGGATGGAACACCTGGTGTTCTACGGGCAAGAGTCCCGCATGGGCCACGACGCGACCATGAAGAACATCGGCCTGTTCGGCAAGGAAGTCCTGCCGGTGATCCAGAAGTGGTAGACAGTTGATCCGGCAGCACCCGCCAAACCGGGCCTCATGCGTACCCAGTTTGTCATCGCGAGGAGCGAAGCGACGTGGCGATCTCGTTGCCTGAAGGTTGGCTCCCATAGCAACGGGATTGCCGCACTGCGCTCGCAATGACGGTTCTGGTCAAACTGGGTACGCGTGAGCATACCGGGCGCATTGACAAACGAAGGGGGCGGGCCGATTGGCCCGCCCCCTTCGCGATTGGCGCCACCGTGTGGCCCGCGCTATTTGCGCATCGGCGGTGTGGAGGTTACACCGCAGCCAACTCGCGATCCCTCTCGCGCGAATGGCCGCCAAAGGATCCTTCCGCGGCGTGCAGAGGCCCCCGCACCAGGAGCGTCGGCGTGGTCGAGTGCCGCACCACGTGGTCGCCCACGCTGCCGAACAGAGCCCGTCCCACGGAGCGCCGGCCCTTGGTCGCCATCACGACCAGTCCGTTGTCCAGCCGGTTGGCCAGGTTGACGATGCCGATCTGGGGGTTTTCGCGGGTGTTCACCACGTCGACGTCGAACAGGGGGAACCTGGCGCGCAGGGCGTCCGCCTTCTTCCACAGGTAGTCCTCCGAGGAGTGGGCCAGTTCGCGGGCCATCTCTTCCGGCTCGTTGAACGAGAACGCCGTACCGCCGAAGTGTCCCCAGTCAGAATGGGTGCGGAAATAGTCCGCGCCCGGCGTGGAGCGGAACAGGGTGATCCGCGTTCCGAAAGTCGTGGCCAGCGCGCCGGCGTAGTCCAGGGCGTGCTCGGCAAACCCGGTCCCGTCCAGCGGGACGATGATGTTCTCGAAGAACTGCGGCACCACCGGGCAGTCGGTTTTGTTGCAGCGCACGATCAGCGTCGGGTTCCGGACCGCGTTCACCACCTTGGCCGTTACGCTGCCGGTGAGCATGCGAGAGAAACCGCTGCGACCGTGGGTCGACATTACGACCATCGTGCTTGGGTCACGGTTGGCCATGCTGATGATCGCCTGATGGGCGGGTTCCTCGTGGGCCTCGACGAATATCGGGGTCTCGACGCCCCAGTGTTCCATGCGGCGCTTGATGCACGCCAGATCCGCCACGGTGCGGTCGTGCTCGCCGGCGGCCATGGCGGCGCTGAAACGCCCGTGATCGGCGTCGGCCTGCCATCCCGGCAGCGGTCCGAAAGACCGCATCAGCGTGATCGGCGCGCGGGTCGCGTTGGCCATCAGCCTGGCTGCGGGGAGCGCCTGGGCCGACAATTTCGACCCGTCCAGGGGAACGATTATGTTGTTGCACAGTGTCATCGGGTTACCTCCTTTTGGCTACGTAGCCGTAGCGCTTTTCCCTTATTTGTGAAACGCTGCACATTCCCATATCAAATAAATATTATCTTGATTACAGATATAATATCACGCCGTCAGGGTTCGCGCAATAGCCGGCAACCCCGCAGTTTGCCGACTTGGTGATTACAGAAACGCTGTGACGTCACGCACGAAAACCCAGCATTGCCGCGCCCGACAGCGGTTGCCTATACTCACGGCGCGGCCAGCCCACCTCGGGTAACAAAACGGCCGACGACACCGGACATGCGACGGCGATGAAAGTCGAAGTTGAACTGAGCCCCGTGGTCAGCGCCGCGGAGCTGGTAGGGTTGGCAAGGATTGTGGACGACGCGCGGGCGGACCGTCTCGGCATCTCCGACGTGGCAATGCTGCGTGATTCCTTCCTGATGCAGGCTCTTTGCGCTGAGGTCACGCAGCACGTCCACATCGGCAGCCTGGTCAGCAACCCCTATGTCAGGCACCCGGCGGCGGTGGCGTCCACCCTGGCGACGTTGAATGAAATTTCCGGAGGCCGGGCCTTCCTGGGGATAGGCGTGGGCGCAGGGCTGTCGGGGCTGGGTATTGACCAGTCGCGGCCGGCGGAGTTGTTGGAGGAGTTTCTGGTTGTGGTGGGCCGGCTCCTGAGCGGCGAGAAACTGGACTGGGACGGCCGACATTACCGTATTCGGGGCGCCCGGATCGACCGCGACATAGCCGGTCGCGTACCCGTGGTGGTGGGCACGCGCAGCCGGCGCGTCGCCACGCTGGCAGGACGCATGGCCGACGCGGTGGTGGTGGGCGCCAGGGAGATGACCGCCGAGGCCCTGGCTCGCTACCGGGACTGGGTGCACGCGGGAGCCCGCCAGGCCGGCCGGGACCCGCAGGATGTCGAGGTTGCCCCGCGGGTGACGGCGTGCGTATCGCCCGACGGCGACGCGGCCCGCCGCAGCGTGACGCTGTACACCGCGCACTACCTCTCCTTGGGAACTTGGGAGCAGTCCGGCCTGGAGAAGCCGCGGTTTGACCGCATCGCCCGGCTGGCGTCGCAAGCAACCGGATGGTATTTCGAGCCCGAGGTGCGCTACCCGGCGCAGCTGGACGACCTGATCACTCCCGACCTGATCGACCGGTACGCCATCGCGGGCACGCCGGCCGAGTGTCTCGAGAATGTGCGTGTCCTGGCGGGCTTGGGATACGGCAGCATCAGCATGAACGTGGCAGCGGTGCGCCGGCCCGGCGAGTCGATGTACGCCGGCCTCCGCGAAACTGTCACTGGTCTCGCGGAAGTAATGGACGACATCCGTAGAATTTAGTCACCGTTGGCGAGATTGCCGCGCTTCCCCCCGCGATGACGGTTTGGCGGCAATCCGGCCCGCGCGGGCAGACAAAACGAAAGGCCCGCCGCAGCGAGCCTTTGGCCGTTGCACTTGTGTCCGCGATTACCGGATCACCAGCACCGGCGTGTTGGAGTGCCGGATGATGCGGTCGGTGACGCTGCCCAGGACCATGCGGCCCACCCCGCTGCGGCCGTGGGTGGTCATCACCACCAGAGACGGCTGGTTGGCGGCACGATCTATGATGCTCTGGGCGACGTTGTCGTTCACCACGTGGGCGGTGTCGACGCCGTGGGCGTGGTCGATGGCCATGCGGTTGGTCACGTCCTCCAGGTAGGCCGCCACGCCTTCCGCGTCCTCATCGGCCATTTCCTCGGGGGAAGCGGGGTTGAAGTCGGGAACAGCGCCCATCTCCGGGGTGACCACCGCCAGTTGCCGGCGATAGTAGTCGGCGCTCGGCGTCACCTGCATCGCCGTGATCCGGGCCGACAGCGCCGCCGCCATGCTGACCGCGTGGGATATCGCCAGCTCGGAAAGGGCCGAACCGTCCAGGGGCACCACGACGGTTTTGAGGGAGGAGCCGGGGGAGGCCGGCCCAGTGACCGTTGCCCGCACGACCAGCATGGGGTTCGGAATGGTGTGCAGGACCTTGTCCGTTACGCTGCCCATGACCCACCGGGAGATGCCGCCGCGCCCGTGGGTGCACATGACCACCAGCGCACCCGGATCGGTGCCGGCCTGGGCGACGATCACGTCGGCGGCGGGGCCCCGCTGGGTCGCGATGTTGACGGCGAAACCGGCTGCCTCCAGCCGCTGACGGGTGGGCTCCAGCGAGGCTTCGGCCCTCTCCCGGGCGCCCATCTGCAACTGGTCGGCGACGCGGGCCGAGCGTGAGCCAAGGACGCTGCCGGGCAGGATGTCGTAGGCCTGGACGAGCTCAACGGGGACCGACAGGCTGGCGGCCACCAACTCGGCATAGGGCAGGGCCTGCTCCGCCAGGTCCGATCCGTCCAGCGGAACGATTATTTTCGAGTACATACGGTTTTTCGTTCTCCAGGGTTCGGTTATCGAAATGAAAGGCTCGTTCACGGCGACCGGGTCACCGGGTTCAAGTGTACCACCGGAGGGGAGCTTGGGAGTACGGCCAGCCGGCGGGGTCTGTGCAAAGTCCCATTTCATCCGCTCATGGTGAGCCTGTCGAACCATCCACCGATTGCAAGGGGCATCCTTCGACAAGCTCAGGATGAGCGGGAAATGGCTATAAGGCGACTTTGCACAAGCTCGGGCGCGCCGGGGCCGGCGTCAAGATTCACGACGCCCTGTTGCCCGTGGTAACAAACTTTTTACATGTTGGGGGGTTGCGACAGGCCGATTTAATCAGGGCAAGTCGGGTACAATATGAAGGGCAATCTAGACTTTGAGGTCTGTTTCATGAGTTACAAGGCGGAATACATTTGGATCGACGGGCAGCAGCCCACCGCCAAGCTCCGGTCGAAGGCGAAGATCGTTCCCGACGGCGAGGATCCTCCCATCTGGGGTTTCGACGGCTCCAGCACCAACCAGGCCCCGGGCGAAAACTCGGACTGCGTGCTGAGTCCGGTGCTGATGGTTCCTGACCCGATACGCGGCGGCAACCACAAGCTGGTGATGTGCGAAGTGCTGCTCACTGACATGTCACCCCATCCATCCAACACCAGGGCCTCCTGCGCCGCCGCTGCGGAGCAATACGCCTCCCTGGACTTCTGGTTCGGCATCGAGCAGGAGTACACCTTCTTTGACGGCATCAAGCCGCTGGGTTGGCCGGACAACGGCTTCCCCGCGCCCCAGGGCGGATACTACTGCGGCGTGGGTTCCGACGAGGTCTTCGGCAGGCCCGTGGTGGAACAGCACATGGATGCGTGCCTGTACTCCGGCCTGGCCTTCTCCGGAATTAACGGCGAGGTGATGCCGGCCCAATGGGAGTTCCAGATAGGACCCATCGGAGCCCCGGCGGTGGGCGACCACCTGTGGCTGGCCCGCTGGCTGCTGTACCGTATCGGCGAGGACGTGTTGACCGTTGACGGTCGCCGTGGCATCAGCGCGACGCTCGACCCCAAGCCGGTCAAGGGCGACTGGAACGGCGCCGGCGCCCACACCAACTTCTCGACCAACACGATGCGGGAGAACCTCGACGCTTGCATCGCGGCGGCCGAAGCGCTCCAGACGCGCCACGACCTGCACATCGCCAACTACGGCGACCGCATCGAAGAGCGCCTGACCGGCCTGCACGAGACCTGCTCCTACCGGGAGTTCCGCTACGGCATATCCGACCGGGGCGCCTCGGTGCGGATTCCGTGGCAGGTTGCCCGCGACGGCAAGGGCTACATTGAGGACCGGCGTCCCAACGCCAACTGCGACCCCTACACCGTCACCCGGCTGATCATCGAAACCGTGGGCGGCGCTGCCGCAGGCTAGAGCCAGGTTCCGCAAACGGCTTTGAGCGGTCGGCTGCGGTGGAAACGCCGCAGCCGACCGCCTGTCATTTCACATCACCGTTGTGATGTCCGTTCGGGCAAAGTCCTCGCCCTTGTACAAAAGCGGCAACCCCCGCGAGGAGGCGAGGGCGTAGGCGAAGGTGTCGCCGAAGTTCAGTTGGGCCGGATGTCCCCGCCCTTTGCCGTATCTTTCGTAGGCAGCAACGGCAAGTTCGACTTGTGTATCATCAAATGGGACTATGATGATGGATAGATCGGCGAGCAATTCCTGAACGCGCTGGCGAACGGCGGGGCCTTTTCCCATGGCGACGATATACAGTTCCAGCAACGTTGCCGCCGAAATCAGGACGGGACCGCCAGTCTGCATTGTGTGATAGATCTCAAGGTAGCCGGGTTCCTTGGCTGCCACCGCAATCAGCGCGGACGCATCGGCGGCCATCATGGTGGTATGCCCTTGGGTCGGTTCGTGTCTTCGTCCAAGTACCCGTGTTGCGCCATGTGTGCAGCGCCTTCTTGTTCGACGGCGTGGCTGCGCTCACGGGTGTACAGTGGTTTGGGTTCGGCCGTGCTGTCGTCAAGATATTCAAGCGCCATATCCAGAACGCGCTCTGTGGAGTCCGCGCCCGTAAAGCCCAACCGTTTCGCAAGCCTGGCGATGCGGACTTCAATATCGGCTCCGGTCAATGTAGCCATATCAGCGCCTCCGCGATCACTTGGGTAGCCCGAACTCGTCGTAGAGATCGTCCAGCAACAATTGGGAAATCGATTTCCTTTCCGGGTTTGCATTGATGAGACCCGCGACATATTCGGCCCGGCAGCATTCTTGCATCGCCCGTATTTCCTTGTCGGTGTACCACCGCTCCCATTTGTCAGTGCTTTGGTCCAGATAGTCGAGGGCAGCGATGATTACCCGCTCCGCCGCGTCCGGCCCGGCGAAACTGAGCCGCTCGGCCAAAGCGGCGATGCGCGCCTCCATATCCGGCGTCAATTCAGTAGCCATCTGATACTCCCTATAGCTTCAGCGCCGCCAAGTTCACGTGTGGTAACAGCAGAGCATCTCGAACTCATGGGTAAGTTTCACTCCGAGCGCAAGAGCACATCCGCAGGGTCGACGCCGCAGTGATTGAGCAATTTCTTCGCGTTGCTGACGGCTGCGCGACGACTCACGTTGCCTTCAAATACAAACCGACTGTCGTCAACCCAGATTTGTTGGGCAAACGGGTTTCCTGCGGGATGGACGGGCACGGTGTTCACGATGAACCGCTTGTTACTAGACGGTATCGGAACGTCCTCCTCCTTCAACAGCTTGCTCGCCCATAGCCAGGCGATCGAATGACGTACGAATTGGTTCCAGTTGGTCAGCGGATGTTCATCGCCGCTCGGGAATCGTATTGAACTGGGAATCAAATCGGCGGGGTCTCCCACGAAAGCGGAAAGGGGTATCCACGACGATCCGGCGTCAGGCTTGCCTGGAACCGGTGGAGGTGTCGGCGTAATTCTCTCAGGTTCGGCGGCAGATGCGGATTGCTCGGCAAATAATGGGGTATTCGCGACACGGGGGAGGCCGGAAGCCAAGTTGGGCCGCCAGAGAAGCAGCAGTTGCAGCGCCAATTCATGGGCTGGCGTATTGACAATGCGCAGGTTGAGTAGGCGACGATCTTCCAGGGGCGCCTGTTTGAAAACTTCGTAAAACTCCCACGCATCACCATCGGTAACGGCAGCGTAGCGCACGCCTCTGGCGTTTGCGTAGTTCAGCATCTGCATTCGCTCATCGTCGCTGAGATTGTGGCCCAGCCGCTTGGCTTCCACCATGGCGGCCGGTATAGACTCCGACCCGTGCAGAGCATAGTCGGCCCTGCCTTCACCCACAGTGTACTCAGGGGTAACCAATGCCGGATCGGACACATCCCAACCCAGCGCCATCAACAGCGGGTCGATCAGCGCCACACGGGTTCTGATCTCATTAGCTCGCAGTGTCACGCCATGCGTCCGTATACGTTGCTTCAGCGTGTCAATTACGCCGACAAGTTCATCCAACAGCATGACGTTTTGACCTCGAATGGTGGTCAGGCTACCTGTTCCGTCGCCGCCAGCTCGCAGCCCAGGGAGCGCAGGGCTTTGATAACCTCGGCAATGGGAGTGCAATAATCCAGGCTCAACAGCCGGTCGGCATCATCGCTGCTGACGTCCAGGCGTTGCGCCAGGTCTGCCCGACTGATGCCCTGTTCCCTCATAGCGGTGTAGAGATCCAGCTGGGCGGCGATGACGGGCTGCACCGTCAGCAGTTCCTGCCCGTCCTGGAAAGGACTGGGTGCGGGCAGCTCGTGCCCGAGGTCAATGTAGGCGGACAGCGCAACAACCATACAATCCTCAGCGAGGATGATGGACTCCTTGAAAGTTTTGCCGCCGGCATTGGCGCCATATATATCAGGGAACGAGACCACAAACCCCCATCCATCCTCTTCTTCGTCCGGTTTGATGTTGCACGGAAAGACGTATCGCATGGATCAGAACCGCCTCGCGTTGATTCACAACTGGCGGCAATTGTCTGAATCAGGATGCTCATGATTATCGGATTATCAGGATTGTTGCTATTCCAGCAAAATCAATTCAATCCTGTGAATCCTGAAATCCGGCAAATCCTGATTCAGACGATTGCTTTACGGGGCTACTCCTCCAGCGTTGTTATATCCCCCGGGTCCAGCCCCAGCTCCTGGGCCTTGAGGAGGCGGCGCATGATTTTGCCGGAGCGGGTCTTGGGCAGCGTGGGCGTGAACTCGATCTCCGACGGGACGGCGATGGGACCCAGCTCACGGCGCACGTGGAGTTGCAGGTCGTTGATCATGCGGTCGGAGCCTTCGCTGCCCATGCGCAACGTGACAAACCCCTTGATCACTTCGCCGCGCAACTGGTCGGGCTTGCCGATGACCGCCGCCTCGGCGACCTCCGGGTGCGACACCAGCGCCGACTCTACCTCGGCGGAGCCGATACGGTGGCCGGCCACGTTCAGCACGTCGTCAGCGCGTCCCACCACCATGTAATAACCGTCGGCGTCGCGCAGGGCCACGTCGCCGGAAGAGTACACGCCGGGGATCTGGCTCCAGGTGTCGGCGTAGCGGTCAGGGTCACCCCACACGGTGCGGGAAAAGTGCGGGAAGGGACGGCGGATCACCAGGAAGCCGCCCTTGTCCGGCTCCTCGATGGGCTCGCCCTCGCGGTCTACGATGTCCATGACCGCGCCGGGCAGGGGCTTGCCGACCCTGCCGGGGCGGGAGGTCATGGTGGCGGTGGTGCCCAGGCAGGGGCCGCCCGTCTCGGTCTGCCACCAGTTGTCCACCATGTGCGCCCACTCGCCGCCACCGCAGATGTGCTCGTAGGCCCAGCGCAGGGCCTCGGGGTTCAGCGGCTCGCCGGCGCAGGTGAGGAAGCGCAGCGAACGCAGGTTGTAGCGGCTGGCCGGCTCCTCGCCGTAGCGCATGAGCATTCGCACCGCCGTGGGTGCGGTGAAGATCACGTTGACGCCGTACTTTTCGATGACCTCGTAGAACACGGCGTTGTGGGGGAAGTCGGGCGCGCCCTCGCGGAAGACGGTGGTGCCTCCGGCCACCAGGGGCGCGTATACGATGTAGCTGTGGCCCACGACCCAGCCGATGTCGGACATGCACCAGAAGACGTCGTTGTCCTTGACGTCCCAGACGTTCTTAAAGTGGTAGTGGGTGCCGACCATGTAGCCGCCATGCACGTGAACCACGCCCTTGGGCTTGCCGGTGGTGCCGCTGGTGTAGAGGATGTACAGCGGGTCCTCGGCGTCCATGACCTCGGCGGGGCAGTCAATGCCGCTGCGGGCCACCAGGCCGTCGAAGTCGGTCTCGCCGTCGCGCAGGGCCTCCAGGGCCAACTCCCGGCGGAATACGATGACGTGCTCCAGGCTGTCGCAGCCCTCCACGGCCTCGTCGGCGATGCCCTTGAGGTCGACCCGATTGCCGCGGCGGTAGCCCACGTCGCCGGTGATCAAGGCCTTGGCGTTGGCGTCCTGGATGCGGTCGCGCAGGGACCCGACGCTGAAGCCGGCATAGACCACGCTGTGGATGGCGCCGATGCGGGCGCAGGCCAGCATGCTGATTGCGCCCTCCGGCGTCAGGGGCATGTAAATGACGACGCGGTCGCCCTTGCCCACGCCCAGGGACTTCAGGCCGTTGGCGAAGCGGTTGACCTGCTGGGCCAGGCGGGCGTAGGTGTAGACCTGCTCGGTGCCGTCCTCGCCCAGCCAGATGAGGGCGGCCTTGTTGCGCCGTTCGGTGGTCAGGTGGCGGTCCAGGGCGTTGTAGGCGATGTTGGTCTGCCCGCCCACGAACCAGCGGAAGTTGGGGTAGTCCCACTGGAACACGTCATCCCATCGGCGGAACCAGTGGAGCTCATCGGCGGCCTCGGCCCAGAAGCCCTCGGGGTCTTCCACCGAGCGGGCGTAGACGCCGTCGTAGTCGGCCATGGTCGCCTGCTCGACCACGTGGGGCGGAGGCGGGATCTCCCCGGCCTCCTGCAAAAGATGGTCAATCTGTCCCTGCTGAACCATAAAAGCGCACCTCGCACCTGAGCTTGTTGAGTGCGCCTATTGTAGCGGGAACGGCGGGATGATGTATTTGGGCGAGTTTAGCCCCGACTTGTCTGTGTAGTGGCGTGCGGTTCAGCGGTGATGGTCGACGACGGCTATGACTCGTCCGGACCGCGGAACACGGATGCGAGGTTTTGGTCGAAGGTCATCATCTCATCAACGCCGCGGCGTTGGCAGGAGGCGAGATGACAGAGGTCGCGGGCGGACAGTCCGGGGTGTTAGTTGTAAAATTGCCGTGCGAGAAGGACGTCATCGCGCTCTAGGGACCAAACTTCCACGCCGTACCGTCTTACCAATGCCATTGCACGGTCAAATGTCTCACCACGGCCTACCCGCAGGTAGGCGTGCGCCAGTTCCTGCAAGACCTCTGCGGAAGTGCATAAGGACGAACCGTTGCTGTATGACCGCCGCAGGAACTCCCAAGCGATCTGTTGTAACGGATGCGGGCCACCCACCGCATACATGAACACGTTGGTATCGACGAAGGTCATACGCCAGGCAGCCCCTGTATGCGAGACTCGTGCATGTTCCTGAGGTGTACTTCCCATTCCGGTTCACGCTCCAGCCCGGAGTTGGCTCTGCATTCCTCGAGAAACGCCATCAGCTCCTCGATTGACTGAAATCGATCGTCCGCCGGAGCCGCTGATCGCGGACTGTGCTGGCGGGCAACGGAAATCAGCCATGCTTCCAGCGTCTTGCCTTCGCGCTCGGCCTGTTCAGCAAAGCGTTCACGGTCTTTTTCGGGTATTTCGATCTGGATTGTAGCCATGATGTCACTTCCCCTTCCGAATAGGATAGCACCTCAAAGCCGCTGCAACACTGGATTCCGCCACCGTTGACCACCCGCGCCGTCGCCGCCTACAATCCGGGCATCTCATATCCGACCGCAGGAGCCGCTCCATGACGACTCATACCGACGATTACGCGCACCCCGAGTACCTGACCGACGCCGCCTGGGTCGCCGCACACCTGGACGACCCCAACGTGGTGGTATTGGACTGCGCCAACACCGCCGACGCCTGGCAGCGCGGGCACATTCCCGGCGCAGCCCACGTGACCGATAACTGGGCCAAGAACCCCGACACCGACCGGCAGCACGTCATGGCGCCGCAGCAGTTCAAGGCCATGGCTGAGGGCCTGGGCATCGGCGACGACACCACGGTGGTGACTTACGACCACGCCCAGGGGCTGACGGCGGCGCGCATCTGGTGGGTCTTCAACTACTACGGCCATACCAATGTCAAGGTGCTCAACGGCGGCTGGCGTGCCTGGGTCAACGCAGGGCAGCCGATCGACTTCGGGCGAGCCAAGACGCCGGCGGCGGTGACCTTCACGCCGCGCGCCGACCAGTCGTTCATCGCCACTGGTGACGAGCTCAAGGAGGCCTGCAATCTCGATAACGTGGTGGTGTGGGACGTGCGCAGCGACGGCGAGTGGGACGGCTCCGCTCCCAACTATCGTAACCAGCGGCAGGGGCATGTTCCCGGCGCGGTGCACCTGGAGTGGTTCAACCTGATGGACCGCAACACGCATGAGTTCAAGCCGGCAGCGGAAATCCGCCGCATTCTCACCGAGCACGGGATCACGCCGGACAAGACCGCGTACTCCTATTGACAGGCCGGCATCCGTGCGGCGCACGGAAACTTCGTACTCCGCTTGGTGGGCTTCGAGAACGCCAAAAACTACGACGCGTCCATGAGCGAGTGGGCCAACCGGGACGACACGCCGATGACCGTGTAGGCCCCAGATGGCCCGCAGGGTGCGGATACGGCGGGTCATCGACGGCGACTCGCTGGAGGTCAAATACGCCGGGCTTTTCAGCTTCCTGCGGAGGCCATTCCCGGTGCGGCTCTACGGAATCGACGCGCCGGAACTGGCCCAGCCCTACGGGCAGGAGTCGCGCAAGCAGTTGCAGAGTTTGGTGCGGCGCGGCGGCATCCGCATGGAGGCGATGGCGACGGACCGCTATGGGCGGACGGTGGGCCTGCTCTACCGGCGACGACGTAGGCAATCGCTCAACGCCGAAATGGTGCGCTCCGGCATGGCCTGGTGGTACAGGCGCTACGGCGGCCGCGACCTGGGTTTCCCGGAGGCTGAGGCCGAGGCGAAACGGCGGAGGCGCGGTGTCTGGCGGGACGGGGATCGCATACGGCGACCCTGGGACTACCGGGCCGACCTGAGGCGAGGGCGGCAACGACCGCGACATCTCCGGCGCGTTCTCACCTGGATGATGATCGGCGCGTTTGCCATCGTGGTGGCAGGGTTGGCTCTGGCGATAGCAACCCTGTTGTAAGCGGTCGGGCTATGGCACCAGCGGGTGGCCCACCAGGCCCCAGTACGGGACCACCGCCAGCAGAAGAATGGCCGTCGCGATCACGGTCATGGTGACGGCGAACCGGAAGATCTCCGGGTTGGAGATTTCGGCGCGCTGGAAGATGAAGACGCTGGCGGTTCCGCCCGCGCTGTAGTAGACCACCGAGTCGCCCACAACCACGGCGGCCATGCCGCACACCAGCGGGTCGAGACCCAGCGACTCGGCGGCGGCCATGGTGACGGGAATCACCAGCGCGAGATAGCCGGCGATGTTGGGCAGGATGAACCGCATCACGGCGAAACACACGCACAGCAACAGCAACACTATCATGGGCGACGACGTGAGCTGCGACACGCCGCCCACCAGCGTCTCCGAGAACCAGGCTGCGGCGCCGGTGGTCACCAGCGCGTGGGATAGCGACAGGGACGTGGCGATGATGAAGAAGTTGGACCAGCCTAGGTTCCGCTCGAACTCGCTCCAAGTGAGAATGCCCACCCGCGGCAGCAGGATCACGCACATGGCGATCATGGCGGGTACCGCCGGGTGCAGGCCGTGGGCGAAATCGGTGAACCACAGCAGGGCGGTGACGATCACGATGCCGGCAGCCCGCATTTCGACGGGGCTGATGCGATCCAAGGCGACGGTAGCGGCTGCAGCATCCTCGTCCAGGCGGAACCCGGAACGGTAGAACACGAAGAGCACGGTGCCGCCGACTATCAGGTTGGCGTAGAAGGGTACGCTCATCAGCACGAACCACTGGGTCCAGGAGAAGTCGCCCAGCAACCCGGAGGCCACCACCGGAGTTATGCCGCCGGCCAGCAGGGCGGTGGAGCCGAGGCGATTGAGGCTGCCCATGGCCATCATCGTGGCCTTGTACAAGGGGTGCTCCTTGGGGATGTTCCAGCGGTCGAGCACCTGCTCGTAGACGTGGACCATGATGGCGCCCCGGGTGCTGGCGGAAGGCAGCGCAAAGGTCAGTGCAGCGAAGGAAAACAGCATCTGGATGTAGAGCAGGCGGGGGCTTCCCTGTGCGCCGCGCATGAGCCACGTGGCCAGGCGTTGGGCGAGCCCCGATTGCTGCACCGCCAGGCCGAGTGTCAGGATGCCAATCAGGAAGTAGGCCACCGGTTGGGAGAAGCCGTAGAGCGCCGGGCCAAGATCCGGCACCGCCCCCACCAGGACCAGGAGCAAGACCCCGCCGACGCCGGCCACGGGCACGGAAATGGCTTCGGTGGCCCACAGTATGACGGCAAAGAGCATGACCGCCAGCGCGCGCTGCCCCTGCTCCGTCAATCCCGCCGGAGCGGGCATGAGCAGGATCACCAGGAAAACCGCGACGGCCAGCGACAGCTTGATCGCCGTCCCCCCGCGAATCGCGGGCGCCATGGTGGAAAGACTGAACAACAGGCTCGCCGCTGACTGGCGAGCGCCTCAAACCCGCGCCGGGGCGATCAGCGCTCGGTCTGCCTCAGGGGGCTGCTGGTAACGCGACTTACCGAGGTGACACCGCGAATGCCCTCGATGCGCGAGAACACACGGTTCAGTTCCTCGAGGTCCTTCACATGAATGGTGAATTCCATGCTGACCGTCGCGTCGTCGTTCTCTCGGGTCACGGCCCAGGCGATGTTGATCTTGTCGTCCGAGACCTTGGTGGTCACGTCCCGCAGCAGGCCCACGCGGTCCATGGCCTCGATGCGGATGCGTACCGGATAAAGTTCCTGCTTCTGCCCCCAGGAAACGGGAACCAGGCGCTCCTGTTCATCCTCATTGAGCACGTTGATGCATCCCACCTTGTGTACGCTCACGCCGCGGGAGCGGGTGACGAAGCCGATGATGGGGTCGCCCTGTATCGGGTTGCAGCATCGGGCGATGCTGGTCAGCAGGTCGCCCACGCCCAGCACCGAGATGCCCGAGGTCGGGCTGGACAGGGACGTTGACCCTCGCAGCTTGGGCATCCATGGGGCCTCGGCCATCTCATCGTTGCGGAATTGGGTCAACCGGGCGAACAGGGCGGAGTCGCTCAGTTCGCCGGATCCCACCGCAGCCAGGAGATCCTCCATGCTATCGAAGCGACACGCTTCGAGGACTTCACGGTCGGACATCTTGATGCCCATGCGGCGCAGCTCACGGCGCAGGAGTTCGCGGCCCCGGGTGATATTGGCGCTGCGGGCCTGGCGGTTGAACCAGGACCGGATCTTCTGACGCGCGCTGTTGGTGGCCACGTATCCGCGCGCCGGATTGAGCCAGTCCGGCGACGGGCCCCGGCCGGTCTTGCCGGCCACCACCTCGACGGTGTCGCCGTTGTGCAGGGGAGTATCCAGCGACATCAGTTTGCCGTTCACCTTGGCGCCGGAGATGCGGTGTCCCAGGTCGGTGTGGATCTTGTAGGCGAAGTCGATGGGCGTGGCGCCGGCAGCCAACTCCACGATGTCGCCCTTGGGCGTGTAGACGAACACCTGGTCGTGGAACAGGTCTTCCCGCACCCGTTCCAGGAACTCGTCGGTGTCCGGCGTCTCGCGCTGCCATTCCAGCAGTTGCCTCAAGCCGGTCATTCGCTCTTCGAAAGTCGCGCTGCCTCCGGCTGAGCCACCCCGTTCCTTGTAACGCCAGTGGGCGGCCACACCGTATTCCGCCACCTGGTGCATCTCGCGGGTTTTGATCTGCACTTCCAGCGGATGGCCACCGTCGCACAGTACCGTGGTGTGCAACGCCTGGTACATGTTCTTCTTGGGGGTGGCGATGTAGTCGTCGAACTGCCCGGGGATCGGGCTCCACATGCGGTGGGTGACGCCCAGGGCGGAATAACAGTCGGCGATCTCGTCGACGATCACGCGCAGGGCGTACAGGTCATAGATGTCGCTTAGTTCCTTGCCCTCGGCCGCGTACTTCTCGATCTTGTTGTGTATCGAATAGATGCCCTTGGGCCGGCCGTTCACGTCCGCGCGCAGGCGATTGTCGGCCAACTCCGTCTTGAGCCGGTCGGCCACGTCGGCCACGTAGGCTTCACGCTGGGATCGGCGGGCCGCCAGCATGCGCGAGATCTCACGGTAACGGGTTTCATTCAGGTGCCGGAAAGCCAAGTCGTCCAGCTGCCACTTCAGCTCCCAGATGCCCAGGCGATGGGCCAGGGGCGAGTAGACGTCTAGGGTCTCCTGGGCGATGCGCTGCCGCTTGTCTTCGGCGAGCGCGTCCAGCGTGCGCATGTTGTGCAGCCGGTCCGCGAGTTTGATGAGCACCACGCGGATGTCCTCGGCCATGGCCACGAGCATCTTGCGCAGGCTTTCGGCGTACAGGTTTTCCGCGGGCGTGGCGCCGTTGGCTTCCGCGCCGGGCGGGCGGTAGTCCATGCGGGTCAGCTTGGTGACTCCGTCCACCAGCCGGGCCACGTCAGGCCCGAACCGGGCTTCCAGCTCGGTTACTTCGACGCCGCAGTCCTCGAGCACATCGTGCAGCAGGGCCCCGATGATGGTGTCGGGGTCCAGGTACAGACCGGCCAGAATGGTGGCGGCGGCCAGGGGATGAACGATGTACGGGTCGCCGGACTGGCGCATCTGCCCGTCGTGGCACCGTTCGGCGAAGTCGTAGGCCGACCTGATGCGTTCCAGTTGGGTCGCATCGTCCACGTATTCAGAAACGCGAGCGATCAGATCGGTGGACTCGCTGGTGACCGCGACCATAGGCGCCCTCCTGACTGTCACGGGGTGCGAGCGCGGAAACTCCCACACGATGGGTGACATCGCGCTGCAGCCTGTCCGAGGATGATAACCATCCGCCCCAGGTATGTCCAGAGCGGCGGGTGCGAGTCAGGGTCTTTCCAAAGTCTCTTTTCGCCCGCTCATGGTGAACCTGTCGAACCATAAACCGCCCAAACAGGTATCCTTACTATGGCGATGTCATGGCGCAGATTGGGCACGCCCCGCCCCGATTGGTGATGGTCAGGTACTGCCAATAATTGGGGGCCTCAGGCCACGTCGGTTTGCCGTAACGGGAGTTATTGCTCAACACGGTGCAAGCGTGGTAGACGCCCTCCTGGAGGCCGGGAAAGATGTAGGTAGGGCGAACGGGGTCAAGATTCTGAGCCTCCACATCGAAGTACAGGAACGCTTCCCGCCAGTTGCTGGTGTTGCTCGCCTTGGCCCTGGGGTAGTCGCGCACCATGTTCACACAACCAATGCGGTAATGGGTCGCGCCCGGAGCCGCGTCCCAAGAAATGACTGCCTCCCCGGTATTGCGTCCGTTGACGGCAGTGATATTGCCGGCCGGCCCTGCCGCAACGCTAACGGGAGCCGACGACGGATCAGGCAACTCGGCCAGTCCGTAGCCCCAAGTGTTGTCTGCTCCCGCCGAGCCCCGCTCGGCGGCGTTGCGCTTCAGGTAATGGGTGATGAGGTCGGGTCGGTAATTCGTAAAACGCTGCTTGATCAGCGCGGCGAGGCCCGCGATATGAGGAGCTGCGTGAGACGTGCCGCAAGTCGGAAAGAGGGTGATGCCGTCAGGCATTTTCACAGGCGGGTCGGTCACCGTGGGATTGCAGGTAATGCCGGTGATGTCCGGTTTGACTCGGCCGTCGATGGTCGGCCCACGGGAACTGTATTCGGCCACCTGCTGGGTTTCCCACCAGTGGGTGGCTCCCACTGCCATCATGCCAGGGTTTCGACTTTCTGCCGGGTTCCCCATGTGGTGCGATAAGGAATAGTATTCCAGCCTATCATCTATCCAAGCGGTCAGTTGTATCCACGCTGGCACGGTGGTGCATCGGGCATTCAAGATCGATAGGAAGTAATGGCCGGGCGGGACGTTCGCTTTCACAATCTCACGGGGGTACTGGTTTGCGCCGCCGGATTGCAAGTCTTCAGATATGGCTACGGAATTTAGTATTGAGGTGCCCGGGTCATCTCGAAATAGCACCAAATCCAGGTCACAGTCCGCTCGCCCCCAGCTATCATCCCACCGCACAAACGCAATCACTTCCTCAGCCTTCGACACCGTGAAGGTATTGCCTTCATACCGTTCTGTGAAATTGTGCCATCCATCGCTGTCCGTATCCGCAAATGCACCGTACCAAGTTTTGCGCGCGCTGTTACCACCGGCGGTTACCCATGTAATACCCCGAGAAATCGCAAAGTCGATGATGTTGAGCGGGCTATTGCCGTGTGGGGAGGTACCATCGCCCGGTCCATCCGGCCCATATCCCAGAGAGAGATTAACAACCTGTACCCCTTGGACCGCCATCCATTCAACCGCGCTTCGCAAATCACCAGGCGTGATGGGATTTGCGATGTAGAGCGTCACGTTCGGCGCGACGTCCACCAGCGTTTCGGATACCGTCGTTCCATGGTTCCCGTCCACCTCGCAGTCCGCAAGCGCGGAGGACGGCGCCCGCGCGGTTGCGAAGTAACAGCGGGACACCACATCGCGCGGCAATTGGGTTCCCTGCAATCGGGCAAAGCCCTCAAACCCAGAGTCAATGACGCCGACCTTGACGTTTTCCCCGCGAAACCCGGCCCCGTGCCAGGCGTCGGCTCCGTGAATGCCGACGCCTTCGCTGATGACGGCAGGGTTGGCCAGGTTGTCCGATGTCGGTTGAGGTGGCAACGCGGGAATCACGGTGTTCACGCGTAATACCCCGGGCCGCTCGGACGCTGCGCCCAACTGGGACGGCGGCACATGCGCCTCAATGTAGTCTTCCCCCACGTTGCGGACGAATATGTCGTTCTCCAGGTACTCCCGCACGTCGTCCACATAGCCCGCCTCGATGTAGAACGTTACCAGCACGGGCTCGTCAGCTTGGTTTGACTGAGCCGCGCCTGCGCCGGCCGGTGTCAGCGTCGAGGAGGCTACCTCTGCCAGCCGGTTCAGGTTGGAATCTAGATTTGGATACTGCGGTGGTTCTTTCGGCGGCAGCGGCGGGAGATCGGTCTGCTCTTTCGGAC
>DAOUIF010000003.1:0-3517 GCA_034423575.1 Dehalococcoidia bacterium | reverse complement strand
ACATCGTCGCGTACAGCACGGCGATTGCGCGACTTGGCGCGCTCCGGGCCTTCGAAGAGCGATTTGCGCTCGAAGTGTTGGCCTTCGTCCTGGTCAAGAAACGGGGTGATGTCGAAACTCGGCGTTGTCATCGTTTGTTTCTTTGGCTCAGCAGATACTTTTGCTGGATAATTATATCAACCTCAGCAACGACGGCGATCTGAGAGGGGGCGATCTTCGGATTGCTGACACCGTGCCGTTGACGGCGGGCGCAACGGGCGGATAGGCTGTAGTAAATCAAGCGAGACGAGAGCCGGTGGACTGACCTGATGGCGGGTCGGGTCCACCGGCTCTCGTCTCGCTTGATTTACTACAGGCTAACGGCCCGTCTCGCCCGCAGTCAACGCCACGGTGTCAGCAATCTTGGGGAGATTTACACCCCCGTACCCGCTCATGGTGAACCTGCCCAACCATCACGCTCAAGTTGTCGCAAATATCTCCGAGACCGGGCACTCAAATCCGGTCAGCACCGGCTCTCCGGTCAGGATGTCTCCCACCCCGTACTCGTGTATCGTCCCGTCATCGTGACGGGCCAGGATCACGCGCCGCTCGATATACGCGGTCAAAACCAACCTTGCTCCGGCTTCCAGCCACATCTGCGCTCGAGCCTCGGCAACGGCCTCGCGATAATCGGGCGAAACCGTTTCCAGCACCAGGTCCGGCACCACACCAAACATGTACCCCCGCTCCGGGATTGGCCCGCCGATCCGTTCCAGGGATATGACCCCGAAGTCTGCTGCTCGCACCGTGTCCGGTCCCCGCTCCGTGTAGGCGGCGGCTTCAGGCCCGTAGACAAAGGGCAGGTTGCGCTCCTCGATGAAATGGCCCATGCGCATCCCGATGCGCCCGGTGACTATGGCGTGCATGATCCCCGGCGGCGGAATCTCTATCAGTTCCCCTCGGACCAGCTCGTGTCGGTTGCCGTCGTCGGGCATCGCCAGCAAGTCATCGGCGGTCATCAATTTTTTAGCGGTGGTCATCAACAGACCTCCTGCTGGACGTGGACCAGTGCGCATCGGAGTATAGCACCGGCCCGTAGTGGCCCACGTCAGCCGGTGAAGACACGTTCTATCCGCTCCGGTGTCCACCAGGAAAGCTACGCGGTATGACACTCCCAATCGCGGTATCGCCAGGAGGCATTCAACCTTGGGATACCCTGAGGTGTCAAAACCGCCAACAATCACAGGATCATCCGCATCGGGGTCGTGTTCAGGAACTCAACCACTGAGTCGCTACGGACGCCGGCCTCATCAAGCTGCGCCACCACTTCCTCCAGGGAATCGCCTACCACCAGCACGTCACTAGGTCCCATACCCACCCACCGGTCGGGGTACTGCTCCATCAACGATGGTGTCTCCTCTATCAGCCGCCGCCGCAACTCCCGATACTTGCGCATCGACTCGATAAAAGCCTCAACGCTGCCATGATCGGTCACAATTGACTCGATCACCCGAGCCTTGGCTTCAGGGTCAGGATTGGTTTCAATAACCGTCATAATAGCCCTCCCTTTCCTTAACCCTCTGGAACCCTCTGGCGACCGTTCACGCCGGGTTCTGTTTGGTATCGGTTGGTTCGCCGCACATCAATCCCGCAGTCGCCCACCTTAACCAAACGGAATCACTATCTACAAACCTCCGAGAGGGGCAACCGTTGCCACTCCCATGTGCCAGACAACAATGCCGCATTAGGGTCAATGCCTGGCGCAGGAATCACAAGGCTCCCATCTTCGAGCTCCGAGGGCAAGCGCACATGATCGGTCTGCGGGTCAAAATACTCGGCTAAGGCTACGGCGACGCCGATATCGTAGCCTCGTTCAACCGCTTGCCGATGGACTACATAGGCCAAACCACGTTCCGGGTCAGCGACGGCATCGTCCGTGATATCCAGCAGCGTACGGATAGCACTGCACATTTCCCGTCGGAAACCGATTTCGTTTGTTGTGGTCATTGCCAAACTCCAATACTTTCGGGCGGTATCGTTGCCCTCGTAGCCAGACTTTTTCCACAGCGCTGTCGGGCAGGAGAAGTGCGGGAACCTACACCACGGAATCCGGTCACTACCGGGTGGACGTTTTACCCTGGAGAGTCCCCCACCGTCGGGTCAGCAAAGCCTGCTCTCCCCGCAAGAGCGGACGGCGACGGTATCATGGACACCAACCGCAAGCAAACGAAACCGTGCCCTGCCCGCTCTAGATTCAGCGTCACCGCCCGCCCGCTCAGCCACCCCGGAGCAGGCTGATTGCAGTAAGCGCAATGATTCCCAATATGATGGCGACAACGGGTACTGCCGCCCAGAAGTACTCGCCAAAAAGCTCGTCTGCAACGACGGAGACGATTTTGCTAACCATCGGCCTCTCTCCTTTCCAGGTCCCCGTTGCCCGCTGCTACGGCGTCAATTTCTTGCTGGAAGCCGACCAACAGAAACCCCAGACTGCTTCCACCAATGAATAGCGTAATTGCCAAGTCAAGAAATAGAAATGACGGCAGCGTACACACCAGTAGTACAGTGCCGATTGTGGTCATCCGTAGCGCTGCTCGGTGCTTCACCCTCTGGTAATGCGTCATCGGTCTGAAACGCTGGAGACGCAACCTCATAGCACATTCTCCCGACAACGGGATCGCGGCGCGACCGCGTACCTGTCAACTTCAAGATAGCGCGCCCCAACACGATTAGCAACCGCGCGTGAGACGACACCTACTCCCTCGCCCGCTCCAGGTTCAGCGCCAGCAGTCTTTCCAGCACCTCCCCCTCCGCCAGGTCCGCCGGCCACCCGTAGGCCTCGGACACCGCCGCGTCGAGCCGAGCGTGGATGTTGTCCAGCCACGTCGGCCGCTGGTTGTACAGGTTCGTCAGCGTCCGCCGCTTCAGTTCCGCCGCGCTGATCCCCTCTGGATTCAGCCAGCCCTCCCGCAGTCGGTTCAACTCCGCCGCCGCCGTGCCGATGGCCTCCCGCTGCTGCTCCGTAGGCCGCGGAAACGGGAAGGTTTGGAAGCATGTGGTAGGCGTGTATGTTGGCCTATCCTCCAGTTGACTCCCTATAGCCAACGCCCAAGTGGTATGGACGTAGCTTTGTAGTACACCAAGTACGTAATCATCATCGCTCGCAATGGCGATGACTAGATTTGAAGGCAGCATTTCGGTGGTGAGCCACACGAAGAAGCGATGTTTAGCAACTTTGGGCGTAGCAATGTACCGCGTTAATGACGACAGTTTCTGCCGCATCGTACTTGCTGGAGAACCATGCAACCACCAATTCTCGGCCCTCCACGCCATTCGGTTGTTGACCCGATTGGGCTTGACCACCCTCTTTACGTACTCGAATGGGACCTCGTAACCATTGGTGCTAGTTGGTGTCAGAGGACGAATTGAGCAATGGAGCGGTGGATGCGCCCGGTTGCGTCGGGTTCCAGTCCGTTCCACTGCACCAGGAGGTTGAAGGCCATCATCAGGTAGGCCAGATGCGCCTCAAAGCCGCGCC
>DAOUIF010000002.1:0-67761 GCA_034423575.1 Dehalococcoidia bacterium | reverse complement strand
ATTGGAGCTACGGACCCTTTGTGACTGCCACGACGACCTTTCCATCGTCAAGCCAATCGCGGCCTCACTATGGATACTGCCAAGGGCGCCTATAAGCCCAGGGTGAACCTGATGTGAAAGGTTCTTGATTTTGTCCAGCTTGGTGGGCGGTAGTGGACTCGAACCACTGACCTCTTGCGTGTCGAGCAAGTACTCTAACCAACTGAGCTAACCGCCCGCTGGTCTTGAGTGTAGCAAGGGCCGCTCCGCATCGTCAACCGAACTCATCGCTCCGACCGCCACGGTCAGCGCACAGATTCTAATCGAACCACCGCCGCGCGACCATGCCACCGCCGCGGTTGACCCCCGAACGACGGGGCCCCTAGAATGCGATTATGACCGCCACACAGGGACCAGAAGGCAGCATCGACGCTGAGGCGCGCCCGATATCACCGGCTACTCAAGGTGATGACGGCGAGCAGGACGTTCGCCTGCGGCCGGCGCGTCTGGAGGATTTCGTCGGGCAGCCCCAGGTGCGGGAAAACCTGAGCATCGCCATGGAGGCGGCCCGGATGCGTGGCGAGGCGCTGGACCACGTGATCATTTACGGTCCGCCCGGGCTGGGCAAGACCACCCTGGCCAACATCATCGCCCACGAGATGGGCTCCACCATCAAGGTTACGTCTGGTCCCGCCATCGAGCGGGCCAGCGAGATCGCCTCCATTCTCACGGGTTTGCAGCCCAACGACGTGCTTTTCATTGATGAAATCCATCGGCTAAACCGGGCTGTCGAAGAGGTGATGTACTCGGCGATGGAGGACTTTTTCCTGTCCTGGGTGGTGGGCAAGGGATTGTCGGCCCGCAGCATCAACCTGCGCATCAACCCCTTCACACTGGTTGGGGCCACCACGCGTTACTCCCTGGTGAGCGCCCCGCTGCGCGACCGGTTCGGTTCCATTTTTCGCCTCGACTATTATTCGGACGACGACATGGAAACCGTGGTGAACCGTTCCGCCCGCATTTTGGGAATCGAGGCTGAGGATGAAGGCCTTCGCGAGGTGGCGGTTCGCTCTCGCGGAACGCCGCGGATCGCCAACCGCCTGCTGCGCCGGGCCCGAGATTACGCCCTGGTTCGGGCAGACAACCGGGTTTCCGGTCCCGTGGCGCGTGAGTCGCTGGACCGGCTGGGTGTTGACGCCCGCGGGCTGGATGAAACGGACCATCGTCTACTGTCCAACATCATCGAAAAGTTCGATGGCGGCCCGGTGGGTCTGGACACCTTATCGGCGTCTATGAGCGAGGACGCCAGCACCGTAATGGAAGTGCTGGAGCCGTTCCTGCTTCAGCAAGGGTTTCTCGACCGCACTCCGCGGGGTCGCGTCGCCACCAGACTGGCCTATGAATACCTCGGGTGGCCCTGGTCCGGCTCGGGAACTGATCCAACGAGACAGGGGCAGCTTTTTGTAGATTGACATAACGACTGTTGTGCATTTCTCGAACATCGGATGATGGACGCGTAATTCAGGATTTGATTGACATAACACATACACTGCGCTTTCTGGGCGCCCAATTTGCCTTGAAACCGGTCAACCCCCTGCATACAATTGATCTGACTTCCGCCGACCAACCCTCCGGACCACCTCCGTGCCTACAGGTTCAGCTGTTCACTCGACCATCTCCCATTTTCCGTCGCTGGAACGCGTAGCGTCGGGGGGCGTGCTGTCCGAGGACGAAGTCCTCTCGCTGTCAAAGGCTGATGGCCAATTGGAGGTCGAACTGTGCTCAGCGGCATCTGAGTTGCGCGACCGGGGCCGCGGTCGAGTGATCACCTTCTCGCCGAAGGTATTCATACCGCTGACGCGCCTGTGCCGCGATTTCTGCGGGTACTGTACCTTCCGGCAGTCGCCAGATGAATCGGCTGGTTTGTATCTAACCTTGGATCAGGTGCTGTCTGTGGTCCGAGCGGGCCAGCGTCTCGGATGCACCGAAGCCCTGTTCACCCTGGGGGAGCGGCCCGAGCAACGGTATCCTGAGGCGGCCGGTTGGTTGTCCCGCAGGGGCTACCGCACTACCCACGAATACCTGTCGCACGTGTGCCGAACCGTTTTCGAGGAAACGGACCTGCTGCCTCATGGCAACCCCGGCACCATGAGCCGTCGTGAGTTGGAAGCTTTGCAGCCCACCAATCCGTCCATTGGGATAATGCTGGAGAGTTCGAGCCCGCGTCTGTACGAAACTGGCGGCCCGCATGAGTTCGCTCCCAGCAAGAGACCTCGCGTCCGTCTGCGGACCATGGAGCTGGCCGGCGAACTGGGCATCCCGTTCACTACGGGCATATTGATAGGGATCGGAGAAACCCGAGCGGAGCGCGTTGAGTCCCTGTTGGACATCCGCCGCCTGCACCAACGCTATGGGCACATCCAGGAAGTAATCATCCAGAATTTCCGCGCCAAGGCGGATACCCCGATGGCGGACTCGCCGGATGCCGCGCCCGACGAGCTGATGTGGACCACCGCGGTTGCCCGCCTGATCCTCGGCGAGCGAGTCAATATCCAAGTGCCGCCCAACCTCAGCGAGGACTACGAGAGGTACATCGGTGCCGGCATCAACGATTGGGGCGGCGTCTCACCGCTTACCATAGACTATGTGAACCCCGAAGCCCCATGGCCGCAGCTGGCCGAGCTGGAGCGCCGGACCCGCGAGGCCGGATACGAGCTACGCCCGCGGCTTCCCGTTTATCCCGAATACTTCGCTGACGGCTCTCAATGGCCGTTGCCGCTGCCTCTCAAAGAAAAACTGCTGCGACTCACCGACGAGTCCGGATACGTGAAAGGGGGAATCCGACGCTATGTCCACAGCAACTGACCGCGACGCTCCGGCAACCCTGGTTGCCCTGATCAACTCGCTGCGCCCGGACGTGGCGTCCGTCCTCGAACACGCGCTGGCCGGCAGCGACATATCCGTCGAACAGGCCGACGTGCTGTTCGCCACTTCCGGCCCGGAATTTACCGCCCTGACTATGGTGGCGGACGAGTTACGCCGTCGCGCGGTGGGCGACCTGGTGACCTACGTAGTCAACCGGAACATCAACTTCACCAACGTGTGTATCAAGCGCTGTGGGTTCTGCGCATTCAGCCGCGATTTTCGGGAAGAAGAAGGCTATTTCCTGCCGGTGAACGAGATCATCCGCCGCGCCAGGGAAGCACAGGACTACGGAGCCACCGAGGTCTGCGTCCAGGCCGGCCTGCCTCCGCAGATGGAAGGAGACCTCTACATCCGACTGTGCGAGGCCATCACGGAAGAGTTGCCGGACATGCACGTCCACGGGTTCTCCCCGGAGGAAGTGCTATACGGTTCGATCCGGTCCAAGTGCACTATCCGGGAGTACCTGCAGGGGTTGAAGGATGCCGGCGTGGGCAGCCTGCCGGGAACCTCCGCCGAGGTCCTGGACCAGGAACTGCGCGATATCATCTCCCCGGGCCGGATCACGGTTGACCAGTGGATCGAGGTGATCACCAACGCCCACGACCTGGGTATCCCGACAACTTCGACGGTGATGTTCGGACACCGGGAAACCAACGCGCAGATAGTGCGCCACATCGCCCTGCTGCGCGACATCCAGCGTCAAACTGGCGGTTTCACCGAGTTCGTCCCTTTGAGTTTCGTCGCCTCCGAAGCTCCGATGTACCTCAAGGGCACCGTGGAAAACGTGCGCTCAGGCCCGACCGGAATGGACGTGATCAAGGTTCACGCGATAGCTCGCATCATGCTCAACAACTGGATCCCCAACATCCAGGCCTCCTGGGTCAAGGAAGGGAGCCGGATGTCCCAACTCCTCCTGACCGCCGGGGTTAACGACTTGGGCGGCACGCTGATCAACGAGAGCATCTCCACGTCCGCCGGAGCCATGCACGGCCAGCTCATGCGACCTTCTGAGTTCCGTGCCATGATCCGGGAAGCGGGCCGAACCCCAGCGGAGCGGTTTACCACCTACGGCATCCGCCGGGTTTACAGCGACTCCGACGAAGCCCTGGACCCGCTAGATCTCGTGGGCGACAACGTGGAGGAAATTTTCGGCTCCTACAACCAGTTGGTGCAGATGGAAGGATACCGGTTCGAGCATCCCCGCACCCAGCGTGAACGGGCTGCGGCGCAATAGTCGGCGCGTTACGTGAACGGATCTACTTCCGATCTGGTGCTCGCCCTTGCCGGGGGCGTTGGCGGGGCCAAGCTCGCGCTGGGCTTGTCCCGGATCCTGCCGCCGGAGCGACTGGCCATCGTCGTCAATACCGGCGACGACGAGCAGTTCCACGGGCTGCACGTGTCGCCCGACCTTGACACCATGACCTACACCCTTTCGGGCCTGTATAATCCCGAAACCGGTTGGGGCATCAATGGCGACAGTTTCGAGACGCTGCAGATGCTGAATCGGCTGGGCGCCGACACCTGGTTCAACCTGGGCAGCCGCGACCTTGCAATGCACATCCGCCGCACCGACTTGCTGTCCCAGGGGTTGTCATTGAGCGAAGTCACCTCCCAATTGACCGCTTATTTGGGAATCCAACACCCCATCATTCCGATGAGCGACCAGCTCGTGCGCACAGTATTGGATACGGACGAAGGCACCCTTTCTATGCAGGAATACTTCGTCAAGCGGCGCGCCGAACCTGCGGTCAAATCGATAAGTTACTTCGGATCAGCCGATGCCCAGCCGTCTCCCGGATTTGCTTCCGCCCTGGATGGTGCGACAGCGATTATCATATGCCCTTCCAACCCGTTCCTCAGTGTGGCGCCCATCCTGGCGATTCCGGGCGTCCGTGACGCCATAGCGGGACACCGCGCGCCGCGTGTTGCAGTCAGTCCCATCGTGGGAGGAGCGGCCGTTCGCGGGCCCGCCGGCAAGATCATGGAGGAACTGGGAACGGACGTGTCCGTGGTGGGCGTGGCGCAAGAGTATCGCGAAATCTGCGACGTGTTGGTGCTGGACTCCCAGGATGAGAATTTGACCGACGCCGTTGGCGCCGAAGGGGTCGAGGCCGTTGTGATGCCGACGATCATGCAGACCGACGAGGACAAGGTCCAGCTCGCAGAACGGGTGCTCGAGCTGGCCGCCGAGCTGGAGAGCCGAAGATCATGACCGATGCCCCCGATCAGGCCAATCCTACCGTCGTACCGGTGGTGCCAATGAAGCCGCTGGCGGATTGTAAAACGCGGTTGTCGCGAGTGATGGGTCCCGACGATCGCGCCGACCTCACCATGGGCATGTTCCGGCGCGTCCTGCTGGCCATCCGTGGCGCGGGAGTCGATCCCTTCTGGGTGGTGGGCGGCGATGATCGGATCCGCAACATGGCTCGTACTCTTGGGGCGAACTGGATGGAAGACCTGGGGCGCAACCTCAACGACACCATCACCCGGTCCTTCGAAAACGCTCGTCTGCGCGAAGTGTCCGCCCTCTATTTGCCGGGCGATCTGCCCTTCATCAAACCTGGTGACATCCACCAGCTGATCCGCAGCGCCGAGCACCAGCACAACATAACGCTGTCACCCGCCCGCCGGGACGGCGGCACCAACGCTATCTTGGTGCCCTACGACCTGATACCGTATTTTCGCCCTGAACTCGGCAACAACAGTTTCCGCAAGCACGTCGGCACCGCGGCGCGCATGGGCGTTTCCGTAGCCTTCTACTACAGCCAGGGAATGGGCTTCGACCTGGACGACGGGTCCGACCTGGAAGAGTACGAACACATGGAGCCCGGCCTCCTCACGCGCCTGTTGGGCCGCCAGCCCAAATCCCTGAACCTCACCAGCCTGGAGCTCCGGTAGCCTATGGCCACGAACGTACAGTTGGGCTGCCTGCTGCCCACGCGGGGCCTGCTTCTGGCGGACCGCAAGCCCACGGATGCGGAAACCGTCCTGCGACTGGCAACTTGGGCTGAGGAAGCAGGTATGGATTCTGTGTGGGTTGGCGACAGCCTGACCGCAAAACCACGCCTCGAAGCGATGACCACGCTGGCCGCCATAGCCGCGCGGACCCACCGGGTGCGTCTGGGCACAGCGGTGATGTTGATGGCCCTCCGCCATCCCGTCCTGCTGGCTCAGATGATGGGCACCGTGGACCTGATCTCAGGGGGACGGTTGCAGCTGGGCGTTGGCGTCGGCGGCGCGTTCAACGGAATGCAGCAAGCGGAATGGCACAACGCCGATGTACCGCAGCGCACCCGCGCCCGGCGACTCGAAGAGATGCTCGAAGTGGTCAAGGGGCTGGGAACGGGCAAGCCCTTTTCATACGACGGACGCCATTTCGAGATGGACGAAGTCATCATGGAGCCTACGCCGGTGCAACCCGACGGCGTGCCGGTGTATCTCGGCGTCCACTGGCACGGCCGCGGCGACGGGCAGGGCGCCCAGCGCGAAAGGCAGGCACGGCGCGCCGCTCGCCTGGCGGATGGCGCCATCTCGATTTCGGCGACGCCCGAGGAACTGGTGGATCTCAAGGACACCGTTCGCGGTTACTGCGCCGAATACGATCGCGACCCCGATTCGATGTCCACCGTGATGTACCTGACCGTCAACCTGGACGAGGATGTCGGCAGGGGTGAAGCGGAGGCCGAGGACTGGCTGATGGGCTATTACGGCGCCAACATCTGGGGAGACCGTTGGGGTCCTTTCGGAGACCCGGAGCGGGTGCGGGACCGCATCCACGCCTACGCGGAAGCTGGTGCGGATCAGGTGGTCGTGCGCCTCGCCACCTATCGCCAGGAAGAGCAGATGCAGGCGTTCCTGGAGCAGGTGGCTCCGGATTTCAGGAGCTGAGGAAGCGATCCCCATGTTCGTTCATCTTCGCGATGTGACGAGGTAATCCCGTGTTCCCCATAGATTTGACTGGCCGCAATGCGGTCATTTTCGGTGTCGCCAATGACCGCAGCATCGCGTGGGCCATCGCCCGTACCCTCGCTGATGCGGGAGCGCGAATCGCGCTCGCCTACCAGAATGAACGCCTCCACAGCAGGGTCGCACGGTTGGCCGAGACGCTGGATAATCCGGTATTGGTCCAATGCGACGCATCGGATGACGAGCAGATCCGCGCGGTGTTCGACGCGGTGGGCGATGAAATGGGTTCGATGTCCATCTTGGTGCACAGCATCGCCTTCGCCAGCCGCGACGACCTTGCCGGGCGTCTCGCCGACACTGGTCGCGACGGGTTCCGCATGGCCCTCGAGATCAGCGCCTTCACCCTGTTGCCCATGGTCCGTCATGCGGCGCCGCTGATGGCGGAGGGCGGCAGCGTCATCGCGATGACCTTTCACGCCTCCAGCCGCGTGTATCCGGGCTACAACGTCATGGGAACCGCGAAGGCGGCCCTGGAGCACGAAGTCCGTCAGTTGGCCTACGAATACGGCAGCGACAATATCCGCGTCAACGCCATATCCGCTGGCCCCGTGGACACCCTGGCCGCCCGCGGAATCAGCGGGTTCCTGGACATGCGCCGAGCGCACGCCGAGAAGGCTCCCCTGGGGCGCAACATCACAGCGGACGAAGTGGCGCAGACGGCCCTGTTCCTCTGCAGTGACCTGTCCAGCGGCGTGACGGGAACGGTTCTCCCGGTGGACGCCGGCTACCACATCATGGCGGTCTGACCCGCCGGCAGGTTAGATAGCTTCGAGTTGCTGGCGGTCGGCCGCAGCCTTGTCGCTCATGCCGAGCTCGGTATAGGCTTTGGCGCGATTGGCCCACGCTTCCCGGTAGCGTGGGTCCAGGGCGATGGCCTTGGTGAACTGATCCACCGCCTCCCGGACCCTACCCTGGTTGAACAACGACAAGCCCAGTTCGGTCATGCCGGCCGCGGTCAGCGGTCTGGTGATAGACAACGGCGCCACGGCGAAGGCAGGAGCGGGCTCAGCCTCGGCCGGCGGGTTCGGCGCTACTGCGGGTTCTGCGTCTTCGACCTGATGCGATGCCATCACCGGCTCCGCTGCCGGCGCGGCGCCCGGGACATCGGGTGCCGACGCGCGGGAATCAGAAACGTCGCCCGCTGCGGTTCCTCCCGCTGCGTTCGCGGCGCCGGTCGGTTCGGGCCCGTCGGTCGCGGTCGCCGTGGCGTCCGTCGTCGCGTAGGGCCGGGTCAGCTCCCAGCCGCAGTTGGTGCAGTAGGTCGGGCCCGGTTCGTGGGAATGCTGACAACGGGGGCAGGGAGTCGTCCCATCCTGTCCGCCGTCGGTCGCTATTGGGCGCCTGGCGGGCATGAACACCAGCGCCAACATCGGCAGCATGCAGAGTACGGTGATCCATTCAGGGAATGCGTCGAGCAGACCCACCGCCGGGATCGCCGCTACGCCACCCCAGAGCAAAGGGTTGCGTCCTTTGTTGCGCGCAAGCCTGGCGGTCCAGAGCACGACAAAAAGCAACGACAGGATTTGAAGGATTATACTCATTTGCACCCGTAAACCGCTGGGTTTGTTAGCATTATAGCGGGATTTCAGCGTTACCGGCAAACGGTTGTCCGTGCCAGCTCGCGTTATCCTGAGCTTGCGCTTGGCTTGTTGTCCGGTAGGCCGCGCTTGCGCTGGGTCGGAGCTTGTATCACCTGAGCCGCACGCGGGGCCGACCACGAATCTCTTGGCTGCGAGGGTCGCAGATTCACGAGGGATGGTTGTCGCCTACAATCCTGAGCGTCTCACAGGACGAGCCTGAGGTATGGCGATCGCGGGGTTTCAAATTGACAGTTGCGCCCGCGCGATGCTATCGTGAATTCGCAAATTTTCGCGTTGTGAAGGCATCATTTTGCGCCGGCCGAAGTGCCCGGTAGCCCTTGCGTGGGAGGGAAAACTCACATGGATTTGACCATTTCTGTGCTCAAGGCGGACGTCGGCTCGATAGGTGGCCACACCAAGCCGTCGGACCGCATGATGGACGCGGTGCGTTCGGCCGCGGATCGGGCCGTCCGTGACGGCTTGCTCATTGACGCGTACGTCGGACACACTGGAGACGACATCTGCATCACTTCCACCCACACCCGGGGGGACAACGACGACGCGGTGCACCAGTTTGCCTGGACGTCTTTCCTGGAAGCTACCGAAATTGCCCGCCAATACGGGCTGTACGGCGCCGGCCAGGACCTGCTTGTTGACGCGCCGTCGGGCAACATTAGGGGCGCCGGACCTGCCGTGGCGGAGATCACCTTTGACCACGACCCGATAAAGACCAACCCGATACGTCCCGCCGAGTCCTTCTTCGTTTTGGCCGCCGACAAATGCGGCCCGGGCGCATACAATCTCCCCACGTTCCTCGGCTTCGCCGACCCGATGTACTGCGCGGGTCTGATGCTTCCGCGGTTGGGTGAGGGATTCACCTTCAACATCATCGATATGGACAATACCGACGGCGACAGCATCATTTCGCTGAACGCCCCGGAAGACTACTACCGGATCACCGTACTCCTGCGCGACAATGAGCGGTTCGCCATCGAGAGTGTCACCTCCCGTTACTCCGGCCAGACCGCCGCTGCCATCTCGGCGACACGCCTCCATAACATCGCGGGCAGCTACACCGGAAAGGACGACCCGGTCGCCGTGGTTCGGAATCAGGGCATCTTCCCCGCTCCCGAAGAGCTCATCTCGCCATACACCAAGGCGCACTACATCGGCGGAGACGCGCGAGGCTCCCACGTCATGCCACTCATGCCGGTACCCATCAACACGGCCGTGACGGGCATGTACTGCCTGCCGCTGGTATCCTGCGTGGGCTTCAGCATTAATCCCGAAGGCAAGTTCTCGGAGTCCTCCACGGACTTTTTCGACAACCCGGCATGGGATTATACGCGCCAACTGGCCCAGGAAAAGGGCATCGCGATGCGTTCCCAGGGTTGGTCCGGTGCTGCCATGCTTCCTTACGGTGAGTTGGAATACTCCGGTTTCCGCCAGAGCATCGGCGACCTGGTCGCCCGGTTCGCGATCCGCACCAATGGGCACCAGCCGGCTGCCCAGCCGGTGGCTTCGGGCGACGACGACTAACCTCCCAACATCGCCAATGTTCAGGGGCGGGTGAGAACCCGCCCCTGATTAGTTAATACCGAGTGGCAGTGCCGGAAGTTGGTCAGAGTCATCCGGCGAATATCCCGTTGCGCTCAAATATCACGGCCAGTTCCGCGATACCATCGGACACGGTTTGCGCCGTCGGATGGCCAAAGCAGAGTCGCGCCATGTTCGCGCCGTTGCCCTCGGGTGAGAACATCGTCCCGTTGTAGTATCCGACGCCTTCGTTGAACGACTGTTCCTGGAACGAAGCCAGGTCGGTGCCTTCGGGCATCGTCAGCCACAGATACAGCCCACCCTCTGGCTTGGACCAGGTGGCGCGGTTGCCGAAGTGCTCGCCCAGCGCCGCCAGCATCGCGTCCCGCTTGGCCCGCAGCGCCTGGTTTTCCTCGTCGATGTGGTCGTACATGTGGTTTCGCAAGTACTCTTCGATGGCCAGCGCGGCGAACTGGTTCACCCCGCCGGATTTGAAGCTCAGCGCCCTTTCCCTGACTACCTCCGGCGCCACCAGGTACCCCATCCGCACGCCCGGGGCGATGATCTTGGACATTGAGCCCACGTACAGGACACCCTCGCCGTCTCCCAGGCTGCTGATCGACGTTACATCCTCGCCCTCGAACCGCAGGTCTACGTAACAGTCGTCCTCCAGTATGGGTACGCCGTGACTCTGGCACACCTCCAACATGCGCTGACGCCGTTCCAGGGTGGTGGTCCACCCCAACGGGTTCTGGAAGGTGGGTATGGTGTAGAGGAATTTGACCCGGCGACCCGCCGCGTGCTGAGCGCGGATGGTTTCGTCCAGCGCCTCCGGAATGATCCCGTCGTCGTCACACTTGACGCCTACGACGTTCGCGCTCCACAAGCGCATCTGGCGCATCGTCCCCAGGTATACGTACTCTTCGGTCAGCAGCACGTCGCCCGGGTCGGTCATAGCCTGGATCAGCATGTTGATGGCTTCACCGGAACCCGAAGTGAGCACAATGTCGTCAGCCGTAACCTCCATCTGCCGGTCGCGGCGCAACTTGTCGGCCACCAGTTCGCGCAGCGGTGGATAGCCGGAGGCCACCGGATAGTAGGCCAGATCTCGCCCTTCCCGTTCCATCGCAACGCTCAAGGCCTCGACCAGGCCGGTCAGGGGCAGCGTGTCCGGGTCCGGGTAGGCCACCGCGAAGTCATACCGGGCGTGCCGGTTCGCCCCGCGGGTGGTGATCGGCGCCCGTTCGGCGAAGAGTCCTTCGTAGCTGAACTCGCTCATCGTCTGTCCTCCCTTTGGGACGGTAGAGTAATGCGGCGCAGGATCGATCTGCTCGAGACTGGTCCCGCAGTTGCTATTCGACGATTCGTATTGACAGGTCGCGCAACTGCCCGGCATCCACTTCCGAGGGCGCGCCGAACAGCAGGTCCGACCCGCTCTGGGTCTTGGGAAACGCGATCACCTCGCGCAGGGAATCGGCGCCGGCCAGAATGGCCACCAGGCGGTCGATCCCGGGCGCGATGCCGCCGTGAGGCGGTGCGCCGTAGTCGAACGCTTCGAGTATGTGCCCGAACCGCTCCGTGATCTGCTCAGCAGAGTAACCCAGGATGCTGAATACTTTTTCCTGGAGATCGCGTCGATGTATCCGGATGCTCCCGCTGGCTAATTCCGATCCGTTGCACACCAAGTCGTAGGCTCGCGACGGGATCGACGCGAAATCCTCGCCGTCCAGCATGCCTTCACACCCGGGCGCCGGCGCGGTGAACGGATGGTGCGCCGAGTCCCAGCGTCTTGCGTCGTCGTCCCACTCGAACAACGGGAAATCAGTGACGAAGGCGAATGACAGCGTCGACGGATCGGCCAATTCCAACTGCGCCGCCAGATGGCTGCGCATCGCTGCCAGCCATTGGTTGGCCAGTCGCGCCGGGCCTGCCATCAGCAACACCAGGTCGCCGCGGTGGGCCCCAGCGCGTTCGGCAAGCCGTCGCACCCACTCGGCAGGCATACGCAGGCCGGGAGACAACTGGGCATCGTCATTGGTCAGGGTATCCAGTGGCCCTTCGCCGGTCAGCCTAATATGGCTCATGCCGGCCGCGCCAATCTCTTTCGCCGTCTCTTCCATCCGGCGCATGTCGGATCCGGTGAGGCTGCCCTTGCCCGGCACGGCCATTGCCTTGATGATTCCGCCGCGGTCCAGGATGCCATGGAAGACTCGGAACTCAGTCTCCGCCGCCAGGTCGCTAACGTCGGCCATCTCCAGGCCGTAGCGCAGGTCCGGCTTGTCGCTGCCATACCGAGTCATCGCATCGTCGTAGGAGAGGCGCTGGAACGGCGTCTTGACCTTAAATTGCGGCGTCAACTCCCGCACCAAACCGGAATACAGGCCTTCGATGAGATTCAGCACGTCTTCCTCCTCGACGAAACTCATCTCGAGGTCAAGCTGGGTGAACTCTGGTTGCCGGTCGGCGCGCAGGTCTTCGTCGCGGAAGCACCGGGCGATCTGGAAATAGCGTTCCACTCCACTCACCATCAACAACTGCTTCAACTGCTGCGGTGACTGGGGCAGAGCGTAGAAATTGCCCGGGTGAGTGCGACTGGGTACGAGATAGTCCCTGGCCCCCTCGGGCGTGCTTTTGATCAGGATGGGTGTTTCGATCTCCAGGAAGCCGTGGCCATCAAGGTAGTCCCGAATGTACTTGACTGCCTTATGGCGCAGCCGCAGGTTGTCCTGCATCCTGGGCCGACGCAGGTCGAGGTAGCGGTAACGCAACCGCAGGCTCTCGTCGGCATCCACATCGTCCGTGATGTAGAACGGCGGCGTGAGTGACTGGTTCAACACCATCAACCCTTCCACCATCACTTCCACGTCGCCGGTGGGAAGCGCCGGATTTTCCGAACCCTCGGGCCTCAGCCGGACCGTCCCTGTGATTTCAACGCACCATTCGGAACGCAGGCGTTCGGCCATTTCGTAATCATCAGCCGTCAGATACTCGGGATTGAGCACCACTTGCACGTATCCGGAGCGGTCTCTCAGGTCGATGAATATGATGCCACCGTGGTCTCGCCGCCGGCTCACCCAGCCGGAAAGGGTCGTGGCAGTGCCATCATGGGCGGCGCGCAACGCACCGCAGTCTTGGGTTTTCAGGGCGTCAACTCCTGGGGGATTTCGTGATGCTTTGCCGGGCCGGTTCAGGCCAGCAGGTCGAGGACGTTCTGGAACGGGCTTTCCGTGATGGCGCCGCCTTCCGCTATCGCCAGCGCGAGTTCCGCCGGATCGGTAACCGGCGGGTAGCAAACGGTGTCCAGGCAGACATGAGCCTGGGCCAGCGCGTCTTCCGAAGCAGCTGGGGAGAGCTTGATGAGCAGATGCGGATCGAGCAGTTGCATGGCAGCGGCCAGCATGGCGTCAACGCCAGCGGTTCCGGGAAAACCTTCCACCGTGACCTCCACCACCGGATGGAGGTATCGGTCCACCGCCACCGCATAGTCCGCGGCGAGTTCGCCGTAGTCACGGTTGGCGTCCACGTAGGCGCTCAGGGTGTGACGGGCCGTCTGACGGTATCGGTCATCCAGCGTCGCGTGGTGCAATCGCATCAAGCCAACTGCGGCGCGCGTGTTTTCCGCCAGCGGTTTTTCGCGAGCATGCAGGTAGCCAAGCCGTTCCTGTCCCGACTCCACGTCCCAGAACCCGCCGTGCGCGCCGTCGAGGAACCGGTCCACCAACGCCTGCGCGGCCCGTTGCGCAAGGCCAAGGTACCGTTCAGACCCGCCGGGAACGGCATCGTATCCGTCCAACGCAACCAGCAGGACGTTGGCCCAGTCGACTAGCAAGTCACCCTCGTCCTGCACACGCGCGCCGGTGGAAGTGTAGGCATGCGACAATCGGCCAGTCTCCGATGCGTCCACTAACTGGTCCAGCATGGCGACCGCTTTCTGTGACAGCTTCGGCCGCCCCAGTTTCCATGCGGCTCCGAGCAGCAGGGAAATCGCCTGGGCGGTCACCGGGGTGTAGCAGAAGGGGTCCACCGGCGGAGCCTGCGATTCACCCCTCTGTTCGCGGGATCTCGCGTAGTACTCGGAATGGGCTCCCTGGCTGCCGCGAATTCCCTTGGCGACCGGGTCGTAGAGAGTGCCGCGGATGTAGTCGACCGTTTCGCCGGCGATCTCCAGGTAGTCGGTTCGTTGGAGAACGATGCCGGCGTCCATCAGGACCTCGGCCAGGGCAATATTGTCCTCGGCCATCTTTTCGTACTGAGCCTGGGTCCAGTCGCTGCCGGTGGTGAACCGGAAAAACCCGCCTTCGATACGGTCGCGCAAATCGCCGCCGATGATGCCGTCCAGGCTTTTTTCGAGCATTACGCGAAAGAACGGCTCTCCGGTGGTACGGTAGCGGTGCAGCAACAGGCGCAGCATCGGTGTAGACGGGAACTTTGGCTCCAGGCCAAATCCACCGTTTGCGGCATCATAGGTTCCAGCCACGCGGCGCGAGATGGCGTCGACCACGCCGGAGTCCGGTTCCCGGCCGGCGGATACCCGTCCGGCGTGCTCCCGGCGTTGGCGCAGGATATCGTTGCCCTGCTCGTATAACTCGGGTTTGCGTTCCGAATATGCGCGACGCACTTCGTCCAGCATGGCCAGGAATTGATCCGGTGGCAGGTAGGTTGCACCCGCCATGAAACCGCCGTGGGGCGTCAGAAACGAGGTAGTCGGCCACCCTCCCACGTTATAACGAGCGTTGATGTCGGGCCGGTGATCGGTATCGACGCGGACGGGAGTAAAGTGAGTGTTGACGAATTCGACGACGTGGGGATCCGAATAGGCGCCGGAATCCATCTCGTGGCACCAATAGCACCATACCGCGTTGATCGAAAGCAAAATCGGGCGGTCGGTGTCCCGGGCGGACTCGAAAGCCTCGCGACCCCACGGTCGCCAAGCCACGGCTCCGGCCGGGACGGCCGCCGCAGGTTCACCGGATATCGTGCTCAACGCCCCTGTCCTCGCTTCCAACTGCCCGATCGATTATGCAAGCCGATGGGTATCATAAACGTTAGCACAGGGGTTGCGCATTAGCAATTTGCCCCCCACGTCCAACCCCCAACGACTGTCATTGAGAGCCCAGCTGCCGCGTCGGGCGTTTGGCACGATCCATACGCGATGCCGAACTATGAAACATCTTGCGAGCGCAAGCCCGCAGGTAGATTAACGCGCCCTGGGGTTGAAAGCATCGTTCACGGCGTCGCCAAGGATGTTGAAACAGAAGAACAGCAGCGTCACCGTGCCGATGGGGAACAGTAGCAGGTGAGGCTCATTTCGCAAAACCTGGATACTGCCGTTTTCGAACATCATCCGTCCCAAACTCGGAACTGGCGGCTGAACCCCGATCCCGATCCAGCTGAGCACCAACTCAGACCCCGCTACGCCGGCCAACCCCGCGGATATAGACACGATCAGGGGGCTCAGGATATTCGGAAGCACGTGGGCGCGGAGTATGCGCGCTGTCGAAGCGCCGGCCACCAGCGCCGCTTCGGTGTACTGGCTCTCGCGCGCCTGGAGTACCTGGCCGCGGACCAGCCTCGCCATTCCGAACCACCCGAAAATTGACAGGGCGAACGATATGATCGCGTAATCCAGTATCCCCAGCCGCAGGATCCAATCGATGCCGGTGGCGTCTTCGAATTGCTGTACCAAACCCACAAGTCTGGGTTTGAGCGCCGCCACGAATATAAGGATGAGAATGATGTCTGGAAACGATGACGTGACCTCTCCGGTGCGCATGATAACCGAGTCGACCCACCGGCCCATATATCCGCTGAGCAAACCCAGGACGATGCCCAGGACCAGGGTCCCGCCCAGCAGGGATATGATCGTGATGATGACCGTGGTTCGCAGCCCGTAAATCACCCGGGTCATCATGTCCCGCCCCAGGCGATCCGCCCCGAATGGATGGGCCAAAGTGGGTTTGGCCCGGCTCTGCGACAGGTCCTGGGCGGTGTACTCGTAGGGGGTGATCAACGGCGAAAGCAGCGCTCCCACGTACATCACCAGGATGATGGAAAGGCACACCACCGCCAGCTTCTTCCTGAAGAGGCGGCGTACCGACAGGCTCCAGTAGCTGTGGCCCCGGCTCGGTTCGTCGTCCAGTTCCAGACGCCGGTCAACGGCCAGGTCGTTCTCCGACCAGTCCATTCCCCGCAGCTCGTCGTCGCGGCGCTGCGTATGACCGTGTTCGTGCGCCCGCGGACCGGACCGGTCAGGTAACATTTCCCGCTCCCAGCCTGATCCTCGGGTCCAGCAGTGGGTACATCAGGTCGACGATCAAATTGGCCAGCATGAACAGGGTGGTGGAGACGATGGCGAACGCCATTATCACTGGGTAATCCCTGGCAAAAAGTGAGTTGATGGTGAAGAAGCCCACCCCCGGTATGCCGAAGTAAATTTCTACGATGAAGGTCCCGCCGGCCAGACCCGCGATGGTGAACCCGAAGCTGGTGACCACCGGGATCATTGCGTTGCGCAGAATGTGACGCCAGCGAACGATCGCCTCGGACAAACCCTTGGCTCGCGCGGTGCGGATGTAGTCCTGCCCGAGGACGTCCAGCACGCTGGCCCTGACCAGGCGGACCACAATCGCGATGCCCGGCACGCCCATCACCGTTGCCGGCAGCACGATTTTCGGCGAAAAGAACCCGTCCCAACCGCTGGTGGGCAGGACGTCCAGGTATAAAGCGAACACGAGGAGCAGGACTGGAGCCGTGATGAACACCGGCAGCGATTGGAACGCCAGCGCTATCGCCACGACCACGTTGTCGACGCCCGTGCCCTGGCGAAGAGCGGCATAGAGGCCCACGGGTATGCCGACCCCCAGTGTGATGATGATCGCCGCCAGGTTCAGCTGCAGGGAAACGGGAATGCGCTTCGCCAGGAGTTCGCCGACGGATTTGCCGCGGAACTGAAAACTCTCGCCGAAATCCAGGCGGGTCACCACGCCCTCGATGTACCGAACGTACTGAACAACCAGCGGGTCATCCAGTCCAAGTTGCGCCCTCAGTCGATCGCGCACCTCGTCGTTCTGGTGCTGGCCCAACCAAACCTGGACGGGATCTCCAGGTCCAACGCGCAGCAGGGCGAACGTCACGAACGTGACGATGATCAACAGGAACGGCAACCATATCAGTCGTCTCGCCGCGTATGTGCCCATCCGTAACCGCCCGTTCTTGGAGGCGTAAATTGCAGGGGCGATTGACTATCCGCCCCTACGCCGTGATCCGCGAGGATCCTACTGGTTGAAGTACACGTACCGGTACTTGGGGATGCTCATCTGCAACAGGAAGTAGTCGGAAACTTCCGGCTTGATCAGAGCGTAGCCTTCCCCGCTGAACCACGTCCAGACCCAAGGCGCGTCGTCCAGAATCATCTGCTCGACCTGGTTGTACAGCTCGAACCGCCGGTCCCGGTCTCGTTCCGTGCGGGCTTCCTCGAGTAGCCGGTCGACCTCTGGATTGGCGTAGTTGGTGTGGTTGCTCTGGCTTTCAGAGTGCAGCAGCACATCCAGGAAGTTCTGTGGGTCGGGATAGTCCGCGATCCAGCCGAGAGAGAACATCTGGTACTTCTTGTCGTTCACGTCCTGCAGGAACGTTGCCCATTCCGTCTGCTGGATCTCGACCTCGATCCCAAGCTCCTGACGCCATTGTTCCAGAATGACTTCGAGGTAGGTAGGAATAGCCGCTCCGAAGCTGCCGGAAATGGTCAGCGTGATCCGTGGGAAATCGCCCGAGGCCAGCGCATCGGCGTAGGTTGAGCTCTGGATGAGTTCCCGCGCCAGGTCGGGGTTGTATTCGTAGCTGCGCAGGTTCTCGGTGTGAGACGGGAACCCCGGCGGTATCACCCCCGTCGCCGGCGACACTCGGCCGTCCAGGACGTTATCCGCGATGCTTTGCAGGTCTATTGCGTAGTTCAACGCCTGGCGCACTTTGGGGTCGTCGAAAGGCGGTTCCGCTACGTTCAGGCCGATGTAGAACACGTCAAAGTCCTGCGGTGAACGGTGCAGTTCGGGATGCAACGGGTCACTGGGGTCCAGCAGCCGCGGCAGGTCGTCCAAGCCAACTCCCGTCAGGTGAATCTCATCGTTCTCGTACATGATCATCGCGGAGCCGCCGCTGAGGATCATATGCACGCTCTCAATGTGCGGTGGTCCCAGGTGGTACAGCTCGTTCCGCTGCAGAATGATCAATTCACCAATTTCGTAGGTGGCGAGTTTGAAAGGACCGGTGCCGTTCGGCTGCTCCAGCCAGGATCCGTCCTCCGTAACCTGATCCTGGTCGAGTACGAAAGCCGTGGGATACGACAGTTTCGCCAGGAAATAGGACTTTGGCGCGTCTATGGTGAACTCTACCGTGTGGTCGTCGACCACCCGCACTCCACGGACCTCATCGGCTTGCTGGCATTCGCCCTCGGCTTCCTGCTCCACGGTGCATAGTTTGTCTTTGACGCCGATGATATCTCCCAGGTAGGTCTCCGCCGTTTGCGAAAGAGTGTCGGGGTCGGCGGCGCGCTCTATGGACCACTTGACATCGTGGGCCGTCACCGGTTTGCCGTCGTGAAATTTGGCGCTCTCTCGCAGGGCAAACGTGTAGACCAGCCCGTCTTCGCTGATGGACAGGTGTTCAGCCAAGTCCAATACCGGCTGGTAGTCCAGGCTCAGCGTCACCAGGCCACTGAATATCTCGTTGATGATCACGCTGGATGTAACGTCCCCTGCCAGGTGAGGGTCCAACGTCGGCGGATCGGCGAACAGGCGCACCAGGGTTCCGCCCTGCGGTGGCCGGTCATCAAAAGTCAGGTCCGCCGAGGGTGCGCGGCTTCCCCCGGCTGCCGTCATTGCTTGCGCGGTCGGTGTCGGAGCCTCACTTGGCACCGTGGCCTGCGTGTCCGGAACGGAAGTCGCGGTGGGAGCCGCCGTGGGTTCGGGCGCGGCCGCCTGCGGTTCCTCACCGCCGCCGCACGCCAGCAAACCGACCAGTGCGGCCAAAATGGCCCCCATCAACAGTATTTTGAACGTCTTGCGCATCATAAGTCCTCCGGATCAGTTCTCAGGATCAAGGGGATTACGAGATACTGACCGGAATCAGTTTGCCCCAAAGTCGTTTGCCGAGATATTACCGGCTCTGCACGCAGCGATTTTATCCAATCCCCCGACGCCGTTCAATTGTGGGGGGTTCGGTGTATTGTCCGAATTGATGATGTATGCTAACCTCGAAACCCATTCCGGCGCCAGCCGGTAGCATCACGGCGAGCATAGCCAAGTGGCCTAAGGCGCCTGTCTGTGGCACAGGAGATCACGGGTTCGAATCCCGTTGCTCGCCCCACTGATAACGCATTCAGTATCCAGGGAATTGCGCCTGTAGCTCAATGGACAGAGCACTGGGCTTCGGACCCAGGGGTTGCGGGTTCGAGTCCTGCCAGGCGCGCCACCGGGAAAAATGACCGACGGCATCATGGCCGATGCCGTCGGTTTTTTGTACCCTCCGGCTGGAACCCTATTCCGGCCGCGCTCGCATGGTGACTTCCATCTGCATTTCTTCCCCGTCACGCATGATGGTGAATTGGACGGTGTCGCCCGGTTGAGTGTGCTCGACGGTGTATGCCACCACGTCGTCCATTCCTGTCATCGGCGTGCCGTTCATCGCGGTGATGATGTCCCCGCCGATGGGCAGTTCCGCTCCATTGATCATGGTGAGCCGGTCGGACGCTCGCAAACCGGCCTCTTCTGCGGCAGTTCCCGTCCCCACCGCCAGCACCAGAGCACCTCGCGTTTCGGCCGGCAGATCCATCGCGCGGGCAATATCCGGGCTCAACGAGACGCCGCGGATGCCGATGAACGGGTACTCGTAGCGGCCGTCGGCTATGAGCGCCGGCGCCACCAGTTTGGCGAGGTTTACTGGTATGGCCAGGCCCACACCGGAAAACGCGCCCGTCTCGCTGATGATCTGAGTGTTGATGGCGACCACTTCGCCGTCCCGATTCAGGAGTGGTCCGCCCGAATTCCCGGGATTTGTGGCCGCGTCATGCTGCACCACACGGGGCACCGAGAAATTACTGTCGGTCGGATTGATGGTCCTGCCTACGGCACTGATGATGCCCGAGGTCATCGAGAATCCGCGCGAGAATGGATCGCCGATGGCCACCGCCAGCTGGCCCGGTTTGATTGAGTCGCTGTCCCCCAAAGCGATGCCCGGCGGGCGCACCGTGTCGTCGGTGATTTTTATGACCGCCAGATCCGAATCCGGATCGTCGCCGACCAACTCCGCGTCCGTCTGGACTCCATCGCTCATCACGACGATGATCCGGTCCGCCCCATCAATCACGTGCTTGTTGGTGACCACGTGTCCCTCGTCATCCCAGACGAACCCCGATCCGGCAGCGCGCGACAGGAAGTCTCCTTGAGGCATGCCCGGCGCGGTACCGCCTATCGTTATCGATTTGATCACCCGCAGGCCGACCACCGATGGAACGGTTCGGTCGTAGATGCCGGCCATCACCTCGTCCTGCGCGGCCACCACGGCTGCAGAAGACATTAGGGCTTCAGTTTCCGGAGTTCCGCTCTGGACGGACTGTTCGGCCGCAGGCGCGGCCTCCGATTCAACCGCTTGGGGTGGGGCCAGCGTGGCCGCATTGGCCGGCGGCGATGCCGTGTTTACAGCAGGGGGTGTCAACTCAACGGTTGCCAGAGGAGTGGGAGTGGGCTGGTTGCACGCCAACGTGACGGCCAACGTCACGGCGATGGCCGAAACGGACAAATGGCCTCGCCGTATCGCGAAAGGATTGATCCCGATGTTCACGTTACTCAACTCCTCTCCAGTTGTATCAGTGGAAGGGCCGGCAGCCCTTATGCCATTGTCACCCGGCTTGGCGGGGATGGGTTTCGGATGGCCCAAAGTCTAAACACAACATTGTTAAGGGTTTTTGCAGGCTCGCTTTTCAGGTGACGCCGGCGTGGCGGGAACGCCGAACCCAAGACAAGCCGCCCTCCTTCGCGACCGGCGTCGCTTATTCTACGGACGGCTACCGCGATGTGGATTGACCCGCATTTTGTCGGCCCGGTGCTATACTACCGGCAGCAGCGGCCGGTCGCCAGACGGTTCCCGCCGCACCGATTGAGGTGGTCACCCCCAACACCCGGAAGGAGAGAAGCGATGCTTTACGAACTCCGCATTTACGACGCCGTCGCCGGTCGTTTGCCTGATATCAGCGGTCGGTTTGCCAATCATACCTGCGCCCTGTTCCGCAAGCACGGCGTGAAATACCTCGGCTTTTGGACCGATGAAATCGGCCGCAGCAACCGCCTGACCTACATCAACGTTTTCGACAGCATGGCGGACCGCGAATCACGCTGGGCCACGTTTGGCAGCGATCCGGATTGGCTGGAAGTGCGCAAGCAGACCGAGGCCAACGGCCCGTTGGTCGACGCCGTGACCAACCGGTTCCTCCGCCTCACGCCGTACTCCCCACAGCCCAAGATTTCCACCGCCGTCCAGGAACTGCGGATCTACGAGGCCATGCCCGGCCGCCTGCCCGATGTGCACAACCGCTTTGCCAACCACACGATCGGTCTGTTCGAGAAGCACGGAATCGAGAACATCGGCTATTGGTCGGAAGACGTGGGCGTAAATAACGTCCTGGTCTACATGTTGGGCTATCCCAGCCTCGGTGATCGCGAGAAGAGTTGGCGGTCCTTCCAGGCCGACCCGGATTGGAACAAGGCGCGCGCCGCCAGCGAGGTGGATGGGCCTATCGTGCGCGTCTCCCGTCATTCGATCATGCGCCCCACTGACTACGCTTTCACCAGCGATTAGTTCGGGCCGCGTTCCGATCAATTTGCAGGGCGTCGGGCCGGCTGACGCCCTGCTAGTCTGTGTAGACCGGATCGTCGGGAGCTTGCGGGCTGCCGGTGATAGAATGGCGCGACGACCCCAATCTCCAACCGGATGGAGCATCATGTCCACGAATAAGCAGGAATGGCAGGACTCCACGCTTTCCCGCGTCACAGAGCGCTTTCCCGAGCGGCGCGAACAATTCGCTACCGATTCCGGCCTCGGCTTGGACACTGTCTATACGCCTGAGGACGGAACGCCCGTTGGCGGCGAGTATGTCAACACTATCGGCTACCCGGGCGAATTTCCGTATACCCGCGGGGTGCAGCCCAACATGTACCGGGGGCGGATCTGGACCATGCGGCAATACGCGGGTTACGCCACCGCAGCCGCGACCAACGAACGGTACCGCTATCTCCTGGAAAACGGCCAGACCGGCCTTTCCGTCGCATTCGACCTGCCCACCCAGATTGGATATGACAGCGATCATCCGCTGGCCGAGGGCGAGGTCGGAAAGGTGGGCGTGCCCATCTGCTCGCTGGCGGACATGGAAACTCTTTTCGACGGGATTCCCCTGGACAAGGTCAGCACCTCGATGACCATCAACGCCACGGCTGCCGTTCTGCTTTGTCTCTATATCGCGGCCGGCAAGAAGCAAGCCGTTGCTCCCGCCCAACTGAGCGGCACCCTGCAGAATGACATCCTCAAGGAGTACATCGCTCGGGGCACCTACGCCTACCCTCCGCGCCCGTCGATGCGACTGGTGGTTGACGTGTTCCGCTACTGCGCCGAGAACGTGCCGCGCTGGAACACGATCAGCATCAGCGGCTACCACATGCGGGAGGCCGGGGCCACGGCGTCCCAGGAGCTGGCTTTCACCTTTGCCAACGCCATCGCCTATGTTCAGGCCGCCGTAGACGCAGGCTTGCCGGTGGACGATTTCGCGCCGCGTCTCTCCTTCTTCTTCGTCGCGCAGAATAATCTTTTCGAAGAGGTGGCAAAGTTCCGGGCGGCTCGGCGTTTGTGGGCGCACATCATGCGGGACCGGTTCGGCGTGAAAAACCCCCGCTCCATGATGCTGCGTTTCCATACGCAGACCGCCGGAGTGACGCTTACCGCCCAACAGCCGGACAACAATGTAATCCGGAGCACGGTCCAGGCCCTGGCGGCCGTCCTGGGCGGCACCCAGTCGCTGCACGTAAATTCCCGAGATGAAGCGTTGAGCCTGCCCACCGAGGAATCGGCCCAACTCTCCCTCCGGACCCAGCAGATCCTGGCCCATGAAAGCGGCGCCGCCGATGTGGTGGACCCCTTGGGCGGTTCCTGGTACATCGAAAACCTCACCGACCGCCTCGAGGCTTCCGCCCTAGAGTACATAGAGCGCATCGACCGGATGGGCGGCGCTGTTACGGCCATCGAGGACGGTTTCCAGGTCCAGGAGATCGCCGACGCGGCATTCCGTCACCAGCGCGAGGTGGATGAAAACGACCGCATTGTGGTGGGGGTGAATCGGTACGTTTCCGAAGCGCCGCCGATTTCAGGACTGCTGCGCGTCGACGCGACGGCCGCCGCGGAGCAGGTTGAGCGGCTAAAGACACTGCGCCGGGAGCGGGACAACATGGCGGTTCAGATCAGCCTAGCCCGCCTGGCTGACGCGGCTCGCTCCGAGGGCGCCAACACCATCCCGCCCATGATGGAGTGCGTAGAACGGTACGCTACACTGGGCGAGATCTGCGACGTGATGCGCCAGGTCTTCGGCGAATACGAGCCCGCCGGGGGCCTGTGATAAACTTTTCGCCACTATTCGACTGATAACAAGCAGCCCCGCGGCCTTGGCATCGCCTACTTTTGGAGGATCCTTGTGATCGACGTGACCCTGAACGAAGAAGAAAAGATGCTCCAGAACCTCGTCCGCGACTACGCGGAGCGCGAGATCATGCCGCGTTCTGCCGAATTAGACGAGAAGGCCGAGTTCTCGCACGAAAACTGGCGGGGCATGGCCCAATTGGGCCTCACTGGGATCGGCGTTGACCCGGCGTTCGGCGGCAGCGGAGGCGGTTTCCGCAAGTCCTCCATCGCGATCGAAGAGTTGGCCCGGGCCGACGTGGCTGCCAGCGTGACCCTTGCGGCGCACCTGGGCCTCGGACTGGAGACAATCGCCCGTTTCGGCAACGAGGAGCAGAAGCAGCGTTACATCCCGTCGCTGGCCTCGGGCCAGGGCATCGCCGCCTGGGGGCTCACCGAGCCCGGCAGTGGCTCGGACGCCGCCGCAATGGCGACCACCGCGACGCGGCGCAACGGATCCTGGGTGCTGAACGGCTCCAAGCAGTTCATCACCAACGCGGAGGTCGCGGAGACGCTGGTGATTTTCGCCAACCAGGACAGGTCCATCGGGTACCGGGGAGTCTGTGCCTTTATCGTTCCGGCGGGAACCAAAGGCATGCAGATCAACCCGCAGCACAACAAGATGGGCATCCGAGCCTCGAGCACCTGCGAGATCGTCTTCGAGGACGCCGAGGTGCCGGCAGAGAACATCATCGGCGAAGAGGGCATGGGCTTTCGTTACGCCATGGACATCCTCGACTCCAGCCGGATCTCCATTGCCGCGCAGTGCGTGGGGATCGGCCAGGCCGCGCTGGAAGAGGCCGTTCGCTACGCTCAGTTGCGCGAGACCTTCGGGCGCCCGCTGGCAGGTCACCAGGCCATCCAGTTCAAGCTGGCAGACATTGCCACCGGGGTTCACTCCGCTCGGGTCGCCACTATGCATGCGGCCACGCTGCGGGACGCCGGTCTGCCGTTCATCAACGAGGCTTCCATGGCCAAGCTCCTCGCGTCCGAGATGTGCAACAAGGCCGCTTACGAGGCCATGCAGATCCACGGCGGGATCGGCGTGTTCAAGGAATCGCGCATCGAACGCATCTTCCGCGATGCCCGCGTCACCACGATCTACGAGGGAACCTCCGAGGTCCAGCGCATGATCATCGCCCGCCAGGTCCTGGCCCAATACCCCGTCTGATCCCACCTTACCTTGCGGGAGGCGAACCGACGATGCCCGAGATCTGCGCCGTCAACTACATCGACCACGTCGGTGTCGCTGTGAACGATATCCGGGCTGCGCTCGGGTTCTTCGCGGACAACTTCGGGTCACCGGATGCCGAGGTGGTCGAGTTGGATGACCAGGCAGTGCGCGCCTGCCTGATCGAGATCGGCCAAACGCGCCTGGAACTGCTTGAACCGCTGTCTCCGGAGAGTCCGGTCGGACGGTTCATCGAGCGGCGCGGGGAGGGTTTGCATCACCTTGCCCTCAACGTCGACGACATTGCCGGCAAGCTCAAGATCCTGTCCGCTAACGGCCTGTCGCTCATCGACGCCGAGCCTCGCCATGGCTTGTCGGGCACCATTGGCTTCGTTCATCCGCGCTCGGTATTCGGTGTGCTTACCGAGTTGGTCGAGAACTGACGGTCGAGCCTTCATCTCTCGCATAGCCCGGCACACCCGCCAATCGCGCGCCACATGCCAGCCCACGTCATCTACGGCGATTCGTTCCTCGTCGCCGAGCGTCTGCGCCAGGTGAAAATAGGGGCCGGCGCCGCCGACCTCATGGACTCCAACCGGCACGTCGTTTCCGCCGGCCAGGCCCGGCCTGACGAAGTCCTGGCGATGTGCAACTCGCTGCCGTTTCTCGACACCATGCGCCTCGTTGAAATCGAGGGTGTGCTGGCCGCTCAACAGGGCTCAGGAGGCGGCCGGGGCTCCGGTCGACGGGCGGCGACGGCCACCGGCGCGTGGGCGCAATTGGTCGATTCCGTGCCCGCCCTTCCCGACACGACCCTGCTGATATTCGTCGATGGCGACTTGCAGCAAAACAACCCGGTACTTCGGAGGCTTTCCGAGCATTGCGTGGTGCACCGGGAGGCCACGCCTACTGCCCAGGCGTTGTTGCAGTGGATCAAACAGCGCGCCGAGGATAAGGGTTCGAGCGTCACGCCCCCGGCCATGCAGGTGCTTGCCGAACTGGTGGGCGGCGACCTGTGGACCATCGACCGTGAACTCGAAAAGCTGTCCTTGTACGCCGCTGGCCGCAGCATCACCGATTCTGATGTCCGGGCTATGGTGCCCTATGCCCAGGAGGTCAATATTTTCGCGGCGGTGGACGCCATCATGGACGGGCGGCCGGGGCCCGCGTTGCGATCATTGATGCAGCTGATGGAGGACGGGCAGGAGCCTCTTTACATCATTGCCATGATCGAACGACAGCTGCGGCTCATCGCCCTGGCACGCGATCTTTCAGATCGCGGTGTCGCCCAACCCGACCTCGGCAGACGCATGGGAACGAGTTCCGATTTCGTGGTCCGCAAGACCCTGGGCCAGGCGCGCCGGCTGTCGACGCTTCAAATCCGTGACAAATACCGCCGGGTGGTGGAAAGCGATCTGGCAATCAAACAAGGGCGGCTGGAGCCCGCCTTGTCGCTCCAGTTGTTGGTGGCCGATCTGGCAACCGGCTCATAACCCTGGCTTGGCTTGAGTCACTCGCCGGTGTCGTATGTCACCGGGTTGTAACACGCTGCCCAATGGCCAACATGCAGCTCGGACAGGCCGGGGTTCCGTTCCGCTCGGCATTGCGTCACGGCTTTGGGGCAGCGCGGGAGAAACGGACACTCCTCGGAAAGATTGATCAAATCGGGCGGTGCGCCTCTCAGCGCCTGCAGCCTGCGGCCGGCAGCGTCCAGCCTGGGCAGGCTCTGCAACAGCGACCACGTATAGGGGTGTCGGGGCTGCTTGAAGAGTGGCAACAGCTCCGCTGTTTCCACCAGGTGGCCCGCGTACATGACGCCAACCCGCCGGGCCATGTTGGCGACAACGCCCATGTCGTGGGTGATGAGCAGGATCGCCGACTTGGAGTCACGGCTCAGTTCTTTGAGCCTTTCCAGTATCTCGGCTTGCAGCGTGACGTCAACGCTGGATGTGACCTCGTCGGCGATCAGCAGGCGGGGTCGCATGACCATTGCCATAGCAAGCATCACCCGCTGGCACTGGCCGCCGCTCAGCGTGAACGGGTAGGCGGACATCATGCGCCGGGGATCCGGCACGCCCAGTTCGCGCAGCATTTCCTGGCAGACCGATCCCGCCGCTCTACGATTGAGCTGCGAATGTGTGATGATCACTTCGGTCAGTTGGTTCCCGATGGTCTGCACCGGGTTGAGGGCCGACTGCGCATCCTGAAACACCAGGGACATGGCCTTGCCCCGGAGGTCCCGCACATATTCTTCGGGCGCTGATATCAGATCCACACCGTCGAACAGTATCTTCCCGCCGGTGACCGCTCCGTTGTCCGGCAGCAGGCCCATGACCGCCAGCGCCAGCGCGCTCTTCCCCGCGCCGCTCTCTCCGACAATGCAGAACACCTCCTCTTCGTCCTGCGCGAAGGAAACCCCGTTTACGGCGTGCACCACACCGTTGGGCACCCGAAACTCGACCTGCAGGTCCTCGACTTGCAGCACCGAGCTCATGCTATCCGCCCCGACCGGTGGTTGCCGGCGCGGTCACCGTCAGGTCAACCGCTCGCATTCGTCCCGCCTTCAACTCTTCGATCAGATCTTCCAACGAGGAAATACGTCGCTCGAACAGCGTCGCTGCAGTACCCATCTGCCTCAGGTCATGGGTGTCGCTGCCGCCGGTCCCGGGGAGGCACAGGCCCCGACGCAGGTCCTCCGCGAAGAGATTTTCGGACTCCTTGCCCCGACCGTTGTGAGATTCTACGGCGTCGAATAGACGGAGCATATCGTCGTCCAGCGCCCGGTGCAGCATGTCCGCTCGCACCTCCGGATCCCGCCCCGGGTCCGCCAGGAAGCGCCGTCGGTAGGGATGAGCGGCTATCAGTACGGCGCCGTGCCGGTCTGCCTCCTCCCGCAGGAAGGATGGTTTGTGCATCCCAAATTTGTACTGATGCAACCCAAAGACAAGCACGTGGCCGGCGTCGGTGTTGATTTCCGATCCGGGCAGCACCAGGATGCCGTGCCGGCGGGTGAGTTCGCGGGCCGCGTTCACCGGCCAGAAATCGTCGTGCTCGGTCAGGCAGATACCGTCCATGCCGCACTGACGAGCGGAGTCGACCAATTCGTCCACCGAAACGAAACTGTCATCCGATTTGGGATAAGTGTGCGCGTGCAGATCGATCAGCAATGTTTCCTGTCTCCCTAGACGGGAAAATCATACCACTGATCAGTCGCATGGCGACGCCGTCATCAGGACTACCAGCATTCTCCCGAGTCGACTGATCCGGGATTAACGTTTCGGCGAAACGACCGGAGCGCGTCTTGTCGCAACCAAAATGAGCGGGCCAGGGTCAGCCGCCGATGACCAAACCCTCTCCGCGCAGCTCTTCGATCAGCTCGTCGGCTATGGACTTGCGGACTTTGAACCGGCGTTCCAGCATCGCCGACGTGAGCCTCGGGTTTCTCAGCGCCAGGCCCCGCGCCTGGTCCAGGATGTTGCCCTGGTAGATGTCGTCTATGCTTTCGGGGTCGGGGTCGTCGTCGGGTTCATCCTCCTCCGCCAGGTCGATGGGCGGCAGCGGTGGCCCCTGCTGGTTCCGCCAGAAGTCGACGAGGCGGTCCATTTCGTCGTCGTAAACCAGGGTGCCCTGTCCCCGTCGCGCCTTGGGGAAATCGTTGTTGAGCAGGAGCAGATCGCCCTTACCCATTAGAGCTTCGGCACCGGCGCCGTCCAGGATCACCCGGGAGTCGACCTGCGAGGCCACCGCGAAGGCGACCCGCGCGGGCACGTTGGCCTTCAACAACCCGGTGACCACCTTCACCGACGGCCGTTGGGTGGCCAGAACCATGTGGATGCCAGCCGCTCGTCCCAGTTGGGCCAACCGCACTAGCTGCTGTTCCACTTCCAGACCGCCCGTCATCATGAGGTCCGCCAACTCGTCCACGATGAGCACCAGGAAACACATCGGTTCACTGGCCTTGGCGTTGTAACCGGCGATGTTGCGTACGCCCATTTCTTCCATGAGCTTGTATCGCCGGGACATCTCGTTGATCAAACCGCGCAGCGCCGGCTGGACGTCGTCCGGTTCTACGATCACCGGCGTCACCAAGTGCGGAATCCCATTGAACGGGGTCAGCTCCACCCGCTTCGGGTCGACCATGATCATGCGCAGTTCGTCAGGAGGCCGCGTCATCAGCAACGAGGCCACCAGCGAATTGATGCATACGCTCTTTCCGGAACCCGTGGCGCCGGCGATGAGCAGGTGCGGCATGGCGGCCAGGTCCAGCGCCAGCGACTGTCCGCCGGCGTCTTCGCCCAGGGCAAAGGCCAAACCACCCTTGTCCACGATCTTGCTGAATTCTGCTCCCTCGACGATGGACCGCATCAACACCTTGCCGGGCGACGGGTTGGGCACTTCGAGGCCGACCAGGCCCTCCCCGGGCTCCGGTGTTTCGATGATCCGGATGTACGGGCTCTTCAGCGCCAGCGCCAGGTCCTTCTGGCGTTTAGCGATATCTCCCACACGAACTCGGCTGGGCCGTTGCTTCGCGGAGTCTCCATCCCTGGCGGACCTCTGCGGCACGTATCCCGGAACGAGGCCGAACTTGATCACCCGAGGCCCGGCTTTCACGTCCTCGACGTCGACATAAACTCCATGCTCGGATAGCGCGTCCTTGATCTCTTCGGTCATATCGGCGATGGCGGCGCCGTTGACTTGGTGGGGTTCCGGCGGAGCCAGCGTATCCAGGGGCGGCAGTTGCCATCCGCCAGCGCGGGACATGCTGATCTTCTGCGCGGCTGCCGGAGGATCCGGTTGATCGGGTTCCCTCGGTTCTTTCGCCAAGGCCGGCGTGAACGCGGGTTTGGAACTCGCCGGTGGTTTTTGGCGCCGCATTCCCATCAAACGTCGCACGCCCCGCGCAACCGCCACGGATGCCAGCGCCACGCCGATGGCGAGGTATTTTGCCCCGATGGCGGCGAAGACCAGCCCGATCCAGACGACGGTCGCGATGAAACGAGCGGCGACCAGGTACCCCTTCCACGCCTTCGGAACCAGCAAAAGGCTGACAATCACCAACGCACCGATGATATGGATCGACCACATCCAAATGTGTCCGCCGGTGAGCGCGTACCCCCACTGACCGGCCATCCCGTAGGAGTAGGTGACGCCGCTATCTCCTTGCCAAAAGGTCAGTGCGCCAACCATGACGAAACCCACGGCGGCCAGCGCCGACCACCATCGCCACCCTCGTAACCACGATGTTGGCCGGTAAACCATCGCGAGCAGTACGGCCAGGCCGTATCCGGCGACCACCAACCAAGCGACGCCAAGGGATGCCATCAACCATCCCTCGAAATCGGGGACAGCCAGGTACACCACCGCAAACAGCATGGCACCTACTAGCAATACCCCTGCTGTGATACCAGTTTTGAACCAATTGAACCCGCCGGAGAGAGCTGCGGTAGCGGTCGTCATGTCCTCGACTCCTAAACTGCTACGGCTGTGGCCGCTGGCGGACAAACAAGACCGCCGCCCCTGGCAGGCGCGGCGGTCTATCCGTCACGTTCGTGCGACTTCCCGGGGCCAATCACGTATCTAGGATTACCGGGATTATCATAGGCCGCTTGTTCAGCTCGTTACGTAGGAACTGTCTGGCGACTTTTCTGATGTTTGCACGTGCTTTGTCGGGGTCGTCGACGGGAAGATCGCCGGCAACTCCCATTTCCACCGCCTCAGCGAGGCGCTTGAAGGTGTGCTTCGCGTCCGCGGGGTCCATGAATCCGCTGCCGGCCACCTGGACGGAACCCGTCAAATCGCCATGACGGTCGACAGCCGCGCAAACCACAACGACGCCGTCGCGGGCCAGCGACCGTCGCTCCCGCAGTACAACGCTATCGGTGTCCATCACCGTGAGGCCGTCAAGGTAAATGGGCCCTGCGGGTATGGAGCCCGTGATCTGGGCGCCGCGATCGTCGATCTCAAGGATCTCGCCATCTTCCAGCACGAAAATGCCGTCCGGGGCTGCTCCTAATTCCCAGGCCAGCTGAGCGTGGGCGCGCAGATGTCGATATTCTCCATGCACCGGCACGAAGTAACGCGGCCGAGTCAGGTTGAGCATGAGCTTCAACTCCTCCTGGCTGGCGTGTCCGTGGACGTGGACGGGCGCGATGCGGTCGTAGAGCACACGCGCGCCCTGACGGAGCAGGTTATCGATTGTCTGGCTCACCGCCCGCTCGTTGCCGGGAATGGGAGTGGCGGAAATGACCACCGTATCGCCTGCCATGAGTTCAACGTCCCGGCTGTCGCCATTGGCGATGCGCACCAGAGCCGAGGTGGGCTCGCCCTGGCTCCCGGTTGTCATCAACACCACGCGGTCCGGAGGCAGCCCGACCGCGTCCCGAACCGGAATGATGGTGCCCGGCAATGCGTCCAGGTAGCCCATTTCGGTGGCCATCTGCACATTGGCGACCATGCTCCGGCCCACGAATGCCACGTGGCGATCATGGTGCTCCGCCGCATTGATGACCTGTTGGATGCGACTGATCAGCGAGGCGAAGGTTGCGATGATTACACGCCCGGGAGCGTCTCCGACCGCTCGGTTCAAGGCGTCACTCATGGTTTGTTCGGAAGGCGTGTACCCGGGCAACTCGGCGTAAGTGGAGTCGGAGAACAACAGCAACACGCCGTTTTTGCCCCGTTCAGCCAATGCCGGCAGGTCGATGGTGTGGCCGTCGACCGGGGTGTGATCGATCTTGAAATCGCCGGTGTGTATCACAGTGCCCCAGGGCGTCTCGATGGAGATGCCCATGGCGTCCGGAATGCTGTGGCACACTCGAAACCAGGTGGCGCGGAAGTTGTCGCCCAAGTTGATGGGCCGCTCGGGCTCCACCGCATGAACCACCGCGTCTCGCGTATGCCGTCGCTCGTTCAGTTTGACAGTGATAAGCCCATGGGCGAGTCTGGGAGCGTAGACTGGAGCGTTGAGATCCGGCAACACATACGGCAGCGCTCCAATATGGTCCTCGTGCCCGTGGGTGATCAGAATGCCGCGGACCCGATGCGACTGGTCGGCCAGGTAGGATACATCGGGGATGATCAGATCGACGCCGGGCATGTCTTCGGTCGGGAATTGCACGCCGCAGTCGACGATGAGAATGTCCGCGCCGCATTCCAGGACCATCATGTTCTTGCCGATCTCGCCCAGCCCGCCCAGGGGCAAGATACGCAGGGGTTCGTCTGGGAGAGGGCGGAAAGATGCCAACGCAGTCACGGGGGATGCGGGCTAAAACAGCCGTTGCTGGCCGGGAGGTGGATCGTGCGGTTTCTCAGGATCGTCGTGTGCCGGCGGTTCAGGCCGGGACCCGGCGTTTGGCTCAACGGGCGACGCCATCATGTCCCAGAGAGAACGAGTTTGTTGGCTCGCAGAAGGTTCAAAGGGCGTACCGGCTTCGCGGATCTGGGCCTCCCCGGAGGCGGGGTCGGATTGGATGCGCAACACATCCAGCAGGCCAGGGATCTTGGCGAAGTCCTCCTCGATGGACGCCCTCATTTCCTGGCGACGCAAACCCGCTGCGGGATGCATTACGGGGAATATATGGCGACCGTTCACTCGTCGCAACCGCCCCCGCACCCGGCTGATGCTCTGGCCGGGGATAAAACGGGCCGTGGAAAATCGGCCCAGCGTAACTATCAACAGGGGATCGAGCAGTTCTATCTGGCGGTCGAGGTATTTGCTGCAAGCAGCGATTTCGGAAGGCACCGGATCGCGGTTGTCCGGGGGCCGGCATTTGACCATGTTGGCTATAAACACCTGATCCCGGCTCATGCCGATGGATTGCAGCAGGTCTTCCAGGAAATTGCCCGCCGGGCCCACGAAAGGGCGACCTTGTCGATCCTCGTGAAACCCCGGACCCTCACCGATGAAGAGCAATTCGGCCGCATCAGGCCCTTCTCCCGGAACGGCATTGGTTCTTCCAGCGTGCAACTGACAGTCCGTGCACGCGCTGATGGCACGAGCTACCTGGGTGAGCGTATCCATTGCTCAAGTTACCCATGTCCAGTATCGTCCGGTCCAGTCGCGACCTATTCGTCCGTCACGCCCTTGCCTTTCAGATAGTTCACGGCGTCGGCTATGGTGTGGATCTCGCCGGCGTCCTCATCGGGGATTTCAATGGTGTTGTCGCTGGAACTGAATTCCTCTTCGAACGCCATGATGAGTTCAACAAGGTCAAGTGAATCTGCCCCCAGGTCATCCTGGAAGGATGAGCTCTCGCTGACATCCCCGGCGTCTACGCCCAGCTTGTCAACGACGATATCGGTAATCCGTTCGAGCACGGTACTCACAGGTTCATCTCCGGGAAAAGTCGTGGCAATGGCCACGCGGTTGGGTTTGAGCGTGCGGAGTCTAGCCTAATTTACCGCACTGTCAACGGATGCCTGCAAGTCGTGCGCAACTGAGCCCAGGACGCCGTTGACGAACCGAGCGCTGCTCTCGCTGCCAAACATGGATGCCAGTTCGACAGCTTCATTGATTACAACGTTCCTCGGAATATGATCGCGATTGAACAGTTCATAGATTGCCACACGCAATATGTTGCGGTCAACGATGGACAATAAACGCACGGGCAGGGCCGGCGCATAGCGACCGATGGTTTCATCAACTCCCGAGCCTGCGCCATTAATGCCGGCGACTATGGATTCCGCCGCCCTTTTTGTGCTGACCGTGGCCGGGTTCTGGGCGCACAGCCAGTCGACCGTCCCGGATGCGGCGTCGGTCCGAACATCGCTCGCGTAGAGAGAGAGCAACGCAAGTACCCGCGCTTGCCTCCCAACCGGACCCTGTAGGACCCCTGGATTGAAGGGACTGTCGGTCATCGGCCTTCGCAGCCGCAACGAAATTCGTTACGGCATGCTCCTGAACAACGAACTGCGCTTCTAGAGTTAAGGCGCGTCCGAACCCACCTTGCGGAACGATTCAGGGTCGGACAGCGTCACTGCCTCAACGTCGGGGTCGATGCGACGAACGAGGCTGGAGAGCACCCGCGCCGGCCCGAACTCGACGAACCGGTTGACCCCGGCGTCGACCATGAAGCGCACCGAGTGTTTCCACATCACGCAGTGGCACAGACCGGTCAGCAATTCGTTGCGGGCCTGCTCGGAATTGACGATTGCCATTCCGGTCGAGTTCGCGATAACCGGGAATTGGGGATCGTGCAGTTGGACATGGTCGATGGCGTCAGTCAGACCTTCCTGAGCCTCCGCCATCAGACGCGAATGGAAGGCGCCGCTGACTGCCAAAGGGACAACTTTTTTGGCTCCGCGCGCGGATGCAAGATCCATGGCGCGTGCCAGGGCCATCTTATCGCCGCTCACCACGATTTGATCGTCGGAGTTGATGTTTGCCATCTCGACACCGGCGTCGAGGGCAACCTGAGCCACATCGTACTCATCCAAGCCAATAATTGCGGCCATGGATCCCGGGTGCGATTCAGACGCTTTATGCATCAGACGCCCACGTTCGCGGACCAGGCGGACCCCGTCGCGGAAGTCCATAACGCCGCCGACCACCATTGACGTGTACTCGCCGAGGCTGTGCCCCGCCACGGCCGCAGGATCCGGGGCCTGTGGACCAAGGTACTCCCTCCACGCGCGCCAGATCGCGATGCACACGGTCATAATTGCCGGTTGGGCGTGGGCGGTGTCCTGAAGGTCTTCGGCCGGACCCTCGAACATCAGCTTGGAAAGGTTGATGCCGAGGCTGTCGTCAGCCTCGTTGAAAACTTGGCGTGCGGCTGGGGAACGCTCGTACAGCGAAAGACCCATGCCAACTTTTTGTGTGCCCTGTCCGGGGAAGATGTATGAATAAACCGGAGTTCGGGCGATGTCTGCCATAATGACCGCTCTCCAAATAGGCGATGCAAAATCGCACCCCAATCATCTCGTCGTTATGTGCTGCTCTGCGGGTGTTCAGCCTCCGACCTGCCTGCCTCTGTAGAACCCGCAGACGGGGCACGCCGCGTGGGGCCGCTTGGCTGCGCGGCACCGGGGGCAACGCGCCGGATGGAGCGTCCTGAGCCGGTATGCCGGAGATGATAGTCGTCGTCCCTTGCGTGCTCTGGTCAGTTTCTTGTTTGGTAGTGCTCCCATTTTTAATCCATTTTTCAGGCCGAAGTCCGGCAGACGAAGGTCGCTAAGGGCCAATCTGCGCTTCAGGCCGTAGCGTTCAGGTTTGCTGCTCTTCGATGAGCGAACGTAATGCCGCCCATCTGGGGTCTACTTGACGATTATAACAGTCACACGATTCCTGGTTGCGGTTACGGCCGCAGAGGTGGCAGATGCCAACGCATTCGGGCATACACAGCGGTTTCAGAGGCAGCGCCGCGAGAGTGGCCTGACGGGTGGCCTCCGCCAAATCCAGATTGTGGTCCGAGCTAATGTACAAGGCCTCCCAGTCGTCGAGAAGCGAGACCCGTGATCCCGTTTTGACGTCGATCTCCGGGAAGTACTCTTCGTCAAGCTCGATGCTCATCGTGCGTGAGAACCCGTCCAGGCACCGTGAGCAGTCTTGTGGCAAGCGAACTTCGAGACGCGCTTGGACCCAGATTCCATGGTGCGTGCGCACCATGTTCACCGAGCCCCGCACGTGGTCGACCGGATGATCGGCGTCGCAGATTTCCTCCTCGATTTCGAAATTACGATGTGAACCGATTGCTTCTTTCAGCAATTGCGCGACGTTATATTTCATGGCTGGATACGACCTGAAAACGCACGCGGTTCGTGAATTGACGCCAGATTATAGGATGACCCCAAACGTGCATCAATAGATTAGTAAGTCAGTTTTGTCGATTTTATGAATTTTCAAACCGGAGTTGCGGGGCTTTGCGCTGAGCCCAATGAATTCGCGGCGATCTTTCAATCAGACGCGTTGGCGTTGATGTACTCGATGATGTCGTTAGTGGAGGTGCCCGGTCCGAATACGGCGGACACGCCCATCTCGGACAGGGCTTCGCGATCTTCTTCCGGAACGATGCCTCCCAAAACCACCAGCACATCGTCCATGCTCTGTTCACCCAGCAACCGCATAATCTCCGGGAGCAATTCCATGTGGGCGCCCGAAAGGATGCTCAACCCCAGGACCGACACGTCCTCTTGCGCGGCAGCCTGCACGACCATCCGCGGCGTTTGACGGATGCCCGTATAGATGACCTCCATGCCGGCGTCACGCAGCGCCCGGGCGATGACTTTCGCACCGCGATCGTGTCCGTCCAATCCTGGCTTGGCCACGAGCACTCGAATTGGGTTGGCGCGTTGCGTAGTCATGCGGCCCGATCCTGTGGATGAAATGGGTCCCGGCGGCGAATCTGCACCACATCGGAGAGCCACCGGGGAATTGAAGGCGTCGCGACATTTTACTACAAATCTTGCCCTGGCTTTTCGGCTCGGAGTTGCCCGGAGCTGTCGAATCCGTACGGTGCGACGCGCAGCGATGGGTTAATTGGGCGCGGCGGGTTGCCCTGCGGCGGGCATGGCGGCGGTTCTGCAATGGCCCTCCGGCTGTGGTCAGTCGCAGTGAACGTTGACAGCCTGCTGCAGCTATTACTATCCTAATCTTGATGCGTCCCAGTAGCTCAGTGGATAGAGCGGCTGCCTTCTAAGCAGCTGGCCGCGGGTTCGAATCCTGCCTGGGACGCCATGTCACCCCTGCCTGAAGCGGGGGTTTTGCGTTTTCCGGCAGACCTTGCAGCCGTCCTTTGTGGCGTACGCCGATATCCGTATTTTTGACACTCCCCGCTCGGTACCTATAATTGCCGGCATGGCGCCGGAAGCACCAACTGCACGCGAAGGAGATTTCGATATGCCCACTTGGAAAGTTGCTTATTTCAGCGGAGTAGGGGGACGCCCTCAAACCATGCTGGACAACGCTCCGGACGACCTGGAAGTTACACTGGTAAATCCGGCGCTGTCGGAGGACGAAAAAATCGAACTGTGCCGTGACGCCGACGCGATCATCAGCAGCGATCTCAGTCTCGAATTGGTTCGGGAGTGCTCCAAGCTCAAGTTGGTCCAGACCCTCAGCGCAGGCTACGACCGTCTCCCACTCGAAGACATCCTGGAAATGGGCATCCCTGTGGCGAACAACGGTGGCGCCAACGCGATTTCGGTATCGGAACAAACGTTGGCCCTGATGATAGGGATCAGCAGGAATCTGATGGCACAATGGGATAGCACCACCCGGCAGAGAGCATGGCGGAGCGATCTCTACCAGACCGATCTCTCGGAGGTTACCGACAAGACGGTGGGCATCATCGGGCTCGGGCGGATCGGTCGTCAGGTCGCAAAGCGTCTCACCGGGTTCGATACCCGCACGATTTTCTACGACATCGAGGACATTCCGGAAGACGTCCAGCGTGATGTGAAGGCGGAACCGGTTGACTTCGACGAACTGCTGGAATCCTCCGACATCGTGAGCCTCCACGTTCCCTTGACGCGGCGGACGCGGGGCATGATGTCCGACCGCGAGTTCGGCATGATGAAGTCAACCGCCTTCCTGATCAACCTGTGTCGGGGCCCGGTGGTTGACGAGGCCGCGCTGTACCGTGCGCTCACCGAAGGCCAAATCGCGGGCGCTGGTCTGGACGTCCTCGAGGTCGAGCCGACACCGGCCGAGAACCCCCTGTTCGACCTGGACAACGTGATCATCACCCCGCACATGGCCGGTCAGAGCCAGGAGACAGCGCTGCGAGCGGCGCATTTTGCCTACGGCAACATCCTGCGGGTGCTTAACGGAGGCGAGGCCGAATCGCTGGTCACCCCGGAGTAGCGCCGAGGGTTGACACATACACGCATTCGGAAACGGCCAGAATCAGGATTTACCGGAGTGAAAGATTTCAGGATTGGAGACATCCCATGGAGAAACATCCGATCGTGCAAATTCTCAAATCCGAAAAATCCTGATTCTGACAATTCCCCGCCCAAAGGAGTATTCCCATGATCTGGTGCCGTTTTCAGGTGGGCGAAAAGGTTAGCTTCGGCATCGTGGACGGTGGGCGCGTGACCGAGATTTGGGGAAGCCCGCTGGATGACTACGCGGTCACCAACCACTCGTACCCCTTGGACCGGGTGAAGCTGCTGGCTCCGATCAAGCCCGGCATGTTGTACGCCGCCGGGCCCAACTACCGGGGCCACGTCGAAGGGATGGCTGCGCGACGAAATTCGTCACCCATGTATCCTGACCGCCCGTCGCCCAACTATCGCTCGGTCCACGCCATCATCGGCACTGAGGAAAACATCGTCGTCCCCGCCGACTGCTCCGGCGCCGTCCAGCCGGAGGGCCAACTGGCGGTGGTCATTGGCAAGACAGCCCGCAAGGTGCCGATCAGCGAGGCGATGGACTACGTCTTTGGCTACACCATCGGCAACGACATCAGCCAGCGGCCCTGGCAGCAGGCCGACCGCACCATGTTCCGGGGGAAGAATTGCGACACCTGGAAGCCCTTGGGCCCGTGGATCGTCACCGGTCTGGACCCCAAAGGTTTTCGCATCATTGTGCGGCACAACGGCGAGGTTTGGGAAGATTTCTCGTCCGCCGACCAGATCTGGGACACCGCCACCTGGATTCACGAGCTAAGCAACTACGCTACCCTCCACCCTGGCGACGTGCTCTGGATGGGCACCGAGGGCGCAGACGGCGACATGTTCCCCGGAGACACCATTGAGGTGGAGATCAGCGGGATTGGGACACTGCGGAACTACGTGGTGGCTGAGGATTAAACCAAAGCCAAGATGAAACACGCGGGAGCGGAAGAATGTTCAAATCGAGTACAGGAACCGCCGCTCTCTCGTCAGGCTAAGGTTCCTGCCGGCGGAGTTGCTCCCTGAGACGGACCAATTCCGCTTCGGCGGCGTTGGCGCGGGTTTCAGCTTGACTGCGGGCGGTTTGTTCGAGGTTTAGCTCGGCTTCGGCGACGATGGCGCGGGCTTCGGCGGTATCGGCCCGGGCTTCGGCGACGACGAACTTGTCTATCGTCATCCCGGTTGCCGGATCCAGCGCGTCAAACTTCTCGCCATCCCAGTCAAACACCACGCCCAGCAACTCGCTGTGGCTCCGCACCAAGGCGTCGTCGCCATGCTGCAACTCGTACTCCTCATACCTGCCCGCCACCAACCGCTCCCCCGTAATTGGCTTGCCGTATAACCGGCCGCCCGTAGGATCTAACCGCCAATATTCCTGGATCCCCAACTGCGTGTACAGCTCCCGCTTCCAGCCCAGATCGTTCGCCGCCGTGCTCGGCGACGCCACTTCCATCACGACGTCCGGCGCTTTGCCAATTTCCCAAATCCAGAAGTTCGGCAAGTTGTCCCGTATTCCCGCATTATCCACGTCAAAAGCCATGAACAGGTCGGGCTTGACCCGCCGGTTACCGTCGGTTACGTCGTAGGAGACAAAGACCGCGCCCGAGATGAATACGTCCGGTTGGTCTTCATAGCGTTGGCGGAGGAGATGACCGATTCGGTCAATGGGCGGTTCTTGCTGCATACCATCCTCGACCGGTTCCGGTTCTTCATAGAAGATGTCCGGCAAGGTTCGTACATTCCAGGCATTGGTGATGATTCGTTTGGCGGCCATGGCAAAGCCTCCGGCGCTGAGCGGCAGGTTGGGGCAACTGAAGTATATGCTGCCCCCGAGACCCTCTCAACAATAGTCAGTTGCCGGGATTGGCACGGGATAGATGGGAAAAGCGCGCCGGCTGCCGCCCTGATTCTTTACCCCGTGACATACCCGTTCTTCAGATCCCATCTGACGGCGTCTGCCTCACGTTGTTCGGGCGAGCCGTAGCCGCCTCCCCCGGAGGAGAGGCAGATGACGTGGTCGCCGGGGTTGACGACGACGCCGACTTCCTTTGAGCCGAGCACCCGCTCTGTGCCGTTTGACGTGATCTTGTAGTGGTGGGGCAGGCCGTCGTTCGCGCCGAAGAGTCCGAAGGGCGGCACCACGATGCCGTCGCCGGCGGTGTTGAGCAAGGCGGGTCCGTCGCCCTCATAGACCAGGTCGCACACCGCGCCCAGGCCGCCACGCCACGCGCCCACCCCGCCGGAATCAGGCCGCAGCTCGTGACGCTGGACGAAGAAGGGGAACCGCTCTTCCGTGACCTCGATGCTGGGCGAGCGGATGCCTCCGGCGACGTTGATCTCGCCGACGTTGGACCAGCCGTCGAAACCCGCTGACGCACCTCCGCCGCCCCGGGCCAGGAAGAAGTGCCAGATGAACTGGCGGCCCGTCCTCGGATCCTTGCCGGTGATGGCGTAGCGCAGCCGACGGGAGAACCCCGCGGAGACTGCATCGGGGATGGCCGGCGCCAGCGCCTTGAACACCGCCTCAACCACCTCCTCGGCGCAGTGGTTGGTGCTCATGCACACCGGGGCCGGCGGGTTGGCGTTGACCACCAGCCCTCGGGGGGCCACGATCTGCACCGGACGCATTGAACCCTCATTGCGGGCCACGTCCATGGGCGCCAGATACATGATGGCGGCGTGAGCCAGCGAACGAGTGTTGGCGTAGGCACTGTTGATGAACCCCTCGACCTGAGGACTGGATTCGCTCAGATCGATGGTCATGGAGTCGCCGGCGATGGTGACCGTCGCGCGTATGGGCACCAGCTTGCTGTCGAACCCGTCGTCGTCCACGAGCGACTCGCCGTGGTACACGCCGTCGGGCCATCCGGAGATGAACTGGCGCACCTGTCGCTCGGTGGCCGACAGAATTTCGGCCACCACCGCCATCAACCGGTCGGCGCCGTAGTCGATCAGCAGCGTTTCGATCCGCTGGGCGGCCAGCATCACCGAGCCGATCTGTGCGTTGAGGTCGCCCAGGAAGTTCTCCGATTGCCGGACGTTGGCCGACATCATTTGCAACAGGTCGTTGCGCGGGATGCCGCGGTCGTACAGCCGCAACGGAGGTATCCGCAGGCCTTCCTGGAAGATCTCGTTGGCGCCCGGATTGTATCCGCCGTGGGTGCCCCCGCCGACGTCGCTGTGGTGGGCGCGGTTGACGCCATAGAACAGCAGCCGTCCCTGGTGGAACACGGGCCGGATGATGGTGATGTCCGGCAGGTGGCTGCCTCCGAAGTAAGGGTCATTCAGAATGAACAGATCGCCATCGTGGATGTCGTCACCGAAGTAGTCCCGGACGGCGGCGCCGGCCACGGGCAGGGCGCTTATATGCACCGGTATGCCCTCGCCCTGGGCCACCAGCTGGCAATCACCGTCGAGTATCGCCGTGGAAAAGTCCCGGCTGGAGTTGAGGATCTGGGACATGGCCGTGCGCAGCATGGCCTCGGTCATCTCCTGGGCTATCGACTCGAGGCGGTGCTCCACGACCGCCAGGGTGATGGGGTCTGCCGCTGCGGAATCGGCATGACTGTCCGCGTCAAGCGCGGCGGATCCCAGGTTGACCGCCAGCTCGATGCCACCCATGGCATCCACGGTAGCCTGGTCGCCCGACCAAACCAAGATGGTGGTGAATTCCGATTCCAGGACGGCCGGGCCGGATACCTGCGTGCCCGCGGGCAGTCCGTCGGCGGCATAGGTCGGGACGTCCAGCCATTCGCCCATGTAGACACGGCGTGAACCGACGGGCACTGCCGGGTCCCCGTCGCCCGTCTGGTCAGGCCGGGCTATCCGGGGCAGCTTGCCGATTGCCGCCACCCGCAGCGTGACCAACCGAACCTCCTGATCCTGCTGATTGTACGAGTAAAGCTCCTCGTATCTCCGGTGGAAGTTGGAGGTCAGATCGGCGACGAACGCAGAGGGCGGCCGCGCCGGGTCCGGTAGCGGAACCGTGACCTCGTAGATTTGGTCCAGGTACCGCATGTCCGCGGAGTACTCGATCTCCACTGCGTCCTGGGAAACGCCTTGCGACAGCAGCTTTTCCAGGCCCTGTGCCGCCAACTCATCAAGGATCACTTTCAATTCCCTCAGGTCGAGACGCTCCAGGCTGACCGGATAGGACCGGAAGTAGTCGTACTTGACGTCCGTGTTCAGCATCCCGTAGGCGGACAAGACCGGCGCTGACGCCGGTACGTAAACCTTTCCAACCTGGAGCTGCCGGGCCACCTCCGAGGCATGAAGGCCCGACGCCCCGCCAAACCCCATAATGGTGAAGTCACGGGGGTCGACACCGCGCTGCACCGACATCAGCCGGATCCCTTCGGCGATGGTGGTGCACACCACCTTGTACACGCCAAAGGCGGCCTCGGCGTCGGGAAGGTTGAGCGGCGAACCCACGTTGTCAGCAAGGGCCCGGGCGGCCGCCGCGTTATCGAGGCTGGCCCGCCCACCGAGGAAATTGCCGGCTTCCAGGTAACCAAGGGCCAGGCTGGCATCGGTTACCGTGGGGTCGACGCCACCCTTGCCGTAGCAAGCCGGACCGGGATCGGCACCGGCGCTGTCCGGACCCACGTGGAGGATGCCTCCGTCGTCCACCCGGGCGATGCTGCCGCCACCGGCTCCCAGAGTGTGTATGTCGATCATGGGAGCGGCGATCTTCCAGCCGGCTTCAAACTTCTCGTTGGCGATGTGGGGGACGCCATTCTCGATGAGCGAAATGTCGGTGCTGGTGCCACCCATGTCGAAGGCGATGATTTTCGGCTCCCCCAGCAACTGGCCCAGGTATGCAGCGGCGCTCACACCACCGGCTGGGCCGGACAGGATTGCCCGTACGGCCATGCGGCTGGAATCGTCGATGGGCGCGACTCCGCCGTTGGACTGCATGATCAGCACGTCGTTGAGTTGTGGATAGGCCGCGAACCGCTCAGCCAGATGCGACAAGTAACGGCTGAACACGGGACCGACGTAGGAGTTGATCACCGTGGTGCTGAGGCGATCAAATTCCTTGATCTGGGGAATCACTTCGTGGGAAAGGGAGACGTACATATCAGGAAAGTGCCGACGAATGATCTCGCCGGCCTGCTTCTCGTGCAGCGGATTCAGGTAGGAGAACAGGAAACACACCGCCAGCGATTCGGCCCCTTCCCCCTGCAAGTAATTCAGCTGTTGCTCCAGGTGGCCAATGTCCAACGGACGATGCACAGCGCCGTTCGCCCGGGTTCGTTCCGGAACTTCCACTCGCAGGTAGCGCGCGGCCAACGGCTCGACGGGCGTCATCCGCAGGTTGTACCGGTCTTCTTTCAACCCTTCCCGCATCTCCAGGAGGTCGCGAAAGCCGTCGGTGGTGATCAGACCCACGGTTGCGCCTTTCCTCTCGACCAGCGTGTTGGTCGCGACGGTCGAACCGTGGATAACCAGGTCAGTGTCCCTGAGAAACTCGTCCAGCGACAGTCCGTACGCGGAAGCGGCCTCTTGAAGGCCGGTCATCACGCCGTGTGACGGGTCGTCAGGCGTGGTCTGCGTCTTGAAGAAACGCGGCTGGCCGGTTTCAGCGGCGACCACGAAATCCGTGAAAGTACCTCCGACGTCAATTCCGATCTTGTACACCTGCGGCCTCCTGTTGGTGCTGAGGACGATTGTGCCCCACCGGCAGCATGATACGTCATGGCGGTGGCCTTCCGTATCAGATGGTCCAGCTTTTTTTACCCGAAGGGCATCCGGCGCAACGGTCACGGTGGGGGAAATCGGAGTCCTGAGGGGAGCCATGGGGCCGCACGGGGCCGGCCAGGCGGTTTGCTATACTGGCGGCAAAGGAGGCGGATCATGGCGGATTACACTGCATATTTCAACGGCGAGTGGGTACCCTTCAGCCAGGTCAAAATCGACCCCATGGACCGGGGCTTCATTGTGGGCGACGTAATCTTCGACGTGGCCCGAACCTTCAACGGCAAGAGCTTTCGTATGGAGCAGCACATCGACCGGCTCTACCGCTCACTGAAGTACGTCCGCATCGACCCCGGGCTCTCCCCGCGCGAGATGTACGACATCAGCGAGGAGGCGATCGCCCGCAACGAACACCTGCGCGAAGAGGCGGGGGATTTCACCATAACTCAGTTCATCACCCGCGGTCCGGGAAACTCGTCCCGCGACGCCGGGCCTCCCGCAGTTTGCGTGAAGATATCGGCGGCGGCGTTCGGACGCTACGCCAAGCTGTACACGGACGGGGCCCACGGCGTCATTACCCGCACCCGGAGCTATCCGGTCGATGCCCTCGACCCCAAGGTCAAGCACTACAGCCGCATGAACTTTAACCTGGCCGACCTGGAAGCTGCGGACGTGGACCCGGAGGGCTGGCCCATCCTCACGGACTCCGAAGGAAACCTCACCGAAGGGACGGGCTACAACGTTTTCCTGGTCACCGACGGGGTGATCCGCACACCGGGGGACCGCAACATCCTCCAGGGCATCTCCAGGGGGATGGTGTTCGACTTGGCAGAGCAGCTTGAGATTCCCCTGGTGGAGGAAGATCTCCAACCGTATGACATGTACACCGCCGACGAAGCGTTCTTCTCCAGCACCACCCCATGCGTGCTGCCGGTAACGGTCGTGGACAAACGGGATATCGGGGATGGACGGCCCGGGCCGATAGTCCAGCAACTGCTGTCCGCCTGGAGTGAGACCGTCGGGTTGGACGTCGTTGACCAGATGGCCCGGTTCGACCGGGGCTAGTAAGGCGTCATAAACCGTCAATCTTCTCTACCGGTGTCCTGCTGGGATGGACCTCGGTGTCGACCACTGCATTGACCGGATCAATGCGATCAAAGCCCACGCACTGGAGTGTAATCAATGAAGTTCGGCATTATGGCCATGCCCCAGCACCCGTCAACAGATTCCGCGACACAGAGGTTTCGCGAGACGGTGGAGTTGACGCGGCTGGCCCGAGACGCAGGGTTCAGCTCGATAGCCTGCGGGCAGCATTTCCTGTCGCCGCCCTACCAGAACCTCCAGAGCATCCCCTTGCTGGCGCGATTGGCCGCGGATTCGGGCGACATGCAGCTGGTGCTGTCCATCCTGCTGCTGCCCCTCTATTCGCCCGCCGACGTAGCCGAGACCGTGGCTACGCTGGACGTGATCAGCGAAGGCCGAATCGTGCTGGGCGTCGGGCTGGGTTATCGCGACATCGAGTACCAGGCGTTCAACGTGGAGCGGCGGCACCGGGTCGGGCGATTCCTGGAGAGCCTGGAACTGGTGCGCAGGCTGTGGACTGAGGACGAGGTGACGTTCCACGGGCGCCACTTCAGCCTGGACAACGCCACCTGCGCGATCCGGCCGGTCCAACGGCCGCATCCACCGATCTGGGTGGCCGCCAACTTCGACACCGTGGTCCGCCGGGCCGGGGAACTGGGCCTGCCCTGGTTCGTGAACCCGCATGCCACGCTAGCAACGCTGGAACGGCAGACGGCAATCTACAGAGAGGGCCTGGAAGCCGGCGGTCAGGAGATGCCGCCTGAGATGCCCATCATCAAGGAGATGCACATCGCAACGACCCACGAGGAGGCGGTACGCAACGCTCAGCCCTACATGGAGGCTAAATACCAGGCCTACGCCGACTGGGGTCAGGACAAAGCCCTGCCTGGCGAGGAGGACTTCCGGATCCCCTTTGAAGAACTGGCACGGGACCGTTTCATCCTGGGCAGCGGCGAAGAGGTGATACAGCAGATCGAAGACCACCACCAACGCGTGGGAGCCAATCACTTCATGTTCCGGATCTGGTATCCGGGGATGGACGCGCGGATGGCGATGCGCGTGGTGGAACAGATGGGCGACAACGTGATTCCGTATTTCGAAAGTCGCTACGGCGCAGAAAACTGACCGACCCCGGTTGACTGGCCCGGCTCACCGTCCATATACTGCTACGGGCCTAGACTCGGCGACAAGGCTATTTGCCTACGAGATTCGACGGGTTCCGGCCGTATGCCGATGAGCAATAAGAAAATCGTCGTAGTCGGCGGCGGTACTGGCAACCACACCACCCTGACCGGCCTGCGGTCTCGTGACTGCGACGTCACTGCGATAGTCGCGATGACGGATAGCGGCGGCAGCAGTGGCCGTCTGCGCGAAGAGTTGGGCCATTTGCCGCCCGGAGACCTGCGGCGCTGCCTGATGGCCCTGGCCGCCGACTCCGCTGACTCCAACCTGATGCGACGGTTGTTCGATTACCGGTTCTCCACCGGCGACGGCCTCAATGGCCACAGTTTCGGCAATCTACTGCTGGCCGCCCTGACTGAGGTCACCGGAGATACGATCACCGCGATCGATGAGGCAGCCCGGATCTTGGGGATTCAAGGCACGGTGCTGCCCGTTACGCTGACGCGGTCCACACTGTGCGCCCGGCTGTTCGACGGCTCCGAGCTCATCGGCGAATCCGCCATTGACTTGAGAAGCGAGAACCTCGACGTCGCCATTGACTACATTCACCTTGATCCCAAAGCATACGTGTATCCGCCCGTGCTGGATGCCATTGCTGATGCGGACGCCATCGTTCTGGGCCCGGGCGACATCTACACCAGCGTGCTGCCAAATCTTCTGGTTGAGGATGTAGCCCAAGCAATCAACGACTCGGATGCCGTCAAAATCCACGTTTGCAACTTGATGACGAAGCCCAACGAAAGCGCCGGGTTCCGCACCTCCGACTTCCTGGCTCTTCTCATGGAATATCTGGGCACGAGCCAGCCACTGGACTTCCTGTTAGTCAACAACACGCCGATACCACCACGCCTGTCGGAACGCTACGCAGCCGAGGGTCAACACCCGGTAATGATCGATGTACCGGAATCCCTGACTATGGTCGGGCGCATAATCGAGCGGCCACTGCTGGCGCCGGGAGTTTTCGTTCGCCACAATCCCACCGCATTGGCGGCGGCGATCATGGAACTGGCCGACTCCACCGACCGAAATCGCCAGGCTGCGTCGGGCGCGTCACTGGTGTTTGATTGTGACTACGTGGGCGACGTAATGGTGCCGGCCGAAACCATGACCGTCGGCAGCGCCAACGCCGACGGGGACTGAAACCCCCGGCTTGCAAGTATGTGCGGTATCGTCGGATACGTCGGCGACCGGCCGGCATGGCCCATAGTCGTGGAGGGTCTGCGTCGCCTGGAATATCGCGGATACGATAGCGCCGGCGTGGCGGTGTTGGGTCCAGACAGCGGGCTGCAACTGCGGAAGACCGTGGGCCGGGTTTTGGGGCTGCTCCACGACGCTGATTGTCCGGAGCCGCATGGGTCGGCGGGCCTCGGTCACACGCGCTGGGCCACCCACGGCCGACCATCGGAGGCGAATGCCCACCCACACACCGACTGCACCGGCCAGATCGCCATCGCCCACAACGGCATCGTGGAGAACCACGTCGAACTGCGGGCCGAGCTGAGGCGCAGGGGCCACAACTTCAAATCGGAGACCGACACAGAGGTCATATCGCACCTGATCGAAGACGCTATGAACGACGGCCTTGGTTTGCCGGCGGCCATGTTGCACATGGGCGAGCAGGTGCGGGGTCCCCAGGCCATCGTGGCGGTGCACGATGGAGACGTTGAGAGCCTGTGCGCCCTGAAACTCGGCAACGCGGGTGGGGTGGCTGTGGCCCACCATGACGGGCAAGGCATCGTATCCAGCGATTTGCCGGCGCTGTTGCCGATCGTGGGTCGCCGCGGGCACCTGCCGGTGGGGTTTCTCGAAGATGGCGAAGTTGCCGTGGTGACGCGGCAGGGCATAGCTTTCCTGGATCGCGACGGGCGGCAAATCGACAAGCCGATGCTCCATGTCGACATGGATGACGTGCTTGTGGAACGTGGTGGTTATCGCCATTTCATGCTCAAAGAAATCATGGAGCAGCCCCAGGCCGTGACCGCGGCCCTGCGTGACCGGGTGGACTTCGGCCGGGGCCTGGCGACCCTGCCCGACCTGGCTCTCACCGACCGTGAGCTGTCGGACGTACGGCGAGTGGTCCTCATCGGATGTGGCACGAGCCTGAACGCGGCGCACGTGGGTCGCCACCTGATCGAGCGACTGGCCGGGGTCCCGGCCGAGGCGGAATCCGCGTCCGAGTTTCGCTATCGGGAACCGTTCCTGGACGCATCAACCCTGGTCGTAGCCATCGGCCAATCTGGGGAAACCGCCGACACAGTGGCCGCAATGGAGTCAGTGCGGGGAAGCGGGGCGAGATTGGTAGCGATCTGCAACGCGGCCAACAGCCAGGCCGCCCGGTTGGCGGACCACGTCCTGCTCATGGGGTGCGGTGTCGAGGTGGGTGTCGCCAGCAGCAAGACCTTCCTGTCGTCGCTGACGTTGCTGAACCTTCTGGCGATGCGGATGGGAGCCTCCCGGGGCCACGTGGGGTCGGGGATGTCCCGTGATCTGGTGGACGGATTGGCGCGGTTGCCGGGCAACGTCGCCCACGCGCTGGAATCCGCTGAACAAGTCGAGCAGCTGTCCCGTCACTACTACGGACGGGAGCATTTTCTGTACCTGGGGCGCGGGATCAACGCGCCGATAGCCACTGAGGGCGCGCTGAAGCTCAAAGAAATCAGTTACATCCACGCCGAGGCCTACGCCGCCGGCGAGATGAAGCACGGCCCGATCGCGTTGATCGACCACGCGATGCCGACGCTGGCCCTTGCTCCCCGGGACGGCCTGTACGACAAGATGGCGAACAACATCCAGGAAGTCAAGGCGCGGGACGGGGCGGTCCTGGCAGTGCTCACCCAGGGCGACGACCAGTTGGCCGGCTTGGTGGACCATTCGATGCTCGTCCCGGATACGCCGCCGAACCTGACCCCGGTGGTGGCTACCGTACCCCTGCAGCTGTTTGCCTACCATATAGCCGTTCGGCGCGGTTGCGACGTGGACCAGCCCAGGAACCTGGCGAAATCCGTCACGGTAGAATAATCCGAGAACTACAATTGCCCGGCGGCGACAATTTGGGGAACTGAAAAGCATGGCGCGTACCACCGTTCTCGTGATGATCGACGGGCTGGACCCGGAGTATCTCGAGACTTGTCCGGCCCCCAATCTGCAACGCTTCGCGCGCGAAGGGTTTCAGGTGACCGGCGGGGGCATGATGCCCAGCGTGACCAACGTCAACAATACGACCATGGTCACCGGGCATTACCCGGCCCAGCACGGAATAGTATCCAACTATTGGCTGGACCGTGAAGCCGGGATCGAAGAGTATGTCGAATCCGGCGAGTTCATCTGCGCTGACACGATATTCGCCCAATGTCGCCGTCGAGGGGGCAGATCGCTGCTGGCAGCGTCCAAGGACAAACTCAGGCGATTGCTGGGCGACGACACGGCTCTCGCTTTCTCGTCGGAAAGTCCCACGGCTGAAGCAGTGACAGCGGCCGGGGACCCGCCCGACGTGTATTCGTTGGAGGTCAACGGTTGGACCATCAACGCTGCGCGAGACGCGCTGAAGGCGCAGCACTACGACCTCGCGTTCATCGCGACTACCGACTACGCGATGCACATCTACGGGCCCGAACACCCGGAATCGCGTCGGCACATTTGGATCCTGGATGACGCGCTGGGTCGCCTGGTCGCCGACATACCGGATGTGCAACTGCTGATCACCGCCGATCATGGTATGTCCGACAAGCGGCGAATGCTGAATTTGCCAGCCGTGCTGCGGAGACATGGCATCAACGCCCGGGCGATACCGATAATCAAGGACCTCTACGTGGTGCACCATTCCAATCTGGGTGGGTGCATCTACGTCCACCTGAATGACCCGTCCGCCCTGGAGGATGCGTTGGGCGTCCTTCGGGAAACAGACGGAGTAGAAGAGGCGTTGCCACGGTCTGAGGCGGCACGGCGTTTCTCCCTGATGGAGCAGCGAATCGGAGATATTGTGGTCACCGGCGCTCCGGACGTAGTGTTCGGTGATCCCGCCGAGGTAACCATTCCATCCGGTTTGAGGTCTCACGGATCAGCCCATGAGCAGCGGGTGCCGATAATTGGATACGGCGGGGATTTCGGCGGGTTCGAGTTCCGCGAGAACCGGGACTTGGGCCGGTACGTGTCGCAACGCGTACTCGGCTGACTGGAACGAACATCTTGCGGAGGGACCCTTGACTACGGTGGAAGTGCGGGCGCCGGCCACGACCGCTAACCTCGGTCCGGGCTACGATTGCCTGGGCATGGCCCTGGACTTGTGGAACACGCTGACCGTGGAGGTTTTGCCTGACGGAACCGACGCGGTGGTGAGAGTTGCGGGAGAAGGGGAAGGGGAGCTCGACGCCAACACGCAAAACCTGACTTACCGCGCGATGGAGTTTCTGTTCAACGAAGCCGACGCGCCAATCCCCGTGTTGTCTCTCTGCTGCGAGAACACGATACCGCTGAGCCGGGGAATGGGCAGCAGCGCGGCGGCCATAGCAGGTGGCCTGGTGGCTGCCAATCGCTTGCTGGACGATGTTTTCACCCAGGACGATCTGCTGGAGATGGCCGCCACCATCGAAGGGCATCCCGATAACGTTGCCGCCGCCGTTCATGGAGGCATGCGGCTGGTGGTGATGGACGACAATCGCATGTACACCGTTCCGGTCCACGTTCCGGCGGACCTGCAGGCGGTGCTGTTCATCCCGGACCGGCGGATCGCCACCGTGGACGCCAGGCGCGTATTGCCTGCCGAAATATCCGTCGCCGACGCGGTATACAATATGAGCCGCACCGCGCTATTGGTGGCGAGCATGGAAACGGAACACCCGGAATACCTCAACATCGCCACTCAGGATCGCCTTCACCAGCCCTACCGGCAAACCATTTTCCCGCAGATGAAAGTGATTTTTGCCGCTGCACAGGCGGCGGGCGCGTTCGGCGTCTTCCTGTCGGGGAGCGGGAGCACGATCCTGGCCTTGGCCCGTGATCGTGCCATGACGGTGGCTTACGAGATGTTCGACGCGGCCCGGCTGGCGGGGGTCGACGGGCGGGTGGAGGTAACTCAGCCCACCGTGCAGGGGGCGCATGTGATCGCCGCCGCCGAGAGCGGATAATGCACAAGGGAAACCGTAGATATCCTTCCGCCGCCGATTGTTGCGTGGTTCGATTCCCGTTTGATACGGCTACCCGGGAGTCCTGATGTCGCTGTACGTCCACAAATATGGCGGGAGCTCCGTCGCCGACGCGGAGAAGATCGTCAACGTCGCGCGACGCATCGCCGCGGTGCATGAGCAAGGCCACCAGATCGTCACCGTAGTCTCGGCGATGGGCGACACGACGGATGAGTTGATTGATCTGGCACGGACGGTTTCCAACGAGCCGGATCCTCGGGAGCTCGATTTCCTCCTGTCCACCGGCGAGTTGGTCTCGATCACGCTGCTGTCCATGGCGTTGCGGAATTTGGGTTACGACGCCATCAGCCTGAGCGGAGCCCAGGCAGGCATCAGAACCGACAGCTCGTACGGGCGGGCTCGGATCAGCGAAGTCGACCCGGAGCGAGTTCGCCGCGAGTTGGATGACGGCCGAATGGTCATCGTGGCCGGTTTCCAGGGCCTCACGCCAGACGACGACATCACCACTCTGGGTCGCGGGGGTTCCGATACCACCGCGGTGGCCTTGGCGGCCGCGCTGGATGCCGACCGTTGCGACATATACACGGACGTTGAGGGCATCTACACCGCCGACCCGAGGGTGGTCGCCAACGCGACCAAAATGTCCGAAGTCGGCTACGAAGAGATGTTGGAACTGGCCGCCTCCGGGGCCAAGATGCACCCCCGGTCAATCGAACTGGGCGCAGTCTATAATGTCCCCATCTACGTGGCGTCAAGTTTCGTCGACGCTCCCGGAACCCTCATACATCAAGCATCGGACGAAAGGCAGATGGAAGACCGGATCAAGGTTACAGGCATCGCGTATCAGACCAACGTCGCCAAAGTGACCGTCTGCGGGGTCGCCGATAAGCCGGGCGTCGCGGCGGCGCTGTTCGAGCCGTTGTCCGCCGCCGGGATCAACGTGGACACGATCGTCCAAAATACCAGCGCTGACCGCACCACTACCGATATCAGCTTCACCGTCACCACGGATGATCTGGCTCGAGCGCTTCGTGTCATGGCGCCGGTGGAATCGACCCTTGGAGCCGGGCATGTGATCAGCGATCCAACGCTGGCATCGGTGAGCGTGGTCGGCTCGGGAATGCAGAACACCCCGGGTTACGCCTCGAGGATGTTTCGCATCCTCGCCGATGGCGGCATCAACATTGACATGATCACCACCTCGGAAATCCGGATCTCGTGCATCATCGATCGTGACCAGGCGCAGGAAGCCGTCCGCTTGCTGCACCAGGGCTTTGAACTGGACAAGTCCGATTAGAGGTCCCCTGGCCGGGCGGTGATGTCCGCTTGCTACCTTTCCGTCGTCATTCCGGCCTACAACGAGGAGCGCCGCCTCCCCGAGACGCTTGACGCCGTTCGCTCCTTCCTCGACACGAAGAGGTACGCGTGGGAAATCGTAGTAGCTGATGACGGCAGCGACGACGCGACGGCGGCTATCGTCGCTGGCGCATCGGAAAACGACGAGCGCGTCAAGCTGGTTCGCCTGCCCCACCGGGGAAAGGGATGGGCCGTGAAGAACGGCATGCTCGCCGCTGGCGGCCAGTACCGCTTCCTGTGCGACGCCGACCTGTCCATGCCCATCGATTTGCTGGACCGCCTGTTGCCGGAATCCGGTGAACCATCGCACATCGTGATCGGCTCGCGGGAGGCGCCCGGAGCGCGACGCATTGGCGAACCCCGGCGCCGCTGGCTCATGGGCCGAGTGTTCAATGCCATGACCCGCATCCTGGCCACGCCCGGCATCGCTGACACTCAATGTGGGTTCAAGGTATTCCACGTCGACGCCGCCAAAACGCTCTTCGCACTGCAGACGCTGGACGGCTTCGCCTTCGACGCCGAAATTCTGTTCCTGGCGCGGCAACGCGGTTTCAAGGTGGCCGAGATTGGTATTAATTGGCATTACCGCTCGGAAAGCAAGGTACGCCCGATACGCGACGGATGGCGCACCCTCCGAGACCTCGTCATCATTAGGTACCGGTGGGTAGCCGGCCGCTACGATCGGTAGGACTTGGCCGCACGATGAATTGGTTGGAGACGTGGATCACACCCGTCGATAACTCACCAAAATCGGTAGTCTCAATAGATTGAAAATACGCCGTAGGTGGGTGTAATTGTATATCGAGCCATCATTAGTGGTTTGGTGGTGTATTGGATCGGTGGTGAAGGTCAATAATGGTGAATAACGTGTCATACTTGCAACGTCGCGCGTCGGTCGCCGATTCAACGGTGAGCCGCGCCAAAATCCAGTTGGGCAAAGAAGCCATCCGATTCGCCCTGAACGGCGACTGGCCACAGGCCGTCAGGGCGAACTGCCAAATCCTGGACATCTGTCCGTCTGATTGCGAAGCGTCCAATCGGTTGGCGAAGGCCCTGATGGAACTTGGCCGGTATGCCGAGGCCCGCAAGACCCTGGAGCAGCTCCAGTTGCGTTCACCGTCCAACGTGATCGCGCGCAAGAACCTGGCCCGCCTTGATCAGCTCCAAAGCCGTCCCGGCAATGGCCGGTCACAATTCGGGATTGGCGGGCAATCTCCAGGCATTTTCATCTCCGAGAGTGGCCGGTCGTGCACCACCACGCTGTGCCGCATGGCGGGACCGCCGGAAACCGCGCCGGTCAGCGCCGGTGACGCTGTCGCGCTGCGGTCGCAGAATGAGGGGATAACCATCTACACCTTGGATGGCCAGTACCTGGGAACGCTGCAGCGCCGTCTGGGTCGCCGCGTGAACCGCCTGATAGCCGGCGGCAACCGGTACGAGGCCGCCGTGGTCGGGATCGAGCCGGATGGCGTGTCAGTCATTTTGCGCGAAACCGGTCAGGCGCCGGCGCTGCGCCATGTGGTCTCATTTCCGGCTCGGGTAGGCCAGACGCACGGGCCTGAACCGATGGTGGACCGTGACGGATTCATGCCGCCGCCGAACGAGGACCCTGAACCTGCTCCGGTGGACGACGCAACCGATCCTGACGACACCCTGGACCCGACCGAAAGCGCAGTCATGGAGATGCCCGACGACACCCCGGTGGATTCCGGAAGCGACGACGACGTTCCTACGTTGGATACCGACGACGAGACGACTGCATGGACGCCAGTGGTCCCGCCGTCCGGGGACGAGGAAGATTGGGACTGATCACACCGTAGCCGGTACCAGGACGGCTACGCCTGCCCGGCGCCCCTCGCCCGGGCATCCAGGCTGACCGCCAGCCGGGACCGGAACGGGCGCACTCGGTTATCCTGGTGCGGGATACCCATGGGCACCACGAACACCGCCTCCTGTCCCGTGGAGTGCGGGCCGAAAAACTCGACGACGGCATCGTCGAAAAAGGTGAGACCGGTTGCCCCCAACCCCAGCGCATGCGAGGCCAGATAGATCCGACCGCCGATAATCCCGGCCACCGTCTGCGCCATCCGGTACCCCCGGGCCCCGAATTCGCGCTCGATCAAAGGCAGATCGGCGGTGATGAACGCCACGGCCGCTGCGTCTGCCGGCAGGGCCTGTTCGAAACCCAAATGACCCGCTGTTTCCCTGAAGTCGCCTTCCTTGAGCAGCCGCAGACCGTTGTAGAAACGGTTGTAGTAATAGGCTCCAGGGGCCAGCCCGGCCACGGCATTCACAATAAGGTAAACACTCAGATACGGCGAGAACCCGTCCGCCAGGTGCGGTGTGTTTATCGGATTCCCAGCCGCGTCGACGATGGTGCGGAAGTCCTCCCACGAAATCGGCTCGGTGGCGAACCGCCGCGTCGAACCGCGGGAACGGATGCACTCGCCCAACGGTTGCGCCGGCCGCGCCGCCAGGTCCAACTCCCCGTCAAATCTCCCGTCTGGACCCGAACGCAACGGCCGGAAACCCTCGCCGGTGCCGTCCAGTTCGTCCTTGTCACCGCCACGGCTTTGTCCGCCGCCATCGTTCCAGGCTGCAACGGCCGCGCCCGTTTGCAGCCACGACGCCAGGTGAATTTCGCGCGACAGCGGATACTCCAAGGCTCCCGCCGCGAGTTCGTTGCTCTCCTGGGGCAACATGCCCGGAACGTCGCCGGAACCGGGGTTCAGCACGCCGTCAGGGCTGCCGATAGTCGCCAGCAACGACGGCGCTTCCTCCAGCCCATCAATCCCGATGTATCCGGTAAGCGAGCGATCCACGAAACCGAATTTGAGGCCGACGGGCATTCCAGCAGCGTTCCCCGCCGCCGTGAGGTTGGCGGCGATGGTGCCCAGGTCCCAGTAGCAGTAGCGATAGCCGCGCTCGCGGTACTTCCACGCGCTCCTCCAGAACACCGTGGTGAATATCAGCGTCGCCGGGTACGCGGCGTGGTCCTGGGCGGCTGCCGCCACCCACCGCCGCAGGTCGCCGTTTCGCAGACGCGCCAGGGTGAAATCCAGCGGGTTGAAGTGGTATACGCCAGCCCGCAAACCGTCCAGGTCGCCGCACACCACGTACACCTCGGTCGGATACAGTGCTCCAGCCGACGCCGCTGCACGGTAGTGCACCTCGCCGTCCCGCAAGCTTCTGCGCCGGATCACCGCCGCCGCGCGGTAGAGCAGCTCGGCCAGGGTCTGCAGCGTCGGTGGACCTCCGTCGCCGGGGAATTCGCTTGGGCCGCGAATGGCTTGCAGGGTGGACGTTTCGAGCCCGGACCCCGCGTCCACGTCGGGCAGTGGGATTGCGCGCAGCTCGGGGTAGGTCTTGTACAGCGGCGGCTTGTTGCTCAGGTTGATGTACTGGAGCTTGGTAGCCTCGTTGAACGATGCTGCCACGCCGGCGTCGTCGGATGCCTGGTTGGTAGCCATGTCTTGCTTTCCTGTCGGGGTCGGCTCGGGCCGCTCAAGGGGACCGTGACCGGTAGATTTCCACCGCCGCGGCCTCGATGACCGAGCCCTTGATCGGTGGGCGGGGCTTGTGAACTCGGACGCGGACCGCGTCGATTTGCGGGTGTTGTCCCAGAATGCGGTTGGCAATCGCTCCGGCGGCGGCTTCCAGCAGGTTCCGAGGGTCGCCTTCCATGACTGCTTTCACCGCACGGTACAAGTGCGTGTAACTCACCGTGTTATCCAGGCGGTCGGTCTCGGACGGCACACGCAGGTCCAGCTCCGCCTCAAGGTCCACGACGAACTGCTGCCCGAGGCTTCGCTCTTCCGGGTTGACGCCGTGGAAACCGTAGAACTGGAGGCCGGTCAGGATGATACGGTCTGCCGACATCAGGAGGACTCAAACGTTGAAGAACCCGGGCCATCCGCAACTGGCAGGCGGGCAATCAATTGGTCAGTGCCTCGATGGCTTCTGCCTGGGCCAGCAAGTTTTGAGCCCGTTTCACGACCGGCACGTCCACCATGCGACCGTCGATCGACAGCGAACCCCTTCCGGCCGCCTCCGCTTCATCCCAGGCTTCCACCACTCGTCGCGCGTAGGCCACGTCGTCAGGGTCGGGCGAAAACGTCTCATTGATGATGTCTATCTGGGCCGGATGGATCGCGAACTTGCCCGTATACCCCATACGTCGCGCCGCGCCGGCATCGGTCCTCAGTCCCTCCGGATCGCGGAACCCGACAAATGGACCATCGAGCCCGGCCACCCCGGCTGCCCTTGCCGCCACAGCCACCGAAGAACGCGCAAAGTAGCACTCCTCACCGAAATCGCTGCGGGTCACTCCCATGTCATTGGTGTAGTCCTCGCCTCCAAACGCGAGTCCCACGATTCGCTGGGATGCACGCGCCATCTCGTACACGTGAACGATGGCCATCGCGGTCTCGATCCATGGAATCACCTTGATGCTGCCCGCTGCGATCCGTGCCTTGTCCTCTAACGGGGCGAGCAACTGGTCAACCTGCTGCATGTCCCAGCCAGTGTTTCCCTTGCCGATACTTATCCCGGACAGCTCGGGCGAGACCACTGCGGACAGTTCTCCGGCCGCTAATCCGGTTTCCAGCGCGTTGACCCTCACCATAACCTGCTTGCCGGCTTCCGCCAGGCGTGGGACCCATTCCGTGGCCAGCTCGCACGCCGCGGCCTTTTCCCCCGGCGGCACCGAATCTTCCAGGTCCACCATGATGATGTCGGCGCCGAAGCCCAGCGCCCGCTCCAGCATGTTGGAGCGATTACCGGGGACAAAGACGATGCTGCGGAGCAACTGCACGTCCAAAACCTCGCTGTGGGGTTGGTTCGCGGTTAGTAGAGCGACGCGCGGATGGGATTAGAAATCGCCCCAAGAGTAGCCCGACTTGACGTCCACCTTGAGGGTAACGTCCAGATCCATGGCGGCCGGCATCTCGTCCATCACCAGTTCGGTCATCACCGCCATCTCGTCGTCCGGCACTTCAAACACCAGCTCGTCGTGCACCTGGAGGATCATGTTGGAGCGCATCTGCTCGTTGATCATGCGGGCGCGCACGTTGATCATGGCTATCTTCATGATGTCGGCCGCAGTGCCCTGGATCGGCATGTTGATCGCCATGCGCTCGGCGGCCGCTCGGGTGTTGTGGTTGGTGGACTGGATGTCCGGCAGATAGCGCCGCCGACCCAAAAGCGTCTCGGCGTACATCACGCTCCGAGTCCGTTCTTTCACCGATTCCAGGTATCCGTTGATGCCCGGGTACCGGGAAAGGTATGTGTCGATGAACTGTCGCCCTTCTTCTCGGCTGAACCCCGTCTGCTGCGAAATCCCGTACGGGCCCAACCCGTAGATCACGCCGAAATTCAGCACCTTCGCGATCCGGCGTTGCTCCCCATCCACGTCGTTAATCGGCACATTGAACATCTGGCTCGCCGTGGCGGCGTGAATGTCCTCGCCCCTGCGGAAGGCCTCCAGCAGCGACGGGTCCTGGGACATGTGGGCCAGCACCCGCAGCTCGATCTGCGAATAGTCCGCGGAGAGCAGTTGGCATCCGGAATCGGCCACGAAGGCCCGGCGAACCTGGCGGCCCAGTTCGGTGCGCACCGGTATGTTCTGCAGGTTCGGATCGCTGCTGCTGACCCGGCCCGTGGCCGACCCGGTCTGGTGATACGAAGTGTGGATCCGACCTGTTGCCGGGTTCACCATCTCCGGCAGCGCGTCGATGTAGGTCGACTTCAGCTTGGAGACCTGCCGGTAATCCAGGATCTTGTCCACCGCCGGATGCAGCCCCTTCAGCGCCTCCAGCGCCTTGGCGTCCGTGGAATAGCCGGACCGCGTGCGCCTCGACTTGGGCAGACCCAATTCGCCGAATAGCAGGTCGCTCAGCTGCTTGGGCGAGTTGATGTTGACGCTGTGGCCAATTGACTCGAACAGTTCCGTCTGGATCTGCTCCAGTTGTTCATGCAGGTCGCGCGACATCTCGTGCAGGATGCCGGCGTCCAGCCGGACCCCCGCCCGTTGCATTTCGACGAATACCGGCACCAGCGGCATTTCCACGTCGGCAAACAGGCCGCCCAGCCCCTGGGTGTCTAGCGGCGGCTCGAAGTGCCGCCGCAACCGCAGCGTGCAGTCTGCGTCGGCGGCCGCGTAGGGCGCTCCGTCGGCGATCTCCACCTCGTTAAATGTCCTCTGCCGCGCCCCCTTGCCGATCAGGTCGGTGATCTCGGTCATCTCTCGACCCAATATGGAAAGCGCCAGCGGCTTCAGCCCCAAGCGGTTATTGCCCAGCAGATGGGCCGCGATCATGGTGTCGTGGTCCACCACCCGGTATGGGTCGACACCGTAGTTGCTCAGCAGAGTCAGATCGTAGTTGGCATTGTGCGCTGACCGCTTCAGGCCCTCCGCGGTGAACAGCGGCCGTACCGCCGCCATCACATCCTCCAGCGGCAGTTGCTGCCCCGAGGCGTGGCCAACTGGCACGTACCAGGCCAGGCCGCCATCGATGGCGAAACTCAGGCCGGCCAGCTCCGCCGTCATGGGGTCGGTACCGCTGGCCTCGGTGTCAAAGGCAAACGACCCCGCCTCCTGGATCGCGGCGATCATCGTCTCTAGGCGTTCCCGGGTGTCGACAACCCGGTAGTCGCCGTCCGCCGGCCCTTGCGTATCAGCCCCAGCCGGGGCGGCGACCCTGTCCGCGCTTTCCGTGGCGGTAGCCCACGGCGCGTCCGGCGACGGCACCCGCCCCACGATGCTGTGGAACTCCAGCGCGGTCATCAGCGCAATCACCTCGGCCCGCTCGTAGTTGCCTAACTTGCAGGCTTCCAGGTCCAGTTCCGTCGGGGCGTCGCACTTGATGGTGGTCAAAAAGCGATATTCAAACGCCTCGTCCCTGCTCGCCGCCAGGTTGTTCTGCACCCGCTTCTGGGTTAGCTCCTCCAGGTGTTCGTAGATGCCCTCCAGCGTGCCGTAGTTGCTCAACAGCGTGGTAGCCGTCTTGTCGCCAACTCCCTGCACACCGGGGATGTTGTCGGATTTGTCACCCACCAACGCCTTGTAATCGGGTTGCTGCTCCGCGGTCAGGCCGCCGTATCTCGCCGCCAGCTCTTCTTCGTCCACGATGCGGCGGTCGCGCTCGCTGCTGGCCAGGTCTACGCGGATCATAGGCGAGATCAGCTGGAAGGTATCCCGATCGCCCGTGAGGATCACCGTGGGCACGTGCGCGGCCTCAGCCTGGCGGCTCAGCGTGCCGATGAGGTCGTCGGCCTCGTAGCCGGGCAGCTCGTAAATTGGCACCGCGAAAGTCGCCATCAGCTCTTTCACCCGGTCGAACTGGCCGCGCAGTTCCGGCGGCGTCGGTGGGCGCTGGGCTTTGTACTCGGGGAAGCGCTCGTGCCGGAAGGTCGGACTGGGCGTGTCGAAGGCGACGGCCACGTGACTGGGTTGCCACTCGTTCAGCGCCCGAATGAAAACGCTGGCAAACCCGTAAACACCGGTCACATCCTCGCCGGTGGTGGAAACCGTGAGATTGCGGCTCGCGCTGATGGCACGGAACGAGCGGTGTACCATCGCGTGCCCATCAATCAGCAGCAGCAGCGGAGCCTTGTCATCGCGGGAGGCGAAGGTCATCTCCATGGACATCTGGTTGGCGCTGGACATTGCGGAGCTCCGTGCGCGAATGGGGCGTCTGCCAGCGATGGCTGCGACGGTGGCCGCATTATACATGAGCCGACCCCCGCGAACCCCCCGCGCCTGTCACACCCGGCCCGCATCCCGGAAGCCGGAACGCACCGGTGATCGAAACACCGCCGTGTTATCGCCAACTGGTGGCGGCGCGCCGCGTTGCGTGTCACCGATTTTGCCGATCATCGGCATAATGGTCGCCGAGCATCCTTACCAGGGCACCACCCACCGGTGAGGCGCGCCGACGACATCTCCGACCCTGTAGCCGGTCACCTCGTAAATCGGCACGCCACCGGCGCTGCGGACGGTCAACCTCGCCAACGATGGCCGCCCCGACCGCAATGCCGGTTTACTCCATATTTTCTCCCGGTTGCGCTACCGCGGCTGTATGTACTCGTACCCGTTGATGTTGCGGAGATCACGGAAGCGCACGCCCTCGGACCAGGGCTGGATTCTCGGACCAACTGGCCAGATCACGTCGAAGTTGTACAGTCCAATATTGGTGATGGCGTTTTCGAACATGAACGTGGTGATCTCGAGTGCCAAGTCTCGGCGTGCCTCGGAGTTGATCTCGGCCTTGTGCAGAGCGATCTTTTCGTCAAGCCAGGGGTGGTCGGCGCCGCTGGACCACACTGCCTGGTGGACTAGTTTCGAGCCCTTGTCGGTAAACCCCACGCCCGGTTCCAGGCGGATGCCAGCGGCGTGGCAGGTGGCGCCCTGGTACGTGCGTCCCACTATCGTGGGTCGCAGCGTACCGTAGGGGACCTTCTGGAAATTCACGTCCACGCCGATATCGGTCCACATGGAAGCGATGGCCTCACAAGCTTCCACTTCAACGGGCGCGCCGCGCAAGGACGGCGTCAATGTGATGCTGAATCCGTCTGGGTAGCCGGCTTCCGCCAGAAGCTGTTTGGCCTTCTCGGGGTTGTATTCCCAGCGCATTTCCTGGGGCAGCCAGGTGTCTTCGTACTGCCCGTACTCCCACATGACGGCCGGACTGCCGTATCCCCGCAGCAAGGTGTCAACAATACCCTGGCGGTCGATGGCGATGGACAACGCGTTACGAACCTTCGCCGCGTTGGCCCATTCTTCTGAGTTGACGTCCGCGCTCGCAGAAATCCAGGGCAGTTCCGGATCAAAGCCGGGCAACTGGTCGTCCGTACCGGCCCCCACGTGGTATTGACCATAGATGTTGAGCGCGGATTCTCCCCCACCGGGCAGGCGCATCAGTTCCGCGCCTTCCACGCTGAGCAGAGCATCCAGGGAGTCGAAAGCGCTGACGGTGGTATCCAGGTTTCCGGTCTGGAATCCGGCGACCCGAGAAGATTCTTCGGGGATTTCTCGGAAGTACATTTCAGCGAAATGCGGGGTCTTGCGCCAATGGTTCTCCACGGCTTCCATGCGCCAGAAGGATCCGGTGCTGAATTCCACCAGGTCCCAGGAGCCGGTGGCCGCGATCTGGTTGTTTGCCGCTTCCATCCCCAGTTCATCAGTCTGTTTTTTGCTGATGATCCAGGAGCCGGCGCCGCCCGGGCTCGTGAGAAATTCCACGGCGGTGACCGGCGACCACGGTGTTCCAGCATTGACTTCCACGGTGTAGTCGTCGATGGCGATGGCGTGGCCATCTTCACTGTCCCAGATCCTGCGGATGTTGGACGCCCGAGCGTGTTTGGAGCCCTCCGCTCCAAATTGCCGCATGCCCCAGATCACGTCCTCGGCGGTCAATTCGCCGTAACCCTTGTGGAACTGGACGCCTTGGTTCAAATGGAAAGTCCACGTCGAGCCGTCTTCGGATACTTCCCAGCCATGAGCCAACATTGGCGTGATTTCCAAGTCGCTACTGACGGTCAGGAGCGATTCGCCGATGGGAGCGGTTTGCAGGACAAAGATCTGCGGGTTACCCGTCACGGCAGGGTGTCCCATGAAGGGTCCGAGTTCCTTCTGACCCACATTTAGAGTTCCCACGGGTTGCTCCGATGAGCCCGCCGCAGGACTTTCCGGAGTGGGGATTGGGGTTGAGATGGGAACCGGCGTGGCGGCCTGTTGTTGTGGAGCACGCTGGGTCGCGGTGGGTTCCGGGGCCTGCTGTCTCGCCTGCTGATCCGATGCCGCCGGTGGGGCGGCCGACCCTTCCTCCTTTGCCGCGCCACCGCACGCGATGACCAGTGCCAACAGCGCCGATAATGCCACCAATGCTATGACCGCAGGCTTTCTTGTAATTGGACGCATGAAAATGCCCTCCCGTGTGTGCCGACCGCGTTTCAAGCTAAAATCCTGTTGTCTCCGATGCTCAATGTACTCGCGACCTTTGATGCCAGCGTCGGACAAATTGTCGTTGCGTCAGGCAAATCGTCATCGCGAGCGGAGCGCGGCAATCTCGCCGCTAGAGAGGCCATGCACGACGTAACGAGATCGCCACGCCGCTGCGACCCTCGCCGTTGCAGAGTGCGCATGCGTGAGACTGTCTCGAGAATCGACATTCCCCAACGCAGCGGGCCTTTCACACACGGCCGATCTTATCACCCAACCGTCGTGCAAGATAGACGACCACTTTCTTCATCCTCAATCCACCGCCAAGTGGCAGCCTCCGTACCCCGTGGCTACTTCCGTACAACCGTCTTTCGGAGCGCTGACAATCCCGGTCTGCTGAACCGGGACCAGTGACTGGGCATCGACAGGCTTGGGGTCTGCGCCTCTCTGTCTATCCCGACCTGCGTGGTGACGGCCTGGTCGCGCCGGAGTGCCAATGACCACAACTATTGGCCGCGCCGGATCACCGCATATTATTGAACCGTCAGGACAACCGACAGCGCAGCCGTTCCGGAGTCATGCGGGTATAATTCAATTGGACGATCACCTTGTTCCGTAAGACCATTTTCGTGCCCTCGGAGCCACAACTTGGTGACGTGACTGACCTTGCACGTGCTCACCTTGCGATTCGTTTAGTTTCCCGATTTTCTCGTGCTACAATGCCCGCGTCATGCCCGTTTACGAGTACCGTTGCAACCGTTGTGGCGCGCAGCAATCGCGCCTCGTTTTCAGTTGGACCCCGGCTGATGCGCTCACCTGCAACGACTGCGATGGTGCCGACCTGACCCGCTTGGTGTCCGGATTCTCTTTCCACCGCTCCTGGGGCGATAGCCTCAACTGGATGCCCGACAACGCCGCCGCCGATTTGGACGACAGCCACATCGGCAGCATCGACAGCCACATGGGCCGCATGGGTCAGGCCATGGGCGGCCAGGTTACCCCGGAGTTCCACGAGCACCGGCACGAAATCACCGATCCCGACCCCTGAGCGTTCATCGGAGCAACCCGAGTTCGCACGGCAGATTCGATCCCCATTCGTCGCGAATATCATGCCCATCTACGAATATCGTTGCCGTCAGTGCCGGCAGGTCTCCTCGATCTTCGTGCGCTCGATCAGTTCCCCCCTTGCTCCGGCCTGCCAGGCTTGCGGCAGCGACGACGTGGAGCGCCGCATGTCCACCTTCGCTATGGGCAAGACCACCACCGAGGTCCACAGCGCACACCCCATCGACGGCAATTCCCGCGACTACTATAGCGACCCCCGCAACATCGGTCGGCACGTCGAGGAGTCTTTCGCTCGCCACGGCGTTGACATGCCCGCTTCGGTCCGCGAATCCATCGACTCCGCCCGTAGCGGCGAGGCCCCCAAAGGATTGGACTTGTGACGGATCAGGAACGCAATTCCCTGCCCGATCTGCTGGCGGCCCTGGTCGCCTGCCTCGACGGTATCGTCGTTTCCGACGCGCTCCCCGAGGGCCTGATGCGCGGCGAGATCGGCTGGCTGGGTGACGGCTTCAGCGACCCCGATCGGGCATCCACCGCTCCCTTCGTTGTGGAGAATCACCGCCAGGCCCTGGAGATGGCGGACGCCGCCCGCGGCCTGCTGGACGTGCTGAATGAGACTGAGGGCATCCCCGCCGACGGTTCGCTCCAGTTGCGCCGCGCCCTGGACGACGCTGTGGCCCGCATCGGCGCCACCCTGCGCCGCGCCCAGGCCGACCGCATCCGCGGTCTCTACGTCATCGTCGATCCCGAGGTCACCGGCGGCCGCGACCCGCTGGAGATCGCCCGGGCCGCCATCAACGGTGGCGCTCGCATGCTCCAGTTGCGCGACAAGCTCCGCGACAAGGGCGAGCAATTGCCCCTGGGCACGGCCCTCCGCGACCTGTGCGCCGCCAACGACGCCCTGCTCATCGTGAACGACCATGCGGATCTGGCCGCCGCGCTGGGTCCCGACCACGTTGGGCTGCACGTCGGCCAGACCGACCTGCCCGTCGCCGAGGCCCGCAAGATCCTCGCCCCGGGCCAGGTGTTGGGCCGCTCCAACCGCGAGATCGACCTGATCATCGAGTCCCAGGAGATGGGCGCGGACCACGTCGCCTTCGGCGCGATGTACACCACCACCACCAAGCAGGTCACTCGCGCGCCCCAGGGCCCGGAGCGTTTGAGACAGGCCCGGGCCGCCGCCAACGTCCCCCTGGTCGCCATCGGCGGGATCACCGCCGCCAACGTCGCCCCGGTGGTAGAAGCCGGCGCCGACGCGATCTGTGTCACCGCCGCCGTGGGTAGCGCCCCGGAACCCGAGGCCGCCGCCGCCGCCCTGACCGAGGCGATCCGCTCCGCCGGCGGGCGGGTCTAGGGGCGCCGTTATGCCCACCCGTTACGGCCCCCACCTGGTCGCCTTGTCCAACCAGGCGGTCGAAGAACTGACTGCTCGGCATCGCGCCCGGGAGCAGGCCCTTGGAGTATCTCGACAGGTCATCCGGAACTCAGCCAACGCTATCCGCGCGGTCCATCGCAACGACTTTATCGAGGCTCGAAAATTGATCGATGAGGCCTCAAAAAGGCTCGACGAGACCCGGAAAATACGGGTTGACAATCCCGAAATATACTATGCCGGGTTCCTTTCCGACGCCCGGAAGGAGTTCACCGAGGCTAACATAACGCTGGCAGTGATCTCCGGCGCGGACATCCCGGACGCCCAGTCCTTGGACATGGACCCACCCGCCTACCTCAACGGCATGGCGGAAGTCATCGGCGAGCTGCGCCGTTACATTCTCGACGCTTTGCGCCGCGACGACACTTCCCGCTGCGAGGAGCTGATGGAGCTGATGGACGAGATTTACGGAATCCTCGTCACCGTCGACTTCCCCGAAGCCGTCACTGGCGGATTGCGTCACAGCACCGACGCCATGCGCGGCGTCCTCGAGCGCACCCGCGGCGACCTGACCGTCTCCCTCCAGCAGCGCCGCCTCGAACGCCGCCTGGAAAACCTCTCCTAGCCCCTCTTGCGTGCCCGGTTTTACTCCGAGTGTCATTGCGAGCAAAGCGCGGCAATCTCGTGAGGGTGATGGGGTCCCTTCCAGCAACGAGATCGCTTCGTCTCTGCGCAACTCGCGATGACAAACACGGTACGCGTGAGCACCTAACCCCCATGCCATGCCCCGCACCCGGCGGGCCGCAAGCAGCCTGACGGATATCGTCGCCCACACGCGGTCGGCCAGATGTGGCCAGCGTGACCCCATGAACCACCCCGTCGCGCGCCCGTAGCCCCGATGTCCAGTCCGGCCGTGATCACCGCTCGTTGGCGCGACATCGCGATCCTTTCCTGGCCCATCGACGAAAATCGTCTGCTGCCATTTTTGCCCCCCGGCCTGTCGCTGGATCGCTGGCAAGGCCAGGCTTACGTTAGCCTCGTCTGCTTGCGGATGGAAAACCTGCGTTTCCTGAGCCTGCCCGCTCTGCCACCACGTTTCGCGGAGGTCAACATCCGGTTCTACGTGCGACCCGCCGACCCCCGCGACGACCGGATTGGCGTGGTCTTCCTGAAGCAAATGGTTTCGCATCCGTGCGTCGCCCTGGCCGGCCGCCGCTTGTTCCGAGAACCGATGCTCGCCGCCGCGGTGTCCCACGAGTCTGAGCGGACGCAGCAGGCTGAAGAACCGGCCACACTGCGCCTGCGCTACCGGTGGCGAACGCGCGGCCGCCACGACGGATTGCGTATCACCGCCCGCGGACGGCCTTACTATGCGGAACCAGGCTCGTTAGAGGAATTCCTCACCGCCCGCCACTGGGGTTACACCCGCCAATCCGGCGCTGAACGTCGAGCGTACCGAATTTCCAGAGACCCATGGCCGTTGGCTCCCGTCGTTGACCACGAGCTGGAATGCGACACCGCAGCTCTTTGTGGCTACGATTTGGGCAACACCCTGGCCGGCGTACCAGCGTCCGTCCTGTTGGCCCTGGGCTCACATGCCCGCGTGCATTGGCCCGCAAAGTTGAGATAAACGATTGGCCGTTGTTAGAATGCCTTACTGTAAGCTGATCGCGCCCACCGCGAATTAGCCAGGACGGAATTGAATGGTTGAAGCAGCGCCCCGAGCGGCCGTACATACGATTCCCGACTCCCTCGACGCCATCGAAGAGTGCTACCGGCGCGGTTGGACCGATGGCCTGCCGGTGATTCCGCCCACCGCCGACCGAGTGCAGGCCATGCTCGACGAGGTCGGCATGGAGCCGGATCACGTGCTCGGCGAGGTTCCGGTGCGCCGCCGAACGCTCACGGCCGAACAGGCCGCGGCCAACGCGGTCATGGCCGGTTGCCTGCCGTCTTATTTCCCCATCGTCCTGGCGACCATGCGCGTGCTGTTCGAGCACGACCCCAACTGCATCCACGAAGTGTCCGCCGTTACGAATTCCACCGGTTTGCTCGTGGCGGTCAACGGTCCCATCCGCCGGCAGGTCGACCTGAACTGCACCGACAACCTCTTCAGCCCCGGCAATCGCGCCAACTCCACCATCGGCCGCGCCCTCCGGCTGATCTTGATCAACGTCTTTGAACAGCGGCCCGGCCTGTTGGACCGCGGCTGCATGGGCAGCTTGACGAAATTCGGCGTCGTGATCGGCGAAGACGAGGAGGGTAGCCCGTGGGAGCCCTTCCACGTCAGCCAGGGCTATTCACCTGAACAATCAACGGTCACGGTGGCCACCATCCAGGACCCCTCCATGCACAGCAACCGCTACGGGACCACCGCCGAGAGCCTTATGGATTCCATCGCCGACGGCATGTCATCCCACGGGTTGGCCTCCTACTTCGGGCGCAACATAAAGTGGGTCTGGGTCATCGGCTACTGGCACTCCGAATTGCTCAGCCGCTTCGGCTGGAGCCGCTCCGATATGCAACAATACCTGTACGAACGCGCGTGGCGATCCACCGGGGAATTGAAGAGGCTCGGTATGGTGCACGGCGAGGTTCAACTCGGAGATGACGAAAATCGACGCATGTCCGTTGCCGGGCCTGAAGACATCCTGATCTTCAAGGCCGGCGGCGACAGCGGCATGTACAGCGAACTGATCATGAACTACTACGGTGTGCCCGCCGTCACCACGGTGATCTAGCATCCGCGCGCCGAACCCGGATAAGGAGTTCCCATGGCCTCCCAAGCAATTCCCACCGTGCAATTGGTCGATCCCACGGGATTCGATCCCGGAGAGGTGCCGTTGGTCATGGCGGCCCGTCCCATTGACTTGCGAGGCGGGCGGCTGGGCCTGCTGGATAACTCCAAGGCCAACGCGGACACGATCCTCTGGTCCATCGCCAACGCTCTGAACGAAGAGTTCGAGTTTGCCGACATCTTCTACGCGAAGAAGCACAGCTCGTCGCTGCCGCCCCATCCCGAAGTCCTGGCTGATCTCCACCGCAATGCGGATTTCGTCATCGCCGGTGTCGGGGATTGAGGGGGCTGCTCGTCGGGCAGTTTGCACGACGGAATTACCTTGGAACGCCAGGGCATCCCGGCGGCGACCATCATCACCACTGTGTTCGCCAACACCGCCCGCGCGTACACCCGCCTCATGGGCGTACCTAATTTCCCGTAT
>DAOUIF010000001.1:0-186141 GCA_034423575.1 Dehalococcoidia bacterium | reverse complement strand
TCACTCCCGGGTATCGGTAGAACGGCATTGGTGGTTTGATTGAGTTTGGTAAGCTCACGCCCCCTAGCCCATTCAGTGCCCTACCTCCGTCCTCCTAGTTCCCGAGGCTGCACCTAAATGCATTTCGGGGAGAACCAGCTATTTCCGAGTTCGATTAGCATTTCACCTCTACCCACAGCTCATCCCAGGCTTTTGTACTAGCCACGAGTTCGATCCTTCAGTTCGCGTTAACGAACCTTCAATCTGGCCATGGGTAGCTCACTCGGTTTCGGGTCTACTACATGGAACTGATCGCCCTGTTCAGACTCGCTTTCGCTGCGGCTCCGGAACTACAGTCCCTTAACCTCGCTCCATACAGTAAGTCCCCGGATCATTCTTCAATAGGCACGCCGTCATCCGCAAAAGCGGACTCCGACCTTCTGTAGGCTTATGGTTTCAGGTCTATTTCACTCCCCGCCAGGGGTTCTTTTCACCTTTCCCTCACGGTACTGGTGCGCTATCGGTGACCAAGGGTATTTAGCCTTGGAGGGTGGTCCCCCCAACTTCCCACAGGGTTTCACGTGCCCCATGGTACTTAGGATCAGCCTCGGGAGTTTCATCCCTTTCGCCTACCGGGCTGTCACCGTCTACGGCGGCCCTTCCCAGGGTCCTTCGGCTAGAGATGAAATTTGTAACTCCCCGGAGCCTGATGAGGCGGCCCCAGAGGCGTCCTGTAACCCCGCAGCGACATAGGCCCTCATGCCGTTAGGTCGTTGCGGTTTGGGCTGTTCCCCGTTCGTTCGCCACTACTAAGGGAATCTCGGTTGATTTCTTTTCCTCGGGGTACTTAGATGTTTCAGTTCCCCCACTTACCTCCCGCAATGCGGGTGGACCGACTCAACGCCGGAACAGGTTACCCAATTCGGAGATCCCCGACTACGCCTGTTAGACGGCTCGTCGAGGCTTTTCGCAGCCTTACCGCGTCCTTCTTCGGCCCTTGGTCCCAAGGCATCCACCATAAGCCCTTTAAAATTTGACCCACGCTAGGAACTTCAAATTCCTAAGACTCGGTTCTTACAGTTCAAATTTCCTATTCAGTTGTTAAGGTCACCAACCGAGCGCCGCCTCTACGGCCTTTCCGCCGGTGGCTGGGAACCCTCGCTGGAGGACGCCCGCATCTCAGTCAGTGGGCAAACACTATATCCTGTGCCGCCCCAATCGTCAAGGGCAAAGTGACGATTTTTCGTAGAGGACTCTGGATTCCGGCTTCCGCCGGAATGACGGAGCAAGGAGAGATCAGAATGACAGGAAAGGGAGTTCAGCGGCCCACGAAGGGCGGCATGCCCCGGTTTTTGTCCAGGAACCACTGCACGGCGATCTTGTGGTCCTCGGTGCGGCGCACGTGCTCCTGGGCCGCTGACGCCAGCTCCAGCGCCTCCTGGAAGTTGAGGTCCATGCTCTCGTGCACCAGGTACTTGGTCAGCGAGTGCGCAACGGTGGGGCCCCGGGCAATCCGGGTAGCCAATTCCATGGCGCCTTCCATCAACTGGTCGTCGGGGAAGCACTTGCTGGCCAGGCCGATCCGCACGGCGTCCTCGCCGCCCATCCAGTCTCCGGTGTACTGCAGGAGCAGGGTGTTGCTGACGCCGATCAGCTTGGGCAACTGCCAGCAACTGCCGTCGCCGGGTATCAGGCCGTTGAGCACGAACCGCTCGGACAGGCGTCCGCTATCGCCGACGACCCGGATATCACAGGACAGCGCCAGACCGCAGCCGACCCCGGCCGCCGGGCCGTTGACCACCGCGATGGACGGTTTCTGCAGGTCGTGGATGCGGAGCGGGACGAAGTTGACCCGCGGACCTCCCTCGGGATTGCGCTGTCGCCCCTTCATATATTCCATCTTTCCCCAGGTCAGGGGTTCCGGCTCTGCCTGTCCTTCGCGCTCTTCGATGCGCTGGCGGAAACCGCGCACGTTGGCGCCGGAGCAGAAGGACGGCTCGGTGCCTGTAAGCAGCAGGACGCGCTCTTCCGGGTTGTTTTCGAACTCGTCCAGCCGATCAAACATCTCGGCGGCCATGTCCTGACCCAGCGCGTTACGCGTGGGCGGATCGTGCATGGTCATCACCAGCACGCCGTCCACGACTTCAGTTTTGATGAACTCGTAAGCCATATCAAATGCCTCTCAGCGCCCCGGAAAACCTTCGGGGCAAACGGATTGGACTGCATTCTACCCAATGGTTCTGACATGCGGCAAAACGACCGTTTGCCAACAGCCCGACCATATCCTAAAATCCGGTCTATTCGCCATCCGCAGATACGAGGCCGGGCCCGGCCTGATACCGAGGAGCCATGCCATGCAATCCGGCACCATAGTCAACCTGCACATCGCCCGCGTGAAAGGCACGCCTCCCGACCCGGTGCAAGAGGCCCGGGCAATTTCAGCGGAAGGAATCGAGGGAGACCGAAGCCGCAACCCGCGAAATCTCCGGCAAGTCCTGGTCATGGACAAGGAAACGCTCGACCATTACGGGCTGGAGCCTGGCCAGATCAAGGAAAACATCACGGTCACCGGCATGGACCTCTCGGGGGCCCGACAGGGCCATGTTTTCTTCATCGGCGACCCGGATAACCACGTCACATTGGAAGTGACCGGCGACTGCGAGCCATGTCAGAAGATGGACGCCCTCATACCAGGCTTGCAGAAGGAGATCTTCGGCAAGCGCGGCATCCTGACCGTGGTACTGCAAGGCGGGGATATTAAAATCGGGGATTCGATCCGATTGGAACCGTAAGCTGCGTTCCCACTCGGGGGACACGGCGCTCATAACCAGGATTTTTCTCCCGGCATCGGGAGCAGGGCCACCTATGCCATGGCTATCGGCGTTTAGCGGTGGCCCGCAATGCTAGATTCGAGCTGCACACCATAAACGGCAGCGCATTTTTTAACGCGGCGAGCTAGCCACGTTGGAACGGAGGATAAAGATGCGATTGATTGCTGTCCTTCCTCATTCGAGATACCGTCTCATTGCGATAGGGGCGGCGCTTATCCTGCCCATCCTGGCGTTCCTCGCCTGGCCTCACGCAGCGCACGCGTCGGGCGTCGACGGCGAGACGCAGTTCGTCCTGAATACGTTCGCGTTCCTGATCTGGGGCGCGCTGGTGATGTGGATGTGTGCAGGGTTCACCATGCTGGAGGCGGGCTCAGTGCGCACCAAGAACGCGTCGATGATCTGCCTGAAGAACATCGGCATCTACTCAATCGCCGGGCTGGCTTTCTTCTTCATCGGCTACAACCTGATGTACAACAACGTGCAGACGGTTATCGGCACCGTGGTGTGGCCGCTGTACGGGCCGTCGGCCGACGAGATCGCGCTGCTTGGCGGGGACGAATCCGCGCTGGCAGCCGTAATCGACAATGGTTACTCGGTGATGTCCGACTGGTTCTTCCAGATGGTCTTCGTGGCTACGACCGCTTCCATCATCTCCGGGGCGATGGCCGAGCGCGTGAAGATGTGGAGCTTCTTCCTGTTCACCCTCCTGATCACAGCGTTCATCTATCCAATAGTGGGCGCCTGGACCTGGGGCGGGGGATGGCTGTCGGCAATGGGGTTCCAGGACTTCGCCGGTTCGACCATCGTGCACAGCACCGGCGGATGGGCGGCCCTTGCAGGCATCCTGGTGGTGGGGCCGAGGTTGGGCAAGTTCCGCGAAAACGGGTCGGCGCGCGCGACTCCTCCGTCCAACGTGGTATTGGTGACGCTGGGCGTGTTCATCCTGTGGCTGGGCTGGTTCGGGTTCAACGGCGGGTCCCAACTGGCGCTGGGAACGGCCGCCGACGCGGTGGCAATGAGCGTTGTTCTGATCAACACCAACCTGGCGGCGGCGGCCGGGGTGATAACCGCGCTGTCCGTCTCGCGTTTGTTCTTCGGGCGGATCGACCTGATGGTCGGCCTGAACGGCGGCTTGGCCGGGCTGGTTTCCATCACTGCCGGGCCGGATTTCGTGACGCACATCTGGGCAGTTCTGATCGGCATTATCGGCGCGGTCATCTGCACAGCCGGAATCAAGCTGCTGGAGGTCGTGAAAGTCGACGACGTGGTGGGCGCCGTGCCGGTTCACCTGTTCGCGGGCGTCTGGGGAACCGTCGCGGTTTGCATCGCGTCCGGCGGGAACATAGTGACGCAGCTGGTCGGCGTACTGTCGATCGGGGCGTTCGTGTTCGGGATTTCCTGGGTGGTATGGTTCGCCATCTCGAAGACCATCGGACTGCGCGTAACGGAAAGCACCGAGCGCATCGGACAGGACGCCGCCGAGCTGGGCATGGAGTCCTACCCGGAGTTCGTGCTGATGCCGGAGATGGACGACGATTAGGCATCGTCGAAGGTCCGCAACAAAAATTGGGGGCTGGCATGGTGCCAGACCCCATTACGTTGGCGTTGCTAGGACGAATAGCGATCTACCGCACCAGCGTGCCCTGGATCGCCTCGCCCACGTCGCCGACCTGGGTCACGTCCTGCCACTGGCGGACGGCGTCGTCCACGCGATCTTCAGGTAGCACCAAGCCCACGTTGTCGCGGAACTTGCCGGCGATATTGTCCATGCCCCAGGGGTTCGCCTGGCTGCCCAGGATGGCCCCGCGCGGCGTCTCGTGCTCCAGCACCCGGCCGTCCTTCAGGGTGACCCGGATGGGCACGCCCTTGGAGACGGTGCCGCCTCCCTTCTCAAACTTGGACTGGACGCGGATGTTGACCCGCTCCATCATGTCCACCACGTCGGCATCGACAATCTTTGCATCGCTGAAGGTGTCGATGGCTATCTCGCCGTCGACCAGGGCCGCGGCCATATTGTACTTGGCGCTGAATTTCCCCTTGAGATCGGTCTCCGGCTCCTCGTAGAGCATGACCGTTGAGGCGTAGGACTGGACGATCTCGGCGTTGGCGACGTCCTCGTAGCCGAACTCGTACTCCCGCATGAGGCCGAACACGCTATCTAGCATGGCGTGGTTTCCGCCGCAGGACGGGTACTTCTTGATCATCAGGGCATCCTGGACCCGGAAGGGCTTGCCCAGCTTGTCGGCCGCTTCCTCCAGATCGGTGTGCTCGTCGCCGATGACGGTCGTCGTGAAGCCCACGGGGTGTTCGAGGATCTGGTCGCCGGCGGTGAATCCACGCTGCGCCAGCTGGGCGGCCATGACGCCGTCGCGGCAGGTCATGCCGGCATGCAGGGGCTTGGTCATGGTTCCAAAGTTATGGATGACGCCGCCGGCCATGGACCCGGCCATGCCCAGCGCCATGGTGGTCTGCTGCGCGTCCAGCTTGAGCAACTTGGCGCAGGCGGCGGCAGCAGCCAAACGACCCAGGATAGCGGTGCTGTGAAAGCCCCGGTGCATCTGCTGGGTGTGGTAGTGAGTGGCGTAGTCCACGGCCAGCCCGACCTCGCAGCCCACCACGTAGGCTTCCATCAGGTCGCGGCCGGTTGCGCCGATGGTCTCGCCCAGGGCCAGCAAAGCGGGGAAGATGGCCACCGTGGGGTGACCAAACCCGCCGAAGTCGTCGTAGTCCAGCGCGTGACCCATGGTGCCGTTAACGAGGGCCGCGTTCACCGCGGAGGTGCGCTCACCGGTGGCCAGGATGGTCGCCTCTTCGTTGCCCCCCAGGTCGCCGGCGTAGTTCTGGATGATCTCGCCCACCTTCTGCGTCGAGCCGGCCAGTATCACCCCAACCAGGTCAAAGCAGGATTCGTTGGCGACACGTATGGCGTCCGGCGGGATATCTTCATACGTCGTTTCCACGATCCACTTTGCCACCATTTCAGTTGCGCCCATGGTGCGAAACCTCCTGCGTGTACGCTCATTTTTCGATGCGAACCACTGTGTAGCGTGATTATAGCACCGCCGGTTATGTTGCCCGGATTTCGGGGGTCTGCTAGACTTCGCACGTCGTACGGGCTGTCCCATCGAAGACCCCAGCGACCAGAATCCCGCGCACCAGGAGTTACGGCTAATGATTTACGAAGTCCGCACCTACGACCTGAAACCCGGGGGCGTGCCCATCTTCGAGGATGCTTTCGAGAAGGCGCTGCCGCACCGCGAAAAGTACTCCAAGCTGGCAGCCTTCTTCCACACTGAAATCGGCCCGCTCAACCAGGTTATACACATCTGGCCCTACGAGAGCCTGGACGAACGCAACGAAGTGCGCGCCGCCGCTGGCAAAGACCCCAACTGGCCGCCGGACAGCCAGGGCACTATCCTGCACATGGAGTCGGAGATTTACTATCCGGCGCCCTTCATGCGACCCATGGGCGGCGGGCAGAAACAGGGCAACGTCTACGAGATGCGCATCTACGAGTACCAGAACGGCGCCATGCCCAAGGTGTTGGACATCTGGTCCGCAGCCATCGAGCATCGCGAAAAGTTCTCGCCTCTGGCCGCCGGCCTGTACAGCGATATCGGCGGGCTGAACAAGTGGGTCCACATCTGGCCCTACGAGGATCTGGCCCAGCGCGACAAGATCCGCGCCGAGGCTTCCGCCACGCCGCACTGGCCCCCGCCAACGCGGGAGTTCCTGGTCAACCAGGAGACCAAGGTGCTGGTTCCTGCCAGCTTCTCACCTCACGCCTAGGGTCGGCCGCAACCTCAGTTCCGGCAGGGGCGAATGATCGATCATTCGCCCCAAGTTATAATAGAGACGCGGGGTTCTTTCCCGCTAGCCGCCCACGCCCGAGGAACGTTTCATGAATATCGGCATCGCAATGTTCGTTACGCAGTCGTCCATCGACATCGCCGAGTTGGCTCAGGCCTGCGAGGCCCATGGTTTCGAATCATTGTGGGTACCGGAACATCCCGCGATACCGGCCGGACCCAAGACACCATGGCCCGGGTCTCCCGACGGTGTCATCCCGCAGATGTATTACGAGTGCGTGGACCCGTTCGTCGCGCTGGGGCGCGCCTCGGCGGTAACGTCTAGGCTCAAGCTGGGCACGGGGATCTGCCTGGTGCCCGAGCGGAACCCGATCCTGTTGGCCAAAGAGATTGCGACGCTGGACTACCTGAGCAACGGGCGGTTCCTGTTCGGGATCGGCACCGGTTGGCTGCGCGAAGAGACCGAGCTGTTCGGCATTGAGTTCTCGCAGCGGATCGGATACACCCGCGAGTCGATTGAAGCCATGAAGGAACTGTGGACCAATGAGAGCGGCGAGTATCACGGCCGACACATCGACTTCCCGCCGATCTACTCATCGCCCAAACCGGTGCAGAAACCGCATCCGCCAGTGCTCATTGGCGGGAACGCTCCTAACGTGGCGCGGCGCGTGGTGTCCTGGGGTGACGGCTGGATGCCCAATCGCATCGCACCAGACCAGTTGCAGGCAAAGAGGGAAGAGATAGTGCGCCTGGCGCTGGAAGCCGGGCGTGACCCCAACGAGATAGAGGTGTCGGTATTCGGCCAGCCGGCCGACCCGGAGGTCCTGAAGGCATACGAAGAGGCCGGAGCGTCTCGCGCCATGGTCTTCGCCGACAGCGCGCCCCGAGACGATGCTTTGCGCCAGATCGACGACTTCGCCGGCAGGCTGCTGGCCTGACCGATAGGCGTATCCCCAATCACCACTTGTAAATTTGCCGACAATGCTTCCCGACGACGCCAGCATCCTCTCCCTGCGGGATGCCAACCAGCACTTCTACGACGCCTTCGGTTCCCTGGACATGGCCCGGATGGACGCGGTGTGGGAGCAGTCCGACCGCGTGCTGTGCGTCCATCCCGGATGGCAGCCGATAGTAGGCTGGCCGGACATCCGGCGCTCATGGCAGGGCATATTCAACGGCGCGGCGTTGATGCACTTCAACATTCATTACGTAAACATCGCCCTGGAAGGGAATTGCGGTTTCGTTACCTGCATCGAGAGCATCACCAGCGTGGTCGAAGGGCAGGCCCAAGGCTTCGGCGTCCTGGCCACGAATATATTTGTCAGGTCCGGCGATGACTGGCTGTGCATCGCCCATCACGCATCGCCCCGGCTATAACGAGCCGGCGAACTTGCGCCTTGCCCGGGACGGAAATGACCGTTCCCGTTGGCGGCATACCAGCCGTGAACCCCGTCGTCCCGAACTGATGCAACGGAGCGCGTCATGTCATATTCCCCGAACACGATTGGCGACGTTTCAAACACCGACCGCAACCTCTGGCAGGCCATCGTCGCCGAAGCCGTCGCCCACCTGACCTATACCGCATACGCGCAAAAGGCCCGCGACGAGGGCCATCCGGAAATCGCTGAGGTGTTTGAAGAAGTCGCTCGCGCCGAAACAGTTCACGGCATCAGCTACCTCAAGGTCGCCGGGGCAATCGAGAGCACTTCCGTCAATCTGGGCAATGTCATCGCCGGAGAAACCCGGGAATACACGCGCACCTATCCTCGCATGATCAACGACGCCGTGGCGGACGAGCGGAGGGACGCGGTGGAGGCCTTCACCCGGGCGATGGATCAGGAGAAGGACCACCAAATCGCATTCTCGGACGCGCTGTCTCGACTGCAAATGGCCACCGCGAACGGGGCGAGGGCGTCGGGTGTGGAGTCGAGCGTTGCGCCGGGCGTCGTCACCGCTGACCCGCTGGCAACGCGTTCAGGAGAAGGTCCCGCACTGCCCCTGGACCTGGAAACTTACATCGACGCCGCGCTGGCTCTGGACAAGGAACCGTTCCGCGTTGCGAACCTGGGTCGCCTGCGGGAGGTGGTGTTCGGGGCCCAGGACGGGATAATCAGCACCGTAGCCCTGACGACCTCAGTAGCCATCGCGGTGGGCAGCACCGCCACTGTACTCGTCGCCGGGCTGGCGGCCGCAGCGGCAGGGATGATCAGCATGGCGGCCGGCGCCTACCTGGGTTCCCGCGCCGAAGAAGACGTGCGACAGGCGGCGATCGATCGCCAGATCAACGACCTGGAAGAACGCCCGGCCGAGGAGCTGGCGGAACTGGTGATCCTGTTCCAACGGGAAGGCAAAACCTACGAAGAAGCCGTGCACCTGGCCAACGACATTTCCAGCAACGAAACACTGTGGCTGAATACGCTACTGGAAAAGAAGCTGGGGATCAGCCCGGACTTTGGCGGCAACCCGCTGAAAGACGCAGCGGTGATGTGTGTTTCGTTCGGCTCCGCGGCCATCCTGCCCATAATCCCCTTCCTGTTCCTCACCGTCGGCCCGATGGCGATCGGACTGTCTGTGGGCCTGTCGCTGGCTGGCCTGTTCGCGCTGGGACTGGCGAAGGGTCGGCTGGTGCGGAAATCCCCGTTGCTGCAGGGACTCGAGATACTGGGCATTGGCGCCGTGTCGGCGGCGCTCGGATATGGCCTGGGCGAACTGTTGCCGCGGGTGTTGGGGTTTTAGGCCCGGGCGCGCGGTGCAGGCCCATGCCCGGCCCACGAAAAGGGGGCGGTCCGGCGACCGCCCCCTTCGGCTGTCGGTTGTCAACTGCAACTACGCGAATCTGCCCAAAAGACCTTTCACTGCTTTGAGAAAATCCGGAGGGTTGTCCCCCTGGACCAGGTGGCCGGCGTTGGCAACGGTCACGGTGGTGCAGTCGTGGTGCTCCTCGGCCATCTTCATCATGGTTTCATCAGCGAAAATGTCACTGCGGGCTCCACGTACCACCAGCGCCGGACAGTCGATCTTGCGCCAACCGGCCCAGAGCTGTTCGGGGGTCCACGCCGGGGCGCGGAAGCCGCGCCGGCGGATCACCTTGTCGTACTTCCACGTCCACTTGCCGTCGCCCCGCTGGCGGATGCTGTACTTCAGCGCGCCCAGCGTCTGTTCACGGGTGCGGCCGGTGTACTCCATGACGCGCTGGGCGAATTCTTCCAAGGTGTCCAGCTCGTCGGGAAGTTCGCGGAACCGTTGGATGCGGTCCGAGCCGCGTCGTTGGGTCTCGGGCCCCGTGTCGACGATGGTCAACGACTTGAGGGTCCCGGGCCGGCCGGAAGCCCAAGCCAGGCTGTTGCGGCCGCCCATGGAGTGGCCGATCAGGTGGAAATCCTTAAGCCCCATGGCGGCCACCAGCGCCTCAACGTCGCCCACGTAGGCGTCGGTGGAATAGTCCTCGTCGGGTGACCAGTCACTGTCTCCGTGGCCGCGCTGGTCGACGGCAACCACGTGGTAGTCAACGGACAGCGGGAGACTGATGAAGTCCCAGCTATGGGCCTGCTGCTGTATTCCATGGAGCATCACGATCGTCGGCAAATTCTGATCGCCCCATTCCAGGTAGTGAAGGTTGAGGCCGTTGACCTTGATGTACCGGTCAACCGGTTCATTCTCCACCGTAAAGGGGACTCCCACCTGTCGTGCAGCGTCGTGCAACGAAAGCCCCATGGAATGTGACGCCATCTTGGTACCTCCTGCCGTAAACGTGGCCGTCATGTTACCACGGCTAACCGTTTTCCTCTGCTTGGCATTTCAGGATCCCCCGTATCGTGAACATACGCTGGAACAGGGTAAAACAGGACACGGCGGCGATCACCCACAGCACCCATACCATGATCGGAACCGGCGCCAATCCTTCGGCGATGAGACCGATGCCCAGGATGACCACGCGCTCGGTTCGGGTCATTATGCCCGAACGGGTGAATGCGCCCAGCCCTTCGCCGCGGGCGCGGAGATAGGACACGCCCTGGGAAAACACCAGACCCAAAAGGACAGACAGCATGCTCAGGATCATTTCCAGCGGGGGCAAATCCGCCAGCAGGTAGTACAGTCCCAATCCAACAAACAGGGCCGCCTCGCCCAATCGGTCAAACACAGAATCGAGCAGCGCTCCAAAGGGGGACGCGCGGCCGGTGAGGCGGGCGAGTCCGCCGTCGAACAGGTCCAGAAAACTTCCGGCCAGGAACACGATTCCCCCGTACAGGGGCCATCCCAACGCCACTAGCGCCGCGCCCACCACACACACCGCGAAACCGAAGACCGTGATCACGTTGGGGGTCAGCCCAACGGCATGGAGCGCCCGCGCCCCGGGCAATTCGACGTAGCGCAGCAGCGCCGCGCGCAACTCCTCTCTACCGGGCATTGCCACTGTGGTTGGCCTCCTCCATACAATATTGGTAATAGTCTTCGACTTCCGAGGCAATCCTCTGCCACCGGTGATGCTGAGCCACCTGCCGGCCAGCATCGCGCAATCGTTGAGCCAGCTCGGGTTGGTCGACAACCCTGGCGATAGCCGCCGCAATGGCGCCCGGGTCGCGCGGTGGCGTGAGCAATCCGTTGCGTTGGTGGGCTACGACGTCGCGGTAGCCGGCGATGTTTGACGCAACCACCGGGGTCCCGGCGGCCATGGCTTCCAACAGCACAATCCCAAAGCTCTCCCCGCCGGTGGCGGGGCTGCAGAATACATCCGCGCTGGCGTAATAGCGTGGCAGGTCCTCATCTGAGACGGGCCCAACCAGTCGGGCCATGCAGCTGCCGTGGCGGCCCACCCTCTCAATCAATGACGCGCAGACCGGATCGGGTTGCCCCGGGCCCACCACGATCAGCCGCAGGTCGCGCCGGCCTTCGAGCAACAGGGCGAAGGCTTCCAGCAGATAACGCAGGCCCTTGCGCTCGTCCTTGCGCCCTACAAACAGGATGTTCTTTTTGTCGTCGCGCAACTCGGGCAGCGGGCTGGCGTCGGCAAACCGCTGGAAATCTATGCCGTTTGGAATCACGCGATAATGGCGCTGAGGGAAATGGGGAGCGACGAAGGTCCTTGCCGCCTCGGAAACGGCGATGCGCCCATGCAGGCGCCGGTACCAAGTCCGGAGGGCGTATCGTGACCAACGATATAACTGTTGTCCGTCCGAAAATGCGTGGAAGGTGCCCACGTTCACCGCGTTGGAATGCTGCAGGAACATCAGCGGCAACAGGGGCGCCAGCGGCTCGTGGACGTGCACCAGATCAAATCGCTCCCGGTCGATGAGGCGCCGGATGCGCGGCCACAGCCACCACGACAGGGTCACCCGTGCGGTGGAACCACCAGCGGACAGAGGAACGGAACGACCCATGGGGATGAAGCCGCCTGCCGCTCCGCATTGTTCAGGGGGAGGTACGGGCGTGCCTGGCGCAACCACGGTCACCCCGTGTCCCCGCCGTCGCAATTCAGCGGATAGCTGGGCGACGTGGGCGTTGACACCTCCGGGCCACGTGAAATCGTAAGGGGAGACCATGGCTACTTTCATAGCCCGCTCCCCTCAGTCGCAACCGGACATGGAACGCACGGAGCTGGCGCCTGTTATTCTTCTCCGTCGCCGTGCTTGACCTGCACGCCGGCCACCGTGGGCTCCGCGATAAATGCCTCGACCATGTCGTGCGCTTCGGCATCGGAATACTGGACCGGCGGGCTCTTCATGAAATACGCGGACGGGGCATACACCGCACCACCCTGACCGCGGTCCAGGGCAAGCTTGGCGCACCGGATGGCGTCTACCACGACGCCGGCGGAGTTGGGACTGTCCCAGACCTCCAGCTTGACCTCCATTTTCACCGGAGCTCCACCGAATACCTTGCCGTCGATGTGGATGTAGCACCACTTGCGGTCCTGCAGCCACGGCACATGGTCGCTGGGGCCGATGTGGATGGTGTCCGCTTCAGGCTCCTCCTGCATCTGGCTGGTGACGGAGCCGGTTTTGGAGATCTTTTTGGATACCAGGCGCTCGCGTTCCAGCATGTTGAGGAAGTCGGTGTTGCCGCCGAAGTTCAACTGGTAGGTGTTATCGATCTCCGCGCCGCGATTTTCCATCAGGCGGGTCAGCACCCGATGAACGATGGTCGCGCCGACCTGGGACTTTATGTCATCGCCGATGATGGGCACGCCGCGTTCCTCGAAACGGTTGCGCCAATACTCTTCCCGAGCGATGAACACGGGGATGCAGTTGATCATGGCGCAGCGGGCGTCGAGGATCTGCTCCACGTACCATTTGGTCGCCATCTCGCTGCCCACGGGCAGGTAGTTGATCACGACATCCACCTCGCGTTCCCGCAGGATGCCCGAGATGTCGGCGGTGCTGTGCGGCGACTTCACCACCAGATCCGAGAGGTAACGGCCGATGCCGTCGTGGGTCATTCCCCGTTCCACAGGGACACCGAGGTAGGGCACCTCGGCGAACTTGATCGTGTTGTTGGGCTCGGTGAAGATAGCTTCCGACAGATCTTTCCCAACCTTATTGCGGTCGATGTCGAAAGCAGCCACAACCTCGATATCTTCGATGCGGTAGTCTCCCACGCGATTGTGCATCACGCCGGGGATCGGATCGTCGTCCGGTACTTCAACGTATTTGTGGATGCCCTGGACCAGAGAAGACGCGCAGTTGCCCACGCCGATGATGGCAACGTTAATCTTGCCCAATTGTGTACTCCTTGAGGCCCGCCCCGGCGCGAACATCCCTCAAAACCGGGACCGGAAATTATCGAGGCCAACCTGCGTCAAACTGCCAGACAGTCTAACACACCCCGAATCTTGCCGCCTTACGGCGACCGCTAAACGCCAACCGCGGGCGATACGCGATGCAAATCGACAATATTGTGGTCGCTAGTTTTCCGCGAAAAAACGGAAGATCGCGGTCTCGTCGTCGTGCCGAAATCTCCCGCCACGGAACCGGATGTCCCGCCCCTGTTCGATGTGGCGATCGACCAGCTCCTTGACCCGTCCCGAAGCCTCTTCCGCGTCGGCGGAACTACGGACGATCTCCATCAACTCGTCGCCGAGCAGGTTGTCGCTGACGCCATCGGTGCAACAGACCAAGCGGTCCGAAGGCGAGAGGTCCACCGAGGTCTGAAACACCGACAGGGCAGACTCTGCGCCGATGGCCTTGGAGACGCCCAGGCGGATCAACCCTCCCATGCGGCCGCTGTACTGCTCGTAGCCATCGGGGCGGATCACGTAGATCGGGCTGTCCCCGGCGGAGACGATATGCAGTTGACCATCCAGATACAAAGCCGCCGAGGCGGTGGTCAAAAGGAACCGCCCTCCGCCGACCTGGTGGAACTCGGCATTCTGCTCGTCCAGGACGGCAACGATATCCTCGGGGCCGCTGATCGTTGCGGCGTTCAAGGCATCGGCAACCGAGCCGCTGGCTTCGTCGCCGCCGTGACCGGTGACGCCGTCCAGCACCACATCCAAAAAGTTACCGTCGCCCAGATCCCGGGTCAGGTAGTTGTCCTCGCCGTGGGCGGCGTTATCGTGAATAATAGCCAACGAACTGGTGAGCATAGTTCCTGCACCCTCGCAAGAAGTTGGTTAGCGGCGGATCAGCCGGCCAGTGCGGCCAGCTCGGTGTTCGCATCGAATCGGTAGCGTGTCCAGTGGTCCTCGGTGAGCCGGTGGAGTGCGGCACGCCATGCTTCCTGCGCGGCATCGCGATCGGCCATCCGGTCGTTTCGGATGGTAATCAGGTGCAGGCATTCACGCAAGTCCGCCCCGAAATCCGCGACGGACGCGTAAGCGCGCTGTCGGATTTTCGCGAGGCAGGCGTTCGTCGCGTCCCGCAGCGCATCGTCACCCGAAGCGAACGCACTGACGAGGCTGTCGCATTCGTCCTCTATGGAAATGACTGGCCGCTGGTTGTAGGGGTCGAAGTATCCGGCGGCTTCGGTGGGGGGCAACGCCGGCGCAACGTAGAACTTCAACATCTCGACGTAGAAATCGTGGACGTCCTGGGGGCCGCGGTTGCCCTGGCTGCGGTCGATGCCGTGTCCAACCAGCGCGGTGGCGTCGACCAGCGATATCCGGCCGATCCCCGGGGAGTAGAACACGTTGTGTGGGCCCAGGTCGAGCAGCGCATAGCCGGCGTTGGCGTAGATTTCCTGCGCCTCCAGCAATTGCGCCTGGATTGGCCATTCGTCAACCCCGTCGGGAAGCGCGAGGGGATGCAGGGCGAACAGGTTCTGGCCCAAGCCAATGGGCACGCGCAAGATGCGGCTCCTCGGATCACCCACCAGCGGGATGCCGGCGGCGCGCTCCTCAACGCGCACCGAGTAGGGCTGACCGAGATCCTCGCTGAAAAATTCGTCGTGCACGGCCACATCAGTAACGCCGATGACCCGGGGCACGGCATCGCAGTACTGACCGGCTCGTTCGTAAGCTTCCAGCGCCCGGGCGGTGCGTTCCTCGGTGGGGCCATGCATCTGGCGGCTCACGGTTTGCGGGGACGGTCGCTTCAGCACCACCGGTGCCCCAGTCTCCCTGTCCACCGCAGCGCGCACATCGTAGTCTGCGCCGCTGCCGAGCGGGCCGACCAGTTCAAAACGATCCAGCGTGACAGTGTCCATGAGCAAAGTTCGTGGGCTATTTGTGCCCACTGAGGATGGTGATCCAGTCTTCCTTTTGCCGGGTTTCGCTGATTGCCAATCCTGCCTCGTTAATCGCCGCGACTGCCTCGTCATGCTGGTCGACGATGATGCCGGACGCGATAAATACTCCATCGGCAGCGAGAAGTTGGGGAATTGCCGGCGAGACGAGACGGATGCCCCGGGCGCTGATGTTCGCCACGGCGATGTCGTACCGCATCCCGCGCGTCGCCGCGCCGGGGATGCTGCCGGACTGAGCTTTGACCCGGTCAGCGATGCCGGTACGTCGGAAGTTGCGCTGGGCGGCGCGCACGGCATGACCGTCGATGTCCACCGCGGTTACATGACCGGCGCCCAGCTTCACGGCGGCGATGGTCAGGATCCCGGAGCCGGTTCCCACGTCGAGGACGGTGCTGCCGGCGCGGACCGTTTCCTCCAGAGCTTCCAGGCAGGAATAGGTCGTCGGGTGATAACCGGTACCGAACGCCAAGCCGGGATCGAGTTCTACCAAGACATCGTCCGGCTGCGCTTCGTAGTCGATCCAGGAAGGTTTGATCACCAAGTTCTGCCCGACGCGCAGGAGAGTGAAATGCTGCTTCCAGTTGTCGCGCCAATCTTCGTTGTCGTCCAGGGGGCGGATCTGAAGCTCGCCCAAATCGGCTACGCTGGATGCCAGCTTGATGCCCACCTCGATGTGCGCCAGTCGCTGACGGGACAGGCTGGGGAGATACGAACGCAGGACCGCGTGCTCGCCCGGCCTAGTCTCAACGCTCAACCCGTATCCGTACCGTTCAAAGAGATAGGACACGGGTTCCACGTATTCGAAGGGAACGTTGATGCTCAGTTCGTGCCAGGACATCGTACCGTCAGGGTAGCGTCACCAAGCGCCGACACGGGCGGGCGGAATTTGCAACATGCCACTTATTCGCCGCTTTGGGTCAAGGTGTCCTTGATGCGGTCAAACAGGCCGCGCTGCTTGTCATCTTGTTGGGTTTCCGGAGTCTCAACATTGGCGTCAACATCCGGGTCTTCCGGTTCAGCAGCTTCGTCCTGAACCGGCTTCCGGTTGCTGGGGCGTTTTTTCCGAGGGGGCGCAGGTGGCCTCTTGCCGTTGTTTGCCAGGGAATACGCGAGGTCCTCCACCAGTTTGCGCTGGTACTTGTTCAACTTCGAGGGGATGTCCACATCTACCAGCACGCGAATGTCCCCACGACGGTCTGTGGGTCGGCCGTCGCGCCGGATACGGGGTACGCCGCGAGCGCGGACGCGGAACTCACTTCCGGCCTGGGTTCCCGCAGGTATTTCAAGGTCGACGTCGTCGCCTTCCAGGGTAGGAATAGGCTTGGTGGTGCCCAGAGCGGCTTCAGCCATGTTGAGCGACGTCCGGTACAGCAGATCGGATTCGTCCCGCACGAAGTACGGATGCTCCCTTACCCGCACCTGCACGTACAGGTTCCCCGGAGGACCGCCGTTGGATCCGGCGTCGCCCTCGCCAGTGATGCGCACCTGCATGCCGTTGTCGACGCCCGCGGGGATGGTCACCGTGCGTGTCCGACGACGGCGTTCGTATCCCCGGGCGCGGCAGTTGGTGCAAGGGGTTTCGATGGACCGGCCATTGCCGTTGCAACTGGGACAGGGGGTGGTCACCGCAAACTGACCGAATACACTGCGCTGGGCACGACGCACCTGGCCGCTGCCGTTGCACGCACGACAGGTATTGATTGCAGTCCCGGGTTCGTTGCCGGCCCCGGAGCAACGGTGACAAGGCTCCACACGATTGATCTCGATGTCCTTGTCGCAGCCGAATACGGCCTCTTCGAAGGTCAAGTTGACCCGTTGACTGATATCCTCCCCGCTGCGCGGCTGGTTGGCAGTGCGCCCGCCGCCCCCGAAGAAAGTGTCGAAGATGTCGCCGAATCCGCCGAAGGGGTCGAAACCGTCAAACCCGCGTTCACCGCCTCCGTTTACTCCAGCGTGGCCGAAGCGGTCGTAGCGGGTCCGCTTCTCCTGGTCGCTGAGGACCTGATACGCCTCGTTGATCTCCTTGAACTTGTCCTCGGCGCCGGGGGTTTTGTTCCGGTCGGGATGGAATTCCATCGCCTTCCTGCGGAAGGCGCGACGGATCTCCTCTTCGTTGGCTCCCCGGTCGACGCCGAGGGTCTCATAATAGTCTACGGGCATAATTTTCTGGCGATTCACAGATTGCTTCGATTATAGCGGACGCTGCGCTGAACGCTCAACCATCGGTTTTGCCGACCGTGATACTGCCGAACCAACCAACGAGAGATCCGAAGCAACGGACCCTGCCGGCGATTTCACGACAGCGACCGACCAACCAACACACCGGCGTAGGCAGCCGTCAGCCCAACCACCAGGTTGGCCGCAATGGAGATGCCGGCGCGACCCAATTCTCCGTTGGACACGAGCCGCACGCCATCGTAGGCCAAGGTGGAAAAAGTGGTGAAACCGCCCAACAGCCCCACCGTCAGCATGGCGCGCAGTTCCCACGGCCACTCGGATCGCGCAATGAAAATGGTGGCCAGGACGCCCAGGGCGAAAGACCCGATGACGTTGACGGCGAAGGTACCCACCACCGTGTCCGCACCTAAAAACTGGGCCGCAAGCCGACCCGCGCCGTAGCGCAGCACGGACCCCGCGGCGCCGCCCACCGCCACCAGCAACCAGACCACGCTAAACCCAAGCGCCGCGCCGTTCCAGGGTACGTTCGTCCAGCTCTATACCCCAGCCGGGGCGGTCGGTTGCAGGCCAGACCAGGACGACGGCTGCAACGCAGGCAATCTTCATATCGAGGTTCCTCAAGAGCTCAGGTCCGCAACCCCTTTTTGCGCAACAGTAGATTGATCCATTGGCGATCATCGTCCGACAGTGGCCCTTCCGGGTCGCTGTTGTAGTCTGCGTAGTTGGAGTAGTAATCCAGTTCGTACATATCATCTACCAAAGAACCCAACGGGACCACCGCATCATTGTCGCCTTCCAGCAGCGGCACCGGAACGTCGGGGATTGGCGTTTGCAGGCAGAAGGGATACAGGCCCACTTCCGGACGCGTCTGCCACCGGCTGATCAGGTGCCGGTAAGGAGCGTCGCCGTCATACCCCTCCACGGGCATGGGCAGGCCCCGGCGAATCAGGTCGATCTCCACCAGATGAGTCTCGCTGAAAATCACCCGTTGGCGCTTGTCCAGATACTGGCTGCGCCCGTGTCCGCTGGTAATTTTGTTGCTGGGGGACGGCAACTCCACGATAGTCACCGGGTCTTCCTGGTCGCGTTCTCCAATGGTGATGAACATCTCCGGGGACATTTCGTCATCCAGGGTCAGCCTTGCGGTTACCCGACCCCCTGTCCGATAGGGGGCGACAGCACGCTCGCGCACGCCGCCATCGCTGATGGACAGGTCGGGTGCGCCGTACCCCGCCGGAGCGTCCCGCGAGGGATCGTTGCCAATGGGCACGCGCTCATCCATTATGACGGTGTACCGGAACGGTAGGTTGCGTCGGAGGAACCGATGCATTTCGGTGATGATCTTGTTGTGAACGTCAGGCCAGAGCCGCCGGGATTCCAGATACGGGTTCATGCCCGGAAACTGGTTGGCGAGGGGGTTCTCCATGGGAGACGGCTTCCTGCTATGCGTCCAGTTCGGCGAAGCGGCCCAGGCGGAACAGCCCGATGTCGTGCTCGGTTTGGCCGTGCTCCGCCAGGTCGGCCATGATTTCGCCCACCACGCCGGAGAATTTGAAGCCGTGTCCGGAGAACCCGGCCGCGACCGATACCTGCGGGTGGTCGGGCAGGGTGTCGATGATGAAATGCTCGTCCGGGGTGTTGGTGAACATGCAGGTCTTCAGCGCGAGGGTCGGACCGGCCGCTTCCGGGAAGTACCGCTCGGTGAAACCTCGCAGCGCCGCCTCGTCCCGGGCGTTGGGCTCCCGGTCCATGGTGTCCGGGTCGACCCGCTCGCGGAAATGGTTGAACATGCCCAGCTTGAAGCCGGGTATGCCGTATGACGGGAACCCGTAGAAACGGCCTTCCTCGACCTCCATGCCGAAGCACGGGAAATTCTCCGGGCGGAAAAGCTCCGGGCGATAGGGCGCAAACCAACCCAGCACCTGCCGCTCGGGAACGGCGTGGGCGGCGATTTCCGGGGCCACCTTGCCTGCCCAGGCTCCGGCGGTAACCACCAGGCGTCGGGCGGAATAGGTGTCCTTGTCAGTCGTGACGACAACTCCTCCGCCGGCGGTAGGTTCCCAGCTGACCGCAGCCTCCCGGCCGTGCACCTCAGCGCCGATTTCCAACGCGGCGGAGACGTGCCCGACAATGCACCGCTCGGAGAGCACAAAGCCGCCCTGCTGCTCGTAGAGCATTTCGGCCTCTTCGGGCAACTGATAGCCGGGCCACTCCTGGTTCACCTCGGGGCCGCTGAGGATGCGATAAGGGAGATGATGCTGCGTCACAGTCTCCAGCGAGCCCTCCAGCAGTTGACTCGCTCCGACGCCGCCGCGGACGCATCCGGTGGTGACCAGCAGCTTTTCCCCGGCCACGTTCTCCAGCTGATGCCAGAGTTCGTAGGCGCGATAGAGCAGCGGCACGTAGGACGGGTCTTCGTGGTAGGCGAGGCGGATCATCCGGCTGACGCCGTGAGAAGAGCCCATCTCGTTGGGTATGTCGTATTGCTCCAGGCCCAGCACCTTCCAGCCGCGCCGGGCCAGTTGATAAACGGCGGCACTCCCCATGCCGCCGACTCCGATGACGATTGCGTCAAATTCGCGCATTGACATTCTCTACATGGTCCGGGATTCCCGCTTCCGCGGGAATCCCGAGATGCTTGGCGGGACCTAGGCTCGTGGCAGAGCGTTGCCCGGGGTGGTCATGCGCAGGCTGTACACCGAGGTGCGCGCCGTGAACAGCATGGTGCGGAAATCCGGGCCGCCGAAGGCGCAGTTGGCCGGTATCTCCGGGACGCGTATGATGCCCAGATGTTCGCCGGCCGGCGAGAAGACCCAGACGCCCCCGGAACCGGTGCAATACACGCGGCCTTCAGCGTCGACCTTCATGCCGTCGGGCACACCGTCCTCGGCAGAGGACATGTCGCCGAATTTGCGGCTGTTGCTCAGGGAGCCGTCGGCCGCCACGTCGTAGGCCTGGATGAACTGGTTCGGCTTGACCTCGCCGTCCCAATACTGGTCGGGGCGTTCGCCGAGCCTGCGGGTGTTGGACACGTACAGCACCGACTCGTCCGGGGAGAACGCAATGCCGTTGGGGAAGTCGATGTCGTGGGCCGACAACTCAACCGTGCCGTCCGGAGCGATGCGGTGGATGGTGCCGGGCCATTCTATCTCCTGCTCCTCCTCCGGGACGCGGCCGCTGGGATTGGTGAAGTAGATGCTGCCGTCGCTGCGGCAGACGATGTCGTTGGGCCGGTGGAACCGCTTGCCGTCCCATCGGTCCGCCACCACGTTGATGGTTCCGTCGGACTCCATGCGGGCGATGCGCCGGTTGTCGCCCTCGCACATGAGCAGGCGGCCTTGCAGGTCCAGGGTCATCCCGTTGGTGCCGCCGCTGGGCTCCCGAATGATCTCAGGGGTCCCTCCGGCCGGAGACATTCGATGGATCACCGGCGGCTCGCGCCTCAGATCCACGAACAGCCAGTAGCCGTCGGGGTGCCACAACGGTCCCTCGGTGAACACGAAATCTGTAGCAAGCTGCTGAGCTTCCTGGTCGGGTTCGACGATGCCAGGCAGGTATTCGGGCATGGTTCGCCTCCTCGGCGTGAGTGTGGGGGAACAGGAGACTACGATGGCAGGTGGGCTAGATACTGTTCGGCAAAGTCCATGCCGACCAAATCGCTGAACGCCGTCATCAGGCGTTCGGTGACGGGTCCAGGGACGTTACCATCACCGACGGTCGCGCCGTTGACTGCCGACACCGGGCAGATGCACAGGCTGGTGGAGGTCAGGAACGCTTCGTCGGCGGTGTAGGCGTCATACAGGTCGAGATCGCATTCGGCCGTGGGCAAAGCCAGTCCGTCGGCAAGCTCCAGAGTCTGGTTGCGGGTGACCCCTTCCAGCACGTACTGGGACTTGGGAGTCATCACCGCGCCGTCTTTGACCAGGAAGACGTTGCTGCCGCGGCCCTCGGTGAGGTTGCCGAATTCGTCCAGCAGGATGGCCCAGGCGTCCGGGTCTTCTCCGTGGACCTCAAGCTCGCCCATGATCAGGTTCAGGTAGTTGTGGGTCTTGGCTCTAGGGCTGAGGAACCGGGGAGGGATGCGCGCGACCGAGGGGGTGCTGATGCGTGCGCCGTCGCGATACAGCGGTGCACGAGCGGCGAAGGGGATGGCATGGCTCTCGATGATGATGGTTGGACTGGGGCCACCGGAGCGATTGGGGCCCTCCACGCCGCGACTGATGCGCTGCATAACCCACATATCCTGACCCGCTGGCAGTAGGGGGTGATTGTGAGAGACGACGGCCTCGGTGGCCTCGGTCATCTCCTCCTTGCTCATGCCGACGTCGATGCGCAGGTACCGAAGGGAGTTGTAGAGGCGATCAATGTGGCGGTCCAGTCTGAAGGTCTTGCCGCCGAAAGTGCGGGTGGCGTCGAACACCGCGTCGCCGTACAGGAACCCGCGGTCGTATATGGAGAGGCCAACCTGACTCCCTGGCATCATCTCCCCGTTGAAATAGACGATCATCTCATCAGCCATTGCTCAAATCTCCCAAACTCATCCTGTTTATCCGGTTCATCCTGCGCATCACGGTAAATCAATCGACGCCGGGAACGCGGAGAACCTCGAAACCGGCCTGCTCTTCCATGGGAAGCACGATGGCCGCGCTGTCCAGATCACCCAAGCCATGCTCCACCGCTTCCGAGAGTAGTCGGTGCGCCAGGTCACCGGCGGCGATGGGCGTATCCAATTCGCGGGCCATTTCCTGGATTAGGCCCAGATCCTTGAGGAACACCCGCAGTTGGGTGCGCACTCCCTCAAAATCCCGGTCCATCATTGCCGGAGCGTTCCGCCCGAGCAGGAAACTCTGCCCCCACCCTGAGTTGACCAGTTCGAAGACCAACGCCGGATCGGCGCCGGACTTCGCGCCCAAAAGCATCGCCTCCGCTGCCGCGACCATGTGGATGCCCACCAGCAACTGGTTCACCAATTTGGCGGCGGTGCCAGAGCCCGTGGGTCCGACGTGGCGCACCACCGCGCCCATCACGTCAAAGGCCGGCAGGGCCCGCCGGTAGGCCTCCGCCGGGCCGCCGACCATGATCGTCAGCGTGCCGTCGGTGGCGCGCTCCGTCCCGCCGCTGATGGGAGCGTCGAGGAACATGGCGCCGCGTTCTTCGGCGGCGGCTGCGCAGGCTTTCGAGGTAGACGCGCCCACGGTGCTGTGGTCGACGATAATCTGGCCGGGGCGAGCGTGGGGCAGCGCGCCGTCGTGTCCGAGCAGCACCGCTTCACAGGTTGCCACATCCGGCAGACAGGCGAGCACGATATCGCAATTGGCCATGACGTCTACGGTGGACGTAGCGGCCACGGCCCCGGCGTCCGCGATCTGGCGGACCTTCTCCTGGCTCCGGTTGTGAACCGTGAGGTCGTAGCCCGCGCGCAAGAGGTTATAGGACATGGGCAATCCCATACGTCCCAAACCGATGAAACCGATTTTTTCAGCCAATGTTCGAACTCCAGAGACTTGGGCGCTTGCCGTCTCGATTGGATGGGCTTGGAACAGACCGCGTCACGGCCAAGGGCAGCGCGAGACCATCCGACTCTGCACTAGTAGATCAGCCCTTCCGCGATAGCCGCAGCTTCGACCAGATCCCAACCATCTTCTATGCCGGGCAGCAGCCGGTCGCAAGCCTCCGCTTTCAGCACCGCGCGTCCGGCGTCATCGCGGTTGTCGACAGACACCAATGCCGCCGTTACCTGGGCAGCCTCGACGGGATCGACTTCTGGTCGGGCGGTGAAACAGCAGTGGCTGTAGCCGGGGCTGCTCCAGAACACCTTCAGTTCGTTGGTGTCGATGCCGTGCCGCTCGCCCAGCGTTTCCAAGGAGCGCGCACTGATGGCCCCCGCGTCGTAGGAGCGGTTCAATACCTGCAGCGCGACGTCAACTTGATCGGAGGAGTGTCGGGATTCGCGCTGATCGTAGAAATCGGCCGCCGCCAGGGTACGGGACGGGTGGATGCCCATCTGCTTGAGGAAATAGACTGGCAAGAGGCCAGCTTCGACTGATTCCCGCGCGGCGAACGCAAACCGCATGCCGGGCAGGTCCTCCACAGTGTCGATAGTGGAATCGGAACGGGTGATAAACCTGGTGGTAAAGCCGACATCCACGTCGCGCAGGGCGAGCACCGGGGCTCCGTCCGGCAGCGCACGGCGCATCTTGACGTGGGACAGCGGGCCGTTCCAGGCGAGGTTGATTTCCCCGCGGGTGAACGCGTCCACCATCTCATCGTAACCTGAATAGAGCACCCAATCGAACTCGACACCGTTGCGGCGAAACACCGTTTCGAGGGCGCGGCAAAGGTCGAGGTGCGCCGGTGAACCTGTTGCGCCCATCCGTATCATGTTGGTCACCTCCTGTTGGGTCAGGTGCAATGCGGGCCGTCTCGCGGCGCCGGCGTGCTGGCAGAGCTATCACCGGTCACCCGCCGCCATTTCCGCGGCGGGGGTTGTTCCGGTCAGCTCCGCCCGTTCCATCGGGCTGGCGCGCATCAGCGTTGCCGGGACGATGGCCAGGATGGCGATGATGCCGGCGGCGCGGAAGAAGCTGTGGAACAGGTCCAGGCTGGCGTGACTGACCACTTCCCGCCGCTCGGCAGCCGGCAGGGCCACCGTTTCGTCAAAGATGGTCAGCAACTCGTTGACGCCCCACGCCGACAATGCCGCCATCCCCAGCGTCATCCCCAGCATTCGCGCCACCACGATCATTGACGCCGATACCGCCCGATAGTCCACCGGGGCCGAGAGAATCGCCCGGTGCATCAGCGGCGCGATGACCAGCCCGAACCCGATGCCGGCGATTAACATGTCGATGGTCAGTTTCGGATCGCTGATTTCGATCTGCCAACCGGGCAGTCCCAGCAAAGGCCAGCCGCCGACCTGGAACATCCCGATGGCAATCAGCGCCAGCCCGGGTATGGTCACCCAGCGGGCGTCAATCCAGCGCAGCAGCAGGCCCCCGACCACGGAGAATATAGGGATCGTCCCCGTCATCCGCAGCAGCCATAGGGCTGCCGTCAGGTGGTCAACCGGGCGCTCCGGCACGTCCATCACCGTGTTGGCCATAATCACCATGGCAGCCATAGCGACGATCAGGGCAATCCCCACTAACAGCTGGGCGATGTTTGCCATTACGAAAGCCCAGGCCCGGAACAAGGCGCCGGACAGCAGCGGCTGCACCGTTCGCCGTTGCAGCAACACCAAGGCCCCGGTGCTGACCAGAAAGCCCACCAGCAACCAGTAAGGTGTCCAGGACGACAGCCGGAACAGACCCTCGTGGGCTACTGCCAGGGAGAGCAGCACCAGGGCGACCGTGAGCACGATCGCGCCGCGGTAATCCATCCGGGCGTCGGCGAACCTCTGGTTGGGCAAGAACAGCAGGGCTGTGGCAATAACGGCTGCCTGGGGCACGTTGAGCCAGAATATGCCTCGCCAGCTCCAGATTTCGATAATTGCGCCACCGTACGCCGGCCCCAGCATACTGCCCGCTTCGGCGGCGCCGGCCACGATGCCCAAGGCCAGCCCTCGCTTCTCCGGCGCCACCAGCGCCGCCGCGATGGCCAGGCTGATGGGCACCGTGCCGCCCCCGCCGATGGCCTGCACCACCCGCGCCATGACAATCTGGTCCAGTGGGTCAATCTGACCGTTCAGCCAACCCCATTCCCCGGACAGGGCAACCAGGGTCGTTCCCACGCAGAACACGAGGAGTGAGCACTGGTAGATACGAGTGTAGCCGTACACATCGGCCAGCCGGCCAAGGAGGGGCATCGCCACGGTATAGCCCAGCAGGTAGGCCGTAACCACCCAGATAACTGCCTCCAGCCGTGCCAACTGGATTTTCAGGTCCACCATCACGGCCGGCAGCGCGGTCACCACCACGGTCTGGTCCAGGGCGGTGATAAAGGTGCCGGTGGCGATAGCGGCTACCATCACCCACGGTGGGAGAGAGTGCTGTTGCAATCGACTCAGCATCGGGCAAAGCAGGGGCCAACGAGAGCAGGGAGCGGTCGCCGATTACTGCCGGATATTGGAGAGGTCAAGATAGTCGTCGGGCCCGGGGATTTCAATCTCAACGGAAGCATTGTAGTCGCTCACCGTTACTTTGCGCACGGTATCGGCGTCGTCATATTCCCCGATGGGGCCGATGATGCGGCCCTGACGGAGGATTTTCTCCTCGGTGTCCGTCCAGATCTCCACGTCCACCCGCTGGCCCTCCATGGGGAAAAGCAGCAGCCAATCCATCACCGTCGCGGGAGCGTCGCCAGTAATCTTGTAGACGCTTTTGCCGTCGATTTCCTCTTCGCCAGCGAGGACCGGGTTTTCAATGGAATCGGCTGCTTCGGCGATAATATTGTTCAGCTCGGTGATGGGAATTGAGATGCTGGAGAAGGGGCGCTTGGTCCAGTAGCCCGACAGGGGATCGGTGAGAAAATAGCTGTCGGGCGTAACGATCATGTTCAGTTCAACGTAGGTGCCGTCGGCGGGAGGGGCATCGGGGCCGGAAACAAGGTAGGCGTCAACGGTCATTTGCGCCCCCTGCTCGGCGTTCCAGCCGCCTTTGGCAACAGTGGCCTTGGCCTGGACCGAACTGACGTAGATGCTGCCGGATTCGTGCTCGACCACGAAGTTGAAAGACCGCGCCTGCCGGAGGTTCTCGGCCGTTTCCACCAGCAGGGACGCCGGATCCGGCGGTGGTGTGGGGGTAGGAGTAGGCTGTTCGGCAGCCGGCTGGGCCGCCGGAGCGGCGGCCGGCTCTGACGGAGCCGCCGGAGTATCAGAGCCACCGCACGCCGCCGCCAGCAGACCGATGCATAACGCAATCGCAATGCCCCACCAATGCCAACGACGTTCCATGATTAAGGGATTAGCGGTCGCACGCAACATTTGCATCTGTACCTCCGGGTTAATCGTGCATCATCGTCGGCAGAAGCAGGATGCACCGGATTGGCGTGATGGACGGAATAAAGGTACTTGGCCATAGCACGAATGCAATCCTGACAATCCCGCCTCTGACGTGTCGTTGCCCTGAAGTGGATACGCTTGAGCCGGCCTACTGGGATGACCACACTGCCATGCTGCCGTTGGCGATGTCGCGCAGTTCCCCGCCTTCGCCTGTCTCTACAACGTACACCCGAGACCCGCCGCCACTGCTGCCGTTGCGCCGTTCAGACAGGTATTGCTGCGTACCCGCAACAACCAGGGCGGAGCCATCCGGAGCCCAGGGTGAATGGCTCCGCGCGTATTGATCGAAAAACGCCAGCATCAAGAAAGTTTCCCCGCTGGGGGAGAAACGAAATCCTCCGAGCGCGCTTTCCGCCGTATCGCCGTCAGAGCCGGAGATGAGGCCCTCCACAATTCTCCATTCCATGGTGCGCTCATCGGGATTCAGCGCCACCCACGCCAGGCGGTCGCCATGTGGTTCCCAGAAGAACCCAAGAACCCAGTCGTCCTCCTTGACGGTGCGCTCTGCGCCGCCATCCGCGGCGAGCAGTCGCAACCGACGGTACGCGGGGGAGCCGGCAACCTGCCGATCCGCTACGGCTATAGTGGCGCCGTCAGCAGACCATAGGAAAGCGCACGCGCCGTCGACTTCGGTCAACCGGAGTGCGGCGGTGTCGGGTTGGTCGGGACGTCCGACCCACAAAGCTTCGCCGTCGCCGCCCGGGGCGGACCAGGCCAACCGGGTCCCGTCGGGAGACCAGGCTGGCGTACGGAACGAACGAGAGCGCGCCAACGGCTGCGCGCTGAATTGTTGCGTATCGTAATCCGGCCGGACGAGCAGTACATCCTCATTGCTATGCACCGCCAGCGACGCGCTGTCCGGAGACCAGTCGAAATACAGAGGAGCGCCCCGTTGCACCGCCAGCGGAGCGTTGGGCGATGCGGACGCCGGCCGGGGTGAGGCATCTACAACGAACAAGGTGAGCCCTTCGGGAGTTGCGGCCGTCACCCCTAATTTTTGCCCGTCGGGAGACCATTGCACGTAGTGGGGAGTGCCCTCCGCGATCGTGAGCGGGGCCTCGTTGACGAACGCGGCTCCGCCAACGCCCGTGGACGACTCCAGCGAGAGGAGGCTGATCTGCGCCTCGCTGGGAGAATCGCCCTGCAGCAGTGACACGGCGATGCGCGAACTGTCCGGGGACCACACGGGCCAACTGTACAACATGCCGCGGCGCTGTGGCTGAGCCAGAATGCCACCAGAGCGGGCCACGGCGCCGACGGTCAGGGGATTGCGTCCCGTGCCGTCAGGATTGGACGTAACCAATTGGCCTTCAGAATCGATATATGCAATTCGATTAATGGTCATGGACATTTCGTTATGTTCGGCTCCGGTCGTATCCGACGCGCACGCCGCCGCGTTCAGCAACCCCGCCGTAATGGCGACCAGGATGACAAAAAACGAGCGAGCGGGAGCCGGTCTCCGGGAAGACGTCAAACGGATCGGCCACGGAGGTAATTTCGCGAGCACGTCCGTAACGGTAGCATCCAACATCCCAATAAGCAACGAAAAGGCCACCGGGCAGCACAACCGCGGAGCGGGTTGCTGCGTGATCGCATACCATTGCGCCCCACGGATGAGGGCGAAGGGAGCGCCCCGCAGGTTAATCTGTGGTTTAATGCCGGGTGACTCGCCTTTCCAGGCGCAGTCGATCCAGACGACGCAGATCACGGACGATGGCAACGCAAAACAACTCGCCCGCCGGTCGGGTCATCATGGTGCAGGGCACCGCCTCCCACGTTGGAAAGAGCGTCCTGGTTTCGGCGCTGTGCCGCATATTCCGCCAGGACGGGCTTAGGGTTGCGCCGTTCAAGGCGCAGAACATGTCCAACAACTCGTACGTCACGCCCGACGGCGGCGAGATCGGTCGCGCCCAAGCCGTCCAGGCCGAAGCCGCCGGAATCGAAGCCCGGGTGGAGATGAACCCGGTCCTGCTCAAACCCGAGGCCGACAGCCACGCCCAAGTGGTGCTGATGGGACGCCCGCTGACCTCGGCGCGGGCCCGCGACTACTTTGACCTGAAAGCCACCCTCTGGGATTCGGTGTCCAACTCGTTGGACGCGCTGCGCAGCCAGCATGACGTGGTGGTTATTGAGGGGGCGGGCAGCCCGGCCGAGATCAACCTGAAAGCTACCGAGATCGTCAATATGCGGGTGGCGCTGCACGCCAACGCGCCGGTGCTGCTGTGCGGAGACATCGACCGCGGCGGCGTTTTCGCGTCGCTGGTGGGGACCTTGCAACTCCTGGACGATGCGGAGCGAGACCGGGTGAAGGGACTGTTGATCAACAAGTTCCGCGGCGACGTTTCACTGCTCACCGACGGCCTGACGTGGCTCGAAAACTACACCGGCAAACCGGTTGTGGGCGTGGTGCACCACTTCAGAGACATACATATTCCGGAAGAGGACTCGGTCGCGCTGGATTTCACGCCGGCCCATGCGTCCTCACCCGACGTTCTCGACGTCGCTGTGGTGCACGTTCCCCACATTTCAAACTTCGACGACTTCGATCCGCTGGCACGGGAGCCGGGGGTCTCGCTGAGGTACGTGCAGAGCGGCGAGCGGCTCGGCAGCCCAGACCTGGTCATTCTTCCCGGCAGCAAGACCACCATCCCCGACCTGATGTGGATGGAACAGCAGGGGCTGTCCCGGGCAGTGGTGGGCGCCATGGAACACGGATCCTCGATCATCGGCATCTGCGGCGGCTACCAGATGCTCGGCAAAACACTGCTGGACCCGGATCGCATCGAGTCGTCCGTTGGGGCCGCCGACGGTCTCGGGATACTGCCCCTGGTCACCACCTTTGCGGGAACCAAAGAGACCCACCGCGTGGAGGCAACCGTTCGGCAGGAGGCTGCCGCCCCCGGCCACCTGATGTCGGGCGCTAACGGGGAAAGCGTGGTTGGCTACGAGATACACATGGGGCGCACTGCGGGCGAAGGCATCATTCCTCCATTCACGGTGGTCGACCGCGCCGACGCCGCGGTCACGCCGGAAACAGCGTTCGACGGCGCGCTGGACGCCAACGGTCGCGTGATGGGAACGTATATCCACGGGCTGTTCCACAACGCCGGCGTCCGACGCGCCATCCTGGGCGAACTGGCCCGGCGCAAAGGCGTCCGATTACCTGAGGGGGTGGACGTGGCCCGCGATCGGGAGTACGACCGGCTTGCCGACTGGGTGCGTGACAGCCTGCGGATGGACCTGGTGTACGACATGGCGGGGCTGACGCCGGCGCTATGAGCTCGATGCATCTGGTGTTGGGCGGTATAAGGTCGGGGAAGAGCGCTTACGCGGAAAGGGTCGCGGCAGACATCGCCGGACGTAGCCCCGTGCTGTACCTGGCGACGGGTATCGCCGTCGACGCGGAGATGGAGGAACGCATCCAGCGACACCAGGAGCGCAGGCCTCGGCATTGGCAAACCCTGGAGGCCCCGCTCAATCCAGTAGGCGCGCTTCAGCGCCAGCCACGGACCATGGCCGCTCCTCGCGTGCTGCTGTTCGACTCCGTGGACGTCTGGGTTTCCAACCTTATGCTGGAGCACGAAGGCACGCCGAGGCTGGAGTTGGAATCGCGTATCGTGGGCGCGGTGCGTCGCTTCGCGGATTACATTCGGGAGACTGATCACCAAGCGGTGGTGGTCAGCAGCGAAGTGGGCCATTCGCTGATCGCTACGACTCCGACAGGTCGCCAATTCCAGGACCTCCTGGGCACGGTCAACCAGGGGCTGGCGGAGGCCGCCGACCAGGTCACCCTGGTGGTTGCGGGCTTGCCGGTTCCGATCAAGCCTCTGCTAACCGGCGCCGGCTAGGCTCTGTTACGAGTTCGGCAACACGGCGGCACGATGATGCACCAGACTTTGGGAACGGCTTCAGTTCTGGCCCCGGGAACCTGCGGCGAACTGGTGCAGGGCATGACGGGCGGAACGCATTTTTTGGTGACCTGTCCCATCAACCAGTTTTCGCGGGCAACGGTGACGCTGGGGGTTGCTGATTCCGATGCAGCAGCGGGAACGGTCCAGGGTATAGACCACTTGCCCAAAACCGGACGGGCCGTGTCGCAAGCGTTGGTAAAGTTGGCTACGTACATGGGAGTCGCCAGCCTGACCGCGGAGGTTGCGATCACCAACCCGATACCCGCCGGCAAAGGCATGGGGAGCAGCAGCGCGGACATCACCGCCGCGGTGTCCGCGACGGGCAAGGCTGCAGGTCTCGATTTTTCGCCGGATACTGTTGCAAGGATCGCCCTGGCGGTGGAGCCGACCGACGGCGTGATGTTTCCCGGCATCGCCATGTTCGATCATCGCCAGGGCAAAATTGTCGATCTGCTTGGGACTCCTCCGCCGATGGAGGTAATCGCCATCGACCGCGGTGGTCAGGTGGACACTCTGGAGTTCAACCGGATCGATCGCGAGGAGCATTGGCGGGCGGCTGCTGATGCGACCGCTGAGGCCCTGGATCTGGTGCGAGAAGGCATCCGCCGCTGCGACCCGGAACTGGTGGGTCGGGGCGCCACCATCTCGGCGCGGGTCGGGCGGCCGGATGACGCCGCCCCGTGGGTAGAACGGGCGTCGAATTTATCTGCTGAAATCGGTGCGGTGGGCGTAAATGTGGCCCACAGCGGCACGGTGGTGGGCATCCTGCTGGACGCCCGGAAGCGACGGAGCAAACCGGCCTTGCGCCGAGCTTTGGCGGCCTTCGGGGATGCCGAGAGCGTGCACCACTTTCGGATTATCGGCGGCGGAGCGCGGGAGCATCGCTACTAGAACAACTCTCGTAGCGCCTGCTCCGGCAGGATGGCGGAGATTGGGGAGTTGGTGAAATCCCCGATGTCCCGGGTGATGATGTGCCGCGCGCCGGCGGCTTGGGCGGCGGCAACCTGCATGGCATCCTCAAAGTCCCGCATCGGCAGGGAGAGGGCGTAGAGGATCGATTCGTGGCCGATCGTGACCACGGTCAGAAAGCCAGTCAACTCCACTACGAAAGCGCGGGCGGTTGCCCTGTCAAAGTCCCGCTCCACGATGTAATAGAAAGTAGCTATGGAATGCCAAGCGACAAATGCGGGCATACTGGTACGTTCAATCCTTCGTAGCAGTTCCCTGGCAACCGGAGACCTCTCGCGTCCTGTCGCAAAATCAAGCAGTACGTTTGTGTCAACGAGCATCAGGATAAGTACTTGCGGGCGAGGTACTCGTAGCGCAAGTCGTCAAGATATTCGTCGTTGAGTTCCCGACCATCGGTCGGCGTGATGCGGAACTTGCCATGCCAACGGTCGGCGAAAGACAGCCGCTCCTCGCCGAGCTGCCGGCGCCAGTAAAAAAGGTACTGGTTGGCGTAGCCGGAGTACTCGCCGAATACCTGCTGCGCCCGTCTTGATACTTCGCGCCGTTCACGGTCGGTAGGCCCCGCTTTTTCCGGGAATCCCCATTCCGGGTAGGCTTCGGTGATGGCGCGCCAGACCCAACGGTCCATGGGGAACGCTTGCAGCTGGTCCAGTGAAAAGAGACAAATGCAGTCGGCAATTTTGTAGCCGATGCCGTCGCATTGCATCAGCCGCCGCCTCACCTCGGGGTAGGGTTGTCGGCGCAGTTCATACAAGTCCAGCTCGCCCGTGCAGACTTCCCAGGCGGCAGTCATTATGTCGTGTGGCCGGTTAAGGCCAAGCCGCAGTTCTTTCAATTTGGCCTCAGTTCTCTGGGAATTTTCGGCTAATTTTTCGGCAGAGGGGAAAGTGCGGCGTTCTTCTCCGTTCAGCGATACCGTCGTGCCAAATTTATTCGCCATGCGCTCCATGATTGCGTTGATGTGTTTGAGGTGGTTGCGTGCGGAGCAAATGTAGGTCACCAGGCATTCCCATGGATCCTGCCGCAGCAGACGCAACCCGGGGAATTCCTGAATAATCGTATTTATTTTGGGGTCGCGGGCGATGCTAGCATAGATAGCTTCAATATCTTCGTCCAGCCGGAAGTAGCGGCGCAGCAATTCGTCATCCGCATCGGTAGCTTCCCGCTCCCCATCCGGCCCGCCCACGCGATACTCGACGCCGTTTTCGGTTTGGCGGATATGGATCAGGTTTTCGCCCAGCACGCCCGAGAACCACTTGTCACCGTCACCATAGAAATCCGGCGGCAACTCGTGCCACTGGAACGCCTGACCCATCGTCAGACTCAACCCCAGATTAAAGGGCTGCTCAATTTTCAGTTCCCGCGCCATCTCACTTCTCCAAATCTGATCCTGTCACAGCATCCCGTCCATCCTGTTTATCCTGTTCATCGATGTAAATTATTCCCTACCGCCCCTCGCGCCTTCGCCCATGGAAGAGGTACTGCTGAGAGTAGCCGGCATAGCGGCCAAAGTAGTCCTGCGCCCACTCCACCATCGCCCGGTCGGGCGGCTTTTTCTGCATGGGGAAGTACCATTCCGCCAGCGCGCGGCGTACCCACACGTCCACGGGAAACGCCTGCAGCTTTTCCAGTGAGAATACCGCGATGCAGTCGGCGATCTTGGCCCCGATCCCGTAACACTCCATAAGCCTGGACTTGGTTTCCGGATAGGGCAGACGGATCAATTCGTCCAGGTCAAGTTCTCCGTCGCACACCTGCCGGGCGGCCGCGACCACGTAGGGCGCGCGGAATCCCAGACCCAACTCTCGCAGGAAGCTTTCTCCAGCGGAGGCCAGCTGTTCGGCTGACGGAAAGGTGTGTCGAACGTCGCCCTCCAGTTCCAATGGATCGCCCAAGCTGTCCGCCATGGCCTCCATGTTCTGGTGGATGCGGGGGATGTTCGACGTGGCCGAGCAGATGAAGGCCACCGTGCACTCCCACGGGTCCTGCCGGAGAATGCGCAGCCCCGGATAACGGGCCACCATCTCCGCCACCCGCCGGTCCCGGCAAATCTCGGCGTAAATCGCGTAGATGTCGTCGTCCAGCCGGAAATACGAACGCAACAGGCTCTGCAGCCGCTCCGATTCCGCCACGGCGGTCGAGCAATACTCCACACCCTGAGCGTTCTGGCGGATGTGAATCAGCCACGGGCCCAATACGCCCGAATACCAGCCTTCCTCCAGGCGCTTCCAGCGGTGGGCCTGCCCGCTTTCGAGGCTCTCCGCGAGGTCGAAGGGCTGGTCTATCGCCAGTTGCACAGTCGGTTGCAGCACCGTCAACCTCTTACACGCACCTGGAGACGCTGGCTAGCTGGCTCGAGGACGGTCCAGTTGCAGCCAGCGGGCCGCCTGGTCTCCCACGGTGTTGACGCTGGATCGCTCGACGGTGCAGGGCGGCAGCGCGTTGAGGAAACGATCGCCATAGTTCGCGGTCTGGATGCGGCGGTCCAGGATGACCACCGCCCCCCGGTCGACCTTGTTCCGGATCAGCCGGCCGAAGCCCTGCCGGAACCGCAACACCGCGGAGGGCACCTGGTACTCGTTGAACGGATTGTTGAACAGGTTCCCGCGGGCCTTGACGATGGGATCCGTAGGCACCGGAAACGGCAGGCGACACAGCAGCAGGCCGCGCAATATGCCCGACTCCATGTCGACCCCTTCCCAGAAACTGGCGGTGCCCAGCAGCACGGATCGCGGGTCGGCGTGCAACCGGTCGACCAGTTGCCGAGGGGTGCCGTCGATTCCCTGGGCCAGGACGTTGATGCCCGCGGCCCGCAGGCGTCCCCGTACTTGGAACGATGCGTCCCTCAAGGCGCTGTGCGAGGTGAACAGAGCCATCAGATGACCGTCCAATGCTTGTGCCATGTTGAGGATCACCTGAGCGGTGCCCCGGGCGTGGTCCGCGCCTCGACGCGGATCCGGAAGGTCGTCGGGGACCAGCAGCAACGTATTGCGTCGATAGTTGAACGGGCTGTCAACCAGCAATTCGTCGCAATCGTCGGGGAACCCCAGGCGATCGCGCAAAAAACCGAAGTTGCTGTCCGTCGCAAGGGTCGCGCTGGTCAAGACCACCGTCTCTTTCTGCTGGAACAGCCTTTCGGACAGGATAGGGCCCACCGACAATGGTGTGGAGTGGAGCGTGATGTTGCGCCGCACTAAGTCGATCCACTGGATTTGTTCCTCGTCGTAGCGGCCAAAGACCGATGCCAACCGGTCATTGAATTCCGACATCGTGTCGACGGCGCTGGTGAGTTCGTTTGCCTGGCTGTCATCGGAGAGATCGAATATGTCCTGGTCGACCAACCGCCAGACATCGTTCAGGCGGTTCACGCTATCGGTCATAAAGGTCGCGAAAGATTCCCATTCGCGGGCCGCCGCGCCCCATTCCCGGCTCTGCCTCACGGAGGGCTCCAGAGACACCGGCTGACGATCGTTGTCTCCCCGGACGTGGGACCGAAACAGGGCGGTGATCGCATCCCAAAGCTGCTGCCACGCCTGCAGGGCCTGATTGCAACTGGCGGTGGCGTTGGTCAGGGCGTCGCGCCCCCGGCCGACGTTTTCGTCGTAAGGTGATTGGTTGGCAATGGAGGTCAGGTGTCGGAACAGGCGGTAGACGCCGTCCAATTCCTGCGGCAGGTCGTCCTCGGCGACCTCAAAGCCGAGCTGGCGGCTGGCCTCCTCCTCCAGGTGGTGTGCCTCGTCGACGATGAGGTGCTGGTAGTCCTGCAAGACGGTGCCACCGACGGTCAGGTCAGCCAGCAGGAGCGCATGGTTCACCACCAGGATGTTGGCCGCTTCGGCTCGCTGCCGGGCCTGGCGAAGGAAGCAGAGTGCGCCGCTGCGAAACGACTGGCACACACCCTGGTTGTCGGCGCACACTCGCAGCCACGCCCGGTGGTCGCCGAAATTGAGGTTGAGGTCGGTGCGGTCGCCGTCCGTAGTATCGTCCAACCAGACCGCGGTCTTGCCGAGCACCCGAGCCTCGTCCTCGGTCAAGGTGTCGGACGCCCCCAGGCTGGTCCACCGTCGCAGGCACACGTAGTTGGAGCGGCCCTTGAGCTGAGCAGCGCGAACTGCTCCCGGTTCCAGGATGCCGGTTTCCTCCAGGATGGAGACCACCGCCGGGATGTCCTTGTCCATCAGCTGTTCCTGCAGGCTGATGGTGTTGGTGGATATCACCACCCGGTGACCATGGGTAGCAGAGTAAAGGATCGCCGGGAGGAGATAGGCGATACTTTTGCCGATGCCGGTGCCGCCTTCAACGATGAGCTTCCGGCCCTGGTAGATGGCACGGGTTACCGCTTTGAGCATCTCGGCCTGTTGCGGCCGGTTCTCGAACCCGGGGAAAGAGTTGGCGAACACGCCGTGAGGCGCCAGCAGATCTTCAACCTGCTGCTCGGTCAGCTCGCGGCGAATGGCGCTGCCCTTCGTTTCGCCGGCCTCGTTGGTCAAACGGCGGGCGATGCTGTCCAGGTTCAACCCATTCAGGCCGACGGCGCCGGAGGTTCCGGGTACGGCGTTGAATCCGGGGGCATGAGGCACGAGCGCTTCGAGCAGGTCCGCTACCGATGCGTTGGCGGCACGAGCGGCGCGAGCGATGAACCCGACCTTCCCAGCTGGGTAAGACGCACCCAGCTTCAGTAGTTGGTGGAAAACCAGAGCGGTGGTTTCCGCGTCGGCCACGGCGCGGTGGGCCTGGTTATGGTCGACGCCGAAGTGCCTGGCGAGGGCGCTGAGATTGTATTCCGGCAGGGTGGGCACAAATATCGACGCCAGATCCCAGGTGTTGTAATTGCGGTTGGTCAGGTGGAGCCCGTGGGACGAAAGAAACGAGAGGTCGAAGGCGATGTTGTGCCCGACGATAGGCAGATCACCGACAAAGGCCGCAAACTGTGTCGCAACCTGCTGGAATCGGGGCGCCCGCTCGATCTGGGCCGGACTGATTGAGGTGAGCTGCTGGATAAACGTGGGAATCTGGCGTCCCGGGTTCACGAAGGTCTGGTAGCGTTCGGAAACCTCACCACCCCGAAACTTGACGGCTCCCACCTCGATAATGGCATCGGATTGCGCTTGAAGTCCGGTGGTCTCCAGGTCGACACATACGAACTCGCGGTCGAATATGTCGCTTTGAGGCAACAGCGTCTGGGTCATCGCCATGAACTGTCCACCGGGAGCTACCCCGGCTACGCGGAGCGCAGGCGGTACGGACGCAACGATCCCTGCCGCAGCCCTTCCAGGGGACGGAAGTCCCCGCGATGCAGCGCCGACAGGAACTGGGCCTCGTCGAAGATTTCGTCGGGAAACTCGGTGACGAATTTGCCCAGCCCATGGGTGCTGTGAGCGTCGCTGCCGCCGGTCACCGGAAGGTCCAGTAGATGAGCGACGTCGGCAGCGAACCGGTTTTCTTCGTCTGACGTTCCGCCGTTGGCGATCTCTATGGCGTCCACCAGCTCGAACACCCGATGCGTCATGGCCGTCTCGGGATCCTGTGGGATCGGCTCGTTGGGATCCGGATAGAGGTAAGGACGGGCGCGGTGGTGTTGCGCCAGAACGCCTCGGAACGGGTGCGCCGACACCACGAAGCCTCCAGCGGCGTGGGCTGCTTTGCTCAGCTCCTCGGCGCGATGGAATCCACTTTGGTACCGATCGACGCCGAAGGCGAGGATATGACCCATGTCCGTATCCGCCTCCATGGCGCGGATAAGGACCACATTGTGCCGAGCGGCGAAGGCGGCGAACTCGTGACGGTCCCAGGGACCGGCGTGTTCGGTGATGCACAGGCCGCGCAGTCCCAGACGTTCCGCCTCAAGGATGAGATCTTCGGGCGAAAGGCTGGAATCGGAACTGCCTTTGGTCGTATGGATGTGCAAGTCAAAGATGCGTGACATAAGCCCTACCAGTCTATGCGCAGCCTGAAAAAGCGTCAACGCCGAGTCGTCATGGCGTGTGCTTGGCCTCTGATAGAATGCGGACGGATCGCTCCCCGGAAGAGCGATATTCCCAGGAGATGGATGAAATGGCGAAAGTAGGTTTCATAGGTCTCGGCACCATGGGCGCGAGCATGGCGTACAACTGCCTGCGCGGCGGCAACGAGATGGTGGTCCACGATATCCGGAGGGAAGCCGCGACCCAGCACCTGGAAGCGGGAGCGCAGTGGGCCGACACTCCCCGCGAGGTGGCGGAGGCCAGCGACGTGGTATTCACGTCCCTCCCCGGACCGGTGGAGGTGGAAGCTGTGTCCCTGGGCGAAGACGGGATCATGTCGGGCATGGCCTCGGGCAAGACCTACTTTGACCTGAGCACCAGTTCGCCCACGCTCATCCGGCAGATCCACGACCGCGTGTCGGCGCAGGGTATCAACGTGCTGGACGCTCCGGTGAGCGGCGGCCCCGCCGGCGCCGCCAGCGGCCGGCTGGCCATCTGGGTTGGCGGAGACAAAGCGGTATTCGACCAGCACAAGGAGGTGCTGGACTCCATCGGCGACGCCGCTTATTACGTCGGCCCCATCGGCAGCGGCGCCATCGCCAAGCTGGTGCACAACTGCGCCGGCTATATCGTCCAGACTGCGCTGGCCGAGGTGTTCACCATGGGCATCAAGGCGGGCGTCGATCCGCTGGCGCTGTGGCTGGCCGTGCGCAAGGGCGCCGGCGGACGCCGCGGCATGTTCGAGGGGCTGGCCCAGCACTTCCTGATCAACGACTACGACCCGCCGGACTTCGCCCTGCGGTTGGCGCGCAAAGACGTTGACCTCGCCGTTGCCGTCGGTCGGGAGTTCGACGTACCGATGAAGCTGGCCAACACCACCCTAGCCGAGATGACAGAGGCGATGAACCGGGGCTGGGCCGGCCGCGACTCCAGGGTCGCAATGCTGCTGCAGGAAGAACGGGCCGGCATCGAAGTGGAGATTGACCCTGAGGACCTGCGGCGGGCCCTGGAGGAACAGGGCGGATAGATTAAATCCTCGGATAGCGCGGGGTACGAACATGGTCGTCCGGGCAACGGGCATAAACTCCGCGATGCTTGCTTGGGCGCGCGAGCGGGCCGGCTATTCTGTGGAAGATATAGCCGGCCGCCGAAAGGTGCCGCCAGAACGGATACGCGATTGGGAAGCCGGCCGGAGTTTCCCAACATGGCGGCAATTGGAAAATCTGGCGTACAAGGACTATCACCGTGCTACGACTTTTTTCTTTCTGGACGAGCCACCTGATGAAGAAACCGTCGTCACAGAATTTCGTCGCTTGCCCGGGGTAATGCTTGACGACCTGCGCCCGGACACGCGGTATGCGATACGACAAGCCCGCAAACGCCAAGCGGATTTGGCGGAGTTGATTGGCGCACAAGGCATCGGCGAACGGTTCATTCTGCGCGATTTAAGTAGCCAAGCATACATCGACAATCCGGCCTCTCTAGCCACCGCCGTGCGCAATTATTTGGGCGTAAGCTTGGAAGAGCAACGATCTTGGTCAAATGCCGATATCGCCTTGAAACGGTGGCGAGAGCAAGTCGAGAACGTTGGCGTTTGGGTGTTCAAGCGATCATTCGAACAAAATGATATCGCCGGATTCTGCTTGAGCCATGCGGTTTTTCCAGTGATTTACCTGAATAACGGTCAAGCAAAAACCCGACAAATTTTCACTCTGTTCCATGAACTGGCGCATCTACTCTTCGATTTCAACCACTTGGAGCGTTTGGATGACCACCATTACCTCGATGCTCTGTCTGGGGCTGACCGTTCTATAGAGATTGCCTGTAACCAATTTGCCGGCGCGTTCCTGGTGCCGTTCGACGACTTTGAACGCGCCATAGCAGACCAACAAAGCACGGCGTTCACCGACGAATGGATCTCTAGTTTGGCCAGAATCTACACGGTCAGCCGTGAAGTAATCCTACGCAAATTCCTGGATCGCGCTTGGCTAAACAGAACACAGTACCAGGAAACGGTCTCACGATGGCGGTCAGAGCAGCAACCGTCATCAGGCAGCGGAGGGAATTACTATGCTACGCAAGTGACTTACCTCGGCCAAAAATATCTGCACGCCGCGTTCCAAGCCAGAGAGGAAGATCGCATTGACGATTTCCAATTAGCTGCCTTCTTGGGCGTGAAAGGCTCAAGTTTGGATGGATTGGAACGCTATGTCTAGCATTGAAATACATCCCGAAATGCAGTATGTATTGGATACCAGTACGATCAGCCACATATTTGGAGCATTTTACCGTAGCGTGTTTCCTGGATTTTGGGAGCGGTTTGACGAACTAGTGTGGAATGGCTGTGCTGTGTCGGTTAGGCATGTGCGCTTGGAATTGGAAAATGCCAAACACCCGGTCGTGGCTCAATCTACGGGCTATCTTGAAAATCTCAAACGCGACTTTTTCAGTGAGCCTACCGAGCAAGAGTAAGATTTGGTCCGTGCAATGAACAATGACCCCAGCTTGTCTGCGGCTTCAAATCGTTGGATCAGCAAAATGCAGGAGGGGACAGAAGACGCCGATCCATACCTCATTGCTCGGGTAAGGACATCGTTGTTCCCGGCTACCGCGGTTACCGAGGAAAGCCAAGACCCGCTCAGGACTGCCAATATCCCTACTATATGCCATCACTTCGGCGCACGTTGCATAAACCTGCAACAAATGATGGCTGAACTAGGTTGGGTGTTTTAGCCGCTCGCTGGTCTTCCTAATCCGCGGCCGCCTCCCAGCGCAGTACAGGGCGCCGGGCGGCGGTCGCCTCGTCCAACCGGGACACCGGTGTGGTATGCGGCGCGCGCTGGACCAGTTCCGGCTCCGAGGTGGCCTCCGCATCGATGACGCGCAGGGCCTCGATGAACGCGTCCAGCGTCTCCTTGGTTTCCGATTCCGTGGGCTCGATCATGAGGGCTTCGTGCACGATCAGCGGGAAGTACATCGTGGGCGCGTGGAATCCATAGTCCAGCAACCGCTTGGCTACCTCCAGACCGCTGACCCCGCGCTCCCGCTGCCGGTCGGCGGAGAAAACCACCTCGTGCATGCAGGTGCGGTCGTAGGGAAGCTCGTAGATGTCCTTGAGCGATTCCATGATGTAGTTGGCGTTGAGGACCGCGTTGCCGCTGATCGAAAGCAGTCCCGCGGCGCCCAGGGTGCGGATGTAGGTGTAAGCGCGCACCAGGACACCGAAATTGCCGTGGAATCCACTGATCTTGCCTATGCTCTGCGCCGGCTCGGAGAGGGCATATTCGCCGCCGCCGTTCGCCGTCACCACCGGGGCGGCCAGATACGGAGCAAGATTTTCGCCGCAGCAGACGGGACCGGCGCCCGGTCCGCCGCCGCCGTGGGGCGTGCTGAAGGTCTTGTGCAGGTTCAGATGGCAGACGTCGAAGCCCAGTTCGCCCAGCTTGGCGCGTCCGAGCAGCGCGTTCATGTTCGCGCCGTCGCCATAGACCAGGCCGCCGCAATCGTGGACGATCCGGCAGACTTCCAGGATGCTGGTGTCGAACAGCCCCAGGGTGCTGGGCAGGGTGATCATCACCCCAGCGAGGTCGCCACCGGCTATCTCACGCAAGGCGGCAAGATCGGTGTTCCCGTCGGCGTCGGACGGAATCGTGACCACATCGAAGCCGGCCATCGCGGCCGAAGCGGGGTTGGTGCCATGAGCGCTGTCCGGGATGCCCATCTTGGTGCGGCCGGTGTCGCCGCGGGCCAGGTGATACGCGCGCATCATGAGCACGCCACCGAGTTCGCCATGTGCGCCGGCCAGGGTGGCCAGGCTGGTCGCGGCCATGCCGGTTACCTCGGTGAGGAAGTCCTGCAACCGGTAGAGCAGCTCCAAGGCCCCCTGGGATTGCTCGGCCGGCTGCTGGGGATGGATCCCGGCGAACCCGGGAAGAAAAGCTACTTCGTCGTTGATCTTGGGGTTGTACTTCATGGTGCACGAACCCAGCGGGTAGAAGTGGGTATCGATGCTGAAGTTCAACTGGCTGAGGGAGGTGAAGTACTGCACTACCTCAGGCTCGGAAACCTCGGGCAGCGGCAGGTTATCACGCAGGAAGGCCGCATCCGGCAAGGGCGCGGCCGGCACGTCCAAGCCAGGTGTGATGACCCCCAGTCTGCCGGTCACGCTGCGGTCCATCAACAGGCTGGTGGTATCTCGATTCCCGCCTTTGTTCAACATTTTCGAGTTTCTCCCGTACGTTCGGTTACTGCGAAGCTCTGGCCTAACGCGGCGAGTCGCATCATTGACCAGCTTCCGCCAGGGCGCCCACCAGGGAGTCGATGTCCGCCCGAGTGTTCATCTCGGTGACGCATAGCAGCATGCCGTTTTCGAAACGGTCGCTCACATCAAGACCGCCCAGAATGTTGTGGCGCTCCATGAGTCGGCGGTTGATCTTTCCCGGGGATTCGCGACAGCTGACGACGAACTCCTGGAAGAACGGACCGGACTGCGGCAAAGAATATCCATCCAAACCGGCGATGGCCGAGGCCGCATAGTGCGCCTTGTGATAGCAGAGCTCCGCTACCTGGCGCAGGCCTTGCCGACCCATCGCTGCCAGGTAGATAGTAGACGCCAGGGCGTACAGGGCCTCATTGGTGCAGATGTTGGACGTCGCCCGCTCCCGCCGGATGTGCTGCTCGCGGGTCTGCAGCGTCAGGACGTAGCCGGTGCGACCCTGGGTGTCGGTGGTTCGGCCCACCAGCCGGCTGGGCATCTGGCGGATGTACTGCTGCTTGCAGCTGAACAATCCCAGATACGGCCCACCAAAGGAAGGCGGGATGCCGATGGGCTGACCTTCGCCGGTCACGATGTCGGCGCCGAATTCGCCCGGCGGCCGGAGCATGCCCATGGCCAGCGGGTCAGCGGACACCACCAGTAAGGCTCCGTCGTCGTGGGCGATAGCGGCCAGTCCGGCAAGGTCGTCGAGCCCGCCGTAGAAGTTGGGATACTGGGCAACCACGCCTGCCGTGGCTTCGGTAACGCTGGCGCCGATATCCGCGGTCGGCATGATGTCGATGGCGATACCCTGGGCCTGGCAATAGGTTGCGATTACCTGGCGATAAGCCGGCGCGACGGCGTCGCTGACAACGACCTGCTGTCGTCGGGTGACCCGACAAGCCATCAACACCGCCTCGGCTAGACTGGTGGCGCCGTCGTACATTCCAGCGTTGGCCACTTCCATGCCGTAAAGGGCGCTGATCATCGTCTGGAACTCGAAGATGACCTGCAGCGTGCCCTGGGACACCTCCGGCTGGTAAGGGGTGTAGGCAGTCAGAAACTCGCCACGGGTCATGACCGCTTTCACTATGGACGGGATGAAGTGGTAGTAGCTGCCGGCGCCCAGGAAGGACGGCCCGCTGGAAAGGGGTCTGTTCCGACCTGCCATGGCGCCCAACTCACGTTGGATCTCCAACTCCGACATGGGGTCGGGGAGACGCAGCGGCGGGTTCCGGTAATCGTCCGGTATGTCGGCGAAAAGCTCATCGACACTGCTCAAGCCGACCGCCGCCAGCAGATCGTCCTGTTCGGCAATGGTGTTGGGAATGTAGTGCGACTGAAAATTGGTGACCATTCGGGATTGCTCCGTTTGGCGGAGGGTTGTTTAGTTCTGCGACGCCTTCGTGCGCTCGGTGAATTCGAGATGACCCGCCTCATTCTTCGCGGGCGACATTCAGCCAGGACAGCCGATCAGGCCAGCACGCGATAGCGATAGCTCGATTCCATGAGATCGCCCTCGGTGAAGCGGCTGAAACGCAGCGGCGAGAGGTCCACGTCCCGGGCTTCGCCCTCGGCCACCAGTTCTGCCACAGCCTTCCCGATGGCAGGCGAGAGCTTGAAACCGTGCCCGCTGAAACCGACGGCGCAGAACAAGCCTTCGACCCCGGGCACGCGATCCAGGATAGGATGCCAATCCGGCGTGGTGGTGAACAGGCCGGACCAACCGCCGCGGTAATAGGCGTCGGACATGGCGGGGATGCGCCTGGCCAGCTTGGCTCGCGCTGAGGCGGCTGAGCCCAAATCTATGCCTTGGGGGTATTCCTCAGGATCCGGCTGCTCCTCGTCGTCACCGAAACCCATTGTGGTGAAGTTAGAGCCGTCCGGGCGGAAAGAAAAGGATTGGCTGATGTCTCCGACGGTGGGATGCTGCGGCACCAGCTCCACCGGCCGGGACACGGTAGCGACCTGGTGCCGCACCGGGAGCAGAGGCACGTCCACCCCGATGCCGGCAAGGACCTGCTTGGACCACGGTCCGGCGGCAACGATCACCGTGTCGGTGGCGATCCGTTCGCCGGCTGCGGTCACCACGGCTTGCACCCGTTCGGAGTCGGTGGCGATCCCTGATGCGGGATTGCGGGAAGCGATCACCGCGCCGGCCTCCCGGGCGCGGGCGGCGAAGGATACGGTGGTCTGGTACGGATCGGCGTAGCCGGATTCAGGTTCCCAGGCCCCCAGCTCATCGTCGTAGAGCGTCACCATGGGAGCCAGGCGCGCCAAATCGTCCGGGGAAATCACTGAGGCAGGGACCCCCAAGTCCTGGTGCATGGCCACGTTGCGCTCCAAACCTCCCTGGTCCGCCTCATTGACCACCACCAGGTAGCCCGTGCGCACGAAACCCGAAGTGCCGCCCACGCGCGCGTCAAAGTCAGCGAAGACCTGGAGACTCTGCCACGCCAGCTGCGTGGTAATCCGGTTGGAGTAGTGCATGCGGCAGATGGCCTGGGATCGGCCGGTGCTGCCGGACCCGAGCACGTCCCGCTCCAGCAGGACGGTGTTGGGCATTCCCAGCTGGGCCAGGTGGTACTGGATGGCGCAACCGATGACGCCGCCTCCGATGATGACCGCGTCGGCTACGGTGGGTAGGCTATTACTGGTCAATGCCTTTCCACGACATGACGCGGTTTACGTCGATCTCAATGGCCACCAGCTTCTGGTCGCCTTCGGCCAGGTCTGCGGCGTCCTGTTCGCCCCGTTCCTCGCCTTCGTATCGGGAGAAGATCCTGCGCACCGCGTCCTTGAGATTGTCGCTGCGGACCGTGGCGTTGCCCTCCAGTATCACGTACTGGTACGGCCACTCATCGGTAGCGACCGAAATTGCCACCTTCGGGTTGCTCCGCACGTTCCTGGTCTTCACTGCCGCGTCGCCCGAAACCACGGTGACCTTGCCGTCTTCCCACTGGTACCACACCGGCGAGACGTGGGGCGTGCCGTCTTCGCGAATGGAAGCGAAATGAGCAACGTGCGGGCCCGCAAGGTAGGCGTCGATCTCTTGTGGAGTCAGTCGCGGCATCGTTACCTCTGATCACGGCCGGGGGACCCGCATGGTTGGATGCATGCGCGATGCCAGTATCATACCATAACCGGTATTCGACCCAAGGTCAGATCGGGGACTCCGCACATGACCCAACCGTGCCGGTTCCGCATAAAGAGGTCCCGATTCTCTCACCTCGCAGCGGGGCGCAGCGTGTCTGCTAATCGCGTTGGACCGCCCTGTGTTACAATCCGGCCGCACAGCGGGGCGCGGGTACACCACCGCGCCCCGACGTTACGTCCGCTCGCCACGCAATCCCGATGATGGCCCTGACCGTTCCCCTCCAAATGTCCGACACGCAACGACTCCGGAAAGCCAGAGGCCGGAGCTGATGCGGCGACCCAGGATTTTTTACGGGTGGTGGATCGTCATCGTCAGCCTCGTTGCCGACGGAATGAAACATGGCAGTTTCAACCGGGGATTCACCGTTCTCTACGTTCCGATTGAGACCGACGTCATTTTCCCCAAGAGCGTTCTGGGATTCAGTCCGCAATCGCGGACCATGCTGGGTCTAGCCGAGGGTCTGGGCAGATTCATGGGCGGTGTACAGGGTCCGCTCATGGGATATTGCACTGACCGGTTTGGTCCCCGCGTAATGCTGGCCTTCGGCGGGCTGATGTCCGGCCTGGGCTTCATCCTGCTGGCGCGCACCACCAACTTCTGGTGGTTCCTGCTTGTCTTTGTGGTGTTCCTTTCCGTGGGATTCCGGTCCGGCTACAACAACGCCTCCATCGCGGCCGTAAACAACTGGTTCCGGCGACGGCGCGGGTTGGCGATGTCGGTGGTAAGCATGGGCAACGGTCTGGGTGGCGCGTCCGCCTATCTGGTTGGCCTGCTGGTTTTCCTGGTGGGATGGCGGGATGCCTGCACCATCCTGGGCGTCGCCATCCTCGCGGTGGTCATTCCGCTGTCGTACTTCCTGCGTCGCTCGCCCGAGGACATGGGTCAACTACCCGACGGCGACCCGCCCGAACTTGCCGAAGCGAACGCACCCGACCGCGGCGGCGTTGCTCGCCGGAGTTCAACCAACGGCGGAGATACGGATTTCACCGCCCGCGAAGCGATGCGCACGCCCTCGTACTGGCTGTTGGTGATGTCGACCGGTTTCCGCAACATCGTTCATGCCGGCGCTTCGTTCCTGATGGCGCCCCTGATCATATGGTTCATGGAAGCCGGGGTCCGGGTAGACCCGTCGTCCGAGCAAGGGCAGAGGCACATCATCATCGCCGCCGCTTTCGTGAGCGCTTTCTCTTTTGCCAACATGGTGTTCAACCCGTGCATGGGGTGGATCGGCGACAAGGTGGACCGGCGCAAACTCAGCGCGCTGTGCATGCTCTCCGGAGCGGCGGCGCTGGGATCGCTGCTCACCCAGAGCGGACACATCTGGCAGGTCGTCGTGTTCGTTCTCCTGCTAGCATTCGCGGAAAGCGCAAACCCTTTGAATTGGGCCATCATGGGCGACTTCTTCGGAAGAAGGGCCTACGCGACCCTGCGGGGTTGGCAGCACCTGCCCGACCAGTTGGCGTCGATGTGGACCGCCATGTGGATGGGAGCCATTTACGACTATACCGGCAGTTTTTATTGGGCGCTGTTCCCCTTAGTATTGCTGTACATTGCCGCGGCGATTGGCTACTGGTTCCTGCCGCGGCCACCGCTACCGAGGCGTTTGGAGTTGCAGCAGGAGCGCAACACCGCCCGCCGCAACCGGTCGATCCGTGCGGCGCCGGAGCCGGCCGGGTAGACCGCGTCGGTGCAGGCTACTAAAGGCACGTAAACTACCATGGCAGAAGCGTTGCTGCTCGCCGAAAGGCGCAGATTTTACGATAATCTAGTGGCAAACCGATGCCTCGTGTCAGACAACGGAGTACCCAGCATTGCAGACGGATCCAGCACTCAAAGTTGCGGCATCGCAGCAAGGCTATTTTCCAACCTAGGCATCACGTCATCCGGGAGACGACTGTCAGGGCAGCGTGCGGGAGCTCAGTTTGAAGCAGCCTGCACAGAATTCTTAACGAATACCTTCCTTCGGCTGACCGACTTCCGCCCCGGACTTTGGCGGATTGCTCGCAAACTCCCGATCACCAGATTTGAACAATACGATCATTTGCTCACCCTGTCAGAACTGGCAAGAGACAATATCGACCTGGCCGCAGCAATGGTCAGTGATTATCTGGTCGAACCAGACATAGTGATCGCTCGTTATCCAATTGTTGATCAGGAATTCGAAACGTTGGTTGACGATACGGTAGCGTTGCGTACGCCGCTCCGCGCCTCCAATGGCGGTAAGCCTATGCTCCACGCTAGTGTTTCGTGCAAATGGACGATTCGTAGTGATCGATCGCAAAATACAAGATCAGAAGCATTGAGCCTGGTCAGGAACCGCAAAGGCCCGCTGCCGCACATCGTTGCTATCACCGCCGAACCGCTGCCCCAGCGGATCGCGTCCGTCGCACTCGGGACAGGCGATATGGACTGCGTGTATCACATCGCGCTTCCTGAATTGGAACAATCGGTGATGTCGGTGGGCTCGGCTGGTTCCCAAAATTCGTTGGCTACAATGATTTCGGGTAAACTTCTGCGTGACATCGCTGATTTGCCTTTGGATCTCGCGATTTGATGTTGTGCCCAATGATTATGTTAACCGACGAAAAGTTGCGCTCTATGCAACGTCTCGATTCGTCGCTGCAAGGCGACCTGTCATTTCAAACGCCAGCTCGCTTTGCACATCCGCTGTACGCCCTGCACCCGTTTGCGGCCCGGTTTCCGTATGGCTTGCCGGGGCACTTCATCGATGCGTTGACCAAGCGTGGCGACACGGTGCTGGACCCCATGTGCGGCTCGGGCATCACGCTGCTGGAGGGTTGGTCGTCCGGCAGGAACGTGATCGGAGTGGATCTGGACCCGCTGGCACGACGCCAGGCGAAGGCGCGGACGACAGCCCTTTATGCTGACGAAGTACGCCAGGCAGGTAAAGCAGCGCTTCGGCAGACCGCAGACCTCATAGCCGGCCTGGGTGCGCACCGTGACCCCTTGGATGACGTAAAGGCAGATATAGATCAGGCAACTCGGGAGTTCCTGGACTATTGGTTCTTCCCAGAAACACAACGTGAGCTCGCCTGCCTGATCCTGGCAATCCGGGAAGAACCTGATGACAACCTGCGCAACCTGTTGGAAGTGATCTTTTCTTCCACCATTGTCACCAAGTCGGGCGGTGTGTCGCGAGCTCGCGACTTGGCCCACACGCGCCCACACCGCGTATCCGACAAGGTTCCCCGGCGTCCCATTCCGCTGTTCACGAGCCTCGTCGAACGGGCTGCTGGCGCCTACGCTGCCGTGGACCGGGACGCAGTGGGCGACTGCAGGGTAATTGATGGGGATGCGCGTTCGCTGCCGCTGCCGGATTGCAGCGTGGACCTGATTGTGACCTCGCCGCCGTACGCTAACGCCCTGGACTATATGCGAGCGCACAAGTTCTCCCTGGCGTGGTTGGGCGACCCCATTCCGTCCCTGACCAAGTTGCGACGGGAATATATTGGCTCGGAATCCTCTGGCAGCAAGGCAACGTCGTCGGTCAATCCGCTGCCGGCGAAAGTCGAAGCCGTGGTCGAGAGCATCGCGGAAGCTGATGCCACGAAATCGCGCGTCCTCCGACGGTACTTCGGTGACATGTCAGCAGCGATCTCGGAGATGCAGAGGGTGCTGCGACCCGGGTCGACCGCGGTGATCGTGGTGGGCCCGTCCACCATGCGCGGGATACCGGTGCCCACTCACGAATGCCTGGCTGACCTCGCCACGCAGGCCGGACTTGACGTGGTGGGGGTTGCGCCCCGGAACCTTGACCGCGACCGGCGCATGATGCCCGCGCGCAATGCCAGGGCCGCAAATGCCGATGCGACGGGGATCGAGAGGCGGATGCACACGGAGTATGTAATCGGCGCGGCCAAATGCTGACAGCTGCGCCCACCACCGTTACATGATCAGGCCGGGTCGCCCGGTGGGTACCCGGAAATCTATTCCCAAACGGCAACCCGGCCGGGCCCGGAGTGGCTTTCTACCAGATGTTGTTGTCGGCGGTTGGATGTCCCCCATCCTCGTCCCCAAGCCACGCCCTCGGGCAATCAGAACCTCCGTTCCGCATACGGGTGGGCCGGCCGCCCGCAAGATTGGATTTCATCAGGCGTTTAGTTATACAACCAAGACTATGATCATTTTCAGTTTCGGGCAAAACATTACATCTACGCATCCGTCTAGCGGGGCCGCCGGCGCCCCATTACCATTGCTTGCCATACGATCCCATTCGGCTGGAATTAGGGAAACAGACGATGCAAGACCGCCCCGACCCCGTATCAGCTTGGCAAGCAGCGCTTGGCCGCCTCCAGCTGGAAATACCCCAGGAGCAATTCAATACTTTCCTCCGGCCCTGCTCCGGCCTGCGATGGGAAGGCGATTGCCTCGTGGTCGGAGCGGCAACAACCTTCGCGGTGTCGTGGCTGGAGTTGCCGCTGCACCTGGAAATGGTGCGGGAAGCGGTGGTGAAAACTGTGGGAGTGGAGTCCAACGTCCGCTACCTGGCGGCGCCAGCGAGCGCGCCGAACGCGGCAGCCGGACGCGAAGCCACCGTGCAGTCTGTAGTTGCGGAACCCGCAGCTCGGCTCCCCGATCTGATCGATAACACCCGGGACCAATGGCAGCGTGCGGCGGGACCGGAGGCAGACGTCTACCCGCATCGCCAGGCGGTCGGGCTGAACCCGGGCTACACATTCGACAATTTTGTCGTCGGCGAAAGCAACCAACTGGCTTTCTACGCCGCGCGCGCCATAAACGACGGCGGAGGGGCCGCCATCCAGGGTTACAACCCGCTGTTGATCTATGCCGGCTCCGGGATGGGCAAGACCCACCTGCTGCACGCCATCGGGAACGCGGCTCGTCAGCGCCAGGTTTCGGTGCGCTACGTAACGTCCGAACAGTTCACCAACGAGTTCGTTTCGGCGATCAACCGCCGGGAGATGCCGGAATTTCGTGAACGCTATCGGGGGCTCGACCTGCTGCTGCTGGACGATGTGCAATTCCTGGTGGGCAAAGAGCAGACGCAGGAAACGCTGTTCCACACATTCAACGACCTGCACCAGGCCGGGGCTCAGATCGTATTGACCAGCGACCGCCCGCCCGAGACCATCACGCCGTTGGAAGACCGTCTTCGGTCCCGTTTCCAGTGGGGGTTGGTCGCCGATATCCGCCCGCCGTCGCTGGAAATGCGGCTGGCGATGCTCCATTCCTGGGCGTCGGACAACGGATCAGATGTGCCGCCACCGGTGTTGGATCTTATCGCGCAGCGCGTGAGCCGAAACGTGCGCCAATTGCTGGGCGCGTACAACCGGGTTGTGGCGATGTCACAGCTTTTGAACGCTCCTTTGACGCCCGAGATTGTTGCCGTTCAACTTGACGCCATCGTGGGGCCGAACGCGCGCGCTGCGGCAACGGCGCAGCAGGTTCTGAGCAACGTGGCAAGACACTACGGGCTATCGGCAGAGCAGATTCTCGGCCGGAATCGCACGTCGCCGGTGGCTCAGGCCAGACAGGTGATAATGTACCTGTTGGTATGTGAACTTGGCATGTCTCCCACCGGCGCCGGGCGTTTCCTGTCCGGTCGGAACCACAGCACGGTAATCCACGGGGTCGCTCGCGTGCGACGAGCCATGGAAGCTGACGGCAGGCTCAGGCATGCGGTTTCGGCCATCACCGAATCCCTGGCGGATTGAACTCTCTGCTCCCCGAACCAATCCTGGAGGCACACATGACAACGGGCAACATCCAGACCATCCGAACCGTCGTTGGCACCGGCGACGCAGGGTACAGTGGCGACGGGGGACCGGCGGGATCGGCCACCCTGCGCGAACCGTTCATGTGTACGTTCGATCGTGCGGGCAACATGTTCTTCTGCGAGGCGAAAAATCACGTCGTCCGGCGGGTTGATGCATCCACTGGTCAGCTCACGACCGTGGCCGGCAATGGGGAGGTCGGCTACGCGGGGGATGGTGGTCTGGCGACCGAAGCCACCATGAATGAGCCCTATTCCCTGGAGGTTGACGATGACGACAACATTTACATCGTTGACCGTCTCAACGCCGTCGTACGCAAGGTCGACGGGAGAACCGGAGTGATCACCACAATAGCGGGTACGGGAGAGCCGGGTTATTCAGGCGACGAGGGCGCCGGCGACGAGGCCCAACTGCGGGAGCCAAACGACTGCTTTCTGGACGGGCGCGGCGGCCTGCTCATCGCGGACATCCAGGACCAGCGCGTCCGTCGCCTTGACATTGCCACGGGAATCATCGACACCTTTGCCGGCAACGGCGAAAAGACGCGCGGCGGCGACGGCATGCCGGCCCGCCAGGCGAGCATCCTAGGCGCACGGGCGATATGCACGGACCAGCATGGCAATACGTACATCGCCGAACGCGAAGGCAACGGGGTCCGAGTAGTCACCGCAGGCGGAATAATGGGTACGGTGGCCGGCGTGGCTGCGGAGCGAGGATACAGCGGTGACGGAGGGCCGGCCCTGGCCGCCACCTGGGGCGCGCCCAAGGCATTGCGGTGCGACGCCGCCGGCAACGTCATCGTGGTCGACACGGAGAACCACGCCATCCGCAAGATCGACGTCACTACCGGCATAGTGACCACCATAGCCGGCGGACAGTTGGGAGGCCACGGAGACGGCGGTCCGGCTACCGATGCGGGATTGGACAGGCCGCACGGATGCGGGATCGCCTCGGACGGACGGATCTACATCGCGGACAGCAACAATCATCGCATCCGCGTGGTGGGCTAGCGACCAACTTCAGCATACCGCGGGCATTGTTCCTTGACACCTTCCCTGATAGTTGGCTACGATGGAAACGAGGCAAAAGAGCGGTCAGAAGCGACCGGTCTCAGCGTGGGGATATAGCTCAACTGGGAGAGCGCGGCGTTCGCAATGCCGAGGTTGCGGGTTCGAGCCCCGCTATCTCCACCATTCGGTTCCTGCCCCTGTAGCTCAGTTGGATAGAGCGGCGGCGTCCTAAGTCGCGCGTCGGGGGTTCGAGTCCCTCCAGGGGTACTTTGCCGGATCGCCCGGACCGTCGGGAGGGAGACGTCGGGGTGTGGCCTAGCGGCAAGGCGCCTGCTTTGGGAGCAGGAGATCGGCAGTTCGAATCTGCCCACCCCGACCAGGTCAACCACCACTCCGGCGGTCACTGTCGAACCGGGGGACCGCTACACCGGCCAGTCCTCCAGCGTCCAGCCCATTTCCCAAAAGGCCTGTTCATACCGCGTGCACGTGATGTACGCCTCTTTCATCGCAGCGACCTCAGCGGGCCCGGCCGTGGCGGCGATGCGGTCACAAATGGCGCGACACTCCTCCGCCACCGATTGCTGCTCGGCGGCGGCATACATCTCGATCCATTGGGCGTAGCCGGCGTGGTCCGGCAGTCCCTGATCGGCCAGCCGCTCACCCACGCGCCAGTAACCCCAGATGCACGGCAGCACAGCGGCGACCACTTCACCGAAGGTTCCCTGGTGGGCGACGCGCAGCAGGTAGCTGGTGTACGAGTAGCAGGTCGGCGCGTGGCGGGTCGCGTCCAGCTCGGCCTCAGTGATGCCGAATTGCGCGCAGTACGAACGGTGCAAATCCATCTCAGTGTTCAGGATATAGTCCACGGCGCGGGCAAACCACGACATGGCCGGCAGGTCCGGAGCCTTGGCCGCTGCCAGGGCGAGAACGCGAGCGAAATCGATCAAGTAGACGTAGTCCTGGGTGATGAAGTGCTTGAACCGGTCCAGTGGGAGCGTCCCGTCGCCGATACCCTGCACGAAGGGATGGAACGCCATGGCGTCGCGTTGTTGCTGGGACTCTCGCTCGATCTCGTCGCAGAAAGACATGGGGGCTCCTCCGGAGTTGGCTCGGTGCTGGTTCCGGCCCATTCTACCGCACCGGACGCCCCGACAAGATCGTTGCACCACACCGGCATACCAGGTGACACCGGGCTTGGGCAACGTCAATCCCATCAGCCGCTGTCGGAAGCAGGATTACCAGGATTAAAGGAGTTTCGGGTTTTGTGAACATCCTGAAAATCCCGAAATCCGGCAAATCCTGATTCTGGCAATGACTTCGCGCAGCACCCGCTTCGGTGACAGGGCCCCGTGCCGCCCGGAACTCGCATGGTCTATAATGGTGAAGCGACATTCGCACTCCAAGATTAGCGAACGCCGGTACGGACAGATGAGCCGCTGCCGGCTGCCGCAAATATAGAGAGGCCCTCCCCATGATGATGCTGTTCCTGCACGACGTTCCCGACCAGGCGCGGGCCGGCGAGGTGAAACGTGTCTCGCGCGGCTACGCGCGAAACTACCTGCTGCCCAAGGGTTTGGCTGAAATCGCCACTGACGAGACGATGAAGCGCCTGGACAAGATCAAGATCGAGGGCGATCAGCAGCGGGCACGGGAAACGCAGGTCGTGGAGGAGCTGGCCGAGGCGCTGGACAACCTGACCGTGACCATCCCGGGACGGGTCACCCCCACCGGCCGCTACTACGGGGCCATCAGCGGGATCGGCATCGCGGACGCCATCGGCGAGCTTCTGGAACGCGACATCGACCGCCGCATCACCAGCAATGTCGAACCCATCCGCGAGCCTGGCGAATACGAGGTGGTGTTGAACCTGTCCAGCGAGATCAGGGCGACCATCAACGTCATCGCGGCTGTGGAAGAGTAAACTGCCAGCAGCTGCCACCTGGCCGCGGGCGATCCTGTAGCGGCCTTGCGACAGAGGACCGGTGCGCCGTGGTTGCCGACCCGTACAGCGAACGGCAATTGCCCCAAGACCTTGAGGCCGAGGCGGCGGTTCTGGGTGCGCTACTCATCGACGGGGACGCGCTGCATCGCGTGACGCCGCTGATCAAGGCGGAGGACTTTCACCGGGCCCGCCACCAGTTCTGCTTTGCCGCGTGCGTGGCGGTTTTCCTGCGCCAAGAGGCGATCGACCAGATCACGGTCGCGCGAGAACTGCAAACCCAAGGCCTACTGGAGCAGGTCGGCGGGTTGCCCTACCTGGGGCAACTCATCTCCGGGACCCCGACCTCGGTCAACGTGGAGCACTATGCCGCCATCGTCGCCGAGACGGCGGCCAAGCGAAGAGTGATCGCGGCCGGCAACCGGATCGCCGAGCTGGGGTTCGATGAGAGATCGGATGTGGACGAAACCATGCGGCAGTCGGTGGAGGTGTTGTTTGGCGTACGCCCCACCGCCGATGACCGAGGATTCATACCCCTGAGTTCTCTACTTGACGTTTACCTGGAAGGTGATATTGGCGACGTATTGCTCTCGGACAAGCCACCTGTACGGACCGGGTACAACAATTTCGACTCTCTTCTCGGGGGCATGCAAAGGTCCGACTTGCTGATCGTTGGCGCGAGACCCGGCTTGGGCAAGAGTAGCTTGGCACTCAACATATGCACCAACGCCGCTAAGGCCGGGGAAGTCTGCGGCATCTTTAGCTTAGAGATGAGCCGTGAGCAGATCGCTATGCGCATGCTGGTTTCTGAATCTGGAGTCGACTCGCATCACGTTAGGACTGGTCTCCTGCCGGAGCACGAACAAAATTTAGTTTACGATGCGGTCGGTTCGCTGTCTGGACTGCCCATTTTCGTAGACGATACGCCGTTCCAAACTGTAATGGAAATGCGCAGCAAGGCACAGCGGTTGCAATTGGAGCATGGATTGGATTTGCTGGTCGTAGACTACTTGCAGTTGATACAGGGAGGAGGTCGCCGGCAGGGTTACGGCGAGAACCGGGTGCAGGAGATCAGCGAAATTTCCCGATCTCTCAAAGGCATGGCCCGTGACCTGAACGTGCCGGTTTTCACTTGTTCGCAGCTCAGCCGTGTCGTGGAAAATCGTCCCGGACATCGCCCGCAGCTTTCCGACCTTCGCGACAGCGGCAGCATCGAACAGGACGCGGACGTGGTGACCTTCCTCTTCCGGGAGGACCGGGTTTTCACTGAGGAAGAGTGGGAACAACACGCTCCGGGCCGTCCCTACCCTCGCGGTATTGTTGAACTGATAGTCGCCAAGCATAGACATGGCCCAACCGCTAGCTTCCATCTACGATTCCGTGAAAATTTGATGCGGTTCGACGAGCTTCTGAATGACTTGGAGTATGTCGCCTAGATGGACGAGGCCACGGGAAAGGCGGCGCTACCGGCCAACGCACGCCGGATCCCGATACCGGCGGCGGCCCTGTCGCAGTGGCTGGCCGACATCGACGACATCGCCGAACTCAAGGTGACGCTGCGGGCGCTGGTGCTGCTGGCAGACGAACCCCATCGGCGAACGGTTCCTCCCTCCATAGCACTGGAGGATTTGCTGGATGACCCGGTGCTGGCCGAAGCGCAAATGAGCGGAGTCGAAAATTACGCGCTCATTGGCTTGTCAGCGGCGGTAGATCGGGGCACCTTGGTAGCAATCCGCGATGCCGGGGCGATGCGCATTCTATTGAACGACGGAGACTGCCAGAGGTATCTACAGACTGGCGGCGTTACCAAGTTGACCGCCACCGACCTGGCCGGGTCGGCTGATCCCGATGCTGAGGAACCGCTCCCGTACGCAACACCACCCGGCGAGCCGCGTGCTAACATATTCGCGTTATACGAGCAGCACATCGGTCCGTACGGCCACAGCATCGCGGAGCAGTTGAGGGCAGCGGAAGAGGAGTACCCGGCGGATTGGATCGCCTACGCTATAGCAGTCGCCGCTGAACGGAACGCCCGCAGTTGGCACTATATCGATGCAATACTCCGGCGCTGGAAACAGGAACGACAGACCCAGTCCGGGGTCGGCATAACCGACCGAACCAGAGATACCAGATATGAGCATGGAGAGCCTGGGAGCGATACTGCGCCGGATAGCCGCACGGGATACCTGGACAGCTATCGACGCCGATATGGCCGACTACCCTGGGAGCCCGGAGAGGCAGAGCGGGGCTAACGACTGCGAGCGGTGCGGCGGCGCGGGGTGGGTAACGCGCCGGGTCAATGTGACCAACCCGGATTTCGGCAAGGTGTTCCCGTGCCAGTGTCAGGAACAGGCCGCCGACCGGCGACAACGCATCGAGGCCCTGGAGCGCTACAGCAACCTCGGCTCCCTGCGTCAGGCCACCTTCGAGAATGCCAACTCGGAAGGCCTGAGCGAGGAAACCGCCGCGCGTCAAGCGTTCCGGAACGCCCTGGCCGCCGCTTCCTTCTACTCCGACAACCCTGAGGGGTGGCTCACCCTCGTGGGTCCCAGCGGGAGCGGCAAAACCTATCTGGCCGCCGCCGTCGCAAACCGCTGCATCGAGTTGGGCAATCCCGCGTTGTTTATCACCGCAGCGGACCTGATCGACTACCTGCGCAGCGGCTTCGACGACGAGGCCGACCAGCCGTTCGTAGACCTGTTCGAACAGGTTCGCAACGCGCCACTGCTGGTGCTGGACGATCTGCCAACCCGTCCGTCGACCCCATGGACCCAGGAGCGGCTATTCCAGTTGCTGGCATCTCGTCACGCAGCCCGCCTGCCTACCGTGGTCACTCTGCGCGGTGACCCCAACCGGCTCGACGACTTCCTGCGAACCCGGTTGGAATCGCCCGACGGGTTCGGTAGGGTTCTCCGGCTGGGACGGGTAGGCAGTATCACAAGCCGGTCCATCGGTACGATCCCGACCAACATGCGCTCGCGGATGACCTTTGCCGCATTCGATCCTGTCGGCAACGGGCGGCTGACCGACCACCAGCAGCGCAGCCTGCGAGCGGCTAAGTCCTACGTGCAGCGATGGGCCAACAGCCCCGACGGATGGTTGAGCCTCCACGGTCCCTACGGCGTCGGCAAGACCCACCTTGCGGTCGCGGCCGCGGGTGAGCGCGAAGACCGCGGCGATGAGATCTTCTTCGCCACCGTGGCCGACCTGCTGGACTACCTGCGCGCTACCTTCGCGCCGGACAGCGACGTCAGCCATGACGACCTCCTGGACCGGATCCGGAACGCCGACGTGCTGGTGTTGGACGACATGGGAGCGGAACGCAGCACGCCCTTCGCCGAGGACAAGTTGTTCCAGATCGTGGGCTACCGGTACGAGGAGCGACTGCCCACCATCATCACCACGTCTCAGCAGATCGAGGCCATCGCATCTGCCCGTCCTCGCATCGCCTCCCGCCTGCAGGATCCCCTGGTGGTCACCGAGATGCCCATGGAGGCTCCGGACTTCCGGCGGGGCGGTCTGCGCGATTGATCGCCGGCGAAGACACTCGCCCGTACCATCGAATGATGGCATAATCCCGTATCGCCTAATACCAACGCCGCGAGTGATTGCGACATGACCATCCTCAGCTTTGCCGACTGGAACGACGCCCAGGAGTACTACTTCGCCAACGGGCTCACCGACGGCCTGCCCATCGTCCCGCCCACCCAAGATAGGGTGCAGGCCATGCTGGAGTACGCCGGCGTGGACGCCAACCACGACCTGGGAACGGAGATCATCCGGCAGAAGCGGTTCACGGCCGGCAAGGCAGCGATCAACGCGGTGATGGCCGGCTGTTTGCCGGAGCATTTTCCCGTGGTCATGGCGGCGCTATCTGCGATCACCGACCGCGGCTTCAACCTCCACGCCAGCAGCACGTCAACCAACGGGGCGACCGTGCTCACGGTGGTCAGCGGCCCCTACGCCGAGGCTATCGGGATGAACGCCGGCGTGGAGATGATGGGCAACGGCAGCCGCGCCAACGCCGCCATCGGGCGGGCGGTGAACCTGTTCAAGTCCAACTTCTACGGGTCGGTCCCGGTGGTAATGGACAACAGCACCTTCGGGCACGCGGGAAAGATCACCTTCAGCTTCCCTGAGAACCTGGCCATCAGCCCTTGGCCGTCGCTGGCAGCGGAACTCGGCTACGGGGACGGAGCCACCATCGTTCAAGCCTTCGCCACCCTGGCGCCGCAGCAGGTGACCCTGCATAGCCACCGCAATCCTGCTGATTTCCTGACCACCGTGGCCCACTCCATGCTGGCCTATGGGCCGGGCATGCCGGAAGTGATCTGCGTCATCAGCCCCGAAGCGATGCAGTACGTGGCGGCAGCGGGCTGGTCGCGTCAGCAGGTGGCCGAATTCCTGCACGACAAGGCCCGCCTGCCGGCTGCCGAGTGGATGCGCTGGAAGCGCATGGGACACGAACTGGACCACGACCGCCTGGTTCCGGTGGTTCCGGAAGCCGACCGGATCACGGTGCTGCCTGGCGGTGGCATGGCGGGGGCCTTCGTGAGCCTCATCAGCACCTGGGGTTCCAGCCGCTCGGTCATCCGACCAGTGACCGTGCCCAACTGAAATCGTACTTATCCCGCGACATCCGGCGGGTTTCCCGGAACAAGGAGGTGATCGAATGACAACGCAAGGCTCGCCCATCGTGACGCTGGACCCGCGTGACGACTCCCCGCCGGCGCCGTCGCGGCTGGCGCAGCGTCCGGCGACCCTGGACGGCAAGGTGATCGGGCTGTTCGCCAACAACAAGCCCCACTCCGAGGACCTGCTGCGCCGCATCGCTGCCATCATCCGCGAGAGGTATGACATCGCCGGCACGGTGGAGCACAACAAGGGTGGATGGCAATGGCCGGCGCAAATCGAGGATCTGCAACGCACCGCCAGGAGCATTGACGTGGCAATACACGCCACGGCGGAATGAGGGTCCTGCACCGCGTGCAGTGTGCACGACGCAATGGAAACCGAGCTCCTGGGCATCCCGTCCACCGTCTTGACGACGCGACCCTTCGTCAGCCAAGCCCACGCCATGTCCCGCATGCGCGGCGACCCGGAATACGGCCTCGCGATAGTCGAGCACCCCATCGGCACCTTGACCGACGCCGAGCTTTCCGAGAGGGCGGCCACGGCGGCGCCCCAGGTGATCGCCTGCCTGGTCGACCGGTAGTCGGTAGACAGTGTCCGCAAAAGAATAGGGGCGACGGATCCGTCGCCCCTACGAAGAGGAGAGTGCGTTCCGCCAGTTACAGGGGCAAGTGCACCGACTGGCCGGTTTGCGCGCTCATGGTCACCGCTTCGGTCCACTCCATGTAATGCACGCCGATGTTGAACGGGGTGCGCATGACCGGAGCGCCGTCCCGGACCGAGGCGATGAATTCCTGCTCGACGGCCCAGGAGTAACGGCTCTCCGGCGGGTTGGCGATTTCCTGCAGTTCCGCGTCGCCGCGCTTGCCACCGTAGACGCGCATCTGGCCGTCCACATGGATCGTCCCATCTGTGCCGTAGATCCACACGGAGTTTCCGGATGACAGTCCGGCGCACGCGCTGAACTTCAGCCGGGCCGTGGCCCCGTTGGCCAGGCGGCACAGGATGTCCACCGTGTCGGGGACCGTGATCGAACGCCAGTTGCCGTCGTCGTCCTTGCGGTGGGGCACCGTGATCTGGCTCATGGCAGTTACCTGAGTGGCGCGACCCACCCAACGGATCATGGCCTCGTACCAGATGCCCATGTTGAGGATGTTGAACCCGCTCATGTCCCGGTCCTGCCGCCAATGGAGCGTGGAGTCGCGGTCGGCAAACCCAGTCTGCGACTGGATGTCTACGGACACGAGGTCGCCCAGGAAACCTTCGGAAATCAGGCGGATCATCAGGTCGTCGATCCCGAACGTCATCGGCGACGGCACGATCTGGGTCACCAGACTGGGGGACGCTTGGGACGCGGCCAGCATTTCGTGGGCCTCGGCGGCGTTCATGGCCATCCGGGCCTCGCACAGGACGTGTTTGCCGGCCTCCAGGGACGCCATGGTCAGGGTGCGATGCATGTAGGGCCAGGTGCCGATGCACACGGCGTCCAGACTCTCGTCCTCGAGCAGCTCTTCCCAGTTGTCGTACACGGTGGGAATGTTGAAGGCATCGGCAACGCGCTGGCCCGACTCGCGGGACCGGTTGGCGACGGCGCCGATCTCCACGCGGGGGGTGTCGTTGAACCCCGGAATGTGTCGATCGCGGGTGTTGCGGCCGGCGCCGATCAGGCCGACGCGGACGGATTCGAGTGCCACGGTGGTACCTCCTGAAGATACTTGGGGACGCGCCAGGTTGGGAAAATGGCGGCGCGGCGCAAGCGATTATAGGGTAAGCCTCCCGGCACGGTCAAAACGGCGCACAGCCTTTTGCGCGGACTCTTTGTCGGGTTGTGATCGCGACAGCAGCGCGGCAAACTCGCTGGAGTCAGGCCGGCTCTTTCGGTAATGAGATCGCCGCGTGACTATGCTCCTCGCGATGGCAAACCGGCCGCGCGTGAGGAGGTGGCGAGCAATGGGGACCTACCCGATGGCACCGCGGCGGATTTGCTGAAGGGCCATCTGCGCGTGCCACTCCATAGCCCCCAGCCCTACCACGCGCACTCCGACGTCGAAGTAGCGTCGGGCCGATGCTGCCATGGCGTCGAAGTCCGGCGAGTCCAGGCCCATGTTGTACATGATGGCCGCCCCGTGGCTCTCCGCAGTCTTTACGGCGTTCTCCAACAGCCGCATGACCTTGGGGTCTTCGTACTTGAACGGCACACCCAGGATCTTGGTCACGTCGCCTGCTGCCAGCCACACCAACCTGATACCGTCGATGGCCAGGATTTCGTCCAAGTCCCGCAGACCGCCCTCGCTCTCCACGGTCGGCACGACCAATGTCCCTTCGCGGGTTTTGCGGTTGAACTCCGGGAAGTCCTCAGCGGTGTCGAAGCGCCGCAAATGAATGAGGCGGTGCCAGTCGTCCCGCAGGCCCATCAACTCATGCACCTCTTCCTTGGAACCCACCGAAACCGTGACTGCCGTGGCCCCGAGGGATAAAGCGCGGGCCGCATCGGACACGGTGCGCCGGTCGGTGCCGGTTGCCCACGGGAAAGCCTGCACGCGAATCATGGGGGAGATGCCGGTTCCCCGGGCCGCCCGTATCAGGTGGGCGATGTTGTCCCAATCGTGAGCTGTGAACATCATGTCGGCCATGAAACAGTCGATGCCCGCCAGGCCGGCCACTTCCACCAGATTGAGGTGGCTGAACACATAGGCGCACAGGGAGGGCTGTCCCGATTCAAGATTGGCCAACAGCCGATCGGTCGATGGGTCCGGAAAGAGCACGGGGCACCTCGCAAGCTGGAACGTTTTGTGGCTATCGTATCAGAGGTCGGCTCGCACGCCTGGTGTGACTCAACTCTGGACGGGCGAATATCATGGATCCAAGCTCACCTATCTACGACGTGGTAGATGGTGGTCCGCTCGTTGGCATAGGCTACTTCGAGGGTACCGTCCTGAACCATCCTCTCGAATTTTTCGATGCCCTGAGACAGGTAGTAAATCCGCTCCAGATCGCCCACTACGATGTAGCGCACGCGGTAGCGGTCGATCAGTTCCAGTGCTTCATTTTTGCTGAGAGTGTTGTAGATGCTTGCCACGTCCCGCGCGCGTCGTTGTATCAAGTTCCAGTCGTTCCGCTGCTGGGTCTGGTGCCACGGCCAGCCGACCACCGTGGGCAATCCGGTGTATACGGACATGCGGGCGTTCCAGCGGTACTGGTCGCCGTGGGCCTCCAGGATCACCGGCGACCCCGAAACATTGTCCTGCAACCACCGGATGGCGTCGGCGTCCCAGCGCAAGTCAATGGGTCCGTCGCGTTCCCAGTGCACTGTATCCGGCATCCACGCCGAACCATCGAGGGTCAGCGGCGTGGAGTGGAAGCGGTCCTGGATGCGCACCGGCGTCGCGAAGACCGGATATATCATCACGGCGATGGCCACCATGCCGACCACCTGGGCGAATGAAAGGCGGGTCAATTTCCCAAAATATCCTTCGTGGTAACGCCACGCCGTCCAGCCACGCCAGAAGCCGTAGGCACCGGCCACGGCGAACAGCAACCATGCCACCAGGTAGTACTTGAAGACCGTGTTCATCCTCGCGATATCGCCCTCGACGCGCACGAATTCAACGCCGATGCCTATGGCCAGTGCAACAGCCAACATGCCCAGCGCTGCCAAGTCGGACCTGGCTGCGGACTGCTGGCCGTCGAGGAAGGTGGCCGCCAGCGACCAACAAGTGAGGGTCAGCAAGACCATGAGCACGCCGGCGGTTAGGAACCCGGCGGCCCAGAAGTAACACGCAAGCGCAATGCCCGCCAGGACTCCCACCAGGAGCCACTGATGCGCCCCCGGAACCGATGTCGCAGCCCTGATCCGGGCCAGCAACGGTGCGAATGCTCGAGGCAGCGTCGCTGACAGCAGCGCCAACGCCGCCAACAGCGGCAATGCGTGGATCAGCAGGTAGTTGGTCAACGGGGTGCGCCAGCGGGTCGGCTCAATGCCGGTGCCGAAGGTCTCAGTGGCGCCGTGGAACGGCAGGAACGCGACGTAGCTGACGACCACAGCCACCGCCGCCAAGCCGGTTCCCAGAGCCAACCGATTCTTGAGCTCGCCCCCCATCAGCCATGCCGCGGCTGCAGCGAAGCCGACCATGAGCAGCGCGTATGCCGGGTATTCCCAGGAGTTGATGGTCCACAGACTGCCCACCGCCAGACCCATGAACGCGACGGATGCCCAAGTCCACATGCTCTTCGGGCCGCTCCGCGACACACCGAGCAGGGCAGCGAACCCCAAGGCCAACGCGAGCAGCGCAAACGGCATGGTCATCATGTGAGCATGGAGGTCAGCAAAAAGGAAAGTGAAATACGGAAATTCGGTGATGTGAAACCCGAGATCAACGCGATCACTCGACTCCAACCACGGGGTCAGCGCGCTGGGTTCAAAGTTGGGGATCTCCGGTATGGCGCGGCTACTACGCCAGAAATCGAAGGCCCACAAGGGCACAGATATACCGCTGACACGGTCGGCCAGAATCTGAAACAACTGGACCGCCCCGTCCAGGTTGCCGGCGACGACCGTCATCACGGCGCTTGCGAGGCCCACCACCGCCGCACTACCAGGCAAGCACCGCCGGATGCGGCCCCACGGAACCACCAGCCGCCTGCTACCACCTGGCTGATCGGTTGATAGGGACTCGGCGCGACCCACGCTGGCCGCCCGGACGAAGTAATATGCCAAAGCACCAGCGCCAGTTGCGGTCAGGGCGAAAAGGGTCGGCACGGCCAAGTTGAACGCCGTCGCCGGTGGGATACCGGTGAGGCGCGTGGGAATGGAAAGGATGAAGTAGCCCCAGTAGTAGTAGTTCAGATACCCACCAGCGAACCAGGGATCGTAGGGAGGCAGCACCGAGGATCGGGCCACGGCGGTAAAATAGGCCAACTCCATCGGTTTCTCGCCGCCGCGCCAAGGGTGCCACAGGTCGGGATTGGCCGCCCGAATCAGCACAAAAGCCAGGTAGGCCACAACGAACAGCGCCTCGGCGGCAAGTACCATGCGCCAGTGCTCCCGCAACCATCCGGCCATGTCACGCCAGTTTCGAGCCAGGACCACGGCTGAGGGTACTGCCACGATCAGCATGGCCAGACCAATGGCGGCAATAGAGAACTGCACCGCGCCGGCACTCACCAGCAGCCATGCGACCCACGCCACCAACAGCAGCCCCATCACTCGGGAAAACAGCAGTCCCCGATCATGCAAAGGGCGCAACACCCACCAGGTTATCGGGAACGCGATCAGGCAGATCAGTTCCAGCGCCAGGAACCAACTCAGCCACGGCGCCCGGCTGGGCCAGCCGTCCCGACGGAACACCTCTGACCATGTTCCACCTTGGCTCTGGGCCTCCAGCGATTCAGCCGAGAGCATGAGCGGGTCGGGTACGTTGCCTATTGGGGATGCATCGACGATGCGGGACCGGATTTCGCTGGCGGACAGCCGCCCGTCATTGTGGAACACCAGCACCCGCGGGTGGTCATATCCGATGACGTTTTCGTCGGCGTAGCCGAGGTTGAGCCCGTGGTGACGCCCCGACTGCCACGATGACTCCTCAGTGCGAACCGGTGCGGGCAGGCCGGCGCGCCCGTAAGAGTCGTCGCGCAACTCAAAGCCGGCCAGCGAGGGATATGAAGAGAATGCCCGTTCAAGCCGGTAACCCAGGTCTCCGGCGAACAGCAGGCGGAAGAACGCAGAGCTTTGCGGGTATTCGCCCGGCAACCGGGCCACCGACCCGTAAGCCCGATTGGAATAGAACACCAGGTAGTCGCTAGACGACAGACGGCTGGCCAGCTCGGGGATTTTGCTCCGGTCGCTGTCGGGATGGTACGCCGCGAAAGTCCAGACGTCGTACCTTCCTAGGTCCGGAACGCGCTCATCCCAATAGGAACCACCGTTGATGATGGACGCGCCCGGCGGGACGTTGGCGTTGATCCATTCCGAAGCCGCAACCGCCGTGTGGGAACGGCTGTAGATGCTGGAGAAGGCGAGGGCATACAGGACGGTGGACGCAATAACAACCACTAGCACTGCTATGCTGACAGGGTACCAGTACCGGCGGGCGGCCTCCGAAACCATTTGCCAACGCGATGGCGGTTGGTCCGCCAGCGCGTCGGGTTCCATCGCCCGACCCGTAGCCGAAACCACCATGCCGCCGGTGGGAGGCGTCGCGTGCCACTCCTCGGAAAAGGGAGCATCTTCCCCGAGGATAGGTTCGTCGAAGATCAGGTCGTCGCCGACGGTCGGAGGCGTTGCGTGCCACTCTTCGGAAAACGGTGCATCGTCGGGCAGGGCGGATGTATCCTGAGGTCCCCGTCTACGCCATGACTGAGCCCATTCCACGAATGCGACCAGCATGCGCGCGCCCATGAGCAGGTAGAACGGCATCAGCGGGAATACGTAGCGCAGGAACTTGACCTCGAACAACTCCAGGAATACGAAGGCGGGCACGGCCCAGGCCAGCAGCAACAGGTCAGAGCGTTGCGTTAATCCGCCGCGCCATGCCAGCCAGGCGGTAAACGGGGCAGCCACCCACGCGACGATTCCCAGCGGCAATCCCAACCCCCAAACCGCGGTCTGCCGAATCTGGTACCAGAACGACGGCGTGTCCGCGTATTGCCAGGTAAAGGGCCAGTGTCCGGCCTCCCGTGCCATTTCGGCCTGCGCCCGTATGTCCGCAAGAAACGCGCCGGGGTCCAGAATGGCATAGGGGGTGGTAATGAAAAACGCCGCCAAAGCGAGCAGACCGGCCAGCAAGACCCACGGCGCGAACTTCACGGCCGACCATACGGTCAAGTCGGCCCATCTGCCGCCGGCCCGGTCCTTCCAGGTCCACAGGAACACCAGCGCCAGCGGGGCCAGGATGGGCGCGACGGAGACCTTGGGAGCCATGGCGAGGCCCACCATCAGGCCGAGCAGGGCGGCGTCGCGAATGCGCCGGGTGTCCATGAACCGGAGCATCCCCCACAGCGCCGCCAGCGAAGTGAGCACGGTAAAGGGTTCCGGCCGGTAGAAATGAGCGTGCTGGATGTGGATAACCGCAAACGCGGTGAGCGCCGCCGCCAACAGACCCGTCCCAGCACCGTACATCCGGCGTCCTACGGCAAACATCAGGGCCACCGACGCGGTGTCTGCAAGGGCGGCCAGCGTCCGGCCGGCGAACCGCAGGTCCAATGCGCCCCAGTCGGTGAACAGCTCGGCCACCGACCGGATCAGCACCAGGGCGTAGATCAGGACGCTGCCCAGCGGGAACCAGTGCGGGTTGAGGGGGCTCCGCTCCGCGGAGAGTGCGGTTTCGATGTCGGGCAGGCCGACACGCATCTCGGGCCACTGGGCCAGCCAGGTCTCGTGACCCACCGCCTCGGTGAGCACGCGGAACATGTCATCGGCGCGCAAGTAGAACGACCGCTCGTCCGGATGGAATCCGTGGCCGTGGTCCCAGTCGATACCATACAGGCGGAGGGCCAGCGCCGCGATCAGCAGCGCCGGCAGCAGAAAATTAGACCCCCACAGCCTGCGCCGGGGGGCTAAGAAACGAAGCCGCTGGAGGTCCATGCCCATTAAGCGCATCAACCGCCAGGAATTACTACGAAATCAGGCAGCACAAGTCGGCGGTGCGGCAGGAATATCCCCACTCGTTGTCGTACCATCCCAGGATCTTGACCATGCTGTCGTCCAGCACCATGGTGCTCAGGCCATCGAATATGCAGCTGTGGGTGTTGCCGCGAATGTCGGAGCTGACGATGGGGTCTTCCGTGTATTCCAAAATGCCCTTCAGTGGACCCTCGGCGGCGGCCCTGAAAGCGGCATTGACCTCGTCCTTGGTGACATTCTGCTTGAGGTCGGCCACGAAGTCGGTGGCGGACCCGACGGACGTGGGGATGCGGTAGGCGATGCCGTGGAGCTTGCCGTTCAACTCAGGCAGCACCACGCCCACGGAACGGGCGGCGCCGGTGCTCGTCGGGATAATGTTCTGCGCGGCGGCCCGGGCCCGGCGCAGGTCCCGGTGGTTGCGGTCCAGGATGCTTTGGTCGTTGGTGTAGGCGTGGATGGTGGACATCAGGCCACGCTCTACACCGAAAGCGTCGTGCAGCACCTTGACCATGGGCGCGAAGCAGTTGGTGGTGCAGGATGCGTTGGAGATAATACGATGCTCGTCGCCCTTGTATGCGTCGTCGTTGACCCCCAATACGATGGTGGCGTCCGCGCCGCGCGCCGGAGCGGAGATGATCACCTTGTCGGCGCCGCCACTGTCGATGTGGGCCGCCGCCTTGGCAGCGTCGGTGAAGCGGCCGGTGCATTCCACGACGATGTCGACGCCCATCTCCGACCAGGGGATGTTGGCCGGATCAGACTCCTGGAACATGCGGATGGGCTTCCCGTCGATGACCAGGTTGCCGTTGTCGGTGCCCACGGTTCCGGTGTAAGGGCCGTAAGTGCTGTCGTATTTAAACAGATGGGCGGCGGTATCAGGATCCCCCAAACCGTTTACGGCGGCCAGGTCCAGGCGGTCGTGGTAGGTAGGCGAAAGAGCCGCTCGGGCAACCAGGCGTCCGATCCTCCCGAACCCATTGATACCGATACGCGTCGCCATCGTGGAGTGCCTCCCCTCAGTTCAAACGTGACCAGATCCGGTGACCGGCTAAACGCCAAATGAGCATCCTGTCGGGCCCACTATCCCACGATCTGCGCATTCAATCCGATACCGCCGGCGTCCGCGATTATACCATCGAAAGGGCAGATTCGGGCCGGCCCGCGAGCCTCCCGGAGGGCTGGATAGTCAGCGAGTGCCGAGCCCTTGGTATACTTCCCGGCCGGCGTACCGGGCAGCGTCGCCCAGCTCCGCCTCGATCCGCAGCAGCCGGTTATATTTGGCCACGCGTTCGGATCGGGCCGGCGCCCCGGTCTTGATCTGGCCCACGTTCCAGGCGACGGCCAGGTCGGCGATGGTGGTGTCCTCGGTTTCTCCGGAGCGGTGGCTCATTACCGCGGTCCAGCCGGCGTCGCGCGCCAGGCCCAACGCGGCGGCGGTCTCGGAAAGGGTGCCAATCTGGTTGGGTTTGAGGAGGATGGCGTTGCCGGATTTTTCAGAGATGCCACGTTGGAGCCGGCTGATGTTGGTCACCAAGAGGTCGTCGCCGACCAGTTGCACGGATTCGCCCAGCTTGGCGGTCATCGTGGACCACCCGGCCCAGTCGTCCTCGAACAGCCCGTCCTCGATGCTGATGATGGGATACTCGGCGCACCACCCAGCGTACAGGTCTACCAGTTCCCCGGCGTTGAGGGACACGCCCTCCCGTGCGAGATGATAGTTCGACGCGTCGGCGTCCCACAGTTCCGACGCCGCCACGTCCAGGGCGATATGGACCTGCTCACCGGGCCGGTAGCCGGCCGCTTCGATGGCCCGCAGCACCACCTCGATGGCGTCGCGGTTGGACGGCAGAGTGGGCGCGAATCCGCCTTCGTCGCCCACGTTCAGGTTGTGCCCGCCGTCCCTCAGGATGGACTTCAGCGCCTGGTAGATCTCGACGCCGGCGCGCAGGGCATCGGAAAATCGGTCGAACCCGGCGGGGGCGACCATGAACTCCTGCACGTCGGCGGAGTTGGACGCATGCCGCCCCCCGTTTAGGATGTTCAATAGGGGCAGGGGCAGACTGACCTCGCCGCCATTAGCCAGGTGTCGCCAGAGAGATCCCCCGGTCGCGGACACCGCGGCGGCTCTTGCGGTCGCCATGGAAACGGCCAGCACCGCGTTAGCGCCCAGGCCGCTCTTGTCGTCGGTGCCGTCCAGTTCGTTCAACCGTTGGTCGACGGCCGCCTGGTCGAATGGCGACGCTCCCGCCAAGGCGGGACCGATGCGGTCGTTGACGTTGGCAACAGCGGTCAACGTGCCGCTGCCGCCGAACCGGGTCCGGTCTCCGTCGCGCAGTTCCAGGGCCTCGTAGCTGCCGGTGCTGGCGCCCGACGGTACCAGCGCCAGTCCCACGTTGCCGTCGGACAGCGTTACTTCCGCCTCGACCGTGGGGTTGCCCCGGGAGTCCAGCGCCTCCCGGCCGACTACTGACGCGATGGTGGCATCAGCCATTGGGCACCTCCGGCAGGGGTTCGGAGAAGGCGACTGTCTGGGTCTCGTCGGTACGCGCCAGAGCTGCGGCGACTGCCTTGTCCACGGCGTCGGCGGGATCGTCGGCGATGATGTAGTTGTCCCCCACAGGCAGGCCATCGCCGCGCAGCGTCAGCGGCCAGCTTTGCAGCGACACTACCGGGATTCCGTAGCTCAGGGCGTAGGCGATCTCCGACAGGGTCCCGAATGCGCCGCCCACGGCGATGACCGCCTGGCCGGTGCTGACCACCGCTACGTTCCGCGCGAACCCCATGTTGGTGGCGACGGGGAAGTCCACCCACTCATTCGCCGTGCGCGGCGACCCACCGGGCAGGATGCCGATGGTGGTGCCGTTCTCCGACTTGGCCCCCTTGCACACCGCCTCCATCACGCCGGTGAGACCGCCGCAGACCAGGGTAATTCCCCGGCGGCCCAGCTCCTTGCCGACCCCCTCCGCAAGCGCGTACACGTGGGGTGGTGGGTCGTAGTTGCCGATGACTGCGATGATCACGGAGACGATACCTCCAATTATGGCGTGGAACAGCAGGGGAGAAGGCGTACTCTTCCTTGCCTCCTCACCGCTTTAGATATCCAATGCGCTTCCCAAAGGCACGATGGCCGCGCTGGCAGCGTCGATCAGCCCCAGCAGCGGCGCTGGGTAAACGCCGAGCCAGGTCACGACCAGCATACCGGCGCCCATAGTGGTCGATTGTGGGGACCGTGGCTCCCATGTTCCCGGTCAGTACCGCAGCAGATTGGTCGGCGCCAGTCGCCCCGCAACCGGGTCGACGGCAAGGGCGGCTTGTTCCAGGGAGACTACGCCCAGCAGGCTCCGCTCGTCCGCCTCTGCAAATATGACCGGCGTTGGGAACTCAAGACCCTCCAACCTTATAGTGGTGTGCGCAACGTCCACCGGGACGACTCGGCCGTCGGCCGTCTCGGATGGCATCGACCTTTCGACCCGCACCCCCAGCCTTTGCAGCATTTCCCTGGGCACTGCCGTGTAGGTTGAGCCGGTATCAACGGTGACCTCGAGCTCCTCGAACTGCCTCCCTTGCCGGTCGCCGACTCCTATGGTGACTGTTACCGTTCCCATCGTGTGCCTCCTCGGGATGCTAGGTTGGCTGGCTCCTGACACGACTCCAGTTTTGCCGGTCGTGGGGCGTCTGTCCATCTTTGGTGCGCATCCCGGTTAGCCCAGCGGCACGATGGCCGCGCTGGCCGCGTCGATCAGGCCCAGCAGCGGCGCCGGGTAAACGCCCAGCCAGGTCACCACCAGCAGGCCGGCTCCCATGGTGGCCGTAAGGAGCAGAGATGGACGGGGCATCGGCGCAACGGGCGGTTCGTCGTGGTCACCATGGCCCTGGGCGTCCCCGTGATCCTCGGCGGGTTCGTGCGCACCGTCCTCATCGCCGAGATTGGCCGGTCGCTCGATGTACATCTGGCGGAGCACCTGGAGGTAGTAGTACAGGGAGATGAGGCTGGCGAAAATGGCGACGCCGGCCAGCCACAGGAACCCGCCGTCGGCCACGGCCGCGAAAAGGTAGAACTTGGCCGTGAATCCAGCGAAGATGGGCAGACCAGCCAGGGAGAACAGCCCGATGGCGATGGCCGCCGCGACGAATGGTTGACGGTCGGCCAGGCCGGCCAGGTCCGCGATGTTGTCCTGCCCGGTGCGGTTGTAGTACGCGGTGATCCCGGCGAACACCACCAGGTTGGTCACGGCGTACACCACCAGGTAGAACACCACCGACTTGGCAGCCAGGGCGAAGTCGCTGCCCAGGACCGCGATTCCGGCCAGCGCATAGCCCACGTGGCCGATGCTGCTGTAGGCCATGAGCCGCTTCAGGTTCCGCTGCGCCAGGGCCACCAGGTTACCCAGGAGCATGGTCACCGCGGCCAGCACGGCGATCACCAGTTGCCACTCGTCCCAGCGAGCGGCGGCCGGCGCGACGGCTTCAGCGAACAGGCGCAGGGTCAGCGCGAACGCGGCGGCCTTGGACCCGATGGCGAGGTATGCCGTCACCGGCAGGGGCGCGCCCTCGTAGGCGTCGGGGGCCCACATGTGGAAGGGCACCGCCGACAGCTTGAACCCCAGCCCGACCACCAGGAGCGCCACGCCGACCCACAGGACCGGGCTGACCGTACCCGGCGACGCCAGCTCCTCCGCGATGCCGGCGAAGAAGGTGGTGCCCAGGGCGGCGTAGATGTTGCTCAGCCCGTAGAGCATGATGGCCGAAGACAACGCGCCGATGATGATGTACTTGATCCCGGCCTCGTTGGAACGGGCCTCGCGCAGCCCGTAGGCCACCATGACGTATAAGCTGAAGGACAGCAGCTCCAGGGCGATATACGCGGTGAGCAATTCACGAGACATGGCCATCAGGTTCATGCCCAGGATGGAGAAGAGCAGCAGCCCGTAGAACTCGCCGCGGTGCTCCAGGCGGTCACGCCCGTACTCGACGGACAGGGCGATGATTCCCACGCCGATGGCCAGGAAAAATATCTTGAAGAACAGCCCGAAGCCGTCGACGACGATCAGGCCGCCGTAGAGCTCCACCGAGCCCGCCGGCCGCATGACCAGCGCGATGACCATCACGGCGACGAGGCTGACCACCGACAGGCCGGCCAGCCACTCCTTGTTGCGCTCCGGCAGGAAGAGATCCACCGTAAACACCAGGAACGCCAGCGCCGTGAGGACGAACTCAGGCGTCAGCAGGTGCAGGTTGGCGGTATAGTCGATTGGCATCTCGATAACCGTCTAGAAAACCGAGAGCGCGCCTTCCACGCCGGTGTTGATGACGTTCAGCAGAGGGGCCGGCCAGACGCCCACGGCGATCAGGATCAGAACGAAGGCCGCGCCCACGCCCTTTTCAACCGGGCTGGCGTCGGTGAGGTGGTCCCACTGCGGGTCGCCCTCGCCGAAGAAGGAGCGTGCCAACAGTCGCAGGATGTACACTGCGGTGATGGCGGCCCCGATGACCCCCAGGAGCGCCAGTGGCAGGTAGGTGCGGAAGGCCCCGGTGAACACCATGAACTCCGCGATGAACCCGCTGAGACCCGGCAGTCCCAAGGACGCCAGGCCGGCGATGGCGAAAAAGAAGGTGGTCGTGCCCATCCGCTTGATGAGGCCGTTGAGGATCATGCTGTCGCGGATGTGCGCCCGCTCGTAGATGGCGCCCACCATGGCGAACATCAGGGCAGTCATTATGCCGTGGGAGAACATCTGGAGCACCGCGCCGGCCAGGCCCACGGGATGCAGCGTGGCGATGCCCATGAGCACGTAACCCATGTGGCTGACGCTGGAATAGCCGATGACGTACTTGAGGTCGTTCTGGGACAGGGCGGAGATCGCGCCGTAGATGACGTTCACCGTGCCCAGGCCGATGAGCACCGGCATCCACACCTCGGCCCCCTGGGGCGTGAGCAGCATCCCCACCTGGATGATCCCGAAGGCTCCCAGCTTCATGAGCACGCCCGCGTGCAACATGCTGACGCCGGTGGGCGCGGCCACATGGCCGTCTGGCGACCAGGTGTGGAAAGGCCAGAGGCCGGCGAGTACCCCGAACCCAACCGCGAAGAACGGGAACACCCACATCTGCGTGAGGCGGGACACCGCTCCGGTCTGCTGGAGGGCCGCGAGCTTATCGATGTTGAACGTGGGATCACCCACCTGAGACGACGCCACGTACAGGGCCAGGATCCCTATCCAGATGAGGACGCTGCCGGCGACCAGCATCACCATCAGCTTCATGGCGCCGTATTCCTTGGTGCGCAGGAAGGAGCCGAAGTCGGTGCTGCTGCCCCACACGCCGATGAGCAGGTACATGGGCAGCACGGCCAACTCGTAGAAGAAGAAGAGGAAGAACAGGTCCCTGACGACGAACACGCCGTACACACCGGCGCCCAGCGCCAGCAACAACACGAAGAAGTCCCGGGTTCGCCGGGCGATGGTCTGGCTGATCAGGACAGCGCCCAGCAGCACGATTCCGTTGAGGAGCACCAGGGGGGCGCTGATGCCGTTGACTCCGAAATGCAGGGTTATGTTGACCGGTTCCCCGATCCACTCGTACGCCCGCTGCAGTTGGACACCGCCGGCCCCGTAGTCGTAGCGCAGGAACACAATGACCGACAGCACGAAACTGATCACGGCGACGAAGATGGCGAACTGCCACGCGTCTCGCGGGCGATCCTTGGGCAGCGCCATGGCCAGGACCGCGCCGGCCAGGGGCACCAGCACCAACAGCAGCAGGGATACCTGGTCAAAATTACCCATCGTCAGTGTCGGTCAGCCCCGTCTGCTAAACGGACCGGAGCCACCAGAATATCGCCAGACCGATCACGCCCAGCGCGACAGCGAGGGCATAGGTGTAGACATGACCTGTGACGTGCAGCCGCAGAGCGACACCGGCCTTGCGTACGACGTCGGCGGGGCCGTTGACCGCGACGTCATTCACCACCGCGCGGTCGAAGAATGCCAGCGCCGCGGAGACCGTCAGCACCACCCGATCAATCCCCCATTGGTAAGCCTCGTCCACGTAATACCTGCGTTCAACAACCCGGAGAACCGCCGCGAACCGCGCCCGCCATGGCTCGTGCGAGACGGATCGGCGCACGTAGACCAGCCACGCCAGCACGAAAGCGCCGACGGCCAGAATGATTGAGATCGCGCCGAGCACCGGGTTAAAGTGGAACTTTTCCGCGTGGTCGTAGAAAACGAAGCTGCCGAAACCGTCGAAGTTGCCCGGCCAGTTGAAGGCGATCCAGCCGAAACCCACGGCCAGCACAGAGAGCACAGACAGCACGCCAGTCATGAGCAGCGGCGATTCGTGGGCGTGGTGGGTGTCTTCGCCCTGAGGTCCGAAGAACACGACGAACATGGCGCGTGCCATGTAGAGCGCGCTCAGGAACGCGGTGAGCATGGTGAGGACGATGAATATGACGGGCAGGTTGTGCTCCACCGCGATCAGGATTTCGTCCTTGCTCCAGAATCCGGACAGGATCGGTATGCCGCCCAGGGACAGGGCGCCGATGGAAAACACGACGGCTGTCACCGGCATAGCCCGCCGCAGTCCGCCGACGCGGCGAATGTCCACGTCACCGTGGGCGCCCACGCCGTGCATCACGCTGCCGGCGCCGAGGAACAACAGGGCCTTCGCAAAGCCGTGGGCCATCAGGTGGAACACCGCCGCCGTCCAGCCGAACGCCCCCAGCGACAGCATCATCAGGCCGAGGTGTGACACTGTGGAATACGCCAGGATTCGCTTGAGGTCCGTGGACACCAGCGCGATTGTCGCTGCGCCCAGGGCGGTGATCAACCCGACGATGGCCACGATCATCATGGCCTCCGGCGAGGCGGCAAAGATGGGATAGGCGCGGGCCACCAGGTACACACCGGCTATCACCATAGTCGCCGCGTGAATGAGGGCACTGACCGGCGTGGGGCCCTCCATGGCGTCGGGCAACCACACGTGGAAGGGAAACTGCGCTGACTTGCCCATTGCCCCCAGCAGCAGGAGGATGGCCGCGGCGGTGGTGACTCCGCTGCCCAACTCGCCGGACGCCGCAGCGGCGAACGCGTCCGTCATGCTGAAGCTGCCCACGTTGACCCAGAGCAGCAGGATGCCTACGAGTAGGCCGACGTCGCCGATGCGCGTGACTACGAAGGCTTTCTTCGCGGCCTCCCGAGGGCCCGGATTCTCGAACCAGAACCCGATGAGCAGGTAGGAGCACAGGCCGACCAGCTCCCACGCGATATATAGCAGCAGGAAATTGTCGGCCAGTGCCAGGGTCAGCATCGACGCCACGAACAGAGCCTGCCATGCGAAGTACCAGCCGAAGCGTGGGTCGCCCTTCATGTATTCAAGCGAATAGAGCTGTACGCCCAGGGCTACGAAGGTGATCAGTCCCAGCAGCACCACAGTGAGGGGATCGATGATGATGCCCCAATCCAAATGAATCGCCTGGTCAACGGTCGCGGCGACGCTGGGTATGCCGGCCTCGAACCACGAGGTGGAGAAGTGACAGGTCAACGCACCGGTAATCCTGCTTACATCACACGCCGGGTCGGCAGCGGACGCGCCAAGAAAGCTCACGGCCGTCAACGCCCATACTACGAAACCTGCGCCGATAGCCAGGATCGCCAGCGGCGCGCCGCGCAACGGCAGCCAACGCTGGAACAGAATGATCAGCGGGCAGGCGGCGAAGGAGAAGACTGGAATGAGGAATGCCAGCGGCATGTCACCACTTCAGCAGGTTTATTTCGTCGACGTTGACGGTTCCGCGATTGCGATACATCCGCAGGATGATCGCGAAGGCCAGGCCGACCTCCGCCGCCGCTACGGTGATGACAAAGATCGCAATGATCTGGCCGTCGAACGCGGAGAAGCGCCCCGTGCCGTTCAGGTAAGAGGCCGCGGCGATCAGGTTGATGTTGACGGCGTTAAGCATCAACTCGATGGACAACACTATGAGCACCGCGCTCCGGCGGGCTAGAACTCCGTAGAATCCGATCCCGAACAGGGCGGCGCCCAGGAGCTGGAAATACAGGAGCGGCACCATCCCCGGGTTAGCCCTCGCCTTCCGCGCGTGCGCCGTCTTGCGTCGTCGCACTCTGCGTCCGGGCAATGATAATGGCTCCGATGAGGGCAACCAGGAGCACCAGGGAAGCGATTTCAAAGGGTAGCGCCCACTTGGTGAAGAGAGCCGCACCCAGATCTCTGAACGCGGGAGCCTGAGGCTCGGCCACAACCTCCGGGGCGAGCCAGAAAGCGGCGCCCAGCACCACCGCAAGGACCGCAGCCGTGATCAATCCCAACGGCCACTGCCGGTTGTCGGTGATACGCGGATATTCGGAGGACCGCGTTAGCATCACGGCGAACAGCACGACGATGATCACTGCGCCGCCGTAGATGAGCACCTGGACCAAGGCCAGGAACTCGGCGAACAGCAACAGATAAGCGCCGGCTGCGCCCAACAGAGAGAGCAACAGGAACAGCGCCGCGTGGACCACGTTGCGAGTCGCAACCACTCCCACGGCGCCGCCGAGGGTGAAGATGGCTACGATGGCGAATAGGGCCAGCGCCACGGGGCTAGGCGTCCCCGTTCACCGGGTTCCCGCTGGGGTTTCCCGGTGTGCTGCCAAAGTATGAGCCGCCCCGTTGGCGGCTCCGGTAGTGAGGGTTTGGTGTTGGCGTCGGCATCGTTGAATAGGCTGACCGGCCCTGGGATCTTCTCGAACCAACACCTAGATGGATTTGAGGAGCGTACAGGTCGCGCACTCGCAATCGGCCTTGTGCTTGCGCACCGGCTCGGCAACCGCCTGCGTTCGGCCGCGCGATTTCCCCGAAGCTCCTGACTTGCCGCGCCGTTTGCCCTTGCCGATTTTCCCGGCTTTCGCGGCTTTGCCGGCAATCTTGCCCACCAAGCCCCCGACCTTGCCGGCAACGTTCGCGTCCTGGCCCGATTTACGCTGCTCCACGCATTCGACGCACGTGCAATACTGCGGATGCCGCGGCGAGAGGTTGCGGTAGCGTTCGTCTTCTCTGGGCACGGTATGCCTCGGATCAGTCCTCGGATTCGGATTCGGCAGCGGCTTTGGCGGCGTCGGCTTTCTGCTTGGCGAGCACGGTTGGCGGGATCCAGGCGGTATCGTCCTGGTATTTCTTTCCGATGTCCAGCAACGCCGGGAGATCGACACGGTCTCCGTTGCGCGCGTAAGTGCTCATCTCGTGCTCGTGGCTCATTACAATAGCGTCGAAATTACAGTACTCGACGCAGATGCCGCACAATATACAACGGTTCAAATTGATTTCAAAGTAATCAACGATCTTGCGGCGGCTGCTTTCCCCATCAGCGTGCTTGGGGTTGTCCATCATGCTGGCGGACATGCACTGCGTCGGGCAGTTGCGAATGCAGACCATGCAGCCGGTGCAGTAGGGTTCGCTGATTTCGCCATCCCAGGTAAGCGCCGGAAACCCCATGAACCGGGGCCGTACCGGGGTCGCCTCCTTAGGGTACTGCTGAGTAACGGGCCGGCGCAGTCCCGAGACCGTTGACGCCAGGGTGAGCATCATTCCTTTCAGGCTTTCCAGCATGGCTATGCATCCTCGGGGTCGTGGCCGACAGGCCGGTCCAGCACCGCGAAGATGTCGGTCACCGCACACGAGAAACCGGGTATTTCGGGATCGCCGGACAAGACATCATCCTGCCCGAACACCTGATCGTCGACGCCCGGGCGCCGAATGATCACGGTGCGGGGATCCGGATCGGCTATCCACATCGCGAGAGCACCGTTGGCGAAGTATTCCGCAGCCTTACGGTTCAATTCAGACGTCGTATTGCTGGCCGAAACAACCTCGATTGCCACGGTGGGCGCAAAAGCAGGCCAACCCGGGGCACTCTCGTCGTACCCAGCCATTCGTTCCCAAGACGTCGCATGTACGTCGGGGAACCGCAGCGTGAACGGGTCCATCTGGAATCCCGTATTGACGCCGATATCAAAGCGAAGGCTGCTATGTCCGATGTGTCCTCGCAGCAAAAAGTATATCTCTCCGGTTACCGCCCCATGCCTGGGCTTGCCATCCATATCAACCAATTCTCCATCGACCAGTTCGTACCGGTGGCCCGGATCTGCGGCCATCGCCTCGAATTCATCGACGGTGATTTTGCGGGTGTTGGTGACCATGGAGAGATCCCCGGGCTAGGGGTAGCAATATCATACCAGCATCGGCCGCTAGGTGCGTGCTCCGGTTGCCGCACGGCGGGCGGCAAGCTGCCTCTGGACTTCCGCAACCCGTCGGGCCGGCCCAGTCATGCGCCGGTAGATGATCCACCCGGCAACCGCAAGCCCGGCCGCCGACATGATGGTCAACGCCCACCAAGGCAGGGCATAGAACCGATACACGGCGGCGATGATGACGGTGTAGAACGACAGCGGGACCATCACCTTCCACGCGAAGGCCATCAGTTGGTCGATGCGCAGGCGCGGGAAGGTTCCCCGCACCCAGAACACCACCAGCACCACAGCGTAGGTCTTCAGGAGGAACCACACCACGTCGGGCAGGGCCGGGCCACCCCAGCCGCCCAGGAACAGCAACGTGGTCAACGCTGCTATGGCGAAGGTGTTGATGTACTCGGCCAGGAAGAACACCGACCAGTGGGCGCCGCTGTACTCCACAAACGGGCCACCCACGACTTCGCTCTCGGCGTGATAGATGTCGAATGGGGTGCGTCCCACCTCGGCCAAACCGGCGATGAAAAACACCACGAAGCCCAGTGGCAGCACCACCAGGTAAGGATAGGTGGACTGCTGCGACACGATTTCGCGCATATCCAGGGACTGGGCCAGTATGGCTACGGCGGCGGCTACCAGCACCACCGGAATCTCATATGAAATCAATTGTGCGGCCGATCGCAATCCGCCCATGATGCCGTACTTGTTCGCCGAACCCCAGCCGGCCAGCACCAGTCCCAGGATACCAATCACGGCGAAGGCGACGATGTAGAACAAGCCCAGCGGAAGGTGGCGGATCACCACGTTATCGCCACCGGGTATGGTCACCCAGATAACAAAGGCCGACACGACGACGATCACCGGTGCGATCCAGAAAATGGCTTTCTCAGAATCCTCCGGGATGATGTCCTCTTTGATCAACAGTTTCACCGCGTCGGCGACGGGTTGCATCAACCCAAACAGCCCGGTGCGGGTAGGTCCGTAACGCAGCTGCAGGCGACCCAGGGCCTTGCGCTCTAACCAGACCATCGACAAAACGACCACCGACAGGACGGCGAACATGATCGCCAGACCCAGAGCGCTCCAAGCCAGACTGACGAGGAAACTCACCGGTCCACCTCGCCGAGAACGATGTCCAGCGAACCCAGCACCACCACGCTATCCGCCAGCCAGGTATCCGCCAGCAGCCGGCGCAGGGCGGAGAGATTGCAAAAAGACGGCGGACGCACCTTCACCCGGTATGGCTTATCAGTGCCGTCGCTGACCAGGTAGACGCCGATCTCGCCGCGGGGGTTCTCGGCGCGCACGTAGACCTCTCCGGCGGGCGGCCGGATCAGCCGCCGGCCCAGCGATGACGCCACCGGCCCGCCGGGCAGTTGCTCCATCGCCTGTTCCACGATGCGCAGGGACTGGTACATCTCCTGGACCCGCACCCAGTGCCGATCCCAACAGTCACCGTCCAGACCCACCGGTACCTCGAAATCAAACCGGTCGTAGATGGAATAAGGCTGTGCTTTGCGGACGTCGTACTCGTACCCGCACGCCCGCAGCAGGGGGCCGGTGAGCCCGAGAGCGATAGCCTCGTCGGCGCTGATTGGGCTCACGTCCTTGAGGCGTGACAGGAAGATTTCATTGAACGTGAGGATGCGGTCGCTCTGCTCCACGTCCTCCCGAAGCAGCGGCATCAACTCGTCGACCAGCTGCCGGAAATTGTCCGGAACGTCTTCCTTCAGGCCGCCGATGCGGAAATAGTTGTGCATCATGCGGGCGCCGGATACGGCCTCGAACAGCGCCTGCACCCGCTCGCGACCACGGAAGGAGAACATCACCGGCGTCATGGCGCCGGCGTCCAGGCCCATGGTTCCCACATACAGCAGGTGGCTGGCGATGCGGTTCAGCTCGCACAGGATCACGCGAATGTACTCGGCCCGCTCCGGCACCTCCAGGCCCATCAGCTTTTCCACGGCCATGCAGTACGCCAGCTCGTTGTTGAAGTTGCCGATGTAATCGAGCCGGTCGAACAGCGTGACCACCTGGTGGTATTGCTCGCCCTCGCATAGTTTCTCGGATCCCCGGTGCAGGTATCCGATGTGCGGCTCGACGTCGACCACCTTTTCGCCGTCGACCCAGAGCACCATGCGAAACACGCCGTGGGTTGACGGGTGCTGCGGCCCCATGTTGAGCAGCATCTCCACCGGCTGCGTGCCCTCACGGACAACGTCGGGTACCTGGGCAGTCATAGCGGTTGGATCAGCCATTGTTCCGCAGAATTGCGACAGGCAGTCGGGCCATCAGGCCGACGGTTCCCGGGTTTCGGGAAACGGCGAGCCGATAAAGCGCAGGTTGGGCTGCGGCGGCTCCACGCGGGCGCTCATCCAGGCCTCACCGTTATCGTAAAAGCCGGCCTCGATGAGCACTTCCTCCAGCACGCCCATTTCCTCGCAGTCTTCCAGGTAGTCCGCCACTCGCCGCCGGAGGGCGGTGCGTGCCTCCTCCTGGCTGTCTCCGAAGGCAGTCACTTCGAGCTCCGGGCACCGCGCCTCCCAACCGGAGGCTACCCGCATGGCTTCGATTTCGTACACGATCCGATCCATGGATTACTCGCCGCCTGGCTCGCGGGCTTCGAACCGCAGCACTATCTCGGTTTCTTCGGCCAAGTCATCTCTGCCGAGAGCCTGTCCCAAGCGGCCGACCGTGTCCTGGCGCTCCAGCCAGCCTCGCATCACCTGGACGAGCCCGTTCTCCGCGGCCTCGCGAGTGCGCCCGCTGCTCTGCAGTTCCAAGCCGTCCACAGTAGCCAAAAACTGGTCGCCGCTGGATACCACGCGCGCTACCAATTCCACGATAGCCCCGTCCTCCGGGGCGATGGCATCCATGTCAGGGGCGGCAGTCACTAGAACTCCCGGTACTCGTAGAAGTCGAAGGATCTGCGACCCGGGTATCCATCGAACTCCGGATACAGCAGCAAGGGAGACAGGTCGGGATGACCGTCGAACGCGACACCGAACAAATCATGCGCTTCACGCTCGTACCAGTCTGCGGCGGGCCAGACCGCGCAAACCGATGGCACGACAGGATTGTCGTAGGACACTGCGGTCTTCACCACCAGCGACTGTTCCCTGGCCAAAGACTGGAGGAAATAGACCAGCTCGAAACGCTCCTCGTAGTCAACGCACGCCAGGCAAAGCAACATTCGGCAATCGAGCGAAACGTCGTCCCGACAGGCAGCGCAAGCCGCCTCGATGTCGGCGGCGGGCACCGTTACCTGGGGCAAATCTCCCAGGGCGCCGGCCACGGCAGAGTAGTCCGCCAGGACGGTGACGGCGCGGTCCAAGGTTTCGCGCTTCGCGGGCGCCAACAGCTCGATGGGGTCTGGCGGCGGCTCTGCGTCCGCCTCGGGCGCGTTACGCCGAGGCCGCGGCACTGCCCTCTCCAGCATCGGCCATGATCTTTTCCTGGAGCTTCAGGATGCCGTACAGCAGCGCCTCGGGGCGGGGCGGGCATCCCGGGACGTAGACGTCCACCGGGATGATGTGATCTACGCCCATCACTACGGAGTAAGAACGGTAGTAGGGACCGCCGTTGGTGGCGCAACTCCCCATGGCGATGACCCACTTGGGTTCCGGCATCTGCTCGTAGAGCAACCGGATGGGCTCGGCCATCTTCTTGACCACCGTGCCCGCCACGATCATGACGTCCGACTGGCGCGGCGACGGCCAGGTCACGACACCGAAGCGGTCGAAATCGTGGTGGGCCATGTAGGTGGAGATCATCTCAATGGCGCAGCAGGCCAGCCCAAAGCTCAGCGTCCACAGCGACGATTTGCGCGCCATGGCAAACAGTTGATCGGTGGTGGTCGTGATGACGCCGGGCACGCGTCCGTCGGTGGCCTGGTTGAGCAGGCTCGGTCCAGGCCGGTTTCCGGTGCCCAGAACGATTTCCGTGGCGCGGGGCGGCATCGCCAGCGGAGAGACCGGTTCATCCGCCGGCAGGCCGCTCGACGCCGCGGACGGGTTTACTTCTGCCAATCCAGGACCCCCTTGCGCCATCCGTAGATTACCGCGAAGAACAGCATGCCGAGGAACAGCAACATCGCATAGAAGGGTATCGCGTTGCCGTTCACCGCCTTTTCCTGTAGGAATACCACGGCCCACGGGAACAGGAAAACCGCTTCCACGTCGAATATCAGGAACAAAATGGCGAAAATGTAAAAACGGATGTTGATATTCGACCAGGCGAACGGCGTCGGAGGTATACCGCATTCGTAGGTCGTCAACTTGACGGCAGAACGGCGTCTTGCGGACAGCAATTGCGATCCAGCGAACATTGCCCCGATGGCAGCCAAAGCGATGGCTATGGCGATCACCACCGCCAGCCAGTTTCCGGCGTAGTCAGCCGGGTTGAAGGTTTGGAGCAACAGTGGTTCAAGCATGGCGTGGTCGAGTTCCGCAGGCTTTGGGGGCGGATTCATCGTAGCAACGGCCCCAATAGGTGTCAATTGCGGCCCCGGCTCTCCCGAATCGCCGTGGACGACAGGTCGCGGCGAAAGTCGGCTTCCGATATCTCAGTAAACATGGGGCGGAACCCATCCGGGATGTCCACGTCCGACAGCGACCTGAAAGCGCCGCCGTCATCCGTCCGCCCGCCTACGGCGAAACGGCTGCCGCGTCCCCACATCTCGGCCAGGGCCGTGAGCATCGCAGTGACGGAATCGCCGTAGTATCGCGGTTGGATCAATCGGGTGACCGTGTCCCAGCCGATGGCGAACCCACACCCAGGAAACAGCTGAGACTTCTTGATGAAGGTCTCCGCCCGCGTGAGAACCACGGTGCCAACACCTTTGAACTGCTCGAGGCGACGGTGTACCTCCGCGACGGCAAGGGGCGGCTTGTCCACATTGGACACCGAAAGTTCGTACGCAACCGGCGCACCCAGCGCGTTGCTCACCACCTCCGCCAGTTCGGTATGGCCGGCATGCAGGGGGTTGAACGAGCCGGGGAGCAGAGTCTGCGGCGCGTCTCCGTCCACAACCATGCGCCCGTCCGGATGGACCGTGACCCAACGGACGTCGCCGTCCAGCAGGCGTTGCACCGGGTCGGCGTGCCGCGTAGTCTCGCTCTCCAGGCGCTCGGAAGCGGCGAGTCCCAAGTCCAACTCCGCCGCGACTCCGCAGGCCCGGGCGATGGCAGCTATGACCAACCGGCTGACCACGCCCTCCTCACCAGCGCGTTCGCGCCGGCCTTTCTCAAGCACAACAGAGTCGGTTGTCGCCGAATCATCATCCCAGGTCGCGATGAACGCACGGTGGTCGCCGCGCTTGGTGCGGTCGGTGGCGATGGTGGCAGTGCACGCCAGCCCGACGATGGGCGCGTCCTGCTCGCGCAACGACATTCCCCGAGCCCAAGCCGCCCGCGCCATCCGTCGCGCCGTGTCCGCCGAGACCGTTTGCTCCGGAGCATATCCGCCGAGGAAGTCGGTCATCGCCAGGTAGCCGTAAGGGACCCGCGTCTCCAGGACCGTGCGGGAGGCTCCGCCGACCCCCAGCAGCCAGGCAAGGGCGTAATTTCCGGCGCCGGCCACAGCAAGTACCGATTGCTGCGGCGTGTCGTGAATCCTGGCGACGATTTCGGCGATTTCCTGGTCCATGCTCGCCTCGGACAGTGCGTTGGGTTTGATGCCGGACGCGCGGGTGGCGGGCACCGGCGGCATTGTACCACCCTACTGCGGGGGATTTCCGAAATGGCCTGCCCACGCTCCCGGGTCCACGCGGCTCATGGTCTCCAGGGAGACCTCGATTTCGCCGGCGATCTTGCGATCCCATTCGTCGGCCCACCGATGCGGCAGACGCGGCCTTGCTTCACGCCAAGTCATCCTCTCGCCGCCGTTGGTTTGCGCGGCCACGGCTTCCACCAGGAACGCGGTCATGTCGCCGCCGTCCATGGCATTGACCACGCGGCAATCTAGGAAACCATAACATCCCTCGAACAGCGGACTGCCTGTTGTCCCGGTCGTGTAATCCAATCCTGCCAACTTGTCTCCATCCCGGCCCGTGTGCATCCCCAACTGCCAGATCAGCGGCATCTGAGAGGTTTCCAGGAAGTTGACCGCCAGGACGCCGCTGGACGCGATCAGGTCGTGGGTGAAGTTGGTGTGGTAGATCTGGACGATCAGTCGTGGGCGCTGGGGAACAATGGACGCGGCGGTGACGGCCACAGCGATCTGGGCGTTGCTGACGCCTCCGGCGCGTGTCGATATCGCCGCCAGCGGCGCGCTGAGGCCACCCACCAGCGGGCCCACGGCGGCGGGGTCGAGATCAGGAGCGGCGTGAGCCATGACATCACAGGGATCGCTGTGGTCTCTTACCAGTCGGGGTGTGTATCCGCCGCATCGTTGACGGTCAGTCGCATCTGGCCGGTGCCGTCCGCGTTCATGTACAGGATTTCGGCGTTGCCGTAAGCATAGGAGACGAAGGCTATGCGGTCTTCGCCCGCCGCCCAAACCGGAGCCAGGTCGTTCTCCGCGTTTTGCGTCAATCGCCGCCGTTCCGAGCCGTCTACCAACACGGAGAATATTTCCGACTGCTCGTCGAATTGCACCACGAACGCCAGCCGCCTGCCATCGTGTGACCACGCAACCGAAAATTCATCATGATCATCCTCGGCCACAGCGACCTCGTCGGTGTCGTCGGCCCAGTTGTCTGATTTTGTCGGCCGGAGCACGTAAACGTCGCGAGGGCCGTCGGCGCTACGCAGGAAGGCTATCCTGTCGCCCTTTGGAGACCAGACTGGCTCGGAGTCAGGGCCAGCGGTCAATTCAATACGGTTGACCCCGTTGGGATTGCGGAGGAACAGTCCGTCCTTTCCGTACTCGGTGAAGACCAGCCACTCGCCGTCGGGAGACCAGTCGCCGACGAGTTCCCGCTCCGGGCTGAAGGTCAGTCGCGTCTTCTGTCCACCTTCGAGCGCAACCATGTATATGTCGGGTTCACCGTCTTCGTCGGACACGTACGCGATCCGGTCGGACTCCGGAGCCCAAACGGGAGGCTGATCGGCGTCTACGTTGGAGGCCAGCTTGGTGACCCCTGCGCTGTTTACGTCGTAGAGCAATAGCTCAGTCCTGTTGCCGACAGAGATCCAAGCGATTTTGGACTGGTCCGGGGACCACCGCGGGGTCTTTGCGTCGGCGCTCAATGAGGAAATACGGGAGGCCTCATCTTCGCCCGGTTGCTTGACCCATGCCTGGGCACCAACGTCGTCGGACACCACGTACGCGATTGCCGGAAGATCCCCGCCGACCAGATTCCCGGCAAAACAACCGCCCAACGACAAAGCCACGGCCAAACAGATGGTCAGCAATAAGAAACGAGAATTTCCCGCGACCAGTCTCATCAACGTTCTTTCCAAATCGAGCTTATTGCCTGGAACCGATTATATCGTAGCGAACCGGCTGTGCACTCGGCGTTCTCTGACCGGTTGCGCGGTTTATGTTTCTTGACATCGGCCGGGGGCCAATTTAGCATCGCTCCACCGCAGTAACCTACCGTCGTCGTTGACGGATTGCTATGTTGGCTGCGCGTTTGGCAAAAGTGAGAGGTCGATCATGCTGGCAATAGTTGGAGGGAATCTCATTGACGGCTCGGGCCGACCCGTAGTCGAAGACACCACAGTGCTGATCGACGGTGATCGAATACTAGAGGTCGGCCCCAGGGCGTCCGTACCCATCCCCGAAGCGGCCGAAGTGATGGATGCCAGCGGGCACACCGTAATGCCGGGACTCATCGACGTGCACGACCACCTAGCCTCCGGCGGATACGGCCTCACCGGACGTTGGGGCATGGACGAGCCGCTGTCGTTGTTCAACATTCGCACCGCCCAGGTCATCGAAGACACGCTGGCGGCCGGTTACACCACGGTTCGCGACGCCGGCGGTCTGGACGCCGGCTTCAAGATGGCCGTGGAGCAGGGACTGATCAAGGGTCCTCGTCTCATCATCTCGGTTAACATCATGTCTCCTACCGGCGGCATCGAGGACAAGGTCAGCGGCAGCGGCCACCGCAAGGTCATCCTCGGCCATGACCCACTTTCGCCCGACGGCGTGGCCGACGGCGTAGACGGCGTGCGAGCCAAAGTTCGCGAGCTGGTCCGCTGCGGCGCCGACCAGATCAAGTTCGCCACGACCGGCGGCGCATCCGGTCGCCCTGGCAACGGCCCGCTGGACCAAGCCTACGCGCTGGACGAGGCCAAGGCATTGGTCGACGAGGCCGCGGCCCTGGGACGCAGCACCCTCTGCCACGCTGTGGGCGGAACCGGCCTGCCCATTGCCATTAAGGCGGGAGCCGGTTCCATCGAGCACGGTTGCTACCTGGCAACCGATCCCGACATGCTCAAGATGATGGCCGACCAGGGAACCTTTTTCACCCCCACCTTCGAGGTGTACGATTTCCACAGCACGGTGAGCGCTCCCCACATCAGGGTGAGGGCGCAGGCACTGATGGACATCCACATCCGGAGCACCGAACTGGCCATCAAGGAAGGGGTGCGCATCGTGGCCGGCACCGACGCCGGCGGTTTCGTGCATGGCGACAATGCTCGCGAGCTGGAGCTGATGGTCGAAAAGGGGATGAGCGCCATGCTGGCCATCCAGGCCGCTACCGGATACGCCGCCGAGTGTTGCGGCATCGGCAACGACGTCGGAACCATTGAGGCCGGGAAGCAGGCGGATGTCCTTGTGGTAGACGGCGACCCGTTGAAAAATATTTCAGTGCTGCGCGACCGCGAGCGCTTGCTTCTCATCATGAAGGGCGGAGAGGCCCACACCAACCGCCTGGCCGCGCGGGAGCTGCAGCCCGCATAGGCTCGCTCCAGGCTAGACCCACGCACGCTGACGACGCTCGACACGGCGAGAGATCGAGCGTCGCCCGTTCGCAGTTCCTATGAGGTTCACCGTCCTGACGCTGTTTCCGGGTGCCTTCCGGTTCATCGAAGAGTACAGCGTCCTCGGACGGGCGTTGCGCAGTGGGCTCGTGTCGCTTGAAACCGTCGATATACGCGAATACGCGACCGACCGCCACGGCACCGCCGACGACTACCAGTTCGGCGGGGGCCCGGGGATGGTGATGAAACCGGAGCCGGTGTTCGCGGCCGTGGAGGCTGCCCGGGCGAATATCCCCGCCGACGAGCGGTCGGCGACTCCCGTGGCGCTAACCTCTCCCCAGGGCGACATCTTGAGCCAGGACTTGGTGAACGAGTTCGCCGGCGCGCCGGGGATGATCCTCATCTGCGGACACTATGCCGGCGTGGACGAGCGCATCCGGGAGGGCTTGATTACGCACGAAGTGTCCATCGGCGACTACGTGCTCACCGGCGGCGAGTTGGCGGCCATGGTGATCATCGACGCGGTGTCCCGTTTTGTGCCGGAGGTCGTCGGATCAGCGGAAAACGTGGAGCACGACAGCATCACCTCGGGGTTGCTGCAACACCCGCTGTACACCCGCCCGCCTGAGTTCCGCGGCATGGCCGTGCCTGAGGTCCTGAGATCCGGCAATCATGCCGACATCGAGCGTTGGCGCCGGCGGCAATCCCTGGAACGGACGCTGCGCCTGCGCCCCGACCTGCTCGACACGGCGCCGCTCACCAACTCCGACCGCGTCTTCCTGGCGAGCCTGGGGTGGAGCGGAGCGCCGGGCTGATATGACACTACTGCGTTCGGATTACCGGTTCGGCATGGACGTCCGCGTGCGGTGGCAGGAATGCGACGCACAGGGCATTGCATTCAACGGCAGCTACCTGGGCTGGCTGGAGATTGCCCAGGCCGAATACTTCCGCAACCTGGGGTTCAGCATCTACCGTATCGCGGCGGCGGGATATTTCGACAGCGCCGTCGCCAAGGTGACCATCGAGTACAAGGCACCAGTGCGGGTGGACGAGATGCTGAACCTGCGGGCTCGTGTCGCTCGCATCGGCAACACCAGCCTGGCGCTGGAAGTTGCGATCTTCGCGGCGGACGGAACCCCCTACGACAACCCGCTCACCACCATCGAGGCGATTTACGTCGGGTTCTATGCGGACACCGGCGGGACCCGGCGCGTCCCCGATGCGATCCGGGAACTGGTGGAGGGATGGGAGTCGCACGGCGAGGTCACGCCTCTCGATAACTTCCCGGAACTGGCAGCGGCTCAGGAGCAATAGCGGAGTGTCATTCGCCCTAGCGCTTCGGAGACTGTGGTCCCGTTCTCTCGCCGTCTGCGCCATTGATTGCAGCGATGGCCTGCAACTTGGCGGCATCGGTTAGAACGGGGCCCTCCATAATAGCGGCAATGACTCTGTGCAATAGCGGCAATGACTCTGTGCCGCTCTGCTGCACGCCCATCCTCACGTCATTCCCGGCGACGACGCAGGGCGAAATCTATCGTCGTCATGACTACTCCTATAGTGAATGGCACTGTGCCGGTGGCGGCTTGGGCGATTACGCCGCACACGAATGCCAGCATCAGCATCCGAAGATACGAAATGCGCGTCAGCGCACTACAATCGCCTGCCCTCCCCGAATTCCCAGCTCAGCCTCGCTGAGGATTAGCGACGCTAGGAACAAGCAGCGTCACCCACACTCGCCATCCGGTGATGGCCCGATAGATCGCCTGTGGCAGTTCCGTTATCCGCATCACAGCACAGGCCGGATTTTACCTGTGCCTACACCATGAAGACCGGGGAATCGTCCCGATTGATCCGGGTCTCCTTTGCGATACCGTCGCGGATGTGCCTCGGCAGGGCGAACATGGCCTCGTGGCTCTGCCCGTCGTAGTGTCGTAAGGATTTGGCGACCCGATCCTCCAGAATGCGATCCACATCGGAGAGGGAAAGGTCGGGCAAAGGCGAGTCGGACGCGACGGTGAATCCCCACAGCGTGATGAAGGACGGGATGTGGACCTGGTAGGGGGCGGAGTGGGCGAAGATGCTTTCCAGCGTTTTGTATATGGTTGTAAAACACTCGTGCAGACTCAGGAATCCGGCCGGACCGGACTGGGTCACCAGGATTCCGCCGGGGTTCAACCGCGCCCTGGCGATTTCGTAGTATTCCTCGGTGTAGAGGAGATACGCCGGCCCGCCCTCCAGGGGATCCACCAGGTCCATGATCATCACGTCGAAGCATTGGTCGGTGGTCTCGAGATACCCCCGTGCATCATCAAAGACCAATTCGGTACGCCCGTCGTCGAACGCTCCGCCATGATGTTGTGGCAGGTGCTCGCGGCACAGTTCGACCACTTTTTGGTCCAGGTCGACCATTACCACTTTCTCTACCGACCGGTGCGACAAGGCTTCGCGCAGCGTTCCCCCTTCACCGCCGCCGCCGATGAACACCCGTCGCGGATCAGGATGCAGCAGCATGGCCGGATGGACCAGGGTTTCGTGGTAAATGTGCTCATCCCGTTCCGTTGACTGAGTCTTGCCGTCCAGAAGCAGGCTGCGCCCGTACACCTCGGAATGGACCACTTCGACTCGCTGGAACCCCGTGTGACCCGAATAAAGGACCTCATCGACCTTCAGCATGATCGCCAGGTCGGGCATGACGGTCTCGATCACCCACTTGCCGGTGATCTCTTCCATGGGGTAACTGGCCATCGGGTCTCCTAAGGCAAAACAAGGGATCGGGCTGGAGACGACCGACCCGGCTCACCCGGCCGGCGGTGCGGCCGTTGCTACGATTCGAGCGTGAGCAGGCGTTAGTTGCGACGGTGCGCCGGTTGCAGTTCTACAACGCGCGCGCCCGTGAGCCCGCGGCGGATCTGTGTGATCTCAGGATCCCGGCAGCACAGGGCTTCTATAATCACCGCCGCCGCCCGTTCCGGCATGGTTTGATCGCCGCAAGTAAAGATGTCCGCCGCCGCGTAGCCGTGCTCCGGCCAAGTATGAATGGAAATGTGGGATTCGGCGATGGACAGAATGCCCGTTACGCCCTGGGGCGTAAACTGGTGGAACGACTCCCCGACAACGTGCGCATCGACCGAGGACGCTGCTCGCAGCATCTCCTGCCGAATGTGGACCAAATCGTCAAGCAACCGGGGGTCGCAATTTCTAAGTTCCAGGAGCACGTGAGTACCTAGTACATCCAATCACCCTTTCCTCCGTGTGGATTGGCTCCCCCGGCCGGGCACAGGTCCGCACGGCTACTCGGGAACAGCAGGCGACGATTCTACCCAATACCGGCTGCTGATACAAGTGCTCGCACACTCCAAACGCACGGAGGGCAGGGTCGATCGAGGGCGCGTGTTTGCCGTCGTACGCGCACAAATTCGGGGTCGCGACACCTCGTCGCCGTCGAGCAAAACGTCAGCGCTGTCACCATCGGCATTGCGATGCGCTAGAATGTCGGTGGTCTGACGGCCGGCCTGGGTTCCCACTCAGCCGACGCCCTCAGAATTATCTTGAACCAGGAGGCACTTTTCATGGTATTTGTGCGCATTTACACCGGCGATGACGGCCAGACCCATTTTCAAGACCTCGACCTGCCGGGCGATCGCGCCATCCACAGCGGGATGCAGGTCACGCCGGGCGTGAACTTCCGCCGATTTGAGCCGGGATACTTTTCCGACTGGCATACAGCTCCCCGTCGCCAGTACGTCATCACCCTGGCCGGCGAAATGGAAGTCGGCATCGGCGACGGAACCAAGCGTCGCTTCGGAGCCGGCGACGTGCTCATGGCCGACGACCTGACCGGCCAGGGTCACACCACCGCCGTGGTCGGCGACCAGCCGCGCATCTCGGTGACCATTCCCATTACCCTGTGGTCGCCCTGGCTGCCGGAGGACTAATATCCCGCCGGATCTTTCGGGAGACTAAGCCGGCGCGTTTTCGCGAATTATCCGTTTGGCGGTCGCGCCGGCGTCCGGGCCGGATACTCGGGGGGCGATGATCGGCAGGGTGAGGCCGGCTTCCCGGTATTCGGCCAGCCTTTCGCGTCTGGCTTCCGCGTCCGTGGGCAGGGACATGCGGTCGATCAGCCCTTCTGGCACAAGCCTCTCCGCCAGCGCGATATCGCCCGAGCGCCAGGCGCGGCGCACCTCTTCGACCTCGTCTGCAAACCCCGCCTCGGCCATCAACCGGCGGTACCTGGGAAACCGCCCGGCGTAGGTCGCGGCTACCCGCCGCATCCCGCCATCGTCAGCGCCAGGCGCGGACACGGAAACCAGCGTTGCCACCTCAACCGATTCCGGTGCAACTCCGGCGCGAAGAGCGCCGGCAGAGATGTGTTGGCTGGCGGTCCTCGCGTGTTCCGGCGTGCACCAAGTGAGCAACACCCCCTGGCTGATTTCGCCGGCGATCTCGAGCATCTTCGGGAACACCGCCGCCAGGTAGATGGGCATTTCCGGCCGGAACGTCGGAAAGTGCAGGTCGAAGGTGGCAATGCTGATGGCCTCGCCTTCGTAGTCAGTCAACGCGCCGTTGCGCAACAGACGGCGGACAATGTCCACCGTGTCGCGCACCCGGGGGATGGCGCCGGAGAATTCCAGGCCGTGCTCGGGTTCCACCTGCACCTTGTGACTGCTGCCCAACCCAAGGATGAAGCGGCCGTTGGAGAAGTGGTCCACGCACGCCGCCGCCATGGCGATGGTCGGAGCGCTGCGCACGAAAACGCTGCTGATGCTGGTCCCCAGCCGTATCTGAGACGTCGCCAGGGCGCAGGCGGTGAGGATGGAAAACTGGTCGCCCCCGTGCCCCTCGGCGACCCAGGCCGACTCGTAGCCAAGTTCCTCCGCCAGTTGAACGCACTCCACGATTTCCGGCGGCGTCATGCCACCACCAGCAAAGGCTACGCCGATACGCTCCATTGCGCGCTCCCGTTCAATCCAGTTGTAGGCCGTGGGTCGGCCACGTGATCATCATTTCCCGCGCCCGGTTGAGCCAGCGCGGACTCAGTCCATCCAGTCCGCGTTCAAACAGGCGGTCAAAGTTGGCTTCGATTTTGCGACGAGTGGGCTCGTCGTCGCGCTCCAGTCGGTCTATCGCCAGATCCATTGCTTCACCATCGGACAACCCGCCCACCACTTCGGGAATCCACCACGGCGCTTGGTGGACAACCTTGATATCGGGCAGAAGGCCCATCTCCCACAGCACGGCAGCCAACTCGGAAAGCCCGGGCCAAGGAGGAGGACGCTCACCGAAAAGCACGCGGCGCAGCTCGTTGTCCATGTCTCCGGGCGTGGGTCGCCAGACGCAAAGAATCACCCGCCGTGACGCGGAGTTGTGCAGCTTGGCGACGAAGGGGACGATATCACGGACGAAGTAAACAACGTCCGACGTTACGGCCACGTCTCCGGTTTCCACCGAGTCCATCCACCAGTCCGGCGAGACGCGAACGTTGGTAATGCCGGCCTCGTCGCGCGACGCAATAAACTGGCCGCGCATACTCTCGGACGGCTCCACCAGCACTACCTCCCGAACTTGCCCAGCAAGCGGGAGGGACACGCGGCCGGCTCCACCGCCTACGTCGAGAAGCACGTCCGTCGGCTCCAGGTGGCCGGCGATTGCGTGCAGGTTTTGATCCCACGGGCGATGGGGGTCCAAGCGGAACAACTCCGCCAGGTCGGCCCAGTGGTCGGCTCGGCGGCGGTGATCGGCGAAACGGCCCGCCGCCAGAGCCGCATCGTGGACGGCCGCGTAGCGCTCGGCGGCGGAACTCACGGGGTCAGGATGACCTTGCCGCGAGTGCCGCGCGAGGCCAGGTGCAGGTGGGCGGTGCCCGCCTCCGACATTGGCAGGATGCGGTCGACGATCAATTTGAGCCGTCCGTCCAAGACCATGGGGATCAGGTCATCCATCGCTCCCTGGTGGTCCAGGGAGCCGATGGGCGACCGGCCCATGCTGAACCCGATCACCGTGCGGTTCAGCGTGGTGATGTCGGCGGCCGCCAGGTTGGCCGGCTGCCCGCTGGCGTTGCCGTAGCTGACCACCCGTCCGTAGGAAGCGACGCAGCGCACCGACTTCTCCAGCACCGGGCCACCCACGCACTCCAGCACCAGCGCGACGCCCCGGCCGTCGGTCAGATCCCGAACCTCGTCCTCGAAGTCCGCCTCGGTGTAGTTGATGGTGACGTCCGCGCCCAGGGAGCGGCACAGGTCCAGCTTGTCCTGGGTCGAGGCCGTCGCGACCACCCGCGCTCCCCATTCTTTGGCCAGTTGGATGGCCACGGTGCCGACACCGGACGCGCCGGCCTGGATCAACACAGTGTCGCCCGGCTGCATCTGGCCGCGCGTCTTCAGCAGGTGGTAGGAGGTCAGGAAGGTGATGGGCATACCGCCGGCGTGGATCGGGTCGATTCCGTTGGGGTACGGGAAAACGAAGTTGTTATTGACGGCGACGTATTCCGCCTGGCCTTGCGGCCCCATGGCCATGACCCGCTGGCCCACCGCCAGACGGCCGTCCGTCACGTCCGAGCCCAGCGTGGTGATGGTTCCCGCCGCTTCCAAACCCAGCGTGGCCGGCAGGTCCGGTCCGGGGTAGTTCCCCTGGCGGCGCATGATGTCGGCGTAGTTGACGCCGGCAGCGTCCACCTTGATCAACACCTGATGCGGGCTGGGCGTGGGCTCCGGCGTGTCCTTCCACTCCAGGACTTCGACACTGCCGTATTCCTCGATGCGCAGGGCTTTCATTGAGTGCTTCTCCTCATGGAAGGCCGGCATCAGGCCGGCCCGCGCAGATTGGGCGATTGGAGCACGTCGGGGTTGATGACCCGGATCGACTCTCCGGACGCGAAGGCGCGGATGTTCTCGACCACGCCGCTATAGAAGGCGAGATAGCCCTCCTGCGTAACGTATCCCACGTGGGGCGTGATCAGAGTGTTGTCCAGCGTCAGGAACGGGTGGTCATCCGGCAGCGGCTCGACGTCGAAGGTGTCCAGCGCGGCGCCGCCGATGGCCCGGCGCTGGAGCGCATCCACCAACGCCGCCTCGTCGACGATGGGACCCCGGGAGATGTTCACCAGGATCGCCGACGGTTTCATCAGGCCGATCTCGTGTGCGCCCACCAGGCCGCGGGTGCGGTCGCTCAGGCGAACGTGGACCGAGACGACGTCGCCATCGGTAAACAAGGTTTCCTTGTCGACCAGCGTGGCGTTGCACTCTGCAGCCCGCTCCGCCGTCAGGTTCTGGCTCCACGCGATGACCCGCATGTCGAAGGCGTTGCCGACGCGGGCCACCAGCGAGCCAATGTGTCCCAGGCCCAGCAGCGCCAAGGTCTTGCCCCGGAGACCGTGACCCACGTGGATGCCCCATTTGCCCTGATCGCGGGTGGCCCGGTCTTCCTCGGCGATGCGGCGCATCAGGCCGATTATCAGGCCCCAGGTCAGCTCGGTAGGGCCCTCGCCTTCGCCGGGCGTTCCGCACACGGTGATCCCCAGGTCGGTGGCCGCGTCGGTGTCGAACGACGCGTTGCGGGCGCCCGTGGTGATCAGGCAGCGCAGCGCCGGCAGCCGTTCCAGCAGGGATCGCGGGAAAGAGGTCCGCTCTCGCATTCCCATGACGATGTCAAAGTCGGCCAGGCGCGTCGCCAGGGCATCTTCATTCGCGAGGTGGTCGCTGAAAAAGGTGACCTCGATGCCCTCTGGCAGGCTCGACCAATCGACCATGCCGGAAGCGACGCTCTGATAGTCATCAAGGACAGCGACTTTCATGGGTTCGGTCACCTCTTTGAAACCGGATTGCCGGAGGCTACTTGAAGGCTGGCATGACCTTCTCGGTCAGCAGCCGAATGTTTCGCATGACGACATCGTGGGGGATCATACCGCCGGCGTTGAACTCCGCGACGACACCGTCCAGGCCGAGTTCTTCCCGCAGTTCGGTGAAGCGGTCCACCAACCCAGCGGGAGTGCCAAAGGCGACCTTGGTAGCCAGAATGTCGTCGTAGGACAGGGCGGAGAGCCGCGCGGCCCGTTGGTCCCGCAGTTCCGTCGCCTGGATGCCCGCCGAACCGGAATCGGCGGCGTAGAGACGGCCCATGCGGCCGAAGTAGGCCTGGATACTCTCGAAGGGCTCCTCGACGGCGCCGGTCTCGGTCAGACCAACGTAAACCGGTACCCGCAAAGAAACGTCACCGTCGCCTGGGTGTCCGGCGTTCTTCCAAGCCACCCGGTATTGCTTGAGGTTGTCCCGGAGTTCCGGGATGTCCATGCCGCGCAGGCCGACGAAAATCGGGTAGCCGTCGGTTCCGGCACGGGGGAAGGTTTCGGCAGTGGTGGCGGCCATCCGGAACGGCGGATGGGGACGCTGGTAGGGCAGGGGCGCGACGGTGGCATTGGTCACCTGGTAGTAGCTGCCGTCGTAGGAAAACGGTTCGCCCTCCCAAGCCTGCAGGATGATGTCCAGCGCTTCCCGGAACCGGTCACGACTCTCGTTGTAGGGCACGCCGTAGATATCGTACGAACGGGCAAATCCACTGCGCCCTATCCCGAAATCGAACCTGCCCTCGCTGATCTGGTCGACGGTTGCGACTTCCTCGGCGATCCGCAGCGGATTGTTCAGCGGCAGGACATACACCGCCATGCCGATGCGCAGGCGGCGTGTCCGCGTTGCGATGCTGCTGGCAATGGTGATGGGCGACGACAGCACCGACCGGTCGGGCGTGAAGTGCATTTCGGCCAGCCACGCGCCGTCCAGACCGCACTCTTCGGCGGTATCGACCAGTTCAAACCCCTCCGCGAACGCCGCGGCCTGGTCTCCGCCGGGGTGGGTCTCGAACTGCATGAACATGCCGAAATGCATGGGTTATCCTCAAGGAAATGGCCGTGGCCCGCCCACAAAATTCTGGCCAATGGTTGGGCAAGTAAAGCACAGGGCAAATGGAGGGTCAAGTTGATCTAGACCCCGAGGGTCCGCCCCCGTTAGGCCGCATTTTTGAACAAATGACCGCGCTCAGTTTCGCGCTGTATTTCTTTACATTCGTTCCGGCCCTATGGTACGATCACATTACGTATCGCGTACCCGGCGGAAGTGGCTCAGTGGTAGAGCGTCTCCTTGCCAAGGAGAAGGTCGCGGGTTCGAATCCCGTCTTCCGCTCCAGATGAAAATTGTAAACGGCTCCGGATTTGGAGCCGTTTTCTCATGATAGACGCATCCGCCTTGCTGGCGAATTGCAGGCCGGCGTTCCGACCCGGCGGCGGTTCAGCCAAAGAAGCCCTGGCCGCCGTTCACATGGATAGTCTGGCCGGTGATGAATCCGCCGTCGTCCGTGCAGAGGAAGGTGACCGTCGATGCGATTTCATCGGGCTTGCCCTGTCTCCCCAGGGGCACGGCAGAAGCATCCGGGACCCGCCCGGCGTACCATTCCGGGTTCGCGCGGCTCGTGTCGATGCTTCCAGGCGACACAACGTTGACGCGGATGTTGTTGCCGGCGAATTCCGAGGCGAGGCTGCGGGCCATGCCGACTATGCCCATCTTGGCCGCCGATACGTGAGCCCGCAGCGGGCTGCCCCGAAAAGCTCCGTCTCCGGTGAGGAACACGATCCGGCCGAAATTGTTGTCCACCATCTGCTCGATGACGCCCCGGGTGGTGTAAAAGGAGCCGTCCAGCACTACGCCGCGCACATGCTCCCAATCTTCCACCGTCACTTCGGTGAAGGGCTTGTGCGGCCGGATGGCAGCGTTGTTCACCAGGATGTCGATGTGCCCGAAGGTGGACCTGGCGGCATCGATCATCGCGTCAACCTGATCTTTCTGGGACACGTCGGCGAGAACGGGCAGTGCTTTCACGCCAAGTTCCTCAACGGCTGCAGCGGTCGCCTCCGCCTCGTCGCGGTTGCTGCGCGCGTTGACTACGATGTTGGCACCTTCCGCCGCCATCATCAGCGCCGTGGCCCGGCCGATGTTGCGGCCCGAGCCCGTGATAAGTGCCACCCTGCCGTCCAGCTTGCCCATGTCTGCAACTCCCCAAGTGAAGATTCCTGCAACCGGTTTGCCCGATGACGGCGATTATAGCGTAACTGATAGCACAGGGCCCTTTGGAACTTTATACTCTCGCTCATGCGCTACGCACCGGTTTGGCTGGTCCTTGGTTTATGGGGGGTGATCGCCTCCGTAGGCTGCTTTTTTGGCGACGCCCCAGCAACGGAGCCACCCGAAGTAGATCTGCAGGGGACCATCGATGCGGCCCTGGCGAGAGTCGCCGCGTCGCCGGAAACCGCGCCTGCACCCACTGCGACCCCGCTGCCAGCCACCGCTGCGCCCACCGTGCGGCCGACAATCGTCCCATCGTCCCCGCTCACCTCGGCCACGGCGATACCTCGCCAACCCCCAACAGCGACCCCGGGGCCGCCGGCATACCAGTTGTCCGAGGTGCGCAACTGGGACTACGCCCGGCAGTCCTCGCCTTCGGTCACCGCGCGCATTGCCAGCCTGGACTGGGTGGCCGACGGACTGCAGGACAAGTACGAATACAACGCCGTCGAGCGGCTGGTCAACGTCGGGATTGGCAATTCCGAAGTGCTGGACACCATACTGGAAGCACACCTCCAAGGCCGGAGCCCGGAGCCGCTAGACCTACCCGCGCTGCTTTCCCTGGAACGCATGGCGCAAAACACTCCCAAACACCTTGAACGCCTGCACGGTGCGAATTGGTTCCGGGACGGGTGGACCGACGCAGAAGCCGCCATCGTCGCGATTCTGTTCGATCGTTCACTCTTCCTATCTCCGGAATTCGACGCCATCCTCGCCGATCCGAACACGCTCAACGTGGAAATCGGGACGACCCTGAACCTGGTCGGTGAGTCAGTGCCCATCGCCATCGCGCGGTCCGGTCCGGCCCCAACGACTTCGCCGGTAATGGCAGTGGCCCAATCGGCGGTGCCGTTGTTTGAGGAGATGTTCGCGGCGCCTTTTCCGACACCCGCGATCGTTATACACATGACGGACTATGTCATCGGGACCGCAGGGGGAAGTAACGAACAGACCCACGTTACGCTGCTGACGGAAATCGATCAGAGCGCTGAGCCCGGTTCCGACGCGCATCTCATCTACCACGAGATCGCCCACTACTACCTGTACGCCGAGCCCACGTGGTACGCGGAGGGCGGAGCCGACTTCGCAGCGTCATACGTGCTGCGGAACACCACTGGTTCCGCACTGGAGCCGACCAACTACCCGTGCGGTAATGCCGCAAATCTGAAAGAACTCGAGCTCCGCTCCCCCGATGATTCCCGGGAGGCTCAGAACGACGCCGATCTGTACCGGTGCAACTACTTTCTCGGCGAGCGACTGCTCATGGCTTTGTACCTTCAACTGGGCGAGGAACGGTTCCTCCAGGCGTGGCGGGCCCTGTACGCCCGGCTGGCTCGTGACCCGTCCTATCCGTCGCAGCAAGAGTTCACGGAAACCGATATCCGTGTGGAATGGCTCCGGGCCGGTGGTATGCAGATGCAGCCCGATTTGGAGCACATCTGGGATCAATGGTACCGGGGCCGTGCCGACCGGGCGATAGTGAGCGCTCCCGACCTGTCGCCGGTGGACCCCAGCCTTCCCTCGATCAACGGCCGCATCGACCAAGCCTACATCGCCCTGTCTCCCGACGGCCCGCCTGTAACCAGCTTTGCCGCGTCCGACGTGGAAGGATGGGCTTTCCTGACACTCAAGTACACCTATTCCCTGTCCGGCGGCTCGCGGGATGTCCACCTCGAAATGGTCGAATATTTCGAAGACGGTTTTACCAACGCCCGACGCAGCATCCCGGTGACGGTGCAATCTCAGCACATAGGCGGAACCCAATGGCTCTCGGTGGGTCCGAACCCGCCATTGCGCTGGGGGCCGGGGCGATACTGGGTTTATGTATATGAAAGCGGCCGCAAAATTGCCGAGGTGCAATTTGACGTCACCGAATAGCCGCTTGGGCCATTAGACCAGTTCAATCACCGGGAACGAGGAAACGGTCGGCATGCAATACGAACGGTTAGGGTCATCGGACCTGATGGTCCCGGAGATAGGGCTGGGCACATGGCGATACACGGGCGGACCCGAACCGCTGCGACGAGGCGTCGAACTCGGAGCTACTCTGATCGACACCGCCGAGATGTACCGCACCGAGGGGGCGGTGGGGGAGGCGATAGACGGCATTCGGGATCGAGTCATAGTAGCTACCAAGGTGCTGGGTAGCCACCTGCGCTACGACGAGGTGCTCAAGGCCGCCGAGCAAAGCCTGCGGCTTCTGGGTGTGGACCTGATTGACCTGTACCAGATCCACTGGCCCAATCCCCGGGTACCCATTGCCGAAACGATGCGCGCCATGGACCGGCTGGTATCCGACGGCGCGGTGGCGCACGTGGGCGTCAGCAACTTTTCGGTGGACGAGATGCGGGAAGCCCAAGCGGCCATGCCCAAAGTGCCGATTGTCTCCAACCAGATCCTGTACAACCTGCGCCGCCGCAGTGCCGAACGCGACGTGATCCCCTACTGCCGCCGCAACAATATGACGGTGATCGCGTACTCGCCGCTGCACGAAGGGGCGCTGGTGGGTAACCGCGGCGGCCGCCTGCGTCGGGCGTTGGGCCGGAACCGCGACAATGACGTCCTGGAGCAGGTCGCCGGCGAGGTCGGGAAAACGGCGGCCCAAGTCGCGCTGAATTGGGTAGCCGACCAGGAGGGGATCATCGCCATCCCCAAATCCAACAGCGTGGAACGAACCGAGGCCAATTGCGCGGCCTCCGGGTGGAGCCTCACCGCCGATCAGCGTCTGGCGCTGGAACGGGCTTTTGCCATCTAGCCCAGACCGAGCGGTCTGTTGGTCGTGCCGCTACCCGGTCCATGTGTCAGGCCCCGGTATGGTACGCTTGCCGGCACAAATCTGACCGTTATTCCTAACCAGCCGGAGGTGCACTCAAATGTCTCTGCGTTCCGATTTGAAAAGCCGATTGACCGCCGGTGAAACGATAGTCGCGCCGGGCGCGTATGACCCGATGTCCGCGCGTGTGGTGCAATCCCTGGGATTCGATACCGTGTACGTGGGCGGCTATATGAGCGGGGCCCACCTGGCGGTCACAGAGCCGCTGATGACGCTGACCGAGCAGGTTGACGTTGCCCAACGGGTGGCCAAATCGGTACCGTTGCCCGTCATCTGCGACGCCGGCGCCGGCTACGGCGATCCGGTGCATACCATGCACACGGTGCGCACCTTCGAGCGGGCCGGCATCTGCGGCATCCACATCGAGGACCAGGTGTTCCCCAAGCGCGCCTCCTACCACGCCGGCCTGGAGCACGTGATCCCCATCGACGAATTCTTGGAAAAGATGCGCTACGCCCTGGAGGCCCGCAGCGACCCCGATTTCCTGATCATCGGGCGCACCGATTCCTTCACCGCCGTGGAGGGCGACATGGAAGACGCCATCCGTCGGGGCAATGCTCTGCGCGACCTGGGGGTGGACGTGGTGATGCCCCGGGGCGTGCGCCAGCGCGAGGACCTGGCGACCTTCCGCGCCGGCGTCCCCGACGTACCCCTGCTGGTCATCGCTGGAACCGACGACATCAGCGTCCAGGAATACGAGGAGCTGGGCTACAAGGTCATCATCTACGCCACCACGCCGGCAATTGCGGCGGTGCAGGGCATCCAGCAGGCGTACACCAGCCTGCGGGACACAGGACACATCGGCATCGGAGCGGCAGAGGTTGCTCAGCGCCGGGCTGAGGTGGAGGCGTTGATCAGCTTGCCCGAATACCAGGCGGTGGAGGCGGCCACCACCGAGCGGGAGTTTCAGGACCGCGTGGGCCATTAACCGCTGTGATATTCCCGCGGGAATGTCGACGCCCCGGCGATCATGCCGGGGCGTCGAATTGTTCAGGCGCTGCGTATCAGTCGGGGTCTTGCTCTCGGCCCCGGCGGGTCAGACGCCGTTTCGCCACGCCAACCGGCCGGCCACTATAGTCGCCACGGAGCGCACGTTGGGTAAATCGACCGTCGACACGGTAAACGGATCGGGCTCCACCACCGCAATATCCGCGTCCATGCCCGACGCAATGCACCGATTGCCGGAGTGCAGAGCCAGCGCGTCCACTACCGATTTGACTCCGACGCCTCCGAGATCAATGCCACTGGCGGATTGGCGCGACATGGCGGCCGCAATTGACGCCCACGGGTTGGGCTCGATGACCGGAGCGTCGGACCCCAGAGCGGTGGGTATTCCGCGGTAGACCAATCCTCCCACCGGGTAGAGATGGGGCAACAGGTTGGCGTCTACTGTTCGGGAATACCGCTCCCCGTCGTAGTGCAAAAACCCCGGATTGGGAACGACCCTCGCTCCGCTTCGGGCCACCAGTTCGAGCACATCCGGTGGACACTCGGCGCAGTGCTCGATGCGGTCCAATAACCGGATGCCGTTGCCGTTCACCAGAGCCGGGGCGTCGCCGATTACCAAGGCGGACGCGACGACAGCATCCCGTTCCACCGCGTGGATCGCCACCGGGAAACCGAGGGCATGCGCGTGGGTTACCATTTCGGTGAGCTGCCCGGGATCAGGTTGCAGCCGTCCTGTGGATGCGGTGAGCATGATTTTGGCGTGGCCCACAGACAGGACACCCTCGTTTGTGGTCGAGCCGTAAATCAGACCGGCCGACCTCATATCTTCCAACCGGTCGAGGCCGACCATCATGGTCAACCGCAGCGGCAGCGTGCCTTCGCCCGTCAAAATCTGGAAGTACTGCCAACGGTCCAGGCCGTTGCTCGGCCCCGGGTCCGTCGCGGTGGTGACGCCATATGCCAGCATCCTATCGCCGAACTCCCGCACGGCGCCTTGCAACTCCTCGGACGCAGCTTCCTCGGACCGTGCGGTGCGATCACTCAACCAGTCAGACATTTCCAGGAGCAGCCCGGTCGGCTCGCCGTCGGCATCCCTAACAATCAAACCGGCTGGCGGGTCCGCAGTCTGCCTATCGATGCCCACGACTTCCAGCGCACGGCTGTTGAGCACGCACGCGTGCCCGGAACGGTGGTCCACCCGGACGGGTTGAACCGCAGAAACCCGGTCTAGGTCATGTCGGGCCAAGTGCCGGCCCAAGCTGACTGGAGAGTCGTCGTACCCTTGGCCGCGGATCCAACCATTCCGGGACGCTGAAGCCTCCCGGAGTGCAGAAACAATTGCCTCGGTATCTGGCGTCGCGGAGGGCCGGCAGTCCACCCGCAGGCCGGTGGCAGCCGTCGCCAATATATGGCAATGGGCGTCCACTATGCCCGGGATGACCGTCCGACCGCCGCAGTCGATTACGGTTGTGCACGAAGTCGCCAGCCGGCGGATGTCGACGTCGTTCCCAGCAACCACGACCTTGCCGCCGGCCACGGCCAGCGCGGTGGGACGGCCCGAGCCGGCGAGGACTTTTCCGTCGAGCAATATGATATCGACTGGCGGGGTCATCAGGGAGTTTGAGGGCAGCGGCCTCGCAGAGTTGATCCAGGCCCAGTGCTATAATCGCGGCGATCGGGATATTGAGCAGCTAGTCGCGACTAGTGGCGGAGGGACATTATGCCGGAACTGGAAATCATAATGGGCGGTTACTCCATCAACACCGACCAGACGCGGTTGGGGTTGTGCACCGTAACGCTGATTCGTGGCGAGGTGCTGTCCATCGTTGACGTGGCGCATTTTGGTCGCCGCAACATGCTGGTTGACGAGCTGGCAGCCCACGGCATTTCCACGGACGACATCGGCCGGGTGATCCTGACGCACGCCCACTGGGACCATTCGCAGAATACCGATCTTTTCCCCAACGCGGAGATCGTTATCCACGCCGACGAACTGGAATACAGCCGCAACCCGCGGGTGGGAGACCTGGCCACCGCAAGGTACTTCGCGGACACCCTGCTCAAGCAGAAGGTGAACGCGGTCAGCGGAGAGACCGAGCTGGAGCCCGGGGTCAGGATCATCGAGACCCCGGGGCACACTCGCGGCCACATCAGCGTGGTGGTCGAAACTGAGGCCGGCAGGGTGTGTATCGGTGGCGACGCGATGTCCGACGCCGGGGCAATCGGCCGGGGGACGCCGGCGATCATCTTCTGGAGCGAAGCCGACGCCAGGGCCAGCATCCAGAAGATCGTTGCGGCGGCCAACACCATCTATCCGGGCCACGACCGGCCTTTCCGGGTGGAATCCAACGGCGACATCACGTATCTCGCCGACTCGCCCACCCTGGAGGTCAGCGGCGTGCTGCACTACGCCAGTGGCGCCGTGACCGTCAAACTGGGGAGGGCTGATCACCCCGGCACCACCGTGATGCCCAGCGCCATCGACTACCAGGGCGGAGGCCAGAGCCACCCGGGTCACTGCTAGCGGGACGTACCGGATTCACACCGGTTTCCATCAGAGCTTGGCCTACCGCGAGAGGCGCCGATGAAGGCGGTAATTTTCGACTGGGACCTGACCCTGTGGAACAGCTGGGGCATCCATTTGGGTCTGATGGAGAGCACAGCAGTGGAATTGGGCATGGCTCCGCCCACCGCGGAGGCGATCGCCGCCGAGTTCCATCGCCCCTTTCACCAGCATCTCCTGTGGTTCTTCGGCACCCATCCGGAAGCGCAGGACGAGCTGGACACCATCCTTCCCATTTTTCTGAGCCACTACCACGCCATCGACGGACATCGCCGCTACTTGTACCCTGGAGTTACCACGCTGTTGCACGCATTCCGGCGTCGCGGAATCCGCGTGGGCATCCTGTCCGACAAGATCCCGTATTTCGGTGAGATCGAGTTGCGAGAGTCCGGGCTGGCCCCGCTGGTCGAGTACGCCAACTTCAAGACCGACGCGCGGCCCTACAAGCCGGCGCCTGACGGCTTGCTGGATGTCCTGGAAACGATGGCCGTCGACCCCGAGGACGCCATGTACGTGGGCGACGGGCCGCAGGACATCGCCTGCGCCCGCGCCGTCGGCGCAACGTCAATCGCCGCCCTGTGGGCCACCATCGACCAGGAGGCGATACTGGCGGAGCAGCCGACCTACCGCGTGTACCGCCCCCACCAGGTGATGTCCGTGGTCGCCGAGGCCAACGGCTACGGAGGATCAGATCCGTGGCGCCGGCATCTCCCCTGGCCGTGGCAGCCGGACGCCGACAATCCCGACGACGATCAGGACAGCGGGCACGCAGACCAGGCCGACGCCGCCGGCGATGTGAACCGGCCCGCGCTGCTGTCCTGGCCCCTGGCGGACCGCTGGCGAGGACGCACCAGCGACCTGGCGCTGCCGCCGAGGGACGCCAACCCCATCGCGCCTCTCAAATTGCAAACCGGCGTGGATGACAGCAGATGACCGCCCCGGGTGGTATCCGCAACGATTGCTGGCGACCCGCCTGCCAGCCTAGTCAGGCGCGTTGCCAGCGGTTATGTTGCTTGTATAATGACCGCACCCGCCGCGCCACCGGCGACGACGGTATTGCCGCAGGCTAATAGCGGCGACACCAGAAATGGGAGCCCACCCCAATGAAGAACAAGGTTTTCCCCAATTTCGACTCCGCCGTTGCCGACATGAAAGACGGCATGACCTTCATGTCGCCCGGTTTTGGCAACGTGGGCCTGGCCCGCAACCTTCTGGCCGCAGTGCACCGGCTGGGGGTCAAGGACCTCACCGGCATTTCCAACAATGCGGGCTCACTGGACGACCGCGTGGACGTCGGTACGTTGATCGAAGCCCGCCAGGTCAAGAAGATGATCTGCGCATTCACCGCACCAACACATCCTTCGCAGATCACGCCCTTCGTCCAGATGTACAACGACGACGAGCTGGATGCAGAACTGGTTCCGCAAGGAACCCTGGCCGAGAGGATGCGCGCCGCAGCGGCTGGCATTGGCGCCTTCTACACCCCGGCCAGCGTAGGCACTGAGCTGGCGGAAGGCAAAGAGCACCGGGAAATCAACGGGCGCACCTACGTGCTCGAGTATCCGTTGCCGGCCGATTTCGCGCTCATCCGCGCGTACCGGGCCGACACCTTTGGCAATCTGCAATTCCGGCTGACCCAGCGCAACTTCAACCCCGTGATGGCCATGGCCGCCGACATCACTGTCGTCGAGGTGGAGGATAGCATCGTTGAACCTGGGGAGATCGACCCGGACTGCGTGCACGTTCCAGGAATCTACGTTGATCGACTGGTCAAGATACCGGCAGACGGGATCTGGGACTGAAGACGCCGGTCCAGATTAGCGTCGACACCGAAACGGGTACGCGATCAAGAACACAAGGAGTACTGCGATGACTACCGCGGACAAGCCCCGCCTCTCCAGGCAAACCATGTGCGACCGCCTTGCCATGGAATTCCAGGACGGTTGGATCGTGAACCTGGGTGTGGGTATGCCAACTCTTTGCTCCAACTACCTGGAGTGCGAGCCGGACAAGGAGATCATTTTTCATTCCGAAAACGGGGTAATCGGATTTGGTCCGCTGGCTCCTGCCGGGGAAGAAGACAAGCATTTGGTCAACGCCGGCGGCCAGAACGTGGTCGCCCTGCCCGGCATGGCCATCGTGCATCACGCCGATTCGTTCGGGATCATCAGGAAGGGCATGGTGGACGTGACGGTGATGGGAGCCTACGAAGTCTCCGAAAACGGCGACTTCGCCAACTGGCGCATCCCGGTGCGCAAGGGCGGCGGCATCGGCGGCGCAATGGACCTGGCCGCCTGCGCCAAGCGGGTGTTCATCGCCATGGAGCACAACCAGCGCAACGGCGCGCCTCGCGTGCTCAAGAGCTGCAACCTGCCCATCACCGCGCCCGGCGTGGTCAAACTCCTGGCCACAGACCTGGGCCTGTTCGAGATCACCGAAGACGGCTTCGTCCTGCGCGAGCATGCCCCCGGCTGGTCCCCCGAGGACATCCAGGAGCAGACCGAAGCAGAACTGATCATCGCCAACGACCTGCGGGAGATGCGGGTGCGGCCGGCGTAACGCGAGGAGCCAGGGCACCAAAATACTACGGGCGGCGTCATGGTGACGCCGCCTTTTTCATGGGGCTGGGAACCAGCGTTGCAGGGTGGACCGGAATTTTTGGAAGGCGCGGTCCTGGCAGCGGGCCAAGCTGACGCGCTGGGCGAGATTGGCGAATAGATCCGCAGAGCGAGGAAGTTTCTGTTCGTACAGAACTGCTTCGAAGGCAGCTTGGGGGTTAGACGGTTTGACTGTACCGGTCTGCAGGTACCCGAGCTCAGTGAGCCAACGTTGAATGCCTACAGATCGTGACCAAGACACTTCACTTTCGAGGTGACGGTACGAAGCACCGAATAACCATGCTTCCAGTTCGGGTTCAATGACTACAAACGATACGCGATCTGGTCCCCATCCTCGGCGAGCGAAATCGTTCTCCAGTCTGGTTTCCAAATCTTGCGGAGACAGCCGGCGTTCGCCGCAACCGTGGAAATCGAAAATCACCATCGCCTTGGCGTGGGAGTTCCGATGTGGATCGAGCATTCTCCCAGGATTTGCGCGACAGCCAGAGTCCTGGCCCGGATGTCTCACTACGTCCGCTGAGAATTCACGCAGCGCCAGGGATCGGCGGCGATGGTTCACTAAGATCTCAACCGTGCGATGTATCTGCGAATCGGCTGTCACAACGATGAGGTCTTTGGCAAATCCAGGCACGGTCAAGCGAGTATCCCCGAGGCGAAAAAGGTTCCTAAGTCGGTTTCGTGCTGCCAATCCCGCAGATACGGATGCGATTGACCCGGAATGACGTCGCTGACCCCCTGGTCGGTCTTGCCGAAACAAAACAATCTCTCAACATCCCCAACCGTGACGAACAGTGGTGAATGACTGGCTAGTAACACCTGCCCGTCGTAGACGCATGAGAGCGAGTTGAACAATTCTTCCAGCACTCCTGGATGGATGCCATTCTCGGGTTCCTCAACCAAGTAAAGCCCGTCGGCTCCGGGCAGGTACGCCAGCATTGTCAAAGCCAGGAACCGCAACGTGCCATCGGATACTTTCCATGACGGTACTTCGAGTCCGTTATTGTATTGGACCATCAAATATTTGTGGCCATCGTCCTCGCGGCGGACCACGCGTATCGAGTTAAACCCATCTAACGTACTCTGGATGTGACCCATCCACCATTTCCACCGCTCAGGGGCATCCGTAAACAGCGTATCGGCAACCCAAGGAACGTTGGAGCCATCAGGACGGAGATCGACACCTAACCATGGCGGACTGGCCTCGCGGAGCAATGCGCTATTCAACACAAGCGTGTATACCATGTCGCGCAAATGCGTCATCGCGCGCGTCGAGGCGGGGAATTCATTGCCTCGATCCGGCAAAAAGGTCATCATCGACCGGTCAGAACTAAGGCTAAAGCCGATGCTCCAATTTATGCTACCGGTTTTCTCCACCGTTTCAACGCTGAACCTGCTGAGCGTAGTGTGGTCTCGGCGGAATACGTTCCGTCTGCCACGGGTTACACGCTGGGTGATGATGGTCGGTGGCGGCTCTGCTGGTGACGGAAAAAACGAGAGCTGCCGAGGGCGATAACGCGTATCAGGCTGCAAGTCGCCGCGCTCCGCAAGCAGGCTGACTCGACCCGTTTCCGGGTCCACACCCACCGCTATTTCATATCTAAAAAGATTGTAATTTCGCTCTTCGGGAAGTAGGTTACGTACTTCATCCGGCAGATCGAACTCCAGTGCTATTTCAAACCGTTGGTCTTCAGGTGCATTGGGGCGATCCCAAATCAGATCGGCGAAGTTGGATGTACGGCTCCTCCAAGCCGATTCGACTCCGTCTTTCACCACCTGTGAGACGAACCGGATAGCGTCCATCAGCGTGCTCTTGCCGCTCCCATTGGGGCCGACGAGCAAATGGAATCGATCCATGGGCACGTCCACGTATCGGAGGCAGCCGTAATTCAGCACCTGTAATCGACTGATAATCATGGGGTGCCGTTCCTGATACTGCGGTGGGCCCTCGATCTGCTACGTCGCCATTATAAGATACGGTTCAGCGCCGCGTGCCGCCCCGGATCGAGGTCTTTACCCGCCAGCGCCGGGTGGTCGGGGCTGTAGCGGTGGCAGCGGAAGGTGGCGTTGGTGTATTCCATGCCTCCGGCGCCGCCCGCAGCTTCGCTGTAGAGGAAGAACGGGTTGATGTACTCCCAGACGATCTCACCCCGGGGAGTGACCTCGAACATGCGGCCCGGCGCGCCCTCGCAGATCAGGGTGTTACCGTTGGGCTGACGCTCGGCGCTGCTGATGTTGTAGCTGTAAAAGGAAATGGCCGGCATTCCCCGGTACTCCCAATGGATCTCGTTGGTCGCTGGGTCCACCTCCACGACACGGGAGAAACTGGTGCCGGGCCGGTGGGAGCCGTTGTCGAAGATCAGCACTCGTCCGTTGTCCAACCAGGTTGGATGATGTTGCTGGTAAATCTCGCCCGGGCCCCACTTCCACTTGAAGGCTCCAGTGGCACGGTCCACGATGCCCACGGTGCTGGTTAAACGGTAGCTGACCAGCAGGTCACCGTCGGGCGTGACGTTCAGGCAATTCCCGTGGGTCCATTCCCGCCGGGCATCCGGACCGATAACGTCTTCGGTCGGATCCAGATGCTCCCAGGATTTCCACTCCCAAACCGTCGCGCCGTCCGGCGTCACTTCGCGAACCATGTCGCCAAGCATCCCGGGGGCAAAATCCACCTCGAAACCTCCCTGTACCTGGTCTTCCAGACCATCGGGCAGCGGCTCCCACAGCAGCAGCAGAGTGTTGCCATTGGGCAGGCGCTCGTAGTCATGGTGGAGCGTGTTGTCCCGGTAGGCCCAGACCAGATTGCTGTCCCAGTCCAGTTCGATGATGCTGGCCGACGAGCCGCCCACCGTCTCGATGCCGCCGGCGTCCTCGGGCGGTAAGGTACGGCACAGCAGGTTGCCGTTGTCCAGCAAGTAGGAATAGTGGATGCCCTCAGGAGAATGCCACCGGTGGACGACGTTGCCCTGCATATCGATCAGGTAAGCGTCCTTGCCGCCGCGCGTGGTCGAAAAAAGCGTGTAGCCGCGATTGCACGCTGAGGGTGTGTGATGGATCAGTCCGACTGGATGGTGAATCGACCAGCCCATTCGTGTACCTCCGCTAATTCAAATCCGGCGCGATTATAGCAGGGGAGCCGGCGCAGCCCCGGCTTGCGCGCGGGTTATACTGCGTGGGCCTTACGCCGCCAACAGCCAAAGCCACGAGCGCTGTGCGTGGTGATACTCTCACGGTCCCAAGGATGGCGCCTTAGTCGTGTGGATCTTCCTGGCCATCTGCAGCGCCGCTTCGCTCGGCCTCGCGAACATTGCCCACAAAAGACTGCTGGACAACTACCTTGAGGGAGTTGGAGCGCTGGGCGCCGGTTCGATCCTCACCCGGTCGATCTGCGCGGCAATCATCCTGATTGCGGTGGGTTGGCCGGTGGGAGCGCCGTCCCAGTCGGTTGCCATCGCCCTGCTCTCGGGCGTGAGCCTCGGGTCCGGGCTCCTGCTGCTGTTCCTGGGCCTCAAACTGGGCGAGGCTTCGCGCGCCGTGGCGGTAAGTCAAACCAACCCGATACTGGTCGCCCTGCTGGCAATGGTGGTACTGGGTGAGACCATCACCGCCCCGCAGTGGGCGGCGATTGCGCTGGTGGTCGTCGGTGTCGCGCTGGTTTCCATTGAAGGATTCGGACGGGGGCTGCTGAAAGTGACCCCGGGGCTGACGGTGCTGGTGGGCAGTTCCATCACGCTGGGCCTGTCGTTCTTCCTGGCAAAACTGGTGCTGACCGACCTGACGCCGTGGGAAGTGTTCGGGTTGCAGGAACTGGGGATGGTGCCGGCGTTCGCGGTTTACGGACGGCCGGAAAACTGGCGTCGGTTGTTCCGCGGATTGCGTTCCGGGCCGGGCCTGGCGACGTTCGTCATCGGAGAGGGTCTGCTGCCCCAACTGGCCATCATGCTGTTCATCTGGTCCTTCAGCCTCGGGCCGGTATCACTGGCGTCGGCGATCCTGGCCACGCGACCGCTGTTCGTGTTCGTAGTGGGCACGCTGCTTAGCTGGCGGACGTTCGGGATGATGCAGGAATCGCTGCGGCCCAGCGCGCTGGCGGCCAAGGGCGTAGCCATCGTGATGATCGTCGTGGGGACGACGGCGCTGGCCGCGCTATGACGATGGCCAGCTATCCGCGCCGGGGGTGGCTCCAATTGCCGGCCGGCGGGAGCGCACTGCCCAGAAGTGCACCGCACCCACTACAATGAAAATGCCCAGGCAATAGCCAATGGCTCCCCAACCGACGCCAAAAACCGCTCTGGCCAGCGCCATGGAGGTCAGATAGATGAACGGCAGCGCGACAATGGTGCTTCTGGTAAGCAGCAGGACTGCGATGCACGGCAACGCCATAATCAGCACCGCGGCAGGCAGCGCGGCGCCGGTAATCCCCAAGGCCGTGGCCGCTCCGCGACCGCCGTGAAATTTTAACCAGACCGGCCAGATTTGCCCGACCATGGCAGCGGCGCCGGCCAGCATACCCGCGGGGGTCAAGGCGAAGACCGGAGCCAGTGGGTCGGGCAAGCCGGAAGTGCTGCTGGCCAGCGCCGGGTTGACCAGACGGAACAACAGGTTGAACACCAGCACGGCCGCCACGCCTTTGGCAATGTCCACAGCGCCGACCAATATAGCCCACCGCCGGCCGCAGATGCGGTTGACGTTGTTGGCGCCGGCGTTGCCGTCGCCGGCCTGGCGGATGTCAACCGCGCCCTTGGTGACCCAACGCACCGCCAAGTAGGCGGTGGGAATGCTGCCCAGCAGGTAGCCGCACAGGGCGGCCGCGCCAAACAGCCCCAGCATCGCCGGTTCTCCGGCTGGGCGATCTCCCTACGCCGCTACGGGCTGCCTTACCTGCGTGCACCAGTGCCGGTATTTGGGATTGTTGCCGACCACGATATCGAAGTACATCCGCTGCAACTGCGTGGTGATCGGTCCGGGTTGACCGTCGGCGATGGGCCGGAAGTCCAGCTCAACCACGGGGGTCAGGTGGGCGGCGGTGCCGCTGAGGAACACCTCGTCCGCGAGGTACAACTCGCTGCGGTCGATGGTGCGCATCTGCACTTCCATCCCCAGCTCAGCAGACGCCAACTGCATGATGGTGTCGCGCGTGATGCCACCGAGAACGTTGTCCTCCAGCGGCGGGGTGTAGATGACCCCTTTCTTGACCATGAAGATGTTCTCGCCCGACCCCTCGGAAACGTGGCCGTCGTGGTTGAGCAGTATGGCTTCGTCGAAGCCGGCAATGGTGGCCTCGGTCTTGGCGAGGATGCTGTTGATGTAGATCCCGCAGGCCTTGATGCGCGCCGGGATCATCGGGTCGTCAACGCGACGCCAGGACGAAGTGCAGCAGCGCAGCCGGTCGCTCCCGAGATAGTTGCCGAAGGGTACCGTGATAAGGGTGAAGTCCGACTCCAGCTCCTGGAGCTTAAGGTTAGCGACCAATTCCTGACTCTTGTACGCCAGCGGGCGGATGTAAATGTCCGTATCGTGCCCGTTACGCTCGACCAACTGAACGGTGATGTCGCAGAGGTCGTCTACCGAGTATGGGATATCCAACATGAGGATGCGGCATCCGTCGAGCAGCCGCTCGTAGTGCTCCCGCATGCGGAAGATGTTGATCGCTTCCTGCTCCTGGTTCCAGTTGCCGCGGATACCCTCGAATACGCCGGTCCCGTAGTGGAGGGCGTGGGTCATTACGCTTACCCTGGCCTCGCTGGCTGGTACAAACTGCCCGCGGAAAAACACTTGCAGTTCATCGGCATTGAAGGAAGCCTGGCCATTGGTAGTCACGTAATGCCCCCTTTGAGCAAAGAATTCGAGGCATTATACCGTCGCGCGGCGAGTGTTGCCAATCGACCTGGGGCGCGGACCGGCGAAACCCGGGCGCGACGGGCGAGCCATCGGCCTCACCGGTCTCAATCTTATCGTTTTGTACCGTTGCGCGCGTCCTGGCCGGTTGGAGTGATGAGCCGTCGTGCAGACAGATAGTCCATGATGGTATCGATGCACTGGCCAGGCGAGCGCCCGCTGGTGTCGATAACGATCTCCGGTTGCGCCGGACGCTCGAAGGGCGAGTCGATGCCCGTAAAATTGCTAATCTCGCCGGCCCGGGCGCGGCGATAGAGGCCCTTGTTGTCGCGATGCTCGCAGAGTTCCAGCGGGGTGTCGACAAACACCTCGACGAATTTGCCCGCGGGCACCAGGCTCCGAGCGAAGTCCCGTTCCGCCTTGAACGGCGAGATGCAGGCCGCCAGCGTGATCAGGCCGGCGTCATACATCAGGCCGGCCACCTCGGCCATGCGTCGCACGTTTTCGTGGCGCGCCGTCACGCTGAAATCCAAGTCCCGATTGAGGCCATGGCGCAGGTTGTCACCGTCCAGTACGTAGGTGGCATAGCCGCAGTCGTACAACCGCTTGGCCAGACAGTTGGCCAATGTCGTCTTGCCGGCGCCGGATAGACCGGTGAACCAGAGCACCATAGGCTCCTGGTTCAGCAAAGCCGTCCGGTCATGCCGGGACACCGCATAATCCTGCCAGAACACTTCAGATTGACTACCCATATAGCACATCAGGGATCAGTTATTGGGGTCGATTATATCGCAGACCGGCCGCAACCCATCCAGACGTCGCCCTCTTCCGAATATGTTGGCTCGCGGTCATCGCCTACTGGGTTCGCATTGAAAACGTGAAACCAAACCCCGTTGTTGGAACCTCATTTCATTTGTGATAGAATTCTCAAGGCAGGCGCCAAGAAACGAAGCTCCCATCGGAGGAAGATATGGAAGGCAAAGTCCAGATCGAGATTACCTACTGCGTGCCTTGACAGCACCACGCTACCGCCACGTGGATGGCGAACGAGTTTTTCCGGGCCTACGGCGGCGACGCCGCTATCACTATCTCCCCGCGCGGACAGAGCATTATGGAAGTGTTCGTGGACGGCGAGAAGATCTTTGACAGGAAGGCCGAGGGGAACATCTACCCCGACCTGGGCCGCGTCCGCAAGATGAAGGAAGTCATCTCCGCGAAGATCGCTCAGGCCGACTTGGCCGTGGCTGCCGACAACTAGTCGGGCACATAAAGCCGATTTGAAAGCCGCCGCCCGTACTTGGGCGGCGGTTTCGTTACGGGTACACACGTCCGTCGACGTTGGTTGAGGTTCGCCGGCGATCTATTTCGTGGCAAGCAGGTCCTGGACCAGGACTTGTACCGATGCCGAAACCTCGGCAATGGCGCGATTGGCGTCGACAACCGCCCATCGCTCAGCATCCGCTTCGGCCTGAGCCAAGAAACCCCGCCGCACGTTCTCGTGGAACCTGGCGTTCTCGTCTTCGAAACGATCAGGAGCACTCGATATGGGCAGAGCCAGTTGCAACTGCCGACGGTTGGCGCGTCCCAATCCGATGGCGGGGTCGACATCCAGCAGGATAGTGAGGTCAGGATACAGGCCACCTGTAGCCAAATCGTTCAACCACGCGATTTGTTTCAGGTCCATGCCGCGACCGTGCCCCTGATAGGCGACCGTCGATCCGGCAAATCGGTCGGCGATGACGACAGCGCCTTCATCCAGCAGCGGTCGAATGCGTTCCACTACAAGTTGGGCACGGGACGCCTCGAAAAGCAGTAGCTCCGCTAACGGGACGATTGGCTCGCGAGCGACCAAATATTCGCGCAGATGGTCACCCAAACCGGTGGAACCAGGCTCTCGCACTAATACGGGATCACGACCCTCGGCCCGGACGTAAGATTTGAGCAGGCCGGCCTGCGTCGACTTGCCAGCTCCCTCCCCACCTTCAAAGGCTATGAAGATCCCTGGCATCGCCGTGAACCCCGATTGCGTTTCAACGTTCGGGTGCTAGGGTAGCAGAGACCGGGTCGCGGCGGCACGGGTCTTGAACCCGTGGTTCCGGCAAAGCCCTTTACGGCCGGTAGATCAGCACGCCGCGCTGCGGGTCCCGGCCGCGGCTGGTGGATGCCAGGTTGAATTCCTCGGCCAGCATGTGCTGCAACCGCCGGATGTACGGTCGCTGGGGACCAAGCTGTACGCTGAATTCGCCGTCCATCACCCGCCGGGCAGCGTCCTCAACCTCGGCGCGGGCGGCGGCCATGGCGTCGGCGTTGGCTTCCTCCCGTTCATCGGACTTGCTCCGTGGCGGCGCCAGGTCGATACCCTGGTCGCGGGCAATGGAAGTCAGAAATTCGGAAACCTGGGGCACAGTGTTCTTGCGCAGGACGTACACCGGCACGTTGTTGCTCTCGGCGATCCGCACCAACTGGCTGCCCCGGCGGTAATGGTTCTTGGTGGTGAGCAAAAGGCTGGCGCGCCGCAGTTCGCTGACTATCTCAGCGGTTGCCTCGCGCTCAGCCAAGGCCGCTTCCACCTTGTCGCGACTAACCCCGAAGAGGAAGATCCTGGCATCCAAGCGGCGGCCGGCGGATCCGTTCGCGTCGGGCTCATCGCGGAAGGTCTCGGGAGGGTACTGATCGTATTCGGTCGAGCCGTTCTGACTCCGCTTGCGACCGCGACGGCCCCTGACGTCGTTGCCTGACCACGGGGTTTGCCCTACCTCGCTGGGTCGGGGCGCGGCAGTGCGCGAGACGTTGCCGTCGGGATCCATCCGGCGCACCTCGGGTTCCACCGGATACCCGCGCAGCCACTGGTCGACTACCTGCGCGACGTCCTCGTGAACCAGAACCTCGTCCCAGTCACGGATTTCGACTACGACGTCGAAGGTGGGCGGAGCTTTGCGCTCTAGCACCGTTTTCTGGGTGCCGCGAAACCGGGCCTCCTGGTCGCCCAGTGTGACGGTCTGCACGCCGCCCACCAGGTCGGACAGGGTGGGGTTCATTATCAGGTTGTCCAGGGTGTTGCCATGCGCGGTGGCGACCAGCTGGACGCCGCGCTCGGCAATGGTGCGGGCGGCGGCGGCCTCCTGGGTGGTGCCCATCTCGTCGATGATGATCACTTGGGGCATGTGGTTTTCCACCGCCTCGATCATCACACCGTGCTGTTCGGTGGGCGTCGGCACCTGCATGCGGCGTGAGTGGCCGATGGCCGGGTGCGGGATATCGCCATCGCCGGCTATTTCGTTGGAGGTGTCGACGATGATCACGCGCTTGCGGGCCTCGTCGGCGAGGACCCGGGCAACTTCCCGCAGCATGGTCGTCTTGCCGACACCGGGGCGACCCAGAAGCAGGATGTTCTTACCACCGTAGGCCAGGTCCTCGATGATCTTGATGGTGCCGAATACGGCCCGCCCGACACGACAGGTGATGCCCACCACACTCCCGCTCCGGTTGCGGATCGCCGAAATCCGGTGCAGGGTCCGCTCCATCCCGGCGCGGTTGTCGTCGCCAAAGTCGCCGATGCCGGCAACAACGTATTGCAGGTCTTCCCGGCTTACTGGATCTTCCCCCAACAACATGTCGCCGTGGGAGAAGCGGGCTTCGGGCAAGCGGCCCAAATCGAGGATAACTTCTAACAGGTCATCAAGCTCTTCCTGTTCCCGGAGGGTCTGCGTAATGCGCTCCGGGAGCACTGCCAACAGTTGTTGCAATTCGTCCTGGGCCAGCTGTTCGACAGTTACCAACTATGCCTCCTGGTGGAGTCGCGTCATGCTGAGGTATCGAGGTTCGAACTATGGACCAAACCGGTTATTGAGGTGGGCAGAGGGCTAGCGGACACGAGGGGTATCGATCAGGGGCGCATCCGGGTCGTAGGCCGGTCCGCCGGCCAGGGAAACGAAATATCGGTGAATTCGGGCGTCGGCGGTCAACTCAGGGTGAAACGACGTGGCCATCATCTTGCCCTGTTGCACCGCCACCGGCCGGCCGTCCGGCAGCGCGGCTAGCGTTTCTACCCCCTCACCTATCCGTATGATTACGGGCGCCCTGATGAATATGGCGTGATACTCGCGCTCACCCAGGCCCCTGATGTGCAAATTCTGTTCGAAGGAGTCGACCTGCCGCCCGAAGGCGTTTCTCTGTACGCCGACGTCCATGAGTCCCATGGGCACCGGGTCTTCCTCGGTGATTTCGTTAGCCAGCATGATCATGCCGGCGCAGGTGCCCCACACAGCTTTGTCCCCCTTAACCATGTCCGCGACCGGTTCGCGGAGGTCGTAAAGGGACATCAGCCGACTCAGAGTAGTGCTCTCGCCGCCCGGGATAATGAGCCCGTCCAAGCCTTCGAGATGCTTCGGCAGACGCACCTCGGTGGCCGTGACGCCCACACTGCGGAGCACGTGGCAGTGCTCCGCGAAGTCACCCTGAACTGCCAAGACGCCGATGTTCAACTAACCAATCAGCCTCTCTGACGTGATCTGAATACGTTGGTCGCTAAGGGAACCGGATCAGACGCTGCGGGTGGCCAGCAGTTCCTGGTCGGAGAGCTCGCGTACGCTGCGCCCCACCATGGGCTCGCCCAGGTCCTTGGAAACGTCGGCCAGGATGTGCGGGTCGTTGTAGTGCGTGACTGCCTGGACGATGGCGTGACCACGGCGCACCGGGTCGCCGGACTTGAATATGCCGGAACCCACGAACACGCCGTCCGCCCCCAGCTGCATCATGAGCGCCGCGTCGGCCGGGGTCGCCACACCGCCGGCGGCGAAGTTGACCACCGGCAGGCGGCCCTCTTCACGGGTCTGCATGAGCAGGTCGAGACTGACGCGCATGTCGCGTGCCTCAACCACCAACTCGTCGTCGGGCATGTTGCGGAGCTTGCGAATTGCATCCTGCACGGCGCGCATATGGCGCACGGCTTCGACAACGTCGCCGGTGCCAGCTTCGCCCTTGGTGCGGATCATGGCGGCGCCTTCCGAGATGCGACGCAGGGCCTCACCCAAGTCGCGGCAGCCGCACACGAAGGGCACGGTGTAATCGTGCTTCCAGACGTGGTGCTGCTCGTCGGCTGGGGTCAGCACCTCAGACTCATCCACGTAGTCCACGCCCATGGCCTCGAGGATCTGCGCCTCGACGAAGTGGCCGATCCGGCACTTGGCCATCACGGGAATGGAAACCGAGTTGATGATCTCGGCGATCATGGACGGATCGCTCATGCGCGCGACACCGCCGTCCGCCCGAATGTCCGCGGGCACCCGCTCCAAGGCCATCACAGCCACCGCGCCGGCTTCCTGGGCGATGCGAGCCTGGTCCGGGGTGACCACGTCCATAATGACGCCACCCTTCAGCATCTGGGCGTGGCCGGATTTGACGGTAAAGGTACCGGTCAGGACGTCAGCAACCATGTGCGCGCCTCCTCAATTACAAAAAGGAATGGTGCGAACATTATAGCCGCCGCTGACGGGCCAATCAAATCGCGGGACGCGCACTCTGGCCCGCTTTGCGCTGCGCCGGTCGCCGCCCCCTGTTGCAGGACAAGAACGGCAGGCTTTACTCCGTCCCCAGTGCAGACAACGCGGCGCGGGCGGCAGCGACTTCGGCGGCGCCCTTGCTGGAGCCGGCGCCGGATCCCAGAACCTGTTCTCCGGTGGCAACCTCGACGTCGAAACTAGGTTGATGCGCAGGGCCGAACGACGCCACCACGCGGTATACGGGAGTGGGCTTGCCTTGACCCTGGAGGAGTTCCTGCAACTCGGCCTTGGGGTTGTCGGGACGCCATCCGGGCTGGCAAGCCGCATTGACCGGCCCATCCAGAGCGCGCAGGACGAATTCGCGGGCGGCCACGTTCCCCTGGTCAAGGTAGATCGCAGCAATGACGGACTCCATCACGTCCCCGAGAACCGCATCTCCGTATCGCCCGCCTGACTCCTCGAACCCGCGCCCCAGCAGGACGTACTCAGCCAAGCCGAGATTCCTGGCGGCGAAGGCCAGGGCGCGCTGGCTGAGCAGGGCGGTCCAGCGCCGGGTCAGGCCGCCTTCGTCACATTCCGGCAGGCGGCGATACAGCTCCTCGCTAACGATGAGGCGCGCCACCACGTCACCCAGGAACTCGAGACGCTCGTAGGAATCGGTGTCCAAGCCCCTGGTCTCGTTGACGTACGAACGATGGGTCAGGGCCTGAATGAGCAAGCCCCGGTCCCGAAAGCTCAGGCCCAGGGCTTGTTCCAGTTCGGTGACCGGGCGATGCGCGCCGGGCGAACTCATATGGCGTCAAGCGGCGTTATCCGCGCACACCCTCATAGGGCCACGGCGGGGACGGACGCTTGACCTCGCCCACGTGCTTGTGGTCGGCCATCATCTCGACGAGGTTGTCGTAGATGGGTCCCGACTCTTCGTCGGTCGGGATAAACATCTTGACGAAGGCCGAGTTGCCGTTGGGGAAGACGTAGAGGGGCACGCCGAAGGCGCCGTGCACTTCCACGGCCTCGGTGTGGCTCTCGCCGATCTCCCGCAGCACGTCGGGATCGGCCAAGTCCTCGGCGAACTGGCCCATGTCGACGCCGGAGGCCTCGGCCACGGCGTTGATGGCCTCCGCGTCGGTCAGGTCGATGCGATCTTCGTGGCGAGCCTTCAGCAGGTTTATGAAGAAGCGATCGAAAATGTCCTCACCCTGGCGCTGGGCGGCGATACCGGCGCGCAGCTCGAGCAACGTGTTGTCCGAGTCGTCCTGCTCCCAGTACTTGAAGCCGTCGTCATTGTTGTTGTCGTGATTTACCTGAACCAGCGAGAATGGCTTGAGATCCACGGCAATTTCGTGGTCAGTATTCTCGCGTACTTTCGCCCACCACATGGCAGCGTTGTACACGAAGGGTCAACGAAAGTCGTAATAGACGGTGAAATCGGATTCAGCCATGATTTGGACCTCCCTGGCTATGTTTAACCGTCGGTTCCGGGGCTAGCCCGGGTTCACCCGGTTTGTGGCGCGATTGTAGCACAGACCGTCTCAGGCTGGGCAAGCGGTTGGTCAGCTCCGCCCGTCTCCCCACACCCGAGCGATAGACTGTCCCGGACGCCCCATGGTATGCATGGGACTTGGATGGCAGTTCGTCCCGCGACCGGCCGACCGGTTGCAACGCGAATCTGCCAAATCGAGCGCCTTCGCATTCATTACTCCGATGCAAATGCCGAGGTACTATGCACGAATCGTAATTGACCCGAAATAGGTCGATTGCTACAATTGCGTAAACGCGGCGACTAGTGCCGCTGGTCAGCGTATGTCCGGCGGTGAGTTTGACCATGAAAAGTCAACGGGAGGGACTTTATGGTTACCACCTTTAACGAAAACCTGTTTTCCCCTGAAGTGATCCAGGACCCGTATACGTACTTCGGGCGGATGCGCGAAGAGGACCCGGTACACTGGAACGATCCCTACAAGCTGTGGGTCATCACCAAGTACAAGGACTTGGTTTGGGTTACCCGACGCCCGGAGGCGTTCTCGTCCGAGGTGTTCTACCGGGATCCGCTGCCTCCGTATCCCTCGATTGATGAATCCGACATGGGCCTCTACGAGGATGTGCGGAACTTCTTCAGCCAGTGGTTCATCCAGACCGACCGGCGCGCGGTGAGCACCCACGAGCACATTCGCGAGCACGGCGGCCCGGACCACACCGACATGCGGAAGGTCATCCACGGCTACTTCACCCCAAAGGCCATGGAACTTTGGCGCCCGCTGGTGCAATCGGCCATTAAGCAGTTGCTGGACGAGGCCGAAGAGCGCGGCCACATGGACGTGATGCGCGACTACGCCACGCCGCTGCCGCTGCTGGTGATCGCCGCCATGATGGGCATCGAGACCTACGACCGGCAGTTCATCCGCTCGTTGGCCGAGAAGCTGCTGTTCATCGGCCGGGGCAACGCTGACCGGATGCAGCCGCTGTCCGAGGGCATCACGGAGCTCCAGGATTACCTGCGGCCCATGGTCAAGGCCCGCCTGGATAGCCCTAACGGCGACCTGCTGGACAAGATGACCGACGCCGCCCGCACGACCAATGCGGCCGGCCAGCGGATCATGGACGAAGAGCAGGTGGTCGCCAATGCGATCCTGCTGCTCTTGGCCGGTCACGAGACCACCATCAACCTGATCTGCAACGGCACCCGGGCCTTCATGGAGCACCCGGACCAGTGGGAGCTCTTCAAGACTGATCCCGCTGGCAAGATGATCCGCGCCACCGAGGAATGCCTGCGGTACGACCCGCCGGTCAAGTCCATCACCCGGATCGCCGGCGAAGACGTCGAGCTGGGCGGCAAGCTCATCCAGAAGGACGAGCGGATGCGCTGGTTCGTCACTTCCGCCAACCGAGACCCTGAGGTGTTCGACCGGGCCGACGACTTCGACGTCGAGCGGTACCCGAACCCGCACGTGGCCTTCGGTAGCGGCATCCACCACTGCCTCGGCGCCACCCTGGCGCGGCTGGAAGGGCAGGAAGCGTTCAAAGCTTTGGCCGAGCGGTTCCCGAACCTCAATATGAACTGCAACTCGGAGGACCTCACCTACACCTCCAGCATCACGTTCCGGACGCTGGAGACGCTGCCGGTGAACCTGTCGTAATTGGTTCTCAAATCCCCCGCAGGGTTACGAGGCCCGGCGACTCTTCGCCGGGCCTCGCGTTTTGCGGCTTGCGCGGAGAACAAACGAAGCCTATAATCGGCGCATCAACGCCGCTTATGCTGCGCATTTCGTCGGCAAATCACGTGTCGCACAACGGAGGTCGCAGGAAATGGTTAGCACGATTAACGACAACCCATTCTCTCTGGAAGCGATGTACCAACCCTACGAATTTTTCGCGCGGCTGCGCGATTGGGAGCCGGTACACTACAACGAGGAATACGAGGTCTGGATGGTCACAGACTGGGAGCACCTGGTGTGGGTGACCCGGCATCCGGAGGTCTTCTCGTCCAGCGTGTTCGCCCGGGATCCCCGGCCGCCGAACCCGCCCATCGACGAAGACGACATGGAGATCTACAACTACATCAAGAAGTGGCAGGTCTCCCGATTCATCCAGCACGACCAGAAGCGCTACAACTCCGGGGTCAGCGGGCCTGACCATGTGGACATGAGGCGGGTGATGCACGGCTACTTCACCCCCAAGTCCATGGAGATGTGGCGGCCGCTGGTGCAGTCGGCTATCGACGAACTGCTTGACGCCGTGCAGGAAAAGGGCCGCATGGACGTAATGGCCGATCTGGCCACGCCGCTGCCCCTGCTGGTCATAGCGCGGATGCTGGGCATTCCGGACAGCGACCGGCCCATCATGCGCCGCCTGGCCAAGGACCTGCGACACCTGAACCGCACCGGCCCGAACCGCATGGGTCCCCTGTCCGAGTCGGTGCAGAACTTGCAGGACTACTTGGGTCCGTTGTGCGACGAGCGCATCGCCAACCCGAAGGACGACCTGATCTCGGTGGTCGCGGAAGGCGCGCGCAGGGGCATCTTCGATCGCGATATGGTCGTGAATAACGTGATGCTGCTGCTGTCCGCAGGCCACGAGACGACCATCAACCTGATCTGCAACGGCACGCTGGCCTTTACCCAGCACCCGGACCAGTGGGCGATCCTCAAGTCCGACCCTGAGGGCAAGACGGTGCGGGCCACCGAGGAATGCCTGCGGTACGACTCGCCGGTGAAGTCCATCCAGCGGATCGCCATGGAGGACATGGAGCTCAACGGCCAGCAGATCAAGGAGAACGACCGGGTGCGCTGGTTCATCTCCGGGGCCAACCGCGACCCCAAGGTGTTCGACCGTGCGGACGACTTCGATGTCGAACGCTACCCGAACATGCACGTGGCCTTCGGCAGCGGCATCCACCACTGCCTCGGAGCGACGCTGGCCCGCCTGGAGGGGCAGGAGATCTTCCGGAATCTGGCCAACCGGTTCGAGAGCCTGGAATTGGAAGTGCCGATCGAGACGCTGGAGTACGACCAGCTCATCGGCCTGCGCGCTCTGGAGTCGCTCCCGGTCAAGGTGACCAACGCGTAACCACGCGCCGGGCGGCCGGGTTTTTCAGCGGCAGGGATGGGTGTCATGCCCGTCCCTGCCGCCTTTTGATGGGCATGACGCAGGCGGGCCGCCATGGGGCGAAATAAGACGCGAACGTCTACCCGTAGTGCGAAAATCGGGTATAATCGGCCAATCAAAAAGGGTTGCGGGCTTTGCGGTCTGCGGCCGTGTCAACGTACCACCGGAGGTACAACCAATGGTAACCACCTTTAACGACAATCCGTTTTCGCCGGAAGCGATCTACAAGCCCTATGACTTTTACAACCGGCTGCGCGAGCACGAGCCGGTGTATTACAACGAGCAGCTCGAGGTTTGGATGATCACCTCGTGGGAACACCTGGTGTGGGTCACCAGGCATCCGGAGGCGTTCTCTTCCAGTGTGTACGCTCGGGACACGCGCGCCCCGAACCCGCCCATCGATGAGGACGATATGGAACTCTACAACTTCATCAAGAAATGGCAGGTGTCCCGGTTCATCCAGCACGACCAGAAGCGGTACAATCCCGACGTCAGCGGCTCGGACCACATCGACATGCGTCGGGTGATGCACGGTTACTTCACCCCCAAGTCCATCGAAATGTGGCGGCCGCTGGTGCAATCCGCCATTGATGAGCTGCTGGATGCCGTCGAAGAGAAGGGCCGGATGGACGTCATGGCCGACCTGGCCACCCCGCTGCCTCTGCTGGTCATCGCCCGTATGCTGGGCATTCCCGACAGCGAGCGGGAGCGGCTGCGGGAACTGGCCAAGGACCTGCGGTTCCTCAACCGCGAGGGCCCTGACCGGATGAAGCCGCTCACCCAGGCCGTGCAAAATCTCCAGGACTTCATCGCGCCGATGGTGGAGGACCGGATCAGCAACCCCGATAACTTCGATGGCACCGACCTGATGTCCGTAGTCTGCGAAGGTGAACGGCAGGGCGTGTTCAATCGGGACATGACCGTCAACAACATCATGCTGTTGCTGTCTGCCGGACACGAGACCACGATCAACCTGATCTGCAATGGCACGCTGGCGTTCACCCAGCATCCGGACCAGTGGAGCATCCTGAAGTCCGATCCGGAAGGCAAGACCGTCCGCGCCACCGAAGAGGCCCTGCGCTACGACTCCCCGGTGCGATCAATCCAGCGCATCGCGATGGATGACATCGAGCTGAACGGCCAGTTGATCAAGAAGAATGACCGGGTACGCTGGTTCATTCCCGGCGCCAACCGCGACCCCAAGGTTTTTGACCGTGCCGACGACTTTGACGTCGAACGGTACCCGAATCAGCACGTCGCCTTCGGCAGCGGTGTCCATCACTGCCTGGGCGCGACTCTGGCGCGGCTGGAAGGACAGGAGATTTTCCGCAATCTGGCCAACCGCTTCGAAAAGGTCGAACTGGAGATACCGGTGGAACAGGTCGAATACGACCACGTGCTCACCTTCCGCGCGGTGGAGAGCCTCCCGGTGAAGGTGACCAGCGCGTAGCAGCCGCTGCGTACTCAAGTCCCTCTCGAACAGCGAGCCGACGGTCGCAATCGTGGCCGTCGGCCCTGTTTTTGAGTACGGATTTCGTTTGAATTGTAGAACCGCTTGTGATAGTTTTGAACTTAGCCAGGGCCGCAGATTGAGGGAATGACCATGCCTCCCAGCATCCACGACGACCTGTTCGCCGCTGAGGCGATTCGCGATCCGTACGGTTACTTCGGGGCGCTGCGGGCTGAAGCGCCGGTTCACTGGAACGAGCAGTACCAGATGTGGGTGGTGACCAGTTACGAGCGCCTGGTGTGGACGGCACGGCATCCCGAATACTTCTCTTCAGAGGTAGCGCTGCGGGACAGCGCCCCACCTGCTCCTTCGATTCCGGAAGAGGACATGGAACTGTTCGCCGCAGTGCGCCAGTGGCGAGCTGCCCAGTTCACCCAGAACGATGGCGCCAAGCATAAGGAAAAGCGGAAGATCGTGCACGGGTACTTCACACCCAAGGCGATGGAGACCTGGCGCCCGTTGGTCCGTCAGACCGTGAATGACCTGTTGGACGATCTTCAGGGCGCCGGCCGAATGGACGTGATGCACGATTTCGCCACGCCGCTCACTTACGGCATCATCGCCGGCCTGATGGACATACCGCCCAGCGACCGCGCTTTCGTCAAGGAACTGTGCAGCAGCATGTGCGGGTTGGACGGCAACCAGCCGGACCGGATAAGGATGTATGCCGAAGGCGTCCAGGCCGTTACCGACTACCTGGCGCCCATCGTGGCCGAACGAGTTCGGGACCCCGGCGAGGATCTGCTGTCGGTGATCTGCAAAGGGGAGATCATGGGCGCGTACACCCGTGATGAGGTGTTGGCCAACGCGCTCCTGCTTCTGGTCGCCGGACATGAAACCACCAACGACCTGATTTCCAACGGAGTGCTGGCCTTCGCCCAACACTCCAACCAGTTCGACCTCCTGAGAACCGACCCAGAAGCCCACATCGTGAATGCGGTAGAGGAAGTTCTGCGGTACGATTCGCCCTTGAAATCCATCCAGAGAGTCGCGACGCAGGACGTGGAGATGGGCGAAGGGCAAACGGTGGGCAAAGACGACCGCGTGCGCTGGGTTATCTCGTCGGCCAACCGGGACCCCGAGGTTTTCGAGGAACCTGATTCCATGGACATCACGCGAAACCCGAACCCCCACGTGGCCTTCGGCAGTGGCGTTCACCATTGCCTGGGCGCGACCCTAGCGCGTCTGGAGGGACAGGAGGCGTTCGCCGAACTCGCCCGCCGATTCGAGGGGTTCGAGCTGGAAACCGACCCAGCTGAGTTGGAATACCTGCCCAGCGTGGGGCAGCGCACTTTGCTGAACCTCCCGGTTGCAACACGCTAGCAGCCGGTCGCCGCAATCAGACCAGCGAACACTTCCGTTTCGCCTGACCATCACGAGGAGGTTACCCCGATGGCCCGACAGTTAAAGATCACCGTGGACTACAACGTGTGCGTGGGCAACGCCATGTGCGAGACCTTCGCGGAAAACACCTTCGGCTTGAACGAGGACCGGCAGTCTTACGTGAAGGACCCGGCCGGCGACCCTGAGGAAACCATCATCGAAGCGGCAGAGAATTGCCCGGTCACGGCCATTACCGTGGAGGACGCGGAGACCGGAGAGATCCTGTTCCCATAGCGCGCCGACATAGCGTCAAGAGACAGGGGCGAACAGCAATTCGCCCCTGCTTTTTTGGTCCACCTTCGGCGAAACTAGCACAGGTGGGAAATGACCTCCTCGCCGAACCTTTGGATTATGGCCGCCGGGTCGTGGCTGATGGCGGTGATCTGGAGGACCTCGGCGCCAGACTCGCCGATCTGGGCAACCTTGGCACGGCACTCCTCAGGGGTACCGACCACGGCGAACCGATCGGCCAGGTAGCTGGTGATGCCGAGCTCGTCCGACAGCGCAGCGTTCCGCGTCTCGCCGACCTGCTCGTGCTCGGCTGGGACATACTCCCCCTGGATGATCTGCATGGCCTCGTGCAATTCGGGAGGGACGTGCTTCCCTTCCAGCGTGAAACGGAAAGCATGGTGCGCGCTGGCGGCGAGGGCCATCCGAATTTCGTCGATGGCGTCGGCGTGATCGTCAGCGATGTTGCATTTGGCGAAAGCCCAGACCTCCGTCGACTCCGCAGGTTTGCCCGCGTCGGCCTCGCCTTCCCGGATACGCGACACAGTGTCATCCAATATCTCCGGCGTCAGACCGGTGTGGACCATGACCCGGTCGGCGATTTCTCCGGCCATGCGCAGAGTCCGTGGCCCCTCCGCGGACATCATGATGGGCACCGGATCCTGGCTCCAGCGCACGTGACCCTCGCGGCCCAGATATTCCGCGGTTTCACCGGCCAGGAAGGCGCGGACGGCAGCCACGTAGTCCGCCAACACGCGCATCCGCGCCGGTCGGAGCCCCAGGTTCAGGATCGCGCTGTCGCCGGTGCCGATGCCGAGAAATGCGCGTCCGCCCGACAGTTCCTGCAGCGAAGCCATAGCCGAGGCAGTCACCGCCGGATGGCGGGTCAACGGATTGGTGACCGACGGGCCCAGGTGAACTCGCGACGTGTCGGTGGCGGCCACAGCCAGGGAGACGAAGAGTTCGCGAAACAAAGACTGGGAATCCGCCACCCCGATATAATCGAAGCCAACCGCTTCGGCCAGGCGAACGTGGCGACGAAACGACTCGTAGGAAGTTGGTAGAAGGGTTACGCCATACTTCATGACAAGTCTCCCCGCCGCTCCACGGGTCTGAGAGGCGATCAGCTGTAGTGCAGGCGCGGGCCCACGGTGGCCTGGTAGCCCTCAAAGTTGCGGCGGGTTTCGGAGACGCTGTCGCCCCCGAACTTTTCCATAAAGGCGTCGGCCAGCACCAGGGCGACCATCGCCTCACCGATGACACCGGCTGGTGGAGCCTGGCACACGTCACTCCGTTCAAAGTGGGCCTGCACCGGCTCGCCGGTATCTAAGTCGACCGAGGGAAGCGGATTGTGCAGGGTGGCGATAGGCTTGATGACGAACCGAGCCACCAGGGGCGGGCCGCTGGTCATGCCGCCCTCGGTACCGCCGGCGCGGTTGGTCTTCCGCTGCCACGGATTGTCCGGGTCGGTTACAGGCTCGATGACGTCCTGGAACTCGGAGCCCCAGGCGTCCATCAACTCCCAGCCAGGTCCAATGCTGACGGCCTTGACAGCGTTGATGCTCATCAACGCCTGGGCGATTTTCGCGTCGATCTTGCGGTCCCAATGGACGTGGGAACCGAGGCCGATGGGCACGTTCTCCGCAATGACTTCCACCGTGCCGCCCACGGTATCGCCGGCTTCCCGGGCGGCGTCCACCTCGGCCATCATCTTCTCCGCGGCGGAGTTGTCTGCACAGTGGACGGGCGATTCTTCCACGGCGTCCCAGTCGATGGCGTCATGTTCGGGCGGGTCCGCATGGATGCGGCCGATGGAGATCACGTGGCTGTGCAGCTTGATGCCGAACTCCTCCAGCAGGCGCATAGCCACGGCCCCCGCAGCCACGCGGCCGGCGGTTTCGCGGGCGGAGGCGCGCTCCAGCGAGTTGCGGACGTCATGGAAACCGTACTTCATCGCGCCCGGAAGGTCGGCATGGCCGGGGCGGATACGAGTGACACGCTGGTTGCGGCCTTCCTGGGACGGGTTTTCCACGTATTCAACGGCCATGGCTTCCTGCCAGTTGACCCAGTCCCGGTTCTCGAGGAGCATTCCGATGGGACTGCCCAAGGTGTAGCCGTGGCGCACGCCAGTCTGAATGTGGGCGTGGTCGCGCTCGATCTGCTGGCGTCCGCCGCGGCCATAGCCCCGCTGGCGACGGGCCAGATGGTGCGCGATGTATTCCTCATCCAGAGGCAGGTAGGCAGGTACGCCCTCTACGATGATCATCAGTCCCTGCCCGTGAGATTCGCCCGCCGTAAACCAACGTATCATCGAGTTTGGCCCTCCAGAAGTGGGGTTACCGCGCCTGGGCTTCACGTTCGCGCATTGCTTCCATGGCCGCGTCCATCATGACGGAAACCGGGGCAGGCCGTTCCAGCCACAGCTCGAAAGACGCGGCGCCCTGGTACACCAGCATCGAAATGCCGCCCAGGGTGGGGGCTCCAACTGCGTGGGCCTCCCTGAGCAGCGGCGTCAGCATGGGATTATACACGAGGTCATAGACCAGGGCCGATGCGGGTATCCGCGAGGCCGGTACGGGCGAAGCGTTCTCGTCGGGTCCGTGATGCATTCCCAGGGATGTACAATTGACGATCAGGTCGGTGTTTTCACCGATGCCGTCCGATCCCAGGGCGTTCAACCCGATAGCTCGCGCCGGAACGTCGCGGTTGGCGGCGAGGCTGGCCAAAGCCTCAGCGCGTTCCATCGTTCGGTTGGCGATGATGAGCTCGGCCACGCCGGCCCGGAGCAGGGCCTGCACCACGCCACGCGCGGACCCGCCGGCGCCCAGGATCAATGCGCGCTTGCCGGTCGGGTCGAGTCCGGCCGATTCGCGGAGGGCACGAAGGAAACCGTAGCCGTCGGTGTTGTAGCCGATGAGGCGGCTTTCACGATTGACTATGGTGTTGACCGCCCCCGCTTCCGCCGCCCACTCGTCAATCTCGTCGAGAAACGGCATCACCGCCTCTTTGTGCGGGACGGTGACATTGATGCCACGAACCGAGTCTGACCGGAGCGACGCCACAAAATCCCCTACGAGGTCGGGGTGCACGTCGTAGGACAAGTACCGATAATCGACGGCGAGATGATCCAGCCCGGCCTGCTGGAACCGGGGCGAAATGGAATGGCCGATGGGATGGCCGATAATGCCGAGAGCCGAATTAATCTTCATGCCAGGCCGTGGAAATCGCATAATGCCAGGCGGGGTGCGCTCGCGACATTTTATCAGAGATCAGAAAGCCCCGAAGGCTATGCGCCTTCGGGGCCAATTCGGCGCGCTTGCGCGTCAGTTGATTCTCAAGTCGCGGATTTCGCGGCAGCCGATGGATGTCCTCGGAGTATCAAATCCGGTGTCTCTACCGGCGACGAAAATGTCGAAGAACTGATCGAACTCGGTGATCGAAAGCTGGTACCTGCCATCCGTATCGGTCCTGCCATCCGCTACGACGCTGCCGCTACCATCTTTTCGGACGGCCGCAACCAGAGTGTTGCTGACCGGCCCTCCGCTGTCCCTGACCACGCCAACCACTATGCACGGTATCTGGCTGGCGGGGTTGCTTATCGGTGTAGCGGTCGGCACCGGTGTGGGTACCGGGGTGCTGGTGGGCTCGGGCGTGCTGGTGGGCACCGGGGTTGGCGTCGGAGTCGGTTCCGGCGTGTTGGTGGGCATGGCAGCCCGGGTCGCCGCGATGCTGGCGTCGATGGTAGCCTGCAAATCAGGCGTCGGCTCCGGCGTAGGCGGCACCGGCGTGTCGGTGGGGGGTATGGGAGTGTCCGTGGGAACCGCGAGGGCAACGGCGGCGGCGATGGTAGCCGCCAGGTCTGGTGTGGGCGTGGCCGGGGGTTCTTCCCCACCTCCGAAGAAGCAACCGGTAGTGGCGGCGAGGACAAGTATGGCGATAACACCTAATATCGAAAATCTGGCGACGTTCCGCGACATCTAGGTACTCCTGCTCAGGGGGTTATAGGTCAACGAGAGACATTCTGACAGTTTGGGACTCCCGATGCTCCAAGCGTCGCGTGCAGATTATGGCAATCTTGGGCTACACCCCTAGCTGGGCGATTATGTCCTCGATGCGCTGGCACTCCTCGGTGAGCGAGCGCAGGCGTTGACGTTCATTCTCGACGACCTCAGCGCGGGCTTTGGAAACGAAGTTGGGATTTGCCAGCAGCTGTTCTTTGCGCATTTCGTCCTGGCGCTTCGATTCCAGTTCGCGGTGCAAGCGGTCGGACTCGGCCCGCAGGTCCACCCCTTCCAGGGGCAAACGCACGACCAGCGGGTTGACCACCAGGCTGACGCCAGTCGCCGCTTCCGCGTCTCCCGCGTCCAATACCCGTAACGGCTCCACGCGAGCCAAAGCGCAGATCACCTCCTGCTCCTCCTCTACGACAACCCTCATGCCGTTGGTTTCAATTGCCGCCTCCAATTTTTGGGCCGCAGGAATGCGCAACTGGGCTCGCATGTTGCGCACTGCCCGCACGGTTTGCATCACGATGTCGACGTCAGCCTCGGCGTCGGGAGCCGAACGCGGCGCTTCTATCTGGGGATACGGGGCCACCATGATGGAAGCGGGCAGCCCGGCCTCCGGGGCGGGAATCCGCGCCGTGAGGTTCTGCCAGATTTCCTCCGTGACGAAAGGCATGAACGGGTGCAGCAGGCGGAGCAGGCGCTCAAGCACATGAACCAGGGTGGTAGCGGCCGCGGTGGCGCCCACGGGATCTGCCGCCCGAAGGCGCACCTTGGCCATCTCGATATACCAGTCGCAGAAATCGTTCCACGCGAAATCGTAAATTTTCTGCTGGGCGTCGCCCAGTTCGAACGAGTCCAGCGCCTCGTTCACAGTGACGGTGAGATCGTCCAGGCGGCTGACAATCCAACGGTCCTCGCGGTGCGCGGACACCGTGAGCCCGTCCCAGTCAACCGGTTCATCCTGGCCTGACGCCGCCCTGGCTTCGACCACGCTGATCACGTAGCGCGCGGCGTTCCACATCTTGTTGGCGAAATTGCGGGCTGATTCCAGCTTTTCGTCGCTGAGCCGCAGGTTGTTTCCGGGAGCGGTGCCGGTGGTCAGCGCGAACCGCAGGGCGTCGGTGCCGTACTGCTCCAGCAGGTCCAGCGGATCCAAGGTGTTGCCGCGGGTCTTGCTCATCTTCTGGCCCTCGGCGTCGAGGACCATGCCGTGCAGGTACACCGAGCGGAACGGGACATCGCCCGTGTTTTCGATGCCCAGCATGATCATGCGGGCAACCCAGAAGAAAAGGATGTCGTAACCCGTTTCCAGCACCGAGTTGGGGTAGAAGTACTCGAGGTCTGCCGAGTCAGCATTCGGCCACCCCAGGGTCGAATGGGGCCAGAGGCCGCTGCTGAACCACGTATCGAGTACGTCGCTTTCCTGCTCGATGTCGGCGCTGCCGCACTGGGGACACGCCGCCGGATCGTCGACGTGAGCAGAATAGCCGCCGCACGCGGCGCAGTACCAGACCGGGATGCGGTGGCCCCACCACAGCTGCCGGCTGATGCACCAATCCCGGATGTTCTCCAGCCAATTAAGGTACACCCGAGAAAACCGATCGGGCACGATTTCAATGTCTCGGTTGACCACCGCTGCATAGGCGTTGCCGGCGATGGTGCCCGGTTGGTCATGCTTGCCGACGTTCAAGAACCACTGCAGGCTGATGAGCGGCTCGACCACCTCGTTGCAGCGTTGGCAATGGCCCACCGAGTGGTGGTAGTCCTCCACCCCCTCCAGCGCACCGATGGACTCAAGCTCCTTGACCACGGCGTCGCGGGCTGCAAAACGCTCCATTCCGGAGTAATTCGGTCCGGCTTCGTCGGTCATGCAGCCGTCGAACCCGATGACGGTGACGATGGGCAGATTATGTCGCTCTCCGATCTCGAAGTCGACGATATCGTGGCCGGGCGTGACCTTCAGCGCGCCGGTTCCGAACTCCATCTCGATGGCGGTGTCGCCGACCACCGGAATCTGGCGGCCCACGATAGGAAGCGTAACCATGCCGCCGATCTTGCCGGTGTAGCGCTCATCATCAGGGTGAACGGCGACGCCAGTATCGCCCAGCATGGACTCGGGCCGTGTAGTGGCCACTGTGACGCCGTCCGCGGGATTGTCCGTCAAAGGGTAGCGGATGTGATACAGCTTGCCGTCCTGCTCTTCGTAATCGACTTCCAGATCGGACAGGGCGGTGGCACAGCGCGGGCACCAGTTGATGATGCGTTCGTGGCGATAGATGAGGCCCTTGTTGAACAGGTTCACGAAGGTGGTACGCACGGCGCGGATGGGGCCGGGATCGAGAGTGAACCGCAGCCGCGACCAGTCGCACGACGCGCCGAGGCGGCGGTGCTGTTCGTCGATGGTGTTTCCGTAGAGGCCCACCCATTCCCAGACGCGTTCCTCGAACTTGTCCCGACCCAAGTCGTGCCGAGTTGTGCCTTCCGCAGCCAGGGCGCGTTCGACCACCCACTGCGTGGCGATCCCAGCGTGGTCCTTGCCGGGCAGCCACAGAGTGGGATCGCCGCACATGCGGTGCCAGCGGGCCAGGGAGTCCTGCAGGCTGGCGGTCAGAGCATGGCCCAGGTGCAATTCCCCAGTGACGTTTGGCGGGGGCATGACCACGCAGAAAGGCTGGCGGTCGGGATCCACTCGGGGTACGAAGTATCCGGCGTCCCACCAGGTTTGATAGATGCGCTGTTCGACCGAGGTGGCGTCGTAAGCGCGGGCCATGGCGGAAGCTGAGGCAGTCATCGTACCGTCCCACAAATGAGCGCCAGCGAGATCGACGGCGCGACCTCCTCCAGCGGCATGTCTATTCTTGGCAATCTTCTGAAAAAGGTTAGCACCGGTCAACCGGGATTGTCCACACAAGCCCACGTTTTCGGGGCCGGGTCGCAGCCTGCCACGCGACTCTACCGGTAGGGTTTAGCTACGCAGCCACAGGGGTAACAGCGGACCGATGCGTGCGCGACATCTGTGGACAGGTGGAGCCGATCACAATCCGCGTCCATGGTTCAATCGATCAGCCGGCTCGGCGCAACCTTGGGTCTAGGTAATCCCGCAGCCAATCACCGAAGAAGTTGAACGCCATCACCACCACGGTGATCACCAGGCAGGGGAACAGCGCGATCCACCACGCTTGCGTCAGGAATTCGCGGCCTTCCGCGACCAGGATGCCCCATGCCGGGTCGCCAGGCGCCAACCCCAGGCCGAGGAAGCTCAGCGAGGCTTCCAGCAGGATAACTTGCCCGAAGCTGACGCTGGTCAGCACCATCAGCGTGTTGATGACATTGGGGAACAGGTGTCGCCACACAATCATGCCGGGCGATACCCCATAGATCTGGGCCAATATCGCGAAGTCGCGGTCCCGTATGGCGAGGACTTCACCCCGGATCATGCGCGCGGAGCGGGCCAATTGGGTCGCCGCGATGGCGATCATCACGTTCCACACTCCAGTTCCCAGCTAGATAACGATCGACAGCGCCACCAGGATTGACGGGAATCCCAATACCGCTTCGGTGATGTGCATAAGCACCGAGTCAGCCCACCGCCCGGAGTAGCCGGACACCAGTCCGACAATGGTGCTGGCGAGAATGGCGACAACCATAGACGGAGCGGTCACCTGCAGCATGGTGCGGGCGCCGTAGATCAGGCGGCTGAGCATGTCCTTGCCCAGCCGGTCGGCGCCCAGGATGTGCTCGCCGCTGGCGAAGGGCCGCCGCAGCTTGTTGCGCACGTCGTTGGCGCGCGGGTCGTGGGGAGCAATCAGGTTGGCGAATGCCGCGCAGAATACGATGGCGAACATGTTCACCCCCACCAGGCTGTTTTACATCATCAGCGCCACCGTCGTCGGCAGCGCAGCCGGGGGCTACGTGGCCTGAGCCATAGCCTCGCGGTTCGCGAGGATTGCCGAACTAAACGACCGGGCCATCGTCGAGCCCCACGTGCCCATCGTGTTGTGCGTGACAGGCGGGCTGCTGACCTTCCCGCTGGGAGCCGCCGCCGGCCTTCTCAGCGCGGTGTTGGTCAACCGAGTGGTGGAACATCTGCGCCGCTCCCAGAGCGCCGGCGGCGAAGCCGGCAACGTATCGTGGGTAACACAGCGGCCGACGTCTGAGGACCGCCCGGGTGATTAGGCCCTGTATAATCGGACGCAATACGCATCCTCCAGGAGATTTCTGATGCCCCAGTTCGTTCGCGTTTTCACCGATTCCGACGGTCAGTCCCGTCTCGAGCATTACGAACCCCCATTCGAGGACTTCCTCGATACCGAGGGAGCCTACGGACGGGGGACGCCGATGCAGGCGACCAGCGGCATGACGATTCGGATCTCACCTCCCGACTACTTCCTGGACTTCCATTGCGCGCCCCGGCGACAGTACACCGTGACCCTCGCCGGGCAGGCCGAGATCGGGCTGGGCGACGGGACCACGCACCGGGTTGGGCCCGGCGACGTCCTCCTGGCCGAGGATCTGACCGGACAGGGCCACACCACGCGTGTGGTCGGCAACGAGGAAAGGGTTTACCTGGTGATACCGCTGGCGGATTAGGGAGACGGTTTCGCAGCCAATTCTGCGTGGTAAGCCGGTGCAGACTTGGGCTCCGGCCCGGCTGACCCGACGGCTGCAATTTCGGCCTGAAATCGGACATTCTCCGTGCGCGGGCTGTGGCTTCGCTTGAACCCCGCCCGGAAACCCAGTGCTCCGGGCGGGGTCTTCTACGGCTGGTGGGTGCTCTCCGCCGCAGTGGTTTTGGGCTTTTTCGCTTTCGGCGTTGTCATCCCGGGGTACCTGGCGTTTTCGGTTCTCATCCGGGGTGAACTCGGCCTCACATCTGGTCAATCCGCCTTCGTGGTCGGGGCGGCCTGGGGTGTTGGCGACGTGACCTCGCTGGCGGCTGGTTGGCTGGCCGACCGTTACGGCGCGCGCCGATTGATCCTGGCTGGCGGCCTGCTATCGGGGCTTGGGTTTGCGGCCCTGGGTTTCGCCGACTCGTTCTGGGCTATCGTGGCGGTCTACTCGGTGGCCGCTTCGGTGGGTCGAGGCTTGGGCATCTTCCCGACCCTGATGACGTTGGTCAACCAGTGGTTTGAACAGCGCAAGGCCTTCGCGTTGGCGGTGATCAATACCGCCGTCATGGTCGGTGCGGCGGCCATTCTCCCTGCCCTCAGCGCCGCCGCGGACCAGTTCGGATGGCGCGCCACGGCGATTGTAGCCGGCGCCCTGGTGTGCGTCCTGACCATCCCGGCGGTGACAGTCATCCGCAGTCGACCCGAGGACGTGGGTCTACAGCCCTACGGCGCTGGCGCGGTCGAGGCGAAACCCGCCCGGCGAGGGTCAAGGCTCGCTGGAACCGCAGGCTCGCAGCGGCTGGATTACTCGGCGACACAGGCGCTGGTCACGCTTTCCTTCTGGGCGCTGACGGTGGGCGCCGCACTGCGCACGATTCCGTCCGACGTCCTGGTCATCAACCAAATCCCCATCCTGATCTGGAAAGGCGTCGACGAAGCACGGACGTCCCTCTACTTGTCCATCACCTATTTCGCCACCATTCCGGCCCGGTTCGGCATGGGTCTCGCCGCCGCTTGGGCGTCGCCGCGTTGGCTGCTGAGTGGCGCCATGGCGGTGGTCGCCCTGTGCTCCGTCGCCGCCCTGCTGCTGGACGGCAATTCGGTGGCCTGGTGCCTGATCCTTTCGTCGGCTACAGGGCAGGGGGTGAGTTCCCTTGCCTGGATCACCGTGGGCGAATACTTCGGCCGGCGCAGCTTTGGCACGCTGGTGGGAGTTATGACCCTGTTTTACGGGATCAGCGGGCCGGTGGTCCCGGCGGCGGCGGGATGGGTCTTTGACCGCACCGGCAGCTTTGTCCCCGTCCTGGTAGCCGTCGGCGTGCTGCAGGCGATTTCCGCATCCGCGTTCGTGTTGGCAAAGCGTCCCGGCAACGCCGCGTCAAGCGAAGGCCAACGACCCTGAGAGAGCCGCCATTGCGGGCCGCGTACCATCGCGAGTCTCTCACCCGTGGATCTACTGCGTCCGAACGAATCAGGGGCGACCGATCGGTCGCCCCCAACGATTAGGGTCTGAAGCTTCCCTGGCGTCAGTCCAGCGTGAAACCCTCATAGCCGTTGGCCTCCACCTCGGCGCGCTTGGCGCGCATGGCGGGAGCGGTGTCCGGCGCGGTCAGCAGCACCCGGGCCTTGCCCGGGATGTTGGCGCCCACGAACCAGGAGTCGGCCTGGGTGCGGAGGATGTTCTCGCTGTCCTCCCTCATGTGCCGCACCCACGCTTCCTCAGCTTCGGAAGTAGCCATGATCCGGCTATGGCCGTTGTCGCGCACGTGGGCGATGGCGTCGGTCACCCACTCGACCAGCGGCTCGGCGGAACGGGGAAAGTTGCCCACGGAGGCGGCGTTGATGGTGAAAAGGTTGGGGAAGCCGTAGCTGGACATGCCCATGTAGGTGCGTGGCCCGTTGGCGAACTTCTCCTTGAGGACCTCGCCGCCGATACCCTGGATGTGAATCAGGTTGAGCGGGCCGGTAACCGCGTCGTAGCCGGTGGCGAAGATGATAACGTCCAGGTCATACTCGTTGCCGCTCTCCAGCTGGATCCCGCGGGGGGTCAGGCGCGCGATGGGATCCTCGCGGACATCTACCAGCAGGACGTTGTCGCGGTTGTAGACCTCGTAGTACCCGCTCTCGCAAGGCAGGCGCTTGGAGCCGAACATGTGGTTCTTCGGCACCAGCTTCTCAGCAACCTCCGGGTCGTGCACGCGCTCGCGGATCTTGTTGCGAACGAACTCGGCATAGTCTTCGTTCGCCTCCCCGGGCATCATGATGTCATAGAAATTGGACAGCCATTTCTTGAAGCCCGGCTCGGCCCAGAGGCGTTCGTACTGCTCCAGTTTCTCTTCTTCCGAAACCGCCAGCGCGGAGCGGGTGTCGAACTCGTGCATGAAGGAACCGGGGGTTGACAGGCACTGCTCGAAAATCTCGGGGTAGTGACTCTTGATGTAGTCCTGCGTCTCCCGGTCGATTACAGCGTTGCGCAGCGGCACGCAGTAGTTCGCAGTGCGCTGGAAGACCGTCAGATGGGAGACCTCTCCCACGATCTCAGGGATCAACTGGACGGCGGTGGCGCCGGTCCCAATGACTCCGACGCGCTTCCCGGCCAGGTCCATGCCCTCCTTGGGCCAGCGGTTAGTGTGACACCACGCCCCTTCGTAGCTGTCCAAGCCCTCAAACTCCGGCACGTATCGCGCCGAGAGGATGCCAATGGCGGTGATGACGAACTGCGCGCTGGCCTGGTACCCGTCGTCGGTGGTTATCTGCCAGCGGTTGCCGCCTTCGTCGTACACCAGGGAGGCGACCCGGGAGTTGAACCTTATGTCGCCTCGGAGGTCGAATTTGTCGGCCACGTAGTTGAGATATCGCTCGTTTTCCGGCTGGCTGGAATAGTGCTCCTGCCACTCCCACTCCTGGAGAAGTTCCTCGGAGAAGGAATACCCGTAGGTGTAGCTTTCCGAATCGAAGCGGGCCCCAGGGTAGCGGTTCCAGTACCAGGTGCCGCCAACACCGGTCCCTTCTTCGAGGGATCTGACGGAGAAGCCCAACTGGCGCAGCCGGTACAGGGAATACAACCCCGTAACACCGGCGCCGATGACGATAACGTCAAATTCCTCTGCGCCTCCGGCGGAATGCCCGTTGGAAGACGTTTGCTGCAACGACGTAGTCATAAAACCCTCCTGTCAACCTGTGACACGCGTCGGCCTAAAGTGGAAACGGTGGGCGGATTATACACCCGTATCGAGGCTGTGACGGCCGGTCACGGCAACCGCCCGAATCACTGGGCCAATTCCGCTCCCCGCACAGGGATCCTCCCTGCCCGGTGCTATACTGCCGTCCAGTTTGACAACCCGCTGACGCTGCGCGGCGTAAGAACGGACGGAGTAGAGCGATGCCTGCGAGGAAGAAAGGCGACGGCCTGTTGCTGGTGTACAGCGACGTGGCGCCCGAAAACGACGAGGAATACAACCGCTGGTACAACGACGAACACATCCCGGAGCGGCTGTCGATCCCGGGCGTCCTGGATGCGGCGCGCTACCAGGCGGTGCAAGGCGGGCCCAAGTACCTGGCCGTCTATGAGCTGGACAGCCACGAGGCCTGGTACTCGGACGAATGGCAGAAATGGCTGAACGAGCCGACCGAGTGGTCGCGGCGAATGTCCCCAAGCGTCATTGGGACCGAATACGTCCGCAACCTGTACAAGCGAGTGCATCCCGACGAACTATCCGAGGAGACGGCACAAGCGGGCATGTCGCAGCTGATCCTCGTGGGTCGTATGGGCATCCCGGAACACCTCGAAGAGGCGTGGAACGACGCCTACAACAACGAGCGCCTGCCGATGACCGCGGACGTCCCCGGATACATCCGCGCCCGCCGGTTCCAGGCAGTGATGGGCGAGCCCAAATACGCCACGGTGCACGAGATGGAGTCGCTGGAAGTGGCACAGAGCGCGGCCTGGCAGAACTGGAGCAGGATCGTCACACCGGTCTGGACCCATGAGGTGCGCCCGCACATGGTCCACGGCGAAGGGTCGCCGGGCATATACCAGCGAATCTTCCCCGAGTAGGAACCACCCCACCCGACCATCTGCAAGGGGCGGCCGGTTGGTCGCCCTTTGCGTTCATCATCCGAAGCTCAGGTATAAAGGGAGGAGGCCGTCTCCGCGCCCATCAAGACCTGCCCGCCGTACTCGAAATTGTTCGGTAGACCCGATATGTGCTGGCCGCTGACGTGCAGGTCGCGGAAAAACCGTTCCAGCCCGACCGACCGGTGAATGGCGTTGGTGCCGGCCACGTTGAATAGCTGGTCGACGACGTCGACGGAGCGGCGGATGGCATGGGTTATGGCCAGCCTGGCCCGGACGGCCCGGTCCATCAGGTCGGCCCTCTGGTACACCTGGGCGTCCCACATGCTGTCCACGGCGTCGAGCACGTAGGTCCGTGCTCCGTCCAGGATGGCCTCGCACTCGCCATACGCGATCTGCACGTACGCGCGGTCTCGCAGCAGCATCGGCGAGTTGGTAGTGCCGGACCCCGTGGCAAGATCGTGAAACGCGTTCATGGCGCCGCGGGCCATGCCCAGGGCGTTGGCGGCAGCCAGCGTCCAGCTGATCAGAATGGCGGTTTGCGCCGGGTTGTACAGCGGCCCGGGATGATACGACGGGTCGCCGCGTCGATACGAGTGGTGCGCGGGCACGAACACGTCAGAATATTCGCAGTCGTTGCTCGCGGTGCCGCGCATCCCCAAGGTGGTCCAGTTGTCGATCACCGTGCCGGAGGCGACAGGGACCACCACCACGCGTATGGCCTGACTACCGTCGTCGTTCCGCGCCGGAGACCCGCCATGCTGCAGCAGGCGGCAGTTGAGGAACAGAGCAGTGGAGTGATCGATGCCGCTCAAATAGTTCCAGCGGCCGTTGATGATGTATCCACCCTCGGTGATGGTCGCGGTGCCTTCGGGTCGCGCCGACCCAGAGCCCAGCATGGCGGGCGGGTCGCCGAAGATCTCCTTGACGGCATCTACGGTGAGCCGAGCCAGGGCAGCCGTGATCGCGCTGCCGTTGAACACGCACCATCCCGCTGACCCATCGGCCCGGGATATGGTTTCCACCACCCGGAACGCCGTGAGCGGGTCAAGTTCCGGGCCGCCCAGTGCCTGCGGCGCGTAAAGGCAGAAGAGGTTGTGCGCCGCCAGGCGGGCGGCCAGATCGGGTGGGAGTTGACACTCCGCGTCGATCCGTTCGACGTTCGCCAGGATCTCCGGCACAAAGCTTTCGGCTACGCGGACCAAGTCTTCGGGCATTGAGCGGCTCCGTTTCGGTGATGCAGTGAACGACATTATAGTCGTGAAACACTCGCGTCCGAACGGCAGTTCAGCCGGGCTGTAACTCCAACCTGCGGCCTGTACGCCTGCGGGCCGGCGGCTTTACAATAGATACCCGGCGTTGGGAGGGATGGCAGAGTGGACGATTGCGACGGTCTTGAAAACCGTTAACCCTCACGGGTTCGTGGGTTCGAATCCCACTCCCTCCGCCAATCGGGTGATGGCCCGATCACCACTGCAGGCCGGGCTCCCGTTCCTGCAACAATTCTCCGAACAGGGTCAGGACCTGGTCGATGCGCAGCACGACGATGGCGCCGACGCTGCCCTGCAGATAGCGTTCGTTCACCAACCCCGATGCCAGCAGCCGATCGGTCATATCCTCGAACACCTGCCCGTCGCGGTGGACGCTGGCGGTGCAGCGGAACTTCCATCCGGCATCCTGTTCGGCATTGCGGAACAGGACGATGACCTTCGGGTTCGCCTCGATGTGCTCCAACGGGTTGCGCCCGGTGCGGTCACGGTAGATCAGCGTATCGTCGCCCACGGTGAGCACGGTGCCGATGTATCCGCAGTTGGGCGTACCGTCATCCGACGCCGTACCCACGATGCAGGGGTAACCGTCGTCCCGGGCCCGGTTAATCAAGCTCGACATTTCCTCGGTCAACTGAATCATCTTTAATCCCTCAAACGGACGTCGGTCATCCGACGTTGATGTACTCCACCGCGCGACGATGGCTCTCCAGCAGGCCGGGAACCCGGCACGGGTCCGTCCGTCCCCAACCACATTCGCTGGCCACTCCAAACGTAGTGACGAAATCGCGAGCCGCGTCGATGCGGATGCGGTCACCAGCCTCATCGTCGTAGTGGATCAGGCCCAGGATCAGTTGGGTCTCTGCAGGCAGGCGCAATTCTTCAAGAGGCCGGAAGTATTCGTGATCCGTGCGGTGCTTGGGCACGGGCAGGTGGATAAAGTCCAGGCGGCGGTCCAACCGGTCGGCGATGCCTCTGGCGATCTCGACCAGAATCCCCGTGTCCTTGGGCATCACCAAGTGTTCGTCCCGTGGCGATCCATAGCAAAGATGGTAGCCCAGGTCCACCGCCTCGGGGACCGCTGAGCCCAGCCGACCCAACTCGTCGAAGATTTGCTCCTTGTAGTCGGCGGGTCGATGCGGGAAGTAGTCCTCGAACAGCAGCACCTCCTGGCAAACGTCCCACTGGATCGACAGCCGGTCATGCGGAGTGGACGCGAGAATCTCATCTACCGCAGATAGCAGCGACCGTTCGTAGGCGGGCATGTACGCGTCCCGCTCCGACGGGCTCACGTACATGTACGCCGTGGCCATTGGTGTGGGCAGGGATACCTGGAACCGGGCGTCCGCTGGAATCACCTCGTCGTCCTGGAGGCGGGCGTACAGGTCAAAGGACTCCAGAGCCGCCTCGGCGTACCCGGTGGGAAATTCAACGGCGGCTGGATCAGCGCCTTGCCTGAAGCGGATGTAGGGAGTTTTGCGCAGCAGCTGGCCGTCCCACTGGTACAGCGCGTATGGCGGCTCCTCCGGGTCCGGTTCCATGGCCGGATGCTGCTCCAGCATCTCGCGTTGGAACCAGATCCAGCGACCACGACGACCTGTTTCCCCATCCGAGATGCGTCGCAGGTGCGGTCCCCAGGCATCGCTGACGGTGCGGAACACCGTTTCCGCATCGAGCAACGGAACGCTGCCCACCAGGTGCGCCCAGCTCTTTACGTCGGCCATACGACCTCCGGATGTCCTATGCCGGTCGGCGTCTACCCGATCACCCGGCGGAAGTAGTCCAGCGCGTTGCCGCCTACGATCTTGAGCACGTCCTCGTCGGAGTGACCTCGTCGGATCAGGCCGCGCACGATATTCTTGCCGTCGGCCGGCGATTCGAGCCCGTTCAAATATGGGGCGGGCAGCTGGTCCGGCCCCCGCCCCAGCAGGACACGGTGGAACGCCACGTGGTCGCCCACGGTGGTATCGGTTCCGATCCCCACGTGATCGACGCCGACCAGGTTCACCATGTAGTCGTAGTGGTCCAGCACACACTCGATGTCCTGCTCGGGGTCGTCGCTCAGCGAGTTGGGCACGGCCGTGATGCACACGAGGCCGCCGTTGCGGGCGCAGGCCAGCAGCTCCTCGTCCTTTCGGGTCCGGCCGTTCGGGCGCAGCGTGTAGGAGGCGTTGTGGCTGAACACCGTCGGGGCGCGGGAAATCTCGATGGCATCCATGGCCGTGGGCGTCGACGCGTGGGACAAGTCCACCGCCATGCCCAAATCGTTCATGCGATGCACCACCTCCACACCGAAATCGCTAAGCCCGCCCGGGTTGCGCTCAGTCTGACCGTCACCGATGAAGTTACGCCGGTTGTAGGTGATGCCGGCCAGGCGCACGCCCATACCGAACAGTGCGTCCACCCGCTCGATGCGGTTCCCGATGGCCAGGTGCTCCAGGGTGGGCAGGAAGCCGATCTTGCCCTGCTGCCGAGCGGCCAGGATCTCGTCCGCGTCGCTCACCCGCACGATGTTGTCCTGGGTCGCCACGTCTGCCAGCATTCCACCGACCTCGGCAGCGATGTCCTCGTATTCCATGAAGGACATGTCGGTGGCGCTCTTGAACCCGCTGAACGCGCTGGCGGTGGTCACCGCCGACCAACCGCCGGCCTCCACAGCCTGGTAGCCGTACTGGTAGCGGCTGGTGCGCAGGAACTCGATGAACCGGTCCATGTCCTCCGGCAGCAGGAAAGGATGCTGGTGAACGTCGATCATCACCGCCTGGTCCATGATCCGTTCGAACCGGGTTTGCTCGGCCGCGTTCAGCGGTACCTCAGACGACGGGACCCGGCCCACTTCGCGGACCATCTCGAAAATCTGCGTGACCATGGACATCCCTCCTTACAATCTACGGTCAAACGCCCAAGGGCCAATCCGTTACGGCACCCGCGGGGGCTGCGGGTCGGCGTTCACATCGTGCGCCAGGACGCTCCTTCAGTCAGGGCCAGGAACTGCTCAACCAAAGCCGGATTGGACACGATAAGGCCGGGCGAAAACAGGGTGGCATCCTCCAGCGTGGCCCGGTCCAGCACCTGGCCTCCCGCTTCCCTCGCCAACAGCACGCCCGACGCGATATCCCACGCTGACAGGCTGTGGTGGAAGTAGAGGTCGATGCGGCCGCAGGCGGCGTAGGCCAGGCTCAGGGCGCTGGACCCCATCAGACGGTATCCCTGGACCTTGGGCCAGACACCCGCCGCCAGTTCCAGCAACAGCTTGGCCTGGTCGAAGTTGTACCCCAGGTCGAAACCCAGCACCGCTTCGTCGATGTCATCTCGGTCAGAAACGGTGACGGACTGCCCGTTCAGCGAGGCTCCGCGCCCTTTCTGGGCCGAAAACATCTCGTCCCGCACCGGGTCGTAGGTTACTCCGCAGACCACCTGGTCGCCGGCGGCGATGGCGACCACCACGCAGAAATGGAGGATCCCCTCGGCGAAATTGCGAGTGCCGTCTATGGGGTCAACCACCCAGGTGTACGGCGACGAGCCAGCAACGGGAGCGGATTCTTCCGAGAGAATACCGAAATCGGGAAACTCTTCCGCCACGTAATCCAGTATCAGCCTTTCGGACGCCAGGTCAGCGTCGGTGACCACGTTTGCCCGCCCCTTGAGGCTGACTTCCACATCGGTACGGAAGCGCTCCAGGACCAGCTGACCGGCTCGGCGGGCGGCCGTTTCGCACACCGTCAGTGCGGACTGGCCGGAGCGGGACACGGGGAGTCCGTCGGTGGTTTCGTCAGGCATCAGGGCAAACTCACAGGAACGGCCGGGATGGGGCAGTCTAGCACCCGCCCTTCCCGGTCGACAACCAAACCCAACCCAGGTCAGGTACTCAGGGTGTCCCCGATCAACTGCTATACTGCGGGCGTGAGTACGCAGGCAGACAGGCCGCTGGTGGGTGTGGGCGTGGTTTTCGTAAGGGAAGGGAAGGTCTTCCTGGCGCAGCGGCGGGGAGCCCACGGCGAAGCGACGTGGGGTTCGGCGGGCGGACACCTGGAGTTCGGCGAAACCCTTGAGGCCTGTGCCCGCAGGGAGGCTTTTGAGGAGTTGGGAATTGAAGTGGGCGAGCTTCGCGTACTTTGCCTGAGCAACATTGTTGCTTATGACCGTCACTATGTTGACGTGGAGTTCATGGGAGATATTGGCGAACAGGATCCGGTCCCCCAGGCCAGTGACGGCTCGTTCGAGGGATTCGGCTGGTTCCCCCTTCGCGATCCTCCCCTGCCACTGTTCGAACCCATGCGCCTGGCAATCGAGAGTCTTTTGTCGGGCCAGTGGTACCACGCGCCCGCACGAGAGGGGCCGGGCACAGCCAGCTCTGATTAGACCCTAGCCGCACCAAACGCGCCACGTATGCGACCGGATATTTATCCAATTTCCTAAAATCCGCGAATTGGTGACATCGGTGCGATGGCAAGAGAGCGGCAGATTTGGTATAATGCTAAGGGTGTGCATATTGGATATTGTTGTAATGCGTTACAGTAATGGCCTCGACATATTCGCACTGACAGCGGCTCGGGACCGGAGAAACCAATCAGCATGACTCAACAAGTAGTATTACCTGCAGCAGAAGACTCCTCCGAATATACGTCGGACAATATTCAAGTATTGAAAGGATTGGAAGCGGTCCGCGTCCGCCCGGGAATGTACATCGGCAGCACCGGAGTGGATGGTCTTCATCATCTCATCAAAGAGTTGCTTGACAATGCAGTGGACGAGGCACTAGCGGGCCACTGCGACCGCATAGACGTCCGCATTGGCGCGGATGGCGCGGTCAGCGTTTCCGATAACGGGCGCGGCATCCCCGTTGACGTTCATCCGGATACCGGTGTGTCCGGGCTGGAAACGGTCATGACTACCCTGCACGCCGGGGGCAAATTCGACGGCGCCGCCTACAAGGTGTCCGGTGGTCTCCATGGTGTGGGAGCCTCGGTGGTGAACGCCCTGGCCTCCAAACTCCACGCCGAAGTGTGCCGCGGCGGAGTGCGTTACACGCAAGACTACGCCAAGGGCATCCCTACCACTGACCTCCAGCAGCACCAGCGGGTCCGGAAGCAAGGTACGACGGTCACTTACTACGCCGACTCCGAGATTTTTCCAGAGATCACCTACGACTTCGGCCGTCTGGTCGCCCAACTCCGTCAAACCGCTTATCTCAATAAGGGTCTGGAGATTTGCCTGGTCAGCGAGTTCCATTCCGCGGAGCGCAACGGGGACATCGAGCGTTGCTTCTTCTTCGATACCGGTGTGGCCAGCATGGTGCGAAACATCAACCGCAAACGCAACGTGGTTATGCCTGACCCGTTCTACTACCAGCGCATCGCCGAGGACGCCGACGTGGAGGTAGCCTTCCAGTACCACCACACCGACGGCCACGACAACCTCGCCGCCGACGAACGTACCTTCGCCAACTGCATCCTGACCCCCGAGGGCGGGACGCACCTGGCCGGCTTTCGCTCCGCGCTGACCCGGGTGCTCAACGACTACGCCCGCAAGCAGAACTTCCTCAAGGACCCCAAGGATTCCTTCAGCGGTGAGGACACCCGCGGCGGACTGGTGGCCGTGGTCAGTGTGAAGCTGGGCGACCCTCAGTTCGAGGGCCAAACCAAGAACAAGCTCAGCAACCCCGAAATACGCAGCCGTGTTGAAGCCGCAACGTCCGAGGGCCTCACCCGCTTCCTCGAGGAAAACCCTACGGCGGCCAAGGGCGTCATCGAGAAGGTCCAGACCAACCACGCGGCCCGCGAGGCGGCGCGACGTGCCCGTGACCTAGTGCTCCGCAAGAACGCCCTGGACGGCACCTCCCTGCCCGGGAAACTGGCCGACTGCGCGGAGCGCGACCCGGCCAAGTCCGAGCTCTACATAGTGGAGGGCGAATCTGCCGGCGGGTCGGCCAAGATGGGGCGGGACCGGCAGTTCCAAGCGATCCTGCCGCTCAAGGGAAAGATCCTCAACGTGGAACGCTTCCTCGACAAGGTGGAGCGCATCCTGAGCCACGAGGAAATCAGGGCCATCATCTCCGCGGTGGGCACCGGCGAAGGCGAGGCGTTCGACATCTCCAAGCTCCGCTACCACCACATCATCATCATGACCGACGCAGACGTTGACGGGTCACACATCCGGACCCTGATCCTCACCTACTTCTACCGCCGGATGCGCGAGCTGATCGAGGGCGGGTTCCTCTACATCGCGCAGCCGCCCCTGTATCGGGTGCAGCGAGGACGGAATATCGCCTACGCCTACTCAGAGGACGAAAAGGACGCGCTGATCAAGCGCATGTCCACGGCCCGGTCCGAGCCCTCGATCCAACGGTACAAGGGTCTCGGCGAGATGAACGCCGACCAACTCTGGGAGACCACCATGGATCCGACGGCGCGCAAGATGCTCAAGGTCACCATCAACGACATCGACGACGTTGACAGCATCTCGGACACCGACGGCGTGTTCGCGATGCTCATGGGCGAGCAGGTCGGCCCGCGCAAGAGCTTCATCCAAAGCCACGCCACGGAAGTTCAGAATCTGGACGTGTAGCCCGCTCTTGTTGTAGGGTCAATCCCGCTATGATGCGTGACGGTCTGACCCTGCTAATCTCCGAAAACGAGCTGCGGGCCGGCGTTGCCACGCTGGCCCGAGAAATCGACCGCGACTACGCGACAACCGGCGTGGTCATCGTCAGCGTCCTCAAGGGTGCGGCGATCTTTACCGCGGACCTACTGCGGGCGTTGAAGGCTGAAGTCCATCGCCTGGAGTTCATCCGGGCCAGCAGTTACGGCAGCGGCACCCAGTCCTCGGGTAACGTACGGGTCGCCGGGACGTTGGAAACTCGGCACATAGCCGGCCGTCACGTGCTCCTCGTGGACGACATCGCGGACACCGGTTATACGTGCGTGGCGGTGAAAGACTACATCAGCAGCCTCTCCCCGGCTTCGCTGCGCTACTGCACCCTGCTGGACAAACCCGAACGTCGGGAGGTTGAGGTCCAGTACGACTACGTCGGGTTCACCATTCCCAACCATTTCGTGGTCGGATACGGCATGGACTTCGACGAACGCTACCGTGGCCTACCGGCGATTTACTACTTCGCGCACGCCTAGTAGGCCACGGCCTGCCCGTCCCCCCGGGGATCCGATGCGCCGGCCAATACCCCGCGGCGTCCGTCCCGCACGATGAGCTGCACCACGCCGTGGTAGGAACCCAGCGGGTTCTGCACCACGTTGTGTCCCATCCGGCTCAGGTCTCGGATCGTGTCGTCAGGCATCCCTATCTCCACCCGCAGTTCGCCGGCGCGGTTGATGGTTGCCGGGTCAGTGCCCGGGAAGCTGTGCCAGCGCGGCGATTCCACGGCGTCCTGGGGTTGCAGCCCGCCGTCAATCAATTTGGTCAACATCTGGACCCCAACCTGCGGCTGGACGTCGCCGCCGGGCGTACCGCCAACGATGGCAACCTCGCCGCCCAGGGTGGTCAGGTAGCAGTTCAGCGTATGCATGGTGCGCTTGCCCGGCGCGATGACGTTGGGATGGCCGGGTTCGAGGCTGAATCCGCGCCCGGCCCGGTTGTTGAACAGGACGCCCGTACCCGGCGCGACCACCCCGGAACCGAACCCGTTGGACAGGCTGTGAATCCAGCTCACCGCGTTACCCTCTCCATCTGCCACGCAGAAGTAGGTGGTGTCGCCCCGGCCGTCCACGGGCGTCAGTGGTCGGACCTCACCGCCGGCCTGGAAGGGATGGATCTGGTCGCGGCGCATGTCCGCGTACTCGGTTGACAGCAGGCCATCCAGGGGCCAGTCCACGAAGTTCGGATCCCCGGCAAGGCGGTTGCGGTCTGAATAGGCAATCTTCTTCGCTTCAACCAGCAGGTGTATCGAGTCCGCTGAGTTCGGCGTCATCGACGACAGATCGTGCCCGCTGACGATGTTCAGCATCTCCAGCAGCATGAATCCCTGCGACGGCGGCCGGGTCTGGTAAACGGTGTGACCTCGATATGTCGTGCTGATGGCGCCGCCCACGTCGGCGTAGTGTCCGGCGAAGTCGGCCTCGGTGAACAGCGCCCCCCCATTGTTGAGACCCTCGACCATCCTGGTGGAGATTTCGCTGCGGTAGAAGGCGTCGGCGCCGCCCTCGGCCACCGCGCGGATCGTGTTCGCCAGATCGCTGTTGACCAGCACCTCGCCGACTCGAGGCGGACGCCCGCCGTTGGACAGGTAGATGGCCGCAGTGGCCGCGAAACGCCCCAGCAGCTCCGCGTTGCCGGCGAAAGACCGGGCGATGCGCGGCGACACGGGGAATCCACCCTCGGCGTATCGGATGGCGAACGACAGAAGGTCTGCAAAGGGCATGGTGCAGAAATCTCGATGCACGGTTTCCCACGCCGCGGCTTCGCCGGGCACGGAAATCGAGTGCGGCCCCTGTATGGGCATTAGCGCGAGCCCCTGGCTCCGATAGTACTCTGCTTCGGCGCCCGAGGCGGCGACCCCGCTGCTGTTGATGTTGGTTACCTGACCACTCTTGGCGTCATAAGCGAGGATGAAAGAGTCGCCGCCCAGACCGCACACCGGCACCAGGGTGACGCATTCCACCGCCGCGACCGCCAGCGCCGCATCGAACGCGTTCCCTCCCTCCTGCAGGACCCGCAGGCCTGCGGCCGCAGCCAGGGGTGAGTTGGAGCAAACCATGCCATTCTGACCGTACACGGCGCTGCGGGTGAGTTGGGTGATGGACATGGTGGCTGCCTCCTGGGTAGCGGGTTGACCCCCTGATTATAATGGGCGCCGCACATTTGGGAACTCGAAACTGCGGGATCGATTCATAAGCGGGAGGCGATAGTCATCGGCTTCACCGAAAGCAGGGAGCCGCACGATGGCATCATTTTGTGGCATAGCAGTGAGAACTTCCACCTGTGGCATCCCAGACAGGCGCAGCCGGCCACGGCTTGGGAAGCTGAAATCGACGACCAGTACGTCAGGGCCAGCCAGGAATTGGATTATGACCGGCGCGTGGCCCTCTACCACCGCGCCCAGGAGATCGTTGCGGAGAACCTGCCGCTCATCTTCACGGTGCAGCCAGAGCGGATAACCGCGGTCCGCAACGTCTTCGGCAACACCACCGCCACGCTGTACGGCCTGTGGGACATCCGCTACCTCTACCGCACCGACCGGTAGCGCAGCGCCATTCCAACATAGACTATCGGCTATGGTCGGGACGATGCCGGCCGGTTTAGGATGATGCCAGCGCTGAATTTGATTCGGCGTGTTCGCACTGATGCAGTGCTTCTTGGCAGAGTAGCGGGGAACCGGCCCCGTTACATTTTCGTATCTATGGCGCAGCCCATAACGGGATGAGGCCCTATGCCTCTCTTGCGGGGCATACGCCTATGGGGAACCCGGCGACTCTGCCAAGTAGCCTTACTCCTGTCCGCAAGGGAGGTTCCCAATGACGAAGTCGCACGTCCGTTCAGTTTCCAAGGCCGCCCCGACCTCCGCATACCCTCACCGGCGAAAATTGTCACAAAGCATCCTTATTCCCGCGGCATTGCTGACGTTTGTCGCAAGGAGATCGATGCAATGAAGACAACCAAGTTATTCGCCATCCTGGCGTTGGCAGCGGCGATGTTTGCGGCTGTATCCGCCTGCACTACGCCGACGGCAACGCCAGTAGTCGTTGCGACACCCGTCCCTACACCTACCCAAGCGGCCACACCCGTCCCTGCGCCTACCCAAGCGGCGACACCCGTCCCTGCACCTACCCAAGCGGCGACGCCCGTCCCTGCACCTACCCAAGCGGCGACGCCCGTCCCTGCACCTACCCAGGCGGCCACACCCGTCCCCACACCTACCCAGGCGGCGACACTCACCCAAGAAACAACAGCTAGGAACGCCTTGATCGCCCTCTACAACGCCACGGGCGGCGCTAATTGGACCGACAACGCGAACTGGCTAACCGATAAACCTCTGGATACATGGCACGGCGTAACGACCGACGCCAGCGGCCGGGTTACCGAACTCAATCTGGCCAACAATGGGCTGACCGGGCCAGTCCCTTCGAAGTTGGGTAGCTTAGACACCTTGGAAGTGTTGCGCCTTGAAGAGAACCAGCTCACCGGATCTATACCGGATGAGTTGGCACACCTCTCTAATTTGAAAGAGTTGGGCCTTTGGGACAACCAACTGACCGGACTCATCCCCGCATGGCTGGGCAAGCTGAATAACTTGGAAAAGTTAGGTCTCGGCGGCAACGGCTTGAAAGGGCCAATACCAACAGAATTGAGGAACCTCGCTAATCTGACGCATTTGTCCCTCTGGGGCATCGAGCTAACCGGCCCCGTTCCTCCCTGGCTGGGCAATCTCACCAACCTAGAATGGTTAACTCTCAGCGATAACCAGCTGTCGGGGGAGATACCCACAGAGTTGGAGAAACTCTCCAAGTTAACCAACCTGAGCTTGACTAGGAACCAACTGACCGGACCAATACCCACGTGGTTGGGCAATCTGACTAACTTGGAAACACTAGCCTTGGGCGGCAATCAGTTGACCGGACCGATCCCGGCAGAGTTGGCGCGTCTCGCTAATCTGACTGAGGTCTACGTCTGGGGGAACGAGTTGAGCGGCCCTGTCCCTGTCTGGCTGGGGGACTTGAACAACCTGGAAGTGTTACAGTTGGGCAATAACCAGTTAGAAGGAACAATACCGTCCTCCCTCGGTAACCTTTCCGAGTTGACCTACCTACACCTGGACAGAAACCGACTGGGCGGCGATATACCGCCGGAATTGGGTGCCCTGACCAACTTGGAAGTGCTGTATCTCTACGATAACCAGCTGTCCGGCCCCGTTCCCGTTTGGTTGGGTAACCTGACCAACTTGGAACGGCTGATACTTCGCAACAATCAACTTGTTGGGGAGATACCGTCCGGCCTGGGCAATCTGACCAATTTGGAGTCGCTGCAACTTAACAACAATCAGCTCACCGGAACAATACCCCCGGAGTTGGGAAACTTGACCGATTTGCTACTGCTGTACCTTGGCGGGAACGCCTTGCGCGGCGAGATACCTTCCGAACTGCGTAACTTGACCAGTTTGGAATATTTGGGGCTTGACCGGAATGATCTGACCGGGCCCGTTCCTGCCTGGTTGGGCAACCTGGCGGCACTGAAGCGCTTATGGCTCAACAGCAATCAACTAAGCGGGCAGATACCGCCTCAACTCGGGAATCTGGCTAACCTGGAAAGGTTGATCCTCGACAACAATCAATTAAGTGGGCAAATTCCGCCGGAGTTGGGCAATCTCTCAAACTTGGCAGTAATCGGTCTTGCCGGCAACCAGCTGACGGGATGTATTCCGCTGGGACTTCGGGGAGTCGAGGACAACGACTTCGACGATCTCGGTTTGGAGTTCTGCAGCCAGTAGCGCCCTGGCACACAACGTAATCGGCCGCCGCACGGTATCGCCCTGCGGCGGCCGTGCGCTTTAGTGGGCTCAGCGCGCGGTAACTTGGCATATCCAGCGGGTGTTCGGACTACAATGGATAGGAGCAGCAGGCCACTCCGACCAGACAATCATGACGAACGCGGACGGCGGAAGGGCGCGCGTGGACCGCGTGAACCATCAAGTATTCGACTCCCGCGCCCTGGCGGTGGCGCAGGCCGTCCATGAGGCCCTGGAGCCGGAAGCGGTGATACTGTTCGGGAGCCGGGCCCGGGGCGACTACCGGGCGGACTCCGATATCGACCTGCTTCTGATCGTGGGCGACAATCCCAAAAACCCGGAGCGGGAACGGGCCGCCCACGACGTTGCGTCCGCAACCGTCCGTCGGATTTACGGGCATCTGCTGCACGTGGACGTGGTCCAATACACCGCCCGGAAATTTGATGACGAATTGCCCAGCATCAACCGCTTGGCTTCACGGGTCGCTGAGTACGGCATAACACTGAATGGAAACAGGATGACACACCAGAGGCTGCACTATGACGATGAGGCCCGGCGAGAAGAAGTTGCGCTCCGGCTATATGACGCCGAAGAGCACTGCGCTATGACGGAGTTGGCTGTCGTCAATGGCCGTGGCGACCGCGTAATTGGCTACAATGTTCAACAAACCCTGGAACATGCTTTGAAAGCCCTGACGGCAGCGTTGGGCGGCAGGTATTCGACTACCCATGACCTGAGCAAACTGGTGGCGGAAGTCAGGGCCACCGAACAGGCTGCGGGCCGCGTCCTGGGCATCGACCTGCCGGATCACCTGGCATGGATCAGCGCGTACCCCGGCGGAAGCAAGTATGATCCGAAACCGCAGCCTATCCAGGACCGTCAGGGGTTGTTGGAAACGGTTTGCGGTTTTCAGCGCGCTGTCGCGGAGCGGTTGCGCAGCGTCAGCGACCCCTAGTGGTCAGGCAGCGACGCCCACCGCGCTACGCCATCCTTGCCGTCCACTTCATCCAGCAGCCGCCGCACGGTGTCGCCCCGCGGCGGCACCCTTGTCCCCGGCGCAACCTCCGCCAGCGGAACCAGCACAAATGCCCGCTGGGTCATGCGGGGATGCGGTATCTGCAGGTCCGGCTCAGTCGTGTCTACCACCTGGTCGCCGTAGAGCAGGATGTCAACGTCGATCAGTCGCGGTCCCCACCGGAAAGACGGAATGCGGCCGACAGTTGCTTCAACTGACTTGCACGCCGCGAGCAAGTCCGCCGGCTCCAGGGTAGTCTCGTAGGCGACGACCAGGTTGAGGAAGTTCGGTTGGTTCGCAACCGCCCAGGGTTCCGTCTCGTACACCGACGAACAAGCGATTCGTACCATCCCCGGTGTGGCGTCGAGCAATTGCAATGCTTCCGTCAGCGCCGCCATACGGTCGCCCAGGTTGCCGCCCAGGCACAGGTGGGTTGTTACCGATTCGGCCATTCGTCGGGCCTCCAGTCGCGCACGATTGCGTCGGTCATGCGAGCCACCCGCACCATCTGTTTCACGTCGTGCACCCGGACGACGTCGGCGCCTCCCGCGATGCTCAGGGCGATGGCCGCAGCGGTTCCCTCCACCCGGTCGCTCGCGGGCAACCCCAGAACGCGGCCGATGGTGGACTTACGCGAGACGCCCAGCAGCAGAGGGTAGTCGAGCTCCTGCAGTTCATTCAGTCGCCGCAACAGCTCCAAGTTGTGGTCGGCGGTCTTGCCGAACCCTATGCCAGGGTCGAGGATCACGTTATGCTCCGCTATGCCGGCCGCGCGCGCGATTGCGGCGACGCGACGCAGCCCGACGATTACGTCGGCTACCAGGTCGTCGTACTGCGGTTCCCGCCGGTTGTGCATCAAGATGGCCGGGACGGCCGCATCGGCGATTACCCGCGCCATGTTGCCGTCCGCGAGCAGTCCCCACACGTCGTTGACGATTGACGCCCCGGCCACAATCGCCTGCCGCGCCACCGGGGCCTTGTAGGTGTCCACGCTGACCGGGACCCGTACCGCACGGCAGATCGCCTCCAACGCCGGCAGCAGCCGATCAGCCTCGGCAGACGCGGACACGGGCGTGCTGCCCGGCCGCGTGGACTCTGCTCCCACGTCCAGCATGTCCGCGCCGGCCGCCTCCATACGCCGGGCTTGCTCGACCGCAGCTTGCACGTCGCCAGACAGACCGTCTCCGGAAAAGGAGTCGGGCGCCAGGTTGATGATGCCCATGACGTACGTGCGCCGGCCCCAGACCAGGGGTTCGCCGTCAGCCACGGAGAGCGCGGGCGCTGTGCGTTGCGAGGAATGTTGGGATGCAGTCAAATCGTCCTCCGGTTCGGGAAGGCGCGGGATTCCCGGAACCATTATACTTAGCTGCCTAAGACATACCGCACCGACGCCCGGGTTTGCCGCCGCGCCGAGCGCATCGCAAGCATCGCCCACGGAGGCCGGAATTGTCCACACCAGAAGAAGCCATCACCGACCCGGGTTTGGAAAACCTGCTCCGCCTCCAGGACCAGGCCGCGCTGGGAGGCGGCCAACGTCGCATCGACCAGCAGCACCAACGGGGCAAGATGACAGCCCGGGAACGGCTGGACGCTTTGATGGACGATGGCACTTTCACGGAGATCGACCGCTTCGTGACCCACCGCACTACTGATTTCGGACTGGCCGACCGCACCTTCCTGGGGGACGCCGTGATCACGGGCTACGGCAACATCGACGGGCGACAGGTCTTCGCCTACGCGCAGGACTTCACCGTCTTCGGCGGGTCGCTCTCTGAGGTGGTGGGCCAGAAGATCTGCAAGGTCATGGACTTGGCCGCCAAAACCGGCTGCCCCATGATCGGCATCTGCGACTCCGGCGGCGCCCGCATCCAGGAAGGAGCGTTGAGCCTGGCCGCCTACGGCGACATCTTCCTGCGCAACACCATGTACTCCGGCGTGGTTCCGCAGATTTCGGTCATTATGGGCCCATCGGCAGGAGGCGCCGTCTACTCGCCGGCGATCACCGACTTCATCTTCATGGTTCGTGGAACCGGCCAAATGTACATCACCGGCCCGGACGTGGTGCGCGCCGTCACCGGCGAAAACGTGACTCACGAACAGCTCGGCGGCGCCGATGCGCACGCGGCTCGCAGCGGCGTGGCGCACTTCGTTTCCGATTCCGAGGAAGAGTGCCTGGAGGAATTGCGCCGGCTGATTTCCTTCCTGCCGCTGAACAACCTGGATGATCCTCCCGGGTATCGTTCCGGCGACCCCGTTGACCGCGCCGACGAGGCGCTGCGCAGCATCGTACCGGACGAGCCGAACCGGCCCTACGACATTCGCGAAATCATCTACCACATCGTCGACGACGAGGATTTCATGGAAGTCCAGGCCGGATACGCCCCCAACGTGGTGGTGGGATTCGCCAGGATGGCCGGCCGTACCGTGGGACTAGTCGGCAACCAGCCGGCGTACCTGGCCGGCGTGCTGGACATAAACGCATCTGCAAAGGCGGCCCGCTTCGTGCGATTCTGCGACTGCTTCAACGTACCGTTGGTGACGCTGGTGGACGTGCCGGGCTTCATGCCGGGCACGGAGCAGGAATACGGCGGCATCATCCGGCACGGCGCGAAGCTGATCTACGCCTACGCCGAGGCCACGGTGCCCAAGGTGGCGTTGATCACGCGGAAGGCCTACGGCGGCGCGTACATCGTCATGAGCAGCAAGCATCTGCGCTCCGACGTGAACCTCGCCTGGCCCAGCGCCGAGATCGCCGTAATGGGCCCGGACGGCGCGGTGAACATCATCTACCGCGAGGAAATCAGCAATGCGGAGGATCCGGACGCCCGTCGCGCCGAGCTCATCGCCGACTACCAGGAGCGCTTCACCAACCCCTACGTGGCCGCCAACCGCGGCTACCTGGACGACGTGATTGACCCGGCGTCCACCCGTGCAACCGTCATCCGTGCCCTCGAGATGCTGCAGAACAAACGGGACACGTTGCCAGCCAAGAAACACGGCAACATCCCGCTATAATGATGACACCAGAGCGGAATGGCCGGACGGGGTGGATTGGCATCCCCAGCGTACCGCCGGAACGGGCCGCACAAGCATTCGTCGCTTTCTACTTGGCTATAGCAGGAGCAATCGCTTTAGACATACTGTTGATTACCCACAATCACCGGCCGGAAACGTGGCAGATCACCTCGGAGATGGTTTTCGACGATGGGGGCCAAATCCTAGCTTGGGCGTTGGCGGCGACCTGGCCGATTATGGAGGCAATGAGAGTGGTAATTGCAAGGATTATGGAGAAACGGACGTACCAGAAGGGCAAGGACGATGCCAACCGGCTGTGGCGACAATGGCTCCAGCGTCGGGAACAAGCCGAGGAGCGAGGCGAAACTTTTGACGAACCACCTCCCGACATCAGCAGGAGTGATTCCGGCAAGCCTGTTTAGTAACCGCAAAATCCGTTTCGCCTCACACCGACTTGGCCGGGAGCGATGAAATGCAGTTCGGCGTCTTCTATCAAATCCCTTGCAGCGAGGACCAAACTCCCGCCGACCGTTACGCTGACGTAATGGGCCAGGTCCAACTGGCCGACCAACTCGGCTACGACATGGCCTGGCTCGCTGAGCTGCACTTTGCCCGGCGCTTCTCAGTCATGCCCGCGCCCCTGCTCATGGCCTCAGCCCTGTCGCAAACCACCGAGCGGATCATGCTCGGAACCGCGGTCAACCTGCTGCCCCTGCATCACCCGCTGCGCATCGCTGAAGAAGTCGCGACCCTGGACGTGCTGTCGGGCGGGCGAGCGGTCTTCGGCATCGGCCGGGGGTCAAACCCCAACCACTATCGGGGGTACGGCATTCCCATCGAGGAACGCAACGACCGCTTCGTCGAGGGCCTGGACCTCGCCCTGCGCGCCTGGAAGGAGGACGTGCTGGACTATGACGGCCAGTACTACCAGGCCGAGGGCATCCGGCTGGAACCCAAGCCGATCCAGCGACCCCATCCGCCGGTGTACATCGCCTCCAATGGCGCCGACACCTTCCCTCTGGTGGGCAGCCTGGGCCACAGCATCCTGGTGACGCCGCTGATCATCACGGTGCAGGGCGTCAGCGACGGCCTGGCTCATTACCGAGACACACTGGCCGAACACGGACACGACCAGTCTGCTGTCAAGGTGGTGGTCAATGTTCCCGTGTTCGTCGGCGAGACTTCCGAGGAGGCCAGAGCCGGTTTCGCGCCAACGGTGAACAACTACCTGGACACTTTGCGGAGCATGCAGAACAATTCGCGTGGCTCAAGCCGTGCCGGCCAGCTCACCTATGAGGGCATATACGACGAGCTGGGCGCCATCGGCGATCCGCAGCGCGTCACTGAGCGCCTGAAGCAGTACCAGGAGCTTTACCAACCCCAGGAAATCATGTGCTGGTTCAACATCGGCGGCATGTTGAGCAATGAGGAAGTCGGGAGGTCGATGCAACTGTTCGCCGACGAGGTGATGCCGCACTTCCAGGATTGATGATGACTGGCCGGCGAAACGCCGGCGGGCTTTTCGAGCACGGACGTGAACAACGCTCCTGGGAAACGGCCCCGCTGGCAGAGAGGATGCGACCTGCTACCTTTGACGAATTCGTGGGGCAGGAGCATATCCTTGCCGAAGACCGCGTCCTGCGTCGAGCCATTGAAATCGACCACGTGCCGTCCATCCTGTTCTGGGGGCCGCCGGGCTCGGGCAAGACGACACTGGCTCGCTTGATCGCCACCGTTACGCAGTCGCATTTCGAACCGGTGAGCGCGGTGTCTGCCGGTGTTGCCGACCTGCGCAAGGCGGTCGCCGGCGCCCAGGAACGCCAAGCTCTGTACCAACGGTCCACGATCCTGTTCGTTGACGAGATCCACCGCTTCAACAAGGCGCAGCAGGACGTGATCCTGCCCTACGTGGAAGACGGCACCGTCACCTTCATCGGAGCCACCACTGAAAACCCCTCCTTCGAGGTCAACGCGCCACTCCTGTCTCGCTGCCGCGTGTTCACCCTCAGCGCATTGGATGACGACTCAATCGCTGCAATCATCGACCGCGCGTTGACGGACGAGCGCCGGGGATTGGCCGCGCTTGCGCCACAGTTGGAACCCGACGCTCTCGCCCACTTGGTCAACATTGCCAACGGCGACGCACGGGTGGCCCTGAACGCGCTGGAGATGGCAGTGGTCGCGGCAGAGCCTGGCGAAGGAGGCCAGCGCCGCGTCACAATGGAAGGCATCGCCGACGCCCTGCAACGCCGCACCCCTCAGTACGACAAGGCCGGCGACAGCCACTACGACACGATCTCCGCCTTCATCAAGTCGGTCCGCGGCTCGTCGCCCGACGGCGCGCTCTACTGGCTGGCCCGGATGCTGGAGGCGGGTGAAGACCCCATGTTCATCGCTCGCCGGCTGGTCATCCTCGCCGCCGAGGACATCGGGCTCGCCAACCCCGGTGCGCTGCCCGTGGCGGTGGCCGCCCAGCAGGCGGTGCACTTCGTCGGGCTGCCCGAGGGTCGAATTCCCCTGGCCGAGGCGACGGTCTACCTGGCCACCTCACCCAAGAGCAACGCGGCATACATGGCTCTCGAACGCGCGCTGGACGACGTGCGCGGACGTCCCCACGAACCGGTGCCCCTGCACCTGCGCAACGCCGTAACCGGCCTGATGCGCGGCATGGGATACGGCGCGGGGTACAAGTACAGCCACGACTACGAAGGACACTTCGAGGCGCAGGAATACCTGCCGCCGGAGTTGTCCGACCGGCGGTACTACGAGCCGTCGGACCAAGGCTCGGAAGCTGCCATCGCCGACCGCTTGAGACGGTGGCGGGGAGACGCCCGCTAGCGTTAACGGACTACAGTTTCAAATGCGACAGGCCGGGTCCGGGCGCTTCGTGCGACAGGCGTGGAGCGGCGATCTGTAGTCACGCCACGGGCGGGTTCAGCTCGGTTGGCCTTGGTTTTAACTCGATCTGCCAGACATCGTCGTTATGGTCCCCCGCTTTGGATTTGGTATGCGCCGTTGGGTCGGCAATCCGGGAGTGGGAGCAGCCGTGAAAGCGCACCTGCCATGGGCGTCACGGCGATGTGTACACATGCAGGAGTTGTGAAACCGTTTGATTCGGGAGCAGCTTTCTGTCGATTACCGCCCGGACCTGCCAGCCCACGAACGTGTGGTTGGCCAACATCGACGGCATCAGAGGGTCAGGCACCGCCAACCGGAACGCCCACTCCATTTCCTCACCGGCGGTCAGTATCGCCGGGCGCTGGAGCACCTCGGAATGTTCGATGACCCGCGCCTGCTTGCTTCCCGAACGTTCCCAACGCAGCAATTCGACGCGCAGTTCACGCGTTTTGAGGGCCGCTCGGGCATTGACCGTCAGGCTGCCGGTCACGATCCCGCCGTTGGCCACGGTCGCCGAGTCCAGCGTCAGGCCCATCGTCACGTTGCGATAGGACCGGCTGGCCGGAATCTCGTCCAGCAACGGCAAACCGTCCAGCGGGTCGACATCTGAACGGCTGAACACCACCAATTCCTGCTGGCAGTGGGCCGCTCTCCCACGGGCGAGGTTGGCCAACCATCCGTCGCTGGTCGGCAACCAGTCGGCTCGGGTCAGTATCATCGCGGAGAGTTCCCACGAAATGCGGGCGTATTTGCCCTTGACGGTTGGCGGCGCGGCGTCCGGCAGCCGCAGCCGCACGGGGTAACGGTGCAGCACCCCGCCTTCCATCGCTACGTCTTCCGCGAACACCTCGTCAATGTGCGCCGGGCCGCCAGAACTGCGGGACCCGCGCCTGCCGGGGAGCATCATTTGCGGCACCGCATCCCGGGCCGAGTCAACTCGCATCAGTTCGATCTGGGACAACCGGAGCACCCCCAGCGCAGCCTGGAAAGTGGCATGAGGGGTTACCTGGACCTCGACATCCAGGTTGTCCCCGGCGTAAAGAGGGCGTGAGTCAAGGGCTACGCTGATATCGGCGGTAGGCGATGCGGATTGCCGGAGCATGGTGCGTATGCCGGCTCGGTCGTCGACCTGCGCGGGGCCGGCGTCCCGCCCGTCTCACGAAGAGCGGATCGCCGCGATGGCCTCATCGGCGGAAACGATGTCCGCCTGACGGTTGAGGATCCGCCCGATGAGGAAATCGTGCACGTCCGACTCGCTGTCCGCGCAGCAGTCCTCAACGATGTAGAGGCGATAGTCGCGGTCGGCAGCAAAGCGCGTGGTGGACAGCACAACCCCGCTGGTCGCGTAGCCCAGCAGGATGATGGTGTCAATATTGCTGCCGGTCAGGGCCACGTCCAGGCCGGTGCCGAACAGCGCGTTGACCCGGTGCTTGCCCACCACCACCTCATCGTCCCGGGGGCGCACGTCGGGATGGATCAGCGACACCGGGTCGAAAACCGCAGGCTGGCCCGAGGCCTTACGCGCGCTGAACGTCTTGTTGCGCGGGCTGATCTCCGGATACCCGGGCCGGAACACCGTGGCGCAATAGCAGACCATCAGGCCGGCCTCGCGGGCCGCCGCCTGAAGGCCCACCGTTCGCCCAACCACCCCGCGTTCCACGGCGTGGGGCAGGTTGCCCATCGCCTCAGCGTAAAAATCGGCGATGAGCAGCGCCGTTGTGGCGCGGTTGATGGCAAACTCAGCCATACTGAACCCCTAGTTGGCGGCGGCCAGGCGGAGCACCGTCCCGTTAACCCGAGACAGCGCCTCGTCCACGTCGGCCGAGGAGATGTGGCGGTGAGTCACCATGCGCAGCGACTGCTCGCGGCTGTGGCTGACAAGAACCCCATCCTCGCGCAGGGCTGCAATAACCTCGCGGGCCTCGCCCACCTTATCCCGATCCACCTCGAAGATGACGATGTTGGTGTGGATGCTGTCGGGGTCAACGGTCAATCCGTCGATCTCGGCCAGGCCGGCGGCCAGGCGGCGCGCGTTGGCGTGGTCGTCGGCCAGTCGCTCCACCATCGTGTCCAGGGCAACGAGGCCGGCCGCGGCCAGCACGCCGGCCTGTCGCATGCCTCCACCCACCATCTTCCGCCACTTGCGCGCCCGGGTGATGAACTCCTCGGATCCGCACAGCACGGAACCCACTGGGCAGGACAAAGCCTTGGAGAGGCAGAAGCTGACGTCGTCAACGTCCTTGGTCAGCTCCGATACCGGAACCTCCAAGGCCACCGCAGCGTTGAAGATGCGCGCGCCGTCCAGATGCACCGCCGCGCCGGCAGCATGGGCGACCTCAACCACCTCCAGGGTGTCCTGCGGCGTCATCACCCCGCCGCTGCAACGATTGTGCGTGTTTTCCAGGCACACCAGCGTGGTGGCCGGAACGTGGATGTTGGAGGCGTCGCGTACGGCGCCCGCCACCGATTCTGCTGAGATCCGACCGTTGGCTTCGTTGGGCACTAGCCGAACCTGCGCGCCGGACAACGCCGTCGGCCCCCCGGACTCGTTCCAGAACATGTGGGCTTCCTGGCCCATGATCATCTCGTCGCCGCGGCTGCACCAGGTCAGCGCGGCGATCAGGTTGCTCATCGTCCCGCTGGCGGTCAGCAGCCCAGCCTCCTGGCCGAGCATATCGGCGGCCCGTTCCTGCAGCGCGTTGATCGAGGGGTCCTCCCCGAACACATCGTCGCCAACCTCGGCGTCGGCCATCGCCCGGCGCATCTCCTCGGTGGGGTGTGTAATTGTGTCGCTGCGCAGGTCGATGACTGCCATGGAGCCTCCAGAATCGAACGGAAATCTCGGTTTGAACCAGCGGGTGCCGGGTCGGCGACATTCTAGCACAACGGTTGATGGCTTCCGCCGGATCGTCTCGCCCCGGAACCTGCTATCATGTTTCAACCGTCAGGATCATCACCAAAATCGGCCGGAGGCGGCATCATGCGACAAAGCGCGGTCAGTTTCATAGCCAAAGGAATGACCCTGGAGGGCATCATCGCCTTGCCGGATGGTGAGGGGCCCTTCCCCGGCGTAGTCATGTGCCACCCCCATCCGCTGCACGGTGGCAGCATGGACAACAACGTGGTGGTGGCAGTGACCTTCGGCTTGGCCGCGGCCGGCATCGCCTCGCTGCGGTTCAACTTTCGCGGCGTCGGCAACAGCCAGGGCGAGCACGCCCACGGCGAGAAGGAGCACCAGGAGACCCTGGTAGCCATGGACTTCCTCGGCGCCCTGCCCGACGTTGACGACGACCGCATCGGTCTCGGCGGCTACTCCTTCAGCACCCGCGTTATCTGCGCGCACAAGCAGCTGTACAAGAAGCCTCGGGCCATCGCCCTGGTGGCCCCGTCCCTGGAGGCGATCACCGACAGCCCGCTCCAGAAGGACAAGACGCCCCGCATGATAATCACTGGCGACCGCGATCGCCTCGTCAATTCCGATGGCGTCGACGAGCAACTGGGCAAGTTCGATCCCCCGGCGGACTTTCACGTAGTGGCCGGCGCAGACCACTTCTGGGTGGGGCAGGAGCGACAGATGGCCGAGAAGGTGGTGCAATTCTTCCTGGACCATCTGGCCACACCCTAGCCCATGTCCCGGCCGCCCATGCCCCGGTCCCGGAGAGATCGCACGCCCATCTACCGGGATTGGACCCTGCTGCAGTTAGCGGCGTTGTCTCTGGCCCTGGACCAGCTCACCAAGTTCGTCGTTAGGCAGACCCTGGAGTGGCACTACTCCTGGCCGGCTTTCGGCTTTTTCCGCTTTACCCACGTACAGAACACTGGCAGCGCCTTCGGACTCTTCCAGGGCAACAACCTGCCGCTGCTGATCGTCTCTCTGGTCGGCGTCGCGGTGCTGGCGTACATCTATCACACCCAGCAACGGCCCGGCATCCTGATGCGAATCAGCATCGCGCTGATGCTGGGCGGCGCGCTGGGAAATCTGGTGGACCGCATCTGGCAGGGTCACGTGACCGACTTCATCGACATCGGCCCGTGGCCGGTGTTCAATCTTGCCGATTCCTCGATAGTTGTCGGGTTGGTTATCATGGCTTGGGTGTTGGTGATGAGCCGGGAACAACCCGCTCCCGCGGCACCTGCCGTCGCGTCTGCTTACGCCGCCTGCCCTATTTGCGATGGCTCCATGATCAGCCTGCCCAACGGCGCGCGATGCGCGGACTGCGGCGTTCGCGAGCGCATCGTAGCTTGTCAGAATCAGGATTCGCCGGATTAGAGGATTTTCAGGATTGGGCGCAAGTGAGAAGTACGAATTTGTTGTGGGCGGCAATCCCAACCCCTCCCGGCTGGACGCCTGGCTGGCCCAACTCCCGGAATTGTCCGCCGCCGGACTTTCCCGCAGCCGCCTGCAATCCCTGGCCGCCGACGGCCTGATCACGGTAAACGGAGCCGTCGCCCGTGCCGCCCAACGCATCCGTCCCAGCGACGCCGTAACCGTGTGCGTTCCACCAGCACGCTCTCCCGCAGACCTGATTCCGCAGGACATAGCGGTTCCCGCTGTCTACGAGGACGAGCACTTGATCGTGGTGGACAAGCCGGCGGGCCTCACCGCCCATCCGGGGCCGGGCCATCCTGACGGCACCCTGGTCAACGCCCTGTTGGCACGGTGCCCCGACATCCGCGACATCGGCGGCGAACTGCGGCCGGGCATCGTGCATCGCCTCGACCTTGACACCTCCGGCCTGATGGTGGTGGCCAAGACCCAACCGTCCCACCAGGACCTCACCGAGCAACTCAAGAACCGCAAGTTCAGCAAGGAGTACCTCGCTGTGGCCGTCGGCATGGTCACACCGGAATCTGGAACCATCGACGCGCCCATCGCCCGGGACCCGCGCCACCGCCAGCGGATGGCCGTGGATGCCGGCGGCCGCGCCGCCCGCACCCATTACGAAACCGTTGAGGAATTGGAGGGCCACACCCTGCTCGATCTGGTGCTCGAAACTGGTCGCACGCACCAGATCCGCGTGCACCTGGAGTACCTGGGCTACCCGCTGCTGGGCGACGCCGTGTACGGCAAGGCCAGCCCTCTGATAAGCCGGCAGTTCCTGCACGCGGCGCGGCTCGGTTTCCACCACCCCATAACCGGCGTGTGGATGCAGCATCAGTCGGCGCTGCCCGACGACTTGGCGCGCGTCCTGGTTACGCTGCGCCGGCAATGACCACCGTACAGAGTACCGGAGGTGCTATTTCAACGTCGCCGGTTCGAGTTTGGCCCACACCACGAAAGTGGCGGTTGCTACGACCGCCATGACTTCAACGACGAAAATTGCCGCAGCCTCCAGGCTTCTCGATCTTTTCAGGGCTGCTGAGTCGGGAAAGATGGCGCTGTATCCATAAGCCAGGCACGCAAAATAAGCGGCTATGGCCAAAGCGCCCGTTACCATCCCCTGTATTTGAAGCCGTTTTGACTGCACGACTTCGTCCGCGACTCCGAAGAGGGTGAAGAGCCCGACCAACACCGCCGTCGCCAGAGTAATCAAGCTGATGCAGACTGGGTCCAGGCGGTGGAGTTCTGGGTTGCCGGGATTCTTCATCGACCTTTTGTGCCCTTCCTTCCCGTGTGTGAGTAATCGCGATGAGAACAGCGACGAAGACGACGCACGCAAAGGCGCCGGCGGGGAAAATCGCCGGGGTGTCATATTTCTCACTGGCAAGGTACGAGGCGTAAGCTCGGCAGGGGCTGTGCCCATGATGAAAACCAATATGTAGAATCGCAGGCTTTTCATGGTATCGATCCGGAAATGGGGTGGCAGACCGGATTTGAATTCAAACTCCCATCACGGGCATCATATGCCAAACGTCAACCTGATCCGGGCCTTTCGATTATCCCCGTCATTCCGGACTTGATCCGGAATCCAGGAAGGTCTTACTGCTGCGGACGTTCCTCGACGCCAACATCTTCTGGATTCCGGCTTTCGCCGGAATGACGGTTCGTGGTGCCAGGCCGGTTCGTGGTGGCAGGCCGGTTCGTGATGGCATGCCGGTTCGTGGTGGCAGGACGGTTCGTGGTGGCAGGACGGTTCGTGGTGGCAGGACGGTTCGTGGTGGCAGGACGGTTCGTGGCGGCAGGACGGTTCGTGGCGGCAGGACGGTTCGTGGTGGCAGGCCGGTTCGTGATGGCAGGCAGCCACCCTGGGCTTTGGAAAGACCCTGCTAAACTAATCCGGGCGGGAGACGCGCCCAGCCTGTGCCGGCTATAATCAAAAGGCCAACCGCCACGAACATCCGGACATCTGGCCGGCGAATCGAGAATACCAGGCAACCCGCACATGAGCACTGACACTCCCACAAGCCCCGGCGAACTTCCCTCCGATTTCATCCGCGCCATAATCAACGAGGACCAGGCAGCCGGCGCCTACGATGGTCGCGTGGTGACGCGCTTCCCGCCCGAGCCCAACGGCTACCTCCACATTGGCCACGCCAAGTCGATCTGCCTCAACTTCGGCGTCGGCCAGCAGTACAAGGGCGCCAAATGCCACATGCGGTTCGACGACACAAACCCGACCCGCGAGGACATCGAGTACGTCGAATCGATCCTTGCCGACGTGAAGTGGCTTGGGTTTGACTGGGGCGACAATCTGTTCTACGCGTCGGACTATTTCGAGCAGTTGTACGAATATGCGGAGCAGCTGATCCGGGATGGCAACGCCTACGTGGACAGCCTCACCGCCGTCGAAATCCGGGATTTCCGGGGCACTCTCACCGAGCCGGGACGGGAGAGCCCTGACCGCGACCGGCCGCCCGCAGAGAGTCTGGACCTCTTTCGCCGGATGCGGGCCGGCGAGTTCGACGACGGCGAGTACGTCCTGCGCGCCAAAATCGACATGGCATCGCCCAACCTCAACATGCGGGACCCGGTGCTCTATCGCATCCGCCACGCGGAGCATCACCGCACCGGCAACGACTGGTGCATCTACCCCATGTACGACTACGCCCATTCGCTGTCGGATTCCATCGAGGGCATCACTCACTCACTGTGCACGCTGGAGTTCGAGGATCACCGGCCCCTGTACGACTGGTGCCAGGACGTGCTGGGCATTTACCGGAGCCGCCAGATCGAGTTCGCCAGGCTGAACCTGACCCACACCGTGATGAGTAAACGCCGCCTGCGGCAACTGGTGGAAGAGGGACACGTGGCCGGCTGGGACGACCCGCGCATGCCCACCCTCAGCGCCCTGCGTCGCCGGGGATACACGCCCGAGTCCATCCGCGATATGTGCGAGCGCGTCGGTGTGGCCCGGCGCAACACCATGACCGAACTCGCGTTGCTGGAACATTGTCTCCGTGAGGACCTCAACCAACGGGCTCCAAGGCGCATGGCAGTCCTGCGGCCCTTGAAGGTGGTGATCACCAACTACCCTGAAGGCAGGAGCGAAGAGTTCGAAGCCATCAACAACCCCGAAGACGAAACCATGGGCACGCGACACGTGCCTTTCGGCCGGGAGGTGTACATCGAGCGGGACGACTTCATGGAAGACCCTCCCCGAAGGTTCTACCGGTTGGCTCCGGGTCGGGAGGTGCGCCTGCGCTACGCCTGCCTTATCACCTGCACCGACGTAGTAAAGGACAAGCAGGGCGAAATTGTAGAAGTCCACTGCACCTTTGACCCTCAAAGCCGCGGCGGCAACGTGCCCGACGGGCGAAGGGTCCAGGGCACCATTCACTGGGTTTCTGCGGCGCACGCCGTGCCGGTAGAAATTCGACTCTACGACAACCTGTTCACCGAATCCGACCCGGCTGGAAGCGAAACCGACTTCCTGGAGCTCATCAACCGCGACTCGCTCGAAAAGGTCACCGCCATGGGCGAGCCTGCCCTAGCCGGCGCTAAGGTGGGCGATCGGTTCCAGTTCGAGCGCTTAGGCTATTTCTGTGCCGATACCGATTCCAAACCCGGGGCTCCGGTGTTCAACCGCACCACCACGCTTCGTGACACCTGGGCCCGCATCAGTCAACGCGATGGGTAGTCTGCCCGCTGGTAGAAGTCCGCTGCTTGCGACTTCGCGCCACACGCATGTGAGAGATCCGATCCGTCCCGATCGCCGCTGACCCGTCGGGACGGCAATACGAGGAGGCCAACCGCCGTGTCCGTCCCCGTTCGCGTACGTTACGCGCCCAGCCCCACCGGCAACCCGCATATCGGGAACATCCGCACCGCAATGTTCAACTGGCTGTTCGCACGTCGCAACGGCGGTCAATTCGTCGTCCGAGTGGAAGACACCGACCAGGGCCGGATCACCGAGGGTGCGGTCGATCACATTCTGGACGGGCTGGAATGGCTCGGGATCGATTGGGACGAAGGTCCCCGGGTCGGCGGTCCTTACGGGCCATACTTTCAGTCCGAGCGGCTGGAGCGTTACCACGATGCGGCCGAACGGTTGATTGCTTCCGGCGACGCGTACCGATGCTACTGCCCGCCGCAGCGGGTGGCGGAGTTGCGCAAGGAACAGGCCCGCAACAAGCAGCGGCAGGGCTACGACAGCCGCTGCAGATACCTGTCCGACCAAGAGCGTCGTGCCAGAGAGGCCGAAGGCGCGCCCTCGGTCCTCCGCTTTGCCATGCCCCAGACCGGCATAACCTCCGTGGAGGACACCATCCGCGGCCACGTCGAATGGCAGAACGATCTGACCGACGATTTCGTATTGGTCAAGTCTGACGGATTCCCGACCTACCACATGGCAGTCGTGGTCGACGACCACGCCATGGCAATTTCCCACGTTCTGCGGGCGGAGGAGTGGCTGCCCAGCACCCCGCGCCACGTCCAGTTGTTCCGGGCGCTGGGCCTGGACATGCCAACCTTCGGACACCTGCCCATGATCCTGGGCTCGGATCGGGCCAAGCTTTCGAAACGCCACGGCGCCACATCGCTCATGGAATACCGCGACGACGGGTTCCTGCCGGAAGCGCTGATCAATTTCATGGCCCTGCTCGGGTGGTCCCTGGACGGCGAGACCGAGGTCATGACCGCTAACACTATACGGGACAACTTCACCCTGGAACGGGTGGGGAAGCCGGCCGCGATCTTCGACCTGGACAAGCTGCAGTGGATGAACGGCGTGTACATCCGCCAGACCGACGATGCCGACCTGGCAGACCGCGTCCTGCCCTTCCTGGAACGTGGATACCCGGCATCGTTACTGCCTATCGATCGGGAATATCTTCTGCGCATCGTTCCGCTGGTGCAGGAACGGCTCAAAACCCTGGCGGACGCGCCGGACATGCTCTCCTACTTCTTCGAGGAGACCCTGGTCTATGATCCGGCCACCATGATCCAGCGCGGCATGGATGCGCCGGCGACTCTCGCGGCAATTCTGCGGGCCCAGTCGGACCTGGCATCGGTGCCTGATACCGAATTTCACCACGAAAACCTTGAAAATATTCTCAGGGCCAGCGGCAAGGATCTCCAGTTGTCAGGGAGGCAGTTCTTCGGAGCGCTCCGGTCGGCCATAACCGGCCGCACCGCAACGCCGCCGCTATTCGAGATGATGGAAGTGATGGGACGGGAACGGGTGTTGGGACGGCTGGAAGCGGCCGCTGAGAAATTGTCCGCCCTCTAGTCCGGCCCGGTATCAGGTATCGGCTGCCCGCAGTGAGGACAAATCTCGCCGTCGGTCGGACGTGCCGGTCTGCTGTCTCTCCCGGCGTCTTCCATCTCAGTTTCCAGCATTCCTGCGCTGATGATGCCGGCCGGCAAGGCGAACAGCCCAATGCCCAGCAGCGCGATGATCGCGGCCAGCAAACGTCCCGCAAGCGTCACCGGCACCAGGTCGCCATATCCCACCGTGGTCAGCGTCACGATTGCCCACCACATCGCCGCGGGTATGCTGGAGAACACCTCAGACTGGGCTTCCTTTTCGGCGAAGTACATCAGCGAAGCTGCTATCACCAGCAACACCAGCAAGCCGGCCGCCGTGGCCAGCAGTTGGCTGCCCCTCTGACGCAGTACGACGCCCAGCCGGCGCCCGCCAGGGAAGTATCTCGCCAGCTTCACGGTCCGGGTGAGCAGCCGCACGGCCAGCAGAAAGGAGAGGCTGAACCCTCCTCCGGTCACCAGCAGCAATGCAGCCGCCAACGCCGAAGGGGCCAGGGCCGCCAGGTCGATGAGCGCCACCGGCGAGATGACGTATCGCCACCGTAGCCGCCAGGCTTGACCGTAGGGGTCCGCCTCCGGCGCCGACCACAGTCGGAGAGCGTATTCCACCACGAACACCGCCACGGTGATGTATTCGATAACGTGAAACCAGCCGTCGTAGCCGGCTCGGAAGCTGGGCACCGTCCACAGGATCAGAGAAGTGGAGTTGATGGCGACCACCGCGACCAGGCCGATTTCCACGAGGAAAGATCCCTTTTCCTGGTTCCGGCCAAACCCTCGTCCTCGTTGACTGGCCTGGGGATCGAGCAGATTGAACACGCGCCGACGCAAGGCTGATGGCGGGGTGTCCGGATTCGACGCGTTCACGGTATTTGGCTGGCCCCTGTCCCCTGATATGCGGCCGAATCTGGCCGCCGATCTGGTATATGCGCCCCTGGAGAACCCAGAAACAGGTTGGCGCGCTCCGGGCAAACATAACATCATGGGCCGGGTCTGCGCCACCGCTGCCGGCCTCCGGTATCGTTTGGCATAATTTGGAAAAACAATCAAAATTATTCGCTTTTTTGGCTTGACACCAATTCCGTCGAGGGTTGTAAAGTAACCCCGTGTTACCACCCAGGCACAGTCGGATTGACTTGTGAAGTGGCTACATCAGGCCAGAGAATTGCCTGTCCCAGTTTCGGTGCGGCGACATAAATACGGGCGGACGCGGTGACTTGGGAACGGGTAGAAACGGTAGTGTAGGGGCGATAATGATGACGATCAGCGCTGCGAAAATTATCAGCGATGGAGTGTTCAAGGTCGACGGCGGGTCCAGTTTCGGATCGATACCCAAGATGATGTGGGAGAATCTGGTATCGACGGACCGCAAAAATCGGGTGACGATGGGTTTGAATTGCCTGCTAATCGAATGCGCCGGCAAGAAAATCATCGTGGACACCGGCGTTGGCCCCAAGGATAACTATCGCGACAAGGAAATGTACGGGTTAGTTCCCAGCCGCTTGATGAGAAGCCTCAAGGGACTGGGTTTGGGCCCACGCGACATCGATGCGGTGGTGCTCTCCCACCTGCATTTCAGCCACGCCGGTGGCTCGACCCGCATGGACCGCTTAGGCGACATGGTGCCTTCCTTTCCGCGGGCTACGTACTACGTCCAGCGCGCCAGTTGGGAAGACGCCCACAACCCATCCCTACGCAACGCGGAAGCTTTCCGCGTTGAAGATTTTTCGCCCATCGCCGACCGGGGTCAACTGGAACTTTTGGACGGCGACACCGAGCTGTTTCCCGGGCTCAACCTGATAGTCACGGACGGACACTGCCTGGGACACCAGATCGCGGTATTCACCTACGGCGGCGAACGCGTGGTTTATCTCGGGGACCTGGTCCCGACCCCCCATCACCTGGGCCTGACCATCATCTCGTCCTTCGACTACGAGCCCGAGACCACGCTGGGCCAGAAGCGTACCATCCTGTCGGAGGCCGAGCGCCAGGGGCACCTGCTGGTGTTCTCCCACGGACACGAGACCCGCGCCGGCTATCTCGAGCGCCGGCAGGATATGAGCTACCTGCGCCCCGTGGAGTTTTAGTCGCGCGCACTCGGGGGGAGGGGCGTGGCGAAGGTTGATCGTCCGGCCGTGGCACGCCTCAAGCGGCGTCCAACGTTCAGCAGGTTCCTTATCGCGATCCCGTGGTGTAGGGCGTGTCGCCCAAGGGGTGGTCGGCCCACTTACCTGCCTCCACGGAAGCCAAAAAGTCGGACACCAACCGGTTGAAAAGCTCCGGTTCCTCCAGATTGATGGCATGACCGCACTGGGGAAGTACCGCCAGCCCGCTGCGAGGGATCGCCCGTTTCATCATGATCGAGGGTTCGACGCAGGGATCGTCCTCGTCCCCGATCATTATCAGCGTGGGCACCTGGCACCGATTCATCTGCGGGATCAACTGGTCGATGGTGGGCCGGCGCAACTGGACGCCCCGGAAGGTGTAAGCCGAACCTCGGGCGTTGTGCCCGAAGAGCAGCCGCATGAATTCCTCGTATCCGCGCGGGTCCTTGCGCTGGAGTTGCACCCGGGTCGGTCCGCTGCCGTAGTCCTTCATCACCGGCGGCGTGCCCTCGGCCAGCAGGCGGGCGGCCATGGCTTCCCCTCCTGAGCGAAAGGCCTCGTTGTGCGTCGTACCCGAGCCGGCCGACGCGACGATAATGGCCTTGCAGCGCTCCGGGTAGCGCAGCGCGAAATTCAGCGCCACGTTGCCGCCCATGGACAACCCGCCGATAAACGCCTGCTCCAGGCCCAGGTGATCCATGAGCCGTCGCAGGTCTTCAATCGTGATGTCCTGGGAGTAGGCCTCGGGATCGCTGGGCACGTCCGACGGCGGATATCCGCGATCGTTGTACGTGATCACGCGGTAGCGGTGGCTGAAGTAGCGGACCTGCTGCTCCCAGCTCTCGTAGGAGCCGGCAAACTCATGGCTCCAGATGAGCGGAAAACCTTCTCCGGTTGATTGGTAAAAGATGCTGACGCCGTCGGAATCGAAAGTGGGCATTTTGGCTCCGTACGTGTTGCTACGACTCTGGTCGTCAATACAATTCTATCGGTGGCGCCGAAACAGACGCCAAACCTCTATGTTGAACCCGGGCAGCAGGTCGCCGCCGTCCAGCACATCATCCTCGGTGAGAACTTCCGGAGGGTGGCCGGGCCGGTAACGTGTCACCGTGGTGGTTTCAGGGTCTCCATACCAAACTTCTTGACTGCCAAAATCCAGCCACATCTGGGCGCGTTCATCCACCATACTTGGCGTATCGCTGGGAGATTTGATCTCCACCGCCAGGTCCGGGGCACGCTCAGGATAACCTTCGGCAGTTTCAGCAGGATGTCCCGGGGCGAACCAGGCGACGTCGGGAGCGCGAACCGTATCAGGGTCGGATTCCAGTCTATATCCGTGGTTGTCGCCGACAGTGCCGTGGTCGTGCGCATCCGCATAGTTCCCGATCGCGGTGCCAAATCTGGAAGAAACGACTCCATGTGCTCTGCCCGGTGGCGGCATCTTTTCCGTCAACTCTCCTCGCACCAACTCATAGCGATACCCGTCATCGGGCATCAACAGCAATTCATCGGCGGTGATCAGTTTCGTCGTAGCCACGTTGTTCCAGCCATCCGGATGCGTCCGTGCCCGGCATTTTAGCACTAACGGCCCCTCCGCCCGGCCGGGCGGAGGGGCCGCGTTCAATCGAGATCGCCGGGCGTTTACTCGTTGGGCGTAAGCGCCAGTGATCGGATCTCGCCGAACTCCTTCTGCAACTTGTCCCAGGTGTCGCCGCCGTCGGTGCTGACGTACACGTAGCCGTAGATGCTGGCGGCCACCATCACGTCGTCGACATGGGGGCTGGCAGCGAACCAATACACGACGGAGTTGGGGGTAGCGGACAGTTGCGGCGCGTCCCAGGAAGCCCCGGCGTCTCGGGTGCGACGGATGGTTCCGGTGATGCCAGGAATGGAGTCGCCGTTGCCGACAAACATGGTGCTGGGGTTGTCGGGCTTGATGACCATGCCGCGGCAATAGGAGCGGACGTCCTCGGCGTGGAAGCGCGGGAACTCGTGGAGCTCCCAGCTCTCGCCCTCGTCGTTGCTGGTGGAGATCCCGAACGGCGTGGTGCAGTAAATAGCGGAATTCGGGCCGGGCTTCAGGGCCATGCCGTGAATGTCCCCATGGAACGGGTCGGGGCCCAGGTCGGGCAGTCGGGTCCAGTTGTCGCCGCCGTCCAGGCTGCGGTACACGCCGTCAACCTCGATGCCAGCCCACACGGTGCGCGTATCCCGCGGATCCACGATGATGTTGGTGGTGCGAGGGATCCCGATGGGGCAGGGCATACGCACGCCCAGGTCCAGCGACTCCCAAGTCTCGCCGCCGTCACGGGAACGGAACGCGTTCGGCCGCGTACCCACAAACACCGTGTCGGCGTCGTCGGGGTCAACGCCCACCGACCAGATCTGCAGGTCGTCCATGGGGGACTCGAGGTAGCTCCAGGTGAAGCCGTTGTCGTCGGACCGGAACAGGCCGCCGTCCGTGCCGGCGTAGATGCGACTCCGATTGCTGGGGTCGGTGGCCAGCGCGCGCACGTTGCACTCGCTGGGCAGGGGGTCGCGGATGCGGTTCCAGGATTCGCCGCCGTCGGGGCTCACGGAGAGGCCGCCGCCTATGGTACCGACGCTGATGGTGTAGTTTCCGGCCATGATTACCTCCTCAACTGCGCAAAAAGCGTAACGTGGGATGCCAGACACGCGGCAACTCGCCGCCGGCCGAATGATAGCACAACCGGCGCGTGTTACCGCGCCGGCAGTCCCATTTCAGTCGGGACGGACCCCAATCAGAGGCAGCCTATCACCGAGCCACCCGACCTCAGAAGTTGGGCCGATCGTTGCTGTCTGGCAGGTCGTAGTTCGGGCTGTCGATGGAACCGTAATTCGGGCGCACGTTCATCTCCCGCAGGCGGCGGACCCGTTCCTCGATGGGAGGATGCGTGGAAAACAGCCGAGCCATGGAGCGGCCGCTGAGCGGATTCACGATGAAAAGGTGGGATGCCGCCTCGTTCACCTTCATGGGCCGGATCTCGCTGCCCATTTCCAGCTTTTCCAACGCGCGGGCCAGGGCCTCGGGATTACCGCAGTTGTGCGCCCCCGTCTGATCCGCCTGGAACTCGCGGGCCCGCGAGATCGCCATGCGGATGATGGTGGCCGCGATGGGCATGATGATGGCGATTATCATCAAAGTAAGGAAGTTGCCCCCGCCACCCTCGTCATCGTCGCTGTGGCCGCCGAAGCTGCTGAAGATAGCGGCAAACTGCGCCATGAACGCCAGCATCGTGATCGCGCCGGCGATGGTGGCGACCACGGTCATGATCAGCGTGTCCCGGTTGCCCACGTGGGCCATCTCGTGGGCCATGACGCCGGCCAACTCCTCGCGCGTGAGGATCTGGCGGATGCCGGTGGTAACGGCCACGGCGGCGTTCTGCGGATTGCGGCCGGTGGCGAAGGCGTTGGGAGACGGGTCGTCGATCTCGTACACCTTGGGCATCGGCATGTTGGCCAAGCGCGCCTGCTCGGCCACCAGCTGGTATAGCTGGGGGTCTTCGTCGGCGGTGATCGGCCGGGCGTGCGCCATGCTGAGCGCGATCTTGTCGCTGAACCAATAGGCCCCGAAGTTCATCGCCAATGCGAACACCAGCGCGATTACGATCCCAGCCTGTCCACCCAGGGCGCCGCCTATAAGCAGCAGAAGCCCGGTGAGGACCATCAGGAGGAAGAACGTCTTTACGTGGTTCATAGCCTTCGCTCCAACCAACGGACATGAACGGCGAGTTACAGTTTCATTCTACCATCGGCATCGCGTCGCCAAAGGCGGGCGGCACTGCCATCAACGGCAACCGCTATAATGGTCTATAACTCGAGAAGGCCATGCGGATCATCACCAAGAGGACATTGCGCGAGTATTGGGAACGGCACCCCGACGCCAGGAGGCCATTGCTTGACTGGTATAAGGCGGCCGAGCAAGCGGATTGGGAGGCGCCGCGCCACATCCGAGAAAGATATCCCAGCGCCAACATTATTGCCGGCAACCGCGTGGTATTCAACGTCAAGGGCAACACCTACCGGCTAGAGGTAAAGGTAAACTACGCCTACCGAATGGTGTACATTCGATTTATTGGCACTCACGCGGAATACGATGCTATCGACGCCACAGAGGTCTAACCATGTCAGAGATTGTCCAAGTTCAGAATGAAGCAGAATACGATGCGGCGCTGGCCCGGATTTCCGAGTTGCTCGACGCCGAGTTGAATACCCCGGAAGGGGATGAACTCGACCGGATATCCACGCTGGTAGAGATCTATGAAGCGGAGCACTACCCGATGGAAGACCCGGACCCCAGCTCATTCATCGAATTTCTGATTGACCAGCAGATGGTGTCTCGTGAACGTATGGAGACGCTGGCCGGGGGAAGCCACCGGCTGGACGCGATGATGGCAGAGCAGATGGCGATCACCGCGGAAGTCGCCCAGGTTTTGCATGAGCACTCCGGCCTGCCCATGGAGTACCTAATGGCCGACCCTCTGCCGTCGCCAGCCGCCGCATCAGACTAATATGCCCCACCCATCAACGAACGGCTGCCCGCTGTTTCCAGTGCGGCAGCCGTTTCCATGTCTGCCAGTGATAATCCACTTCCAGATAGCGCACGATCTCGTAAGGTGATGTCGGCAGCTTGCGCCGCAGATTGCGTTAGCTCAATAATGCCCCTGTCACGATGGCTGAGGAACGTCGTATGCAGAGCATCAAATCCCCGTGGGCATCCACGTTCGACGAGTTCGCCTGGTCGATTCAGGAGTCGGCGATCATCGCCGCACCGTTCATCCGCCGGCGGCCGTTGGAACGGTTGGCTCGCAAACTGCAATCGCGCCAATCCGTGCGAGTCGACCTGCTGACGAGCCTGGCGAGCGTCAGCCTCGCGGACGGCTTGGTGGACTGCGGAGCGTTGCTGTGGTTCTGCGAGCGTGTGCCAGGAACTTCGGTTCGCCACTTGCTGCACCCGCACGCCAAAGCCTACGTTGCCGATAGGCACACGGCGATCGTCACATCGGCGAACCTGACCGATGGCGGGTTGATACGAAACTTTGAACTGGGCGTAAAGATTACCGAGGCTCGTGCGGTCGATGAAATAGCCAATGACCTCACGGAATACGGGGGCATGGGCGTCGCGGTTTCCAATTCTCAATTGTCTGAGTTGGACGGGCTGGCGCAGCAGGCACAGGAGATAAAGGCGCGGATCGCCAGGATCAACCGCTCTGGTACAACCGCTCAATATGATGACGTCCTGAATGGCATCAACGAAAAATTGATCGGCTTGCGTGTGGCCCCTCCCGAATTTGCGACTGACCCTAAAGGTTCGATAACGGGACAATTCTCAGAAGCAGTGCGCTATGTTTTGGCGAGACACGGCCCGCTACCCACCAGTGAAATCAATGCACTGGTCCGCGATCTCAAACCAGAACTGTGCGACGATGAGGTCGACCGGGTGATTAGCGGCCAGTCTTTCGGAAAACGATGGAAGCACGACATCCGCAACGCCCAGCAACAATTGAAGCGTCAGGGCCTGATAGTCCTTGAGAACCGCAAGTGGCGATTTGTGGAACAGGAGGAGCGAGCATGACTCAGCGAGATGTCACGTGGGCTCTGGTCGACGTAATCAGTTACGAGCACCTGTGGCCTCATCGTGAAAGCGAAGACGTGGTGTTTGGCTTCACCCACAGCCGCGAGGTCAACGAGATTTGCGCTGATATGCTGCCCCCTCATGCGGTGACTCCGGTTACGAAAGCGGAGTTGGAGAGGGCCGTCGTCGGCTACGTCGAGCGACGCGGCATCGGCGCCGAGGATGAGGCCACCATCCGCAGATGGCTGGCGAGTATGCCAGATAACATCGCCATCATGGAACGTAGACCGTCCCAGTTTGGGTGATCATCTTGCGCGCGCCCTGGAGACGATCGCAGGGTGACAAATCACGGCGTCTCGCTTGGCGATACTAACACCTCCAACCTGAACACTCGAACGGACAGTGTGTGATCGATGAGTTCCAGCGACAACCCTTCCCCCCGCACCCTCTCTGGCCTCCCCGTCGACCCGCTCTACACGCCAGCCGGCTTGCGCAACAGCGGATTCGATCCCGCCGCCGACCTCGGCAACCCGGGCGAGTTTCCCTTCACCCGCGGCGCCTATCCCACGATGTACCGGGGGCGGCTGTGGACCCGCCGCCAGATCGCCGGCTTTGGCACGGCCCGGGCTACCAACGAGCGCTACCGCTTCCTGCTGGCCCACGGCCAGACCGGTCTCAGCACCGACTTCGATCATCCCACCCTCACGGGATACGACTCCGACCACGAGCTGGCCGAGGGCGAGGTGGGACGCCTGGGCGTTGCCATCGATACCGCCGCCGACATGGGCGAGCTTTTCGACGGAATCCCGCTTGACCAGGCCAGCGTCTCGTTGACCATCAACCACCCGGCCATCGTCTGCTGGCCATGTTCCTGCACAACGCGGAGCGCCGGGGGACGCCGTGGGCAGCACTGCGCGGAACGGTGCAGAACGACTCGCTGAAGGAGTTCCACGGCCAGAAGACCTTCGCCCTCCCGCCGGCGCCGGCGCTCCGGCTGACCACGGACGTGGTGGAGTTCTGCACGAAACACGTACCCAACTGGTACACGATCTCCATCAGCGGCTACCACACCCGCGAAGCCGGCTCCGACGCCGTGCAGGAACTGGCGTTCACGGTCGCCCAGGGCATGGCCTATGTGGAGTCCGCCATGCGGCGCGGCCTGGCGGTGGATGAGTTCGCATCCCGCCTGTCCCACTTTTTCGGCGTGCACAACGATTTCTTTGAGGAGATCGCCAAGTTCCGCGCCGCCCGCCGCATGTGGGCCCGGCTCATGCGCGACCGCTACGGAGCAACCCGGCCCGAGTCGATGCGGATGCGGTTCCATACCCAGACCCTGGGCTCCACGTTGGTGCGCCAGGACCCGCTGAACAACATCCTGCGGGGCGGCCTACAGGCCCTCGCGGCAGTGCTGGGCGGCACCCAGTCCCTCCACGTCAGCGGCTACGACGAGGCTTACGACATACCCTCCGAGGAGGCCATGCGCATCTCGCTGGCCACGCAGATGATCCTCGCCCACGAATCGGGCGTCGCCGCCACGCCGGACCCGCTGGGCGGCTCGGCCTACCTCGAAACCCTGACCAACCAGCTGGAAGACGCCGCCACGGCCTACATCCAGCGCATCGACGACATGGGCAACGGCAGCATGCTCGACGGTATGCTGGAAGCCATCGGCAACGGCTACATCGAGAGCGAGATCGCCCAGGCGTCCTACCGCTACCAGCAGCGGGTCGAATCGGGCGACTACACCATCGTCGGCGTCAACGATGAATACAGCGACGATGCCACCAACGCCGGGTCGTTGGAGCTTTTCGAGTTCGACTACGCCGAGGAGGAGCGCCAGGTCGAGCGCCTCGCCACCGTGCGCCAGGGCCGCAGCGAAACCGACGCCGCGGCCGCCCTGCGGGACATCGTGAAAACCGCCCGGGGCGGCGGCAATCTGGTGCCCCAGATCCTCACCGCCGTCGCCGCCGGCGTCACCGAAGGCGAGATCATGGGCGCACTGCGCGACGAATGGGGCGAGTACGTGGACCCGGGGGTGTTTTAGTCTGGGAAGACCGATGTGCGGTATAGTGTTGGTGTGGCAGGGCATTGCTCGGCAAGGAGAATGAGATGAAAAGCCCGCTCTTTGTCTTCGCTATACCGTATTTCACCGCATTTTTCGGGCTCAGTTGGGCCATGCTGACCGGGGTTTGGCTGGGACTCAGCGTCTTCAGCACGGAGCGGTATTTGATTGGCGAACTGTTGCCTCTGGCCTACGTCGGCGCCGGCCTGTCCGTAATATTCCTCTTTGCCTTCATTGCTGCCAAATTGCGCTACCGATGAGAAGGATTTTCAGCGACCTGGGCACAATGTGCCTGGGTGTACCGGCGATCCTGATTGCGGCTGTGATTGTCAGCATCGGTACTGACGAAGGTCCTCATCTGGTAGCGATAATCGGCTTCATGACTTTGCTTATATCTGGAGTGGTGCACCGTATATTGGGCAACGGGTCGACGGATGGCAGGTGACTGGTGACTTTGGCTGACAAGCCTGAAACGGGCCATCCGCCCCGGATCCACCATTTCGCATGAGTGACGACGATGACGACGGTCAACTTGTCAGTGCAATCGGGCAAACCGGTGCTCATCACGCGCCCGGCGGCGCGGGTTGTAGCTTCGGCGATGCAGGCTGCCGCGGGTGAAGGCGAAATCACTCTGAATACCGATGGCATCCTTCGCATAGGAGTGTCCTTTTTTGACGAGGCCCTGCTGATTTTCAATGAGATAATCGCTGAAACCGGCGACGATGGCCTGCGCCTGGTTTATCGGAAGGCGCCGGCGATGGAGTCCCTGAAGAACCTAGTGGTCAACCGGGGACTGGCCCTGTCAGAAACGAACGCAGGGGAATGGATAATTTCCCGACCCGAAACCGTCTGATGCAGTCTGGGACGACTCCGCCCCGCGTCCTCCTGGCCAAGCTCGGTCTGGACGGCCACGACCGCGGCGTCAAGGTCATCGCCCGGGCGCTGCGGGATGCAGGCATGGAGGTGGTCTACCTCGGCATGCGCGTCACCGCCGACCAGGTGGCCGCGGCGGCGGCCCAGGAGGACGTGGATGTCGTCGGCATCAGCATCCTGTCGGGCGCGCACATGCGCCTCATGCCCCGCATGGTTGACGCGTTGCAGAGTCACGGGTTGCGGGGCGTCGGTGCCGAAGACAACGTGATGCTCCTGGTCGGCGGAACCATTCCCGACGGCGACGTGCAACCACTGAAGCAATTGGGAGTCGACGGTGTTTTCCCCGTCGGTACCTTTACGGCCGAGATGGTGGATTTCATCCGCGCCGGTCTGTCGCAAGCCTCGCAATGAACTGGCCCCCCAAATACGATCCTGCCTACGTCCCTAACCACGACGCGGAGCATTGGGACGCCGCCCTGGAGACCATGGAGCCCGCCGATCGTGACCGGGTGATCCTCGAGAAACTGCGCGGCCAAGTCCGGTATGCGTGGGAGAATTCCGGTTTCTACCGCGAGTTCTGGAAAGGCGCGCCCGTGGATCCGACGAACCTCCGCAGCCTGGAAGAGTTCGCTCGCCTGCCCATCCTCACCAAGGAGGAGGTTAGGGTAGAGCAGGAAGCGCACCCGCCGTACGGACGTTTCCTCTGCGTTTCGCCGGATCAGGTATACCGCATCCACGGGACATCCGGCACCACCGGCCGGCCCACCGTGTTCGGCATCAGCCGCGCCGACTGGGGTCGGATCGGCGAAGCTCACGCGCGCATCCTGTGGGCAGCCGGCGTTCGCCCCGGAGACACGGTGATGGTTGCGGCGGTGTTCAGCCTATACGTGGGAAGCTGGGGCGCCCTGGTGGGCGCCGAGCGACTGGGCGCAACCTGCTTCCCCTTCGGCGCCGGCGCTCCCGGCCAGACCGAGCGGGCCGTGGAATGGGCGGAGATGGTCCGACCTGCCGCCCTCTACGCCACACCGTCCTACGCGCTGTACCTAGCGGAAACGGCCCGCGAAATGGGCGTGGACCCACGCACCGACTTCGCCTTTCGGCTTATGTTCTTCAGCGGCGAGCCCGGAGCCAGCGTTCCAGCCACCCGCCAGGCCATCGAGGACGCCTTCGGCTGCTACGTGGTCGACCAGGGCAGCATGGCCGAAATGACCCCGTGGATGACCAACGGCGGTTGCCGGTATCTCCAGCGCGGCATGCACCTCTGGCAGGACATCGTGTACACCCAACTGGTGGACCCCGACACCCGCGAGCCCGTCGCCATAGGCGACGAAGGCGTCCCCGTGTACACTCACCTGGAGCGCGAGTCCCAGCCGATGATCCGCTACTGGTCCGGCGACATCGCCCAGTGGGAGATGGTGGACTGCCCCTGCGGGCGCACCTACCCAACACTGACCCAGGGCATCTATGGCCGCGCCGACGATATGCTCATCATACGTGGCCAGAACGTGTTCCCTTCTCGCATCGAGGACGTGCTCCGAGGTCTGGACGAGTTTGGCGGCGAATTCCGCTTGGTGGTGGAACGAGAGCGCGGCTACCTCGATCGCTTGACGGTCCAGACCGAGGTGTCCTCCGGGGTGTGGGCATCATTGGGTGAAAGCAACCCGGACGCTTTGATCACGCTGCGGGATCAGGTGCGCGACACCCTCCGACGTGCCCTGGGCGTAGGAGTCTCCGTCGAGTTGAAACCTGAGGGAGAATTCGAGCGTACCCAGTTCAAGGCGCGGCGGGTCGTTGACTTACGCGAATAAGCGCCTGGCTACCGCCCCGGCCAGTTGGCGGACCCGCGCCAACAGAGGCTGTGGATGTATGGACTGCACCCATGGAATGGCCCCTTCCGGACCCGTCCATCTACCGGCCACCCGGTATCCCTGGCCCCCGCGCGCGGGTCGGCGAGATCATGCCCGGCCTCCACCAGCGCGGATTGATCACCACCAGCGCTTTCCTGGTCATCACACCCGACGCGGAAACGGGTGGGGAAAACGTAACGATTATTGACGCCGGTTGGCGACTCTACCATCACCGACGGATTATTGAATATCTGCGCCGGCTAGGCTACGGACCAGGATCGGTTCGCCAGCTCATCTCCACCCACTACCATCCGGACCACGTGGGCGGCATGGCCGGCCTGATTGAGGAAACCGGAGCGCCGCTGGCCGCCCACGGCGTCGAAGCCCCCTACCTGGCAGGAGAGGCCGGCCGCAAGTTACCCAACCCGGTCAAGCCCAGGTGGCTCCGTCCGTTCATGTGGCCGCTGCTGACCTGGATGACTCCGTCACCCGTGCCGGTGGCCACCCGCCTGAACGAAGGGGACGTCCTGCCCCTCCTGGGCGGCGCCACGGTGATCCACACCCCAGGACACACCCCCGGCAGCATCAGCCTGCACCTCCCCAACGAAGGAGTGCTGCTGGTAGCCGACGCCCTGCAACGCTACCAGGGCCGACTCACCCTCCCTTCCCGCTGGTTCTCCAGCGACATGGAGGCAGCCAAGGAGTCGGTGCGCAAGCTGGCCGAGTTGGACTTTGAGGTGCTCTGCTTCAGCCACTTCGAACCCATGCGACAGGGCGCCCGCGCGGCGCTGCGGTCGCTGGCAGAATGGGTTTGACGAGCCTTTCTTCGTGGTTTAACCGGATGACATTTTTGGAGTACCCAGGTATCGTCAGATTGACTGCTGCGCGGTAAAGTCGTCGGGCAATGCAATTGACGACAGCAACGCACGGGAAATATCTGAGCGGAGTGCGGCTATGGAGTTCAGCGAGTTGAAGACGATTGCATTGGGCCAAGTTTGGCCTGACGAAGCAAGGTGCTTCACTCCTTGGTTATTCGATCATCTCGATCGGTTGGCAGAGGTTGTAGGCATTGGTTTGGAAGCCAGAGACACGGAAGTACCTGTTGAAGATTTTCGGCGGACATTCTTGCGTCAACCATTGACGGCCGTAGCGTAGTGATCGAGAACCAATTCGGGCGGTCTGACCACGATCACTTGGGCAAAGCCTTGACGTACTTGGTTGGCCTAGACGCGCAGATAGTGGTCTGGATTGCCGAGAGATTTCACGATGCTCACATGTCGGCCATCCGCTGGCTCAATGACAACACGCCGGAACACGTCGCATTCTTGGCAGTCCGTGTAGAAGTCCTCCAAATCGCCGACTCTCCGTTCGTACCAAGGTTTGAATTGCAATCAAGCCCCGATGGCTGGATAGAACGTATTGCGGAGGTGCGCAAAAACACAGGCTTGAGCGAACGAGGTCAGTTCCGCAAAGACTACTGGGAATACTATAATCGCAAGTACCCAGAAGATTACGTCCCCGTCGGTGGAACATCCAACCAATGGGTGTATGTCGAAGCGGCCGACCTAAATATCTCTCTAGCATTGGTGCGCGATAAGATCGGGCTATTTTTGAGGGGACGTCGGCAAGAGAGTAGTGATGGGGCTCGCCAGCGCATTTCGATGTACGAACCTGGTTTCCGCAACCAGTTCCCGCATTGGCCAGAAGATGAACCAATCTATGATTGCGCGGAATGGATGCGTACCAATCCGCAAGATCGAGCCAATTGGGCGAAAATGGCCGATTGGCACCATGAGCATATTGAAATCTACAAACGGATCCTGAGTGGGAATGATTAGCGACACGGCAATGGCGAGAGGTTCATGGTATGGGGCGGTCTTCTAATTCAAAGCCGGGCGATTTCCCCCTCCCCCTGGAAGGCATCCGCGTCCTCGACGCTACGCACATCGTCGCCGGCCCGTTCTGCTCCCTGATCCTCGCCGACATGGGCGCCGAGGTGATCAAGATCGAGCGGCCCCGCACGGGCGACCTCGCCCGCGGACGCGGACCCTTCATCGGCGATGACCGGACAGGACAAATCAGCAGCCGTTTCCTGGGCGTCAACCGCAACAAGAAGTCGGTCACCCTCGACCTGCGCAACACCCTGTGTAAGGCCGCCTTTGAGAGCCTGGTCATCAACTCGGATGTGTTGCTGGACAACTGGGGACCCGGCGCCTTCCGGAGGCTGGGCTTTTCCTACGAGCGGCTGCGTGAGATCAACCCCCGCCTGATCTACGCCGAGATCACTGGCTACGGCGACGCCGAGGGAGCCCGCGGACCTTATTCCGACTGGCCAGCCAACAACCTCGCCATCCAGGCGATGTCCGGGTGGATGGACCTCACCGGCGAGCCCGGCGGAACTCCCCAGGCGGTGGGCGACAATATCGGGGATTCGGTCCCCGGCGTGTGGGCCGCGCTGGGCATCGTGCTGGCCCTGGAGACACGCCGTCAGACCGGCTTCGGTCAGCACGTGGACATTGCAATGTACGAGTGCATGGCCTCTCACGTGATCAGCAACATGAACTCCTACCAGGCCACCGGCGCCACGCCGGGACGCACTCGGCAGGCGTCGCTATCGCCAGGACTCGCCCTGCGGGCGTCCGATGGTCACGTGGTCATGGCCGGCGTGCGTACCCCGCAACGTCTGGCCGGCCTCTGGGAGCTCATCGGCCGCACCGATCTGCCGGAGGTAGACGAGCGTTACCTGCAGCAATTTCCCGACGCCGATTTCGTCTTTGATGAGATGATCCCCGCCATCGAGGAATGGTCTTCCCAGCGCCCCAAGTGGGAGGTGGCCGGGCGGCTCACTGAGCTGGGCTTCTCAATGGGTGTTGCCCAGAGTGTCGCCGATCTCGCCGACTGCCCTCAGCTGGACGCCAGGGGGATGTACGTCGACACCGGCGACACGCTGGGTGGTACTTTCCGGTCCCTGGCAACGCCCATACAACTCACCTCGTGCCGCCAGCCGGACGCCGGGACCCCGCCAAAACTGGGCCAGCACAACGCCGAAATCCTCTGCACGCTGGGTGGTTTGTCCCCCGAACAACTGGCCGACCTGGAAGAGCAGGGGGCGGTATAAACCCGTCAACTGTGGTAATCTTGGCGCGAATAATTCCCATCGGGAGGGCTGATAATGTGCGCGATGCTGAAGAACCGGAACGGTTTGACGCTTACCACCAATTCTCCTGCGGCCGCTGATCTCTACCAGGAAGGCCTGGACCTGGTCCTGTCGCAGAACTATGGGCCGGACGCCAAGCTCCAAGCCGCCATCGATGCCGACGAAGGGTTCGCCATGGCCCACGTCGTCCAGGCGTACGTCCTGCACTTGCAGACCAACGTTTCAGCCGCTCGGGCCGCTGCGGAAAAGGCGGTGGAACTGTCCGCTGGATGCTCACGGGAAGAGCAGCAGATCGCCCGGATCGTGCACTCCTTCACCCACGGCAAAGGCACCGAGGCCATCGGGCTGGTCCACGAGCACCTGGACGAGTTTCCCACCGACACCCTCGCCATGCGCGTCGCCCAGCGCCTGTACATGCTGGGCTGCTTCGGTTCCGGCGTTCCGGATTTCCCCAACCATCTCATGGCGATGATGCGCAAGGTGGCGCCGGCCAACGGCGACGACTGGGCCTTCCTGGGCCAGTACGCCTTTGCGCACCACGAGACCAACCAGCCGGAAAAAGCCATGGACTTGGCCACTCGCTCGCTGGAGGGCAACCCGCAGAACGCGGTCGCCAGCCACTCCGTAACCCACTCCTACTTCGAGCAGGGTGACGCGGCCAACGGCGGCCGGTGGCTCGGCGACTGGCTGGACGGGTGGGACCGGCGTGCCTCGTACAACACGCACCTTTCGTGGCACCTGGCCCTCTTCGAACTGGCGCAGGGCAAGTACGCCCAGGCCCTGGACCTCTACGAAACCCACATCAGGCCCGGCGTGCAGGCCCGGAACCTGGCGAACCTGCAGGACGCGGCCTCGTTGATGTGGCGCTTGCAGATCTATTCCGGCGAAGAGCCGGGTAAACCCTGGGACGAAGTGCGCGACATGGCTCTGCCGGCTGCCGAAACCCCGGGACCGGCTTTCCGCGACTGCCACGCCGCGCTGGCCTTCGCCGGCGCGGGGGACGCGGAGTCTACGCAGAAATTCGTGGATCGGGTAAAGGCCCAGGGCGAGAATGGCGACGACCTGTCCCGCGAGATGGTCCTGCCCATCGCTTTGGGCGCGGCAGCGTTTGCGTCCGGAGACTACGACGAGGCCGCCGACCTTATGGGTCCCACCTATCCCATGTTGGCCCGCATCGGCGGCAGCCACGCCCAACGCGAGGTGTTCGAGGACACCCTCCTGGAAACCTACATCCGCGCCGGCCGCTACGACGATGCCAAGGCCATGCTCGATGAGAGGCTGTCCCGGCGCTCATCGGTGCGCGACACCTACTGGATGGGCCGGCTGGAGGCCGAAGCGGTTCAGGGCAACCCCGACGCCTCACGCCAGCTCTTGGCGCAGGCGCGGGCGGCGTGGGCCGATACCGCCGACGAGGCCGCAGCCGAAATCCAGCGCCTCACCGTGGCTGCCGACTGAACCCTAAGCCACTGGCACAAATGAACGAGGGCGGGTTTGAAACCCGCCCTCAATTCCGTGGCTGGTTTGTGGATTAGTGGCCGCAGCCGCAGAATCCCCCGTGTGAGTGTCCGCCGCCCACCGGAGCGGGCATCGGCGAACCTCCGAGGTCGGCCATGTCGCCGGCGAAACTGTCGCCCTTGCTCACCGCCGCGAAAACCGAGATGGCGCGCTTGGCCGGCGCCTCGCAGTGGGGGCAGTCGGCGCCGGTGGCCGACATGGGCTGCAACTTTTCGAACTTGTAGCCGCAGGTCGTGCAGGCGTATTCATAGATAGGCATAGCAGTCTCCCCAAGAGATGATGGTCAGAATATACGCCCGGCAACGCGCGAGCGTCAAGGTCGCCCGATAGCGCCCCATTCCCTGCCCCCGCGTGTTCACATCCCGGGCCGGCATTTCTCGTCCTCGGACCGTCACATCATCAAAACCTGCTTAGTTCCGGTTTCCATCCTATCGGACAGATTCATGGTGTTCACGTCCACCCATATAAGCATCCCAGTCGCTATGGGCCCGTTCCGGGCACTGCGTCCGCCCGTTTTTGCCGATGTGGTCGCGCCTGCCACCACCCCCACCACTCCGCGCCAGCATTTGCCATCGCCTGCGCGCTGCTGGGGCCCAAACCCGCGTTCGAAAACGGTCGCTACAGCTTGTCGTCCCGCACGGGCGCAGCCAAGCGCTGGGACTCGTCTCATGATACAGTTTGGTGTTGACACGCCCGGAATCGTGGTGCTAGCATCCGAGACGGAGTATCATTATGGTCACGACCACACCCAGGCATTCTGGACACGAGCACCCTCGGCCTCGCTCCGCCGCGGTAGTAGACGACATCGTCGCCCAACTGAGCGACCGGGGATACCGGGACACTGAGCCCCGCCGGCTCGTTATCAGCGCCGTCGCTGCTCAGGGACGCCCCTTTACCGCAGAGGAGTTGTGCGCGGCATTGCCCTGCGTAGGCCGCGCCACCGTATACCGGGGTCTGCGTCTCCTGGTGGAAACCGATCAGGTGTGCCGGGTTTTGCTCGAAGACCGGGAACTGCGCTATCAGCTAAGCCACCAAGGGCACCATCATCACCTGCTTTGCGCCGTTTGCGGTGCATCAGCGGACCTGGAGGGATGTGATGTGGAGGACATGCTTCAGGAGGCGGCCAAAGCTGCAGGATTCCGAATGAGCGGGCATTGGCTGGAAGTGTACGGCCGATGCGGCGAATGCGCTGAGGACTGACCCTCGGCCCTTTATTTTTGCCCGCTGTTAGTGATACTTCATATCTTTAACATGCCGTTGTTGATACTTGCTATCGACAATAGCCATTAAATGATACGCCATATCACGGGCCGTGTCGTTGATATGTCCCACTGATTGGCGTGCTAGCCCGACCCCACGTCTACGGAGCAAACCGATGAACCCACCTTTTCAATCACGCCTATTCCTCGTCAAGACCTTTCCGCTGCGGCCGGCCCTGGCGCTTCTCATCGCGCTGGCGGCAATTGCGCTGCTGCTGACGGCCTGCGGGGGCGAAGAACCGGACCTCCCTCCGTCCGGCGATCCGTCCGCCGCAGGTTCCGCCCCCGCTGCCGCCACCTCATCGTCCCAGCCGACTGCGGCTCCCGCCGCTTCGGCTGCCTCGGCAGCACCCTCGGCGCCAGCAAACGAGCCCGCGCAAACCGATCCTGTGAAAGTGGTGACCGGCAACGTCGTGCTCGCGGACCTGGTGCGACAGGTGGGTGGCGATCTGGTGCAGGTGCACCCTCTGGTCAGACCGGGTATTGACGTCCACACCTGGCAGAGCACTCCCGCAGACAGCGTGCGCATCGCGGAAGCCGAGCTTCTCGTCAGCAACGGCCACGGCCTGTCATCCCAAGTGGAGGATCTGCTCGACAACGCCGCCTCCGCCGACACCGTCAGCGTGGTCGCGTCGGAAGGCCTGGAGGCCCAGGAGCTGGTGGAACTGCCCTGCCCGGAAGGCGACCACCATGACCATGATCACCACGGAGAACACGAGGAGATCGAGCTGGCCGGTCGCCTCCTGATCGGCGACGGCGAAACCGGTGACCTCTCGGTCGTCGACCTGGAAACCGGTCACGTCCACCAGAATGAGTTCGACCTGGGTTCCCGCGCCGGCCGCATCTACTCCACCAAGAGCGGTCGCTTCGCCGTCGCCGTTTCCAGCGACGCCAACGCCGTCAACATCATCGACGGCGGCCTGTACCTGGAGGCCCACGGCGACCACTTCGACATGGTGGAACGCGACGTCAGCCTCGTCGGCATCGACCTCATGGGTGATCGCCCCGTCCACATGTACGTCGGCGGCGAATGGGCCACGATCTACTACGACGGTTCGGGCGACATCGTCCTGCTCAACGAACACGAACTGGAAGAGGAGGGAGCCTCCTACCAGCCCACAGTCCTCAACGCCGGCCCCCATCACGGCGCCGCCATCCCCCTGGAGGACGACCTCTTCGCCGTCACCATCCAGCACCCCGACTTCGCCCAGAGCCCCAGCGACTATCGCCTGCCCATCGGCGCCGAGATCTGGGACCTGCACGGCCACTCGCTGCACCGTGCCGAGGGCTGCCCCGATCTCCACGGTGACGCGGGCAACGGACACATGGCCGTCTTCGGCTGCACCGGCGGCGTGTTGATGGTGGAAGCCCACGACGGCCATTACCATGATGCTTTCATCCCGGCTCCGGCCGGCTCGCCCGACGACTTCCGCCTCACCTCGGTGTGGGGCTACTACGGTCTCGACCACTTCTTCGCCCTGGGCTCCGCCGTGGGCCTGTACGTCGTCGAGCCCGAAGAAGGCTCAATGGAGCAGCTCATCCCGTCCACCGAGGACCTGCGACCCATCCAAGTGGCCCTCAGCCACGACGGCGAGCTCCTGGTGGTGGTCATGAGCGACGGCGAGGTCCGCCTGTATGAGGCCCACGACCTTCACCTGCTGGCCTCTTCATCCGACGTCCTGATCGGTGAGATCGATCCCGGCTTCTGGGCCCGGCCCCACATCGCCACCGCTCCCGGACACATCTTCATCACCAACTCCGGCGCGGGCGAAGTCGTCGCCCTGGACGCCCACGACCTGGAAGAG